>NZ_BAAHAT010000001.1:0-535156 GCF_054777355.1 Lysobacter olei | reverse complement strand
ATCTGCTCGTCGGTGAAGCGCTTCTTCATGTCCGTCCTCTTCTTGGGAACGGACTCTACTTAAGTCAGGGTGGCCCTGAAAACCGGGGGCAGGTCACCCGAAGTCCAACTCCGGGAAAGCGGCAAATGAACTCTGATGCAGGGGCTGTAATTGCGCCAAGAGTTCTGGCGGTTGAAAACATGGTGAGTCGTGCAGTTTCCAAGGGCGGCTCGGCGGGAGGATCCCCCGCGTGTCCGACATGTCACGTGGTAGGTTGGTTTTCTGCATTCTTTGACGGCACGAATAATCATAAAGATCGTGACTTCCCTGTGCGGCATAGCAACGTGGCTGCGCTGTTTCACGCGCACCTGACCAACCCACGAAAAGGAATCACGCCTTTCTACTACGAGGGATGCGGCACCCATTTCACCTTCACTGGTCGCTACGAGCGCGTGGCGAGGATCGTAGGGCGCGACCGACAGGTGGTCTGGACGGACGTCCACGGTTACGAAGAGGACGAAAGCAGGATCAATCAGGCGTTTGGCCGGCAGATCGACAAGCGCTTGGAAAAGGCGATCTTTGACTTTGAAACGTATGTGATAGATATCCGTTCCCACGCCCGTGTCGACGAAATCAATGTCTCTGCCTTTGGCTTCTCTCGTGGTGCGGCAACGGCTCGTGCATTCACGCACTGGCTCCGCGCCCACAGCAAGGTCACTGAAGCGGCTGGCAAGCTGAAGTTTGACGGGATACCACTTAACTTCAAGTTTCTCGGCTTGTTCGATACGGTCGAATCCATCGGCCGCGCGGGCGGCAATACGCATTCCGAGCTGATCCCTACCACTGTTCCGCGTTGGGTCGAAAAATGCGTTCACACCGTGGCCGCCCATGAGTTGCGAGACGCTTTCCCTGTCACGGTCATCGAGGCCGGAACTGCGTTAGCGCAACGCGTCCAGGTGGTATCGCCGGGTGCGCATTCCGATGTGGGTGGGGGTTATGAGGAGGGCAAGCAGGGGCGGACCCGGGACTTGGCGCGGATCAACCTGTTGCAGATGCTGGACCACGCGCGGGGTGCAGGCCTGCCGATGCAGTCCGTGGCGGAAATGCGGGCCGATGATGGCGGGCGTTGGCGTGATCTTTACTCACATTCCTTCGCGTTGAATGCAACCGCGCACGACACCTTCCGAGGGTATATGAAGCATGTGGACACGCCCAAGGGTCCTATGGGTGACGTGCTACACGCTCACATGAAGTGGTACTGGAAGTGGATCGATAGCGGTTTGGCGGTTGAGGACACGGGGGAGAAGTTTCGCCGCTATTGGCAAGCAGAGCCGAATGCGCCGGGAAGTGCTGAGCGACGCAAGGAGTTGGCTGCAATGAACAGCGTACTTGGGCAGGCGGCGAGAACGGAGGCGGGGCGGGGTCACGGTGGGTTGACCGGAAACCCGAGGGTGCCCCCCCGACGCAATGCCATCCCCGCGCCCATTGAATCCCTGTTTGAGAATCATGTCCACGACTCGCAGGTAGGGTTCCGGCTCGTCGGCACGCTTCAGCTGGACTTCTCTCGAATCGACTACTACGCCATACGCGAAACGCGCCTTCCCTCAGGAGGACGAGTGCGCGCTGTTTCGGCAGGGGCTAACGCCCCGACGGGATAAGCCTGCGGTGACGGGCGCCGCTATGGCCTCAATCAATCCCCAACTTCTTCAACTTGTACCGCAAGGCCCGGAAGGTGATGCCCAGCGAGGCGGCCGTCTTGGTCTTGTTGTACCGGTTTTCCTTCAGCGCGTGCTCGATCGCGGCGCGCTCCACTTCCTCGATGTACGAGGGCAGGGCGCTGGTGGCGGTGTCGCGCGGGTCGAGGGTGCGCGGGTCGATGCCCGCCGCCGCCGCGCTGGAGTGGCTGCCGGCCGGCGGTCCGAACGTGGCATTGAAGGACGCGTGGCTGTAACTGCTCTCTGCCGTCGCGGGCGCCGAGCTGCTGGTGGCGGTGGCAGGCACGGAGGGCCGCAAGGCCGCGTGTGGGAGGCCATGCGTGACCGGTGCCGCTGCGCCGGTGGCCGGCAGGCTGAGGTCCTCGGCGGTCAGGGTGTCGCCATCGGCCAGCGCCATGGCGCGCTCTAGCACGTTCTCCAGCTCACGCACGTTGCCGGGGAACGGATAGGCGCGCAGGGCGGCGAGTGCGGCCGGACCCAGGCGGGCGGGGTCGCGGCCCTGCTGGCTCGAAAGGCGCCGCAGGATCTTGTCGGCCAGACCGGGCAGGTCGTCCAGGCGTTCGCGCAGCGGCGGGACGCGCAGTTCGATCACGTTGATGCGGTAGTACAGGTCCTGGCGGAAGCGGCCTTCGGCCACCATGCGGGCCAGATCCTTGTGCGTGGCCGAGAGGATGCGCACGTCCACCGGGATCTCGATGTTGGCGCCCACCGGCTTGACGGACTTTTCCTGGATGGCGCGCAGCAGCTTGACCTGCATGTGCATCGGAAGCTCGGCCACTTCGTCCAGGAACAGGGTGCCGCCGTCGGCGGCCTGGAACAGGCCGGGCTTGTCGGCGTGGGCACCGGTGAAGCTGCCCTTCTTATGGCCGAAGAACTCGCTTTCCATCAGTTCGGCCGGGATGGCGCCGCAGTTGACGGGCACGAACGGGCCGTCGGCGCGGCCGCCTTCGGAATGGATGGTGCGGGCGACCAGTTCCTTGCCCACGCCCGATTCACCGGCGATGTACACCGGGGCCTGGCTGCGGGAGACCTTGGCCAGCGTGGCCCGCAGGGCGGTCATGGCGGGCGAGTCGCCGTACAGGCGCGCGGCCACCGTGTCGACCACCGAGGCCGGGGCCGGTCCCTTCGTGCGCAGGTCGAGGGCGTGGCGGACCATGTCACGCAGCACGCTCAGCTCCACCGGTTTGGCGACGAAATCGAAGGCGCCGGCCTTGAGGGCCTCCACGGCCGCTTCGACATTGCCGAAGGCGGTGATCATGGCGACCGGGGTCTCGGGGTGCTTCTGGCTGATCTCGGCGACGAGGTCCATGCCCGAGCCGTCCGGCAGGCGCATGTCGGTCAGGCACAGGTCAAAGGATTGCCGTGCGAGCTGGTTGCGCGCGTCGGCAAGGCTGGAGGCGGTGTCGCAGCGTAAACCCATGCGACCCAAGGCCATGACCAGGAGCTCGCGGATGTCACGTTCGTCGTCGACTACCAATGCACTACGGGTTTCTGCCATCCGATCCTCCGGCGCCGACGATAACTGATGGGGGGCGGACGGCCAAGTTCGGAGTTGCAGGCTTGTGCGCTGCGTCGAATTCAGGCATGCCGGGCGCCGGTCGGTCCCTGCAGCCGCAGGCGGAAGCAGGCCCCCCCGCCGGGGACGGGGACGTAGTCCAGGCTGGCCTGGTTGGCCCGGCACAGTTCCCGGGCGATATACAGGCCCAGGCCGGTGCCGTGGCTGGAGGTGGTGAAAAAGGGGCGGAACAGCTGGCTCTGCACGCGCTCCGGGATGCCCGGGCCGCGGTCCAGCACTTCGATCATGGGCTGGCCGCTGCCGTCGGCGGTCACGCGCACGGTCACCCGTGCGGGTTCGCCTGGCATGCGGCCGTAGGTCAGGGCGTTGTAGACCAAAGCGGTCAGCACCTGGTGCAACTGCCGGGGGTCGACCAGGGCGGGCACCGGCGCCTTGGGCGTGGCGGCCTGCACGGTGTCGTCCTCCAGCGGGTGCCCCTGGCGGTAGTCCTCGACGAACTGACGGACCTGCTCGCCCAGATCGACGTTTTCGGGCTGGGCGTGGTCGCGGCGGGCCAGGCCGAGGACGTTCTCGACGATGCCGTTCATCCGCGTGCCCTGCTGGCGGATGATCTCCAGCAGGCGGCGGTCGGCGGTGGGGATGTCGGGCGACTCCTCCAGTAATTGCACCGCGTAGTTGATGGCCGCCAGCGGGTTGCGGATCTCATGGGCCAGGCTGGCCGAGAAACGGCCCAGGGTGGCCAGGGTCAGCGACTCCGCGCGCCGGGCGGCCAGCGCGGTGTCGTCGAGGAAGATCAGCACCTGGTCGCTGTTGGCCAGCAGCCGGGTGAAGCGCGGGACCACTTCGGGCTGATCGGGGCTGATCAGCATCGGGCTGGTGTCCGTTTCGCCGGCGCGCCAGCGCTGCAGGCGGCGGGCCAGTTCGGGCAGGGCCACGCCCAGGTGCCGGATTCCCTGCGGGTCGGCGTCGCCGGCTTCGCCCATCAGCAGGGAGGCGGCTTCGTTGGCCAGCCGGATGTTGTCCTGGCCGTCCACCAGCAGCACGCCGGTGCGCATGCGCCGAATGATCAGCTCGTTTACTTCCGACAATTGCGCGGCTTCGGCGCCGCGGGCCTCGGCCAGGTTGTAGCCCTCGCGCAACTGCCGGCCCAGAGTGCTGGTGAGGCCGGCGATGGTGAGGTAGGCCGCGGAGGTCAGCATCACTTGCCCCAGCGTCATGCTGGCGCCGCCTTCGAGCAGATGGCTCCAGGCGTGTTCGCCGATCAGGCCCGCGGTCGCCAGCCCGGCAATCGCGATGCCGTAGCGGATGCGCAGCAGCAGGGCCCCCGCGCCCACGTTGAAGGCGAGCATCAGGGCGATGCTGGCCCCGCTGTTGGGCAGGGCATGGATGGCGAGCGTGCCGAGCAGCAGGTCGGCGGCCACGCCCACCACGGTATGGAGGCGGACATCGCCCCGGCCGCCCACCAGGAACAGCGCCATCGCCACCAGCAGGTAGGCCAGCGACAGCCCCCGCGCGAACTCGGGGTGGCGTGCCTCCCCTGCCAGGTCGGGCAGGGGGCCGAACAGCACGAAGACCAGCAGCACCGCCTCGAACACGCGGTACAGGGTGAAGAAGTACAACTCCCGGCGCAGGGCGCGGTCGGCGTCGGTGGCGTCCGTGGCGTGGCGGAAGAAGGGCAAGGAGGCGTCCTGCGGGGTTCCCGGGCGAGTATAGGCCGAGGTCACAGGGGCGCGCGGGACGGCGAACGGGGCTCGGCCACGCCGCACGCCTTCCGGGCCCGGAGCCGCTCCCGCAGGGCGGCGGGTGCTTCGTCCATGGTCGATTTTGCCCGCCGGGGCCCGATCGGCGACAATGGCGGGCCCCATTGCCTGCGCGCCGGCCTGCCGGATGCCCCGCATGGGATGACTCCAACTCCCCTCGGTGACGCATGAACTTTCACGAATACCAGGCAAAGCAGCTCTTTGCCGACTACGGCATCGCAGTGCCGGTCGGTGTGGTTGCCCGCACTCCCGACGAGGCTGTCGCAGCCGCCAAGACCATCCCCGGCGACCTGTGGGTGGTCAAGGCGCAGATCCACGCCGGTGGCCGCGGCAAGGCCGGTGGCGTCAAGCTGGCGCGCTCGTATGACGACGTGAAGCAGTACGCCGCGGCGCTGCTGGGCACGAAGATGGCGACCTACCAGACGGCCGGCGTCGAGCTGCCGATCGACTCGGTGCTGGTGTGCGAAGGCACCGACATCGCCAAGGAACTGTACCTGTCGGTGCTGGTGGACCGCGCCACGCGTTCGATCACCTTCATCGCGTCGGCCGAAGGCGGCATGGACATCGAGCAGGTGGCCGCCGAGAAGCCGGAAGCCATCCAGACGCTGCACGTGAACTACGTGCAGGGCCTGCAGCCGTTCGAGTGCCGCAACCTGGGCTTCGCCCTGGGCCTGGACGCCAAGCAGGTCGGCCAGCTGACCAAGATCATGCTGGGCCTGTACAAGCTGTTCAACGAGAAGGACCTGGCGCTGGTCGAGCTGAACCCGCTGGCGATCCTCACCAACGGCAACCTCGCGGTGCTGGACGGCAAGATCGACTCCGACGACAACGCCTCGTTCCGCCATCCGGAACTGGTGGCGATGCGCGACATCCGCCAGGAAGACGAGACCGAGGTGCTGGCCAGCCAGCATGACCTCAACTACGTCACCATGGACGGCAACATCGGCTGCATGGTCAACGGCGCCGGCCTGGCGATGGCGACCATGGACGTGATCAAGCTGGAAGGCGGCGAGCCGGCGAACTTCCTCGACGTGGGCGGCGGCGCGACCAAGGCGCGCGTGACCGAGGCCTTCAAGCTGATCCTGTCGAGCGACAAGGTGAAGGCGATCTTCGTCAACATCTTCGGTGGCATCGTCCGCTGCGACATGATCGCCGAGGGCATCATCGCCGCGGTGAAGGAAGTGGACGTCAAGGTGCCGGTCATCGTGCGCCTTGAGGGCACCAACGTTGAAGCCGGCAAGGAGCTGCTGAAGAACTCCGGCCTGGCCATCACCCCGGCCGACAACATCAACGACGGCGCGAAGAAGGCCGTTGCGGCCGTCGCCGGCAAGTAAGGAACGACACCATGAGCGTTTTGATCAACAAGAACACCAAGGTGATCGTGCAGGGCTTCACCGGCTCGCAGGGCACCTTCCACGCCGAGCAGATGCTCGACTATGGCACCCAGGTCGTCGGTGGCGTGACCCCCGGTAAGGGCGGCACCACCCACTTGGGCCTGCCGGTCTTCAACACCGTGGCCGATGCCGTCGCCGAAACCGGCGCCGATGCTTCGGTCATCTACGTGCCGCCGCCGTTCGCGGCTGACGCGATCATGGAAGCGGCCGACGCCGGCATCAAGGTGATCGTGTGCATCACCGAGGGCATCCCGGTGCTGGACATGCTGCGCGTGAAGAACGTGCTCAACGGCTACGACGACGTCGTGCTGGTTGGCCCGAACTGCCCGGGCGTGATCACGCCGGGCGAGTGCAAGATCGGCATCATGCCGGGCCACATCCACATGCCGGGCAAGATCGGCATCGTGTCGCGCTCGGGCACGCTGACCTATGAAGCGGTCAAGCAGACCACCGACGTGGGCCTGGGTCAGTCGACCTGTATTGGCATCGGCGGTGACCCGATCAACGGCACCAACTTCATCGACGCGCTGAAGTGGTTCCAGGACGACCCGCAGACCGAAGGCATCATCATGGTCGGCGAGATCGGCGGTTCCGCCGAGGAAGAAGCGGCCGAGTTCATCAGCCAGTACGTGACCAAGCCGGTCGTCGGCTTCATCGCCGGTGCCTCGGCGCCGAAGGGCAAGCGTATGGGCCATGCCGGTGCTATTGCTTCCGGCGGTTCGGGTACGGCCGAGGGCAAGTTCGCCGCGATGGAGAAGGCGGGCGTGACCACGGTGAAGTCGCCGGGCGACCTGGGTGCGGCGATCGCGAAGCGCCTGGCCAAGTAATCGGCGGCGCTGAAGTTGTCTGGGAAAGGCCACCTCCGGGTGGCCTTTCTCGTTTTGGCGATGGGGGGAGGAGGCGAAGCATGGGGGGTATTGCTGCGCCCCTCCGTCGGGGCATCCTGCCCCGAGTCGGGGGCGCCGGCCAGTCCGGCCCGGCGCAGCGCGCCGGGCGTTTGCCCAAGCCACGCGGCAGTGCCGCGAAAGCGGCTTGGTCTCACCCATGGCCGGCTCGCCGCAATACGCCCACGCTCCACCTCCTCTTCGCCGTAACCACTATCATGGGTGAGATATGACGCGTGACTGGATGGAGCAGCGGATGGGCACCCCTTTGCGGATCGCGATGGCGCAGTTCGACTTTCCGGTGGGCGCGGTGCAGCGCAATGCCGAGCGGATCGCGGAGATGATCGCGCTCGCACGCGACGAGTACGACGCCGACGTCGTGCTGTTCCCGGAGTTGGCACTCTGCGGTTACCCGCCTGAGGACCTGCTGCTTAGACCGTCGTTCCTGGCCGAATGCGCTGCCGCCATCCAGCGGCTGGCCATGACGACGAAGGGCATCGTGGCCGTGGTGGGCTGGCCACAGGCAGCCGGCAGCGTGGTCTACAACGCGGCCAGTGTGTTGCGCGATGGCGAGGTGGCGCACACCTATCGCAAGCGTGAGTTGCCCAATTACGCGGTGTTCGATGAGCGCCGCTACTTCGATGTCGATCCGGATGGCGAAAACTGCGTATTCGAGGTCGATGGGGTGAAGGTCGGCCTAATCATCTGCGAGGACCTGTGGTTTGACGAGCCGATCGCCTCCACGGTGCAGGCCGGGGCGCAGTTGGTGCTGGTGCCCAATGCATCGCCCTTCGAGCGCGACAAGCACCTGCAGCGTGATGCCCTGATTGAAGAACGCTCGCGTGACCACGGCGTGGGCATCGCCTACCTCAATGTGGTGGGCGGGCAAGATGCACTGGTGTTCGATGGCGCCTCGGTGGTGGCGGATGGGGATGGCGCGGTGCATCCCGCGGCCGCTGCGTTCAGCGACCAGTGGCTGGTGGTGGATTACGACGCCAATGAGAGGCGCTTCGCCGCGTGCCAGTGGATGGAGGACGGCGACGAGAGCCGCGAGGCGCTGGCATGGCGGGCCGTGGTGCGCGGCACGCGTGACTACTGCCAGAAGAACGGTTTCACCAAGGCATGGCTGGGCCTGTCGGGCGGCATCGACTCCGCACTGGTGCTGGCGATCGCGGTGGATGCGCTGGGCGCGGAGAACGTGACCGCCGTGCGCCTGCCGTCGCGCTATACCGCGGACCTGTCCAACGATCTTGCGCTGGAGCAGTGCCGCGAACAGGGCGTTCGCCTGCTGGAGGTGCCGATTGAACAGCCATTCCAGGGCTTTCTGGGCGCGTTGTCGGACGTGTTCGACGGCCGCGATGCGGACGTGACCGAGGAAAACCTGCAGTCACGCTGCCGCGGCGCGATCATGATGGCGCTGACCAACAAGTTCGGTGGATTGCTGCTGACCACCGGCAACAAGAGTGAGTACGCGGTGGGCTACGCCACCATCTACGGCGACATGTGCGGCGGCTATGGGCCGATCAAGGACCTGTACAAGACCGAGGTGTACGCGCTGGCGCGCTGGCGCAACACGGTGGGCGACCCGGTGATCCCGATGGGCGTCATCACCCGCGCGCCGAGCGCGGAATTGCGCGAAAACCAGAAGGATCAGGACTCGTTGCCGCCGTACGACGTGCTGGATGCGATCCTGCTGCGGCATGTGGACCAGGAGCAGTCCCGCGATGAGATCGTGGCGGCGGGTTTTGCCGCCGAGACGGTGGACCGGGTGCTGAACCTGGTGCGCATCAGCGAGTGGAAGCGGCACCAGGCCGCGCCGGGGCCGAAAGTCTCGCATCGCGCGTTTGGGCGCGAGCGGCGGTATCCGATCACGAACGGTTATCGGGCTTAGGGAGTCGTGGGGGGCGGGGCGCTGCCATGCGCCTCGTTTCTCCCTCCGTCGCGGCAATCCTGCCGCGAGTCGGGCCGCGCGCCAATCCGGCCCAGCGCAGCGCGCCGGGCGTTCGACCGGGCTACGCGGCAGTGCCGCGTAAGCAGCCCGCTCTCACCCATGGCGCGCTTTTCACGAGACGCATGGCAGCGCCCCGCCTCCAAACGTGGGGGGGGGGCAAAAACAGCAACGCCACACTAGGCGGCGTTGTTGGAGGCTCATGGCGTGCGTAGCCCGCTAATGCTTTTAATTACCTCGCCAATCCCATTTCGGTGGCAGAGGCGGTGTTGCCTGTAGGTATTGCGTAGGAGGCGGCCATGGATGGCCGCCGGCCCGACTCGGGGCAGGATGCCCCGATGGAGGGACGAAGCAATGCCTACAGGCAACGCCGCCCCCACCGAAGCCAACACCCTCAATCCATATCGAGCGCGGACTTCTCACCCGCAAACGGATTGAGCTTGCGCCAGTTGCCCGGGTAGTCCGGCCAGTTGCCAGCCAGGTACGGGTGGTTGGGCGCCTTTTCCTGCAGCACGCGCTTGGCCTCGGCGGCCAGCGCCTCGTTGCCCAGCCCGGTGTACGCGGCGGCCAGCGTGGCTACCGCGTCGTTCTCGTACGTGCTCTGCGGGTAGGTTTCCAGCAGCTGCTTGGCGCGCGTGGCCGAGGCCACGTAGGCCGTGCGGCGCAGGTAGTACAGGGCCACGTCGAGCTCGTGCCGCGCAAACAGGTCACGCAGCTCCCCCATGCGCTTGCGCGCATCCTCGGCGTAGCGGCTGTTGGGATAGCGCTCGGCGACGATGGAGAAATCGTTGTACGCCTGGTGCGGCGTGGCCAGGTCGCGGCGGCTGGCATCCAGACGCCACACGCGCTGCAGGAACACGGTGTCGCGGCTGGAGTTGGCCAGGCCACGCAGGTAGTACAGGTACGCGATGTTGCGATGCGTGGGGTAGGTACGGATGAATCGGTCGATGCTGCTGATCGCGTCGTCGTGCTTGCCGGCCTTGAACTGGGCGTAGGCCGTTTCGATCAGTGCCTGTTCGGTGTATTCGCCGTACGGGTACTGGGCGACCAGGCGCTTGTAGGTCTGCTCGGCCGAGTCCCAGTTGCCGTTCTTCATCGAGGTGTGGCCCTTGTCGTACAGCTGTTCGACGGGCTGACCCTCGTTGGCATTCTCATCCTTGAACATCTTGCCCATGCGGGCGCAGCCGGAACCGGCGACGGTGATGGCCAGCAGCAGGGCGGTGGTGCGCAGCAGGGCGGAGCGTGGGGTCATGGTCGGCATCGACGGGCGCTTGAGGCGTGAAGGGCCGATAATAGCAGCCCCCGCCTACCAGCCCCTTAATCGGGTGCGAGAGCCTACCAAGATGACCCAGGCCCCCCAGACCCTGACCGCCACCGTTCCCGACGAAGCCGCCGGCCGCCGCTTCGACGCGGTGCTGGCCGACCTGTTCCCCGACTATTCCCGCTCCAAGCTGTCGGGGTGGATCAAAAGCGGGGACGCGCGCCTGGACGGCCAGACGGCCCGCCCGCGCGACCCGGTACGCGGGGGCGAGACCGTCACCGTGACGGCCGTGCTGGAGGTGCAGACCCACTCCGAGCCGGAAGACATCGCGCTGGACGTGCTGTACGAGGACGAGCACGTCATCGTCATCAACAAGCCCGCCGGGCTGGTGGTGCACCCGGGCGCCGGCAACCCGGCCGGCACGCTGGTCAATGCCCTGCTGCACCGCGACCCGTCGCTGGCCACCCTGCCGCGCGCGGGCATCGTGCACCGCCTGGACAAGGACACGTCGGGGGTGATGGTGGTGGCGCGCACGTTGCCGGCGCACACCGCACTGATCGAACAGCTTTCGGGGCGCCAGGTGCACCGTCAGTACCTGGCCGTGGTGGTGGGGGCGCTGGTCTCCGGCGGCACCGCCAATGCCCCGATCGACCGCCACCCGCGCGACCGCATCCGCATGGCCGTGCGCGAGGACGGCAAGGATGCGGTGACCCACTTCCGCCTGCGCGAGCGCTTCCGCGCCCACACCCTGCTCGAATGCCGGCTGGAGACCGGGCGCACGCACCAGATCCGCGTGCACATGGCTCACCTCAAGCACCCCATCGTGGGTGACCCGCTGTACGGCGGGTCGCTGAAGCTGCCCAAGGGGGCTTCGCCGGAACTGATCGAAGCGCTGCGCGGTTTCCGCCGTCAGGCGTTGCATGCGGAGACGCTGGAGTTCGCGCACCCGGTGACCGGTGAGCCGATCCGCTGCAGCGCGCCGATGCCGGCGGACATGCAGGCGCTGGTGAAGGTGCTGCATGACGACGCCAAGGCGGCGGCGGAATCACGGCGCTGACCGCACGGCCGCCATTGTCCGCCTGCTCCGCCGCACCTTTTTGACGTTGCCTTCCACGTTGGGAATTGCGCCATGACCGAACCCCTCGACCTGCCCGGCAAGCCGTGGCTGCGCGCTGACTGGCCGGCCCCGCGGGGCGTGCATGGCTTGACCACGCTGCGCCATGGGCTGGGCGTGTCGAAGGCGCCGTTCGACAGCTTCAACATGGGCAATTGCACGGCCGCCGAGGGGGATGACCCCACGGATGTGGCGCGCAATCGCGACTTGCTGGAAGCCCACGCGGGGCTGCCGGGCTCCCCGCGCTGGCTGCGGCAGGTGCACGGGGTCGGGGTGGTGCGGTTCGGGCGGGATGCGCCGGCGCTGCTGCCGGAAGCGGATGCGTCGGTCACTTCCGAGGCGGGCGTGGTGCTCGCCATCCTGACCGCGGACTGCCTGCCCGTGTTGTTCTGCGCCGACGACGGCAGTGAAGTTGCCGCGGCGCACGCAGGCTGGCGCGGACTGGCCGAGGGCGTGCTGGAGGCCACCGTGGCCGCGATGCGCACGCCGGCGGAGCGGATTCGCGCCTGGCTGGGCCCGGCCGCCGGCCCGCAGCAGTATGAGATCGGCGTCGAGGTGTACGACGCGTTCGTCTCGCGTGATTGGGGGGCGGGCAGCGCCTTCACCAGCACGCGCGAGCACCACTGGCGGGTGGACCTCTACGCATTGGCGCGTCGGCGCTTGGCAGCGGTCGGCATTGCGCCAGATCGCATTTCCGGCGGTGATCTGTGCACGCTGTCCGCCCCAGACCGCTTCTACTCGCACCGGCGCGATCGGCGCACGGGACGCATGGTCTCGCTGGCCTGGATCGAACCGGCGCGGTAAAGCCGGAATCGGTGACCCACCATGGTTCGGCTGCCCCTGCCGATGTCGGCACGGTATGGTTGCCAGCTGCCTGAAGGCCTCCGGGGACGTCACCGTGTCAACTTCCAGTTCAATGCCGCGCCGCTGGATCGTCGCCGGCGATCTCAATGGCTTCTTTGGCCTGGTGGTCGACAACCTGTCGATCCTGGGCTTCATCGCCATGGCGCTGGTCGGCCTGTTCGGCATGCCGGCGGAGGTGGTGTATGGGCGCATGTTCCCCGGCACCGCGCTGGGCGTGCTGGTGGGCAACGTGATCTACACGGCGATGGCGCGACGGCTGGCCGCGCGCACCGGCCGCGACGACGTCACCGCGATGCCGCTGGGGTTGGATGCGCCCACCAGCATTGGCATGGCGCTGCTGGTGCTCGGACCGGCATTCGCGGGCTTCAAGCAGATGGGCATGGACGCCGACGCGGCGGCCCACGCCACCTGGCAGTTGGGCATGGCCTCGCTGATGGTGATGGGCGTGCTGAAGTTCGTGCTGTCATTCGCGGGCGATGCGGTGACGCGGCTGGTGCCGCGCGCTGGCTTGCTGGGCTCCATCGCGGGCATCGCGCTGGTACTGATGGGCTTCCTCCCGCTGGTCGAGGCGCTGCGCTCGCCGGTGGTGGGCTTCGTGACGCTGGGACTGCTGCTGTACGTGCTGGTGGCGAAGGGGCGGCTGCCGGTAAAACTGCCCGGTGTGTTCGTCGCCTTCGTGTTTGGCACCGTGCTGTATTACGCGCTCGGCGCCCTGGGCTTGGGGGCGCCCGGCTTCCAGTGGCCCCAGGCGACACCGCTGACGGTGGCCTTCCCCTTGCCGTCGCTGGGTTTTGTGGAAGGCCTGCCGTACACCGTGCCGTACCTGCCGTTGTTGCTGCCGTTTGGCCTGCTGATGGTGGTGGGGGGCATCAACGTCAGCGAGAGCGCGCGCGCTGCCGGCGATGACTACCGCACCCGCGACATCCTGCTGACCGAGGCGCTGTCTACGCTGGTGGCGGGGTTGTGCGGCGGCGTGGCGCAGACCACCCCGTATATCGGCCAACCCGCGTACAAGCACATGGGCGCGCGTAGCGGTTACACCTTGCTGACCGGCCTGTTCATCGGTATTGGCGGCATGCTCGGACTGGTGTCCGGGCTGGTGCAGTGGCTGCCGCTGGCGGTGCTGGCGCCGATCATCGTGTACGTGGCGCTGGATATCGCCACGCAGGCCTTCCAGGCCACGCCACCCAGGCACACCACCGCGATGGTGCTCGGCTTCCTGCCCTCGGTCGCCTACATGCTGTCGATCAAGGTCGGCAACCCGGCGTGGATCGCGCCTGACCACTTCGCCCAGCTGATGCACGCCAGTGACAGCCACGGCCTGCCCGAGATGGCGGTGATCGTGACCCTCGGCAACGGCTTCATAATCACCGCGATGATCTGGATCTCTGCAGTGGCCGCAATGATCGACGGGCGCCTGCTGCGCGCCTCTGCGTTCCTGCTGGCCGGTGCGGCCCTGGCCCTCTTTGGCGTCATCCACTCCGTGCACCCGCAGGGCGGGATCTACCTGCCGTGGAACCTTGAGGGGCTACCCCGGCAGATCGCATGGCAGTTCGTGGGGGCGTATCTGGCGCTGGCGACCTTGTTGGCAGCCTTGTCGCTGCAGCGCGAGCCGGTACGGTCCGGCACTTCCCCCTGAACCCAACGGGCGATGTCCGGTCAGAAAAAGGCCGCAATCAGGGGGGCGGCAACACTGCCGCGTGCCGCGTGCCGAATGCCGAGGACTTAGGAGTTCGGGACAAGCACGCGTTTCCGGGCAGAGCTCTTGAAGTCGCCGCGACCCTTCAAGTTGCGTGGCGGTGGTGGATGCGCTGGGTATTGCGTAGAGCAGGCCATGGATGGCCTGCGGCCGCGACTCGGCACAGGATGTGCCGACGGAGCGGAGGAGCAATGCCCAGCGCCTCCGCCGCCGCCCCACCGAAGCCGGCGCTTTCCGCTCAGGCCGACCACCCAAAATATGCCCGATTTGACCCCAATCAAGTCCCGTAAAGCCCAACCCTCGACACTCCCTGAACAAGCCTTGAAAGACGCTTGATTCCCGCGGCCCCCAGCCGCATCTGCAATTCATCGCGGCCTGATGGCCGCCCATGACTTGAAGGGGAAACCCATGCGGATGGACAAGCTCACCTCCCGCTTCCAGCAGTCGCTCGCCGACGCGCAGTCGCTGGCCGTGGGGCGCGACCATAACTTCATCGAGCCCGTGCACCTGCTCACCGCGCTGATCGACCAGCAGGGCGGCAGCACCCGCCCCCTGCTGGCGCAGTCGGGCGTCAACTTGCCGCTGCTGCGCGAGCGTCTGGGCGAGGCGCTGGAGAAGCTGCCCAAGGTCACCGGCCAGGCCGGCAACGTACAGGTGGGCAACGACCTGGGCCGCCTGCTCAACGTGACCGACAAGCTGGCGCAGCAGCGCGGCGATGCCTTCATCGCCAGCGAACTGTTCGTGCTGGCAGCGCTTGAGGATGGTGGTGAGGCCGGCAAGGCGCTCAAGGCCGCCGGCGCCAACAAGCAGAAGCTGGAAGCAGCCATCGAAAAGATCCGCGGAGGCGAGAGCGTGCAATCCGAGAATGCCGAAGACCAGCGCCAGGCGTTGGAGAAGTACTGCATCGACCTGACCGCACGCGCCGAGAGCGGCAAGCTTGACCCGGTGGTGGGCCGCGACGAGGAAATCCGCCGCACCGTGCAAGTGCTGCAGCGCCGGACCAAGAACAACCCGGTGCTGATCGGCGAGCCCGGCGTGGGCAAGACCGCGATCGTCGAAGGCCTGGCCCAGCGCATCATCAACGGTGAGGTGCCCGAAGGCCTGCGCGGCAAGCGTGTGCTGTCGCTGGATATGGGCGCGCTGATCGCCGGCGCCAAGTTCCGCGGCGAGTTCGAGGAGCGCCTCAAGGCCGTGCTCAACGACCTGGCCAAGAACGAAGGCCAGGTGATTCTTTTCATCGACGAGCTGCACACCATGGTCGGCGCCGGCAAGGCCGAAGGCAGCATGGACGCGGGCAACATGCTCAAGCCCGCGCTCGCGCGCGGCGAACTGCACTGCATCGGCGCGACCACGCTGGATGAGTACCGCAAGTACGTCGAGAAGGACGCCGCGCTGGAGCGCCGCTTCCAGAAGGTGTTCGTCGGCGAGCCGAGTGTCGAGGACACCATCGCGATCCTGCGCGGCCTCAAAGAGAAGTACGCCGTGCACCACGGCGTGGAGATCACCGACCCGGCGATCGTCGCGGCGGCCACGCTGTCGAACCGCTACATCGCCGACCGCCAGTTGCCAGACAAGGCCATCGACCTGATGGACGAGGCTGCCAGCCGGATCCGCATGGAAATCGACTCCAAGCCGGAGGAACTGGACCGCAAGGAACGCCGCCTGATCCAGTTGAAGATCCAGCGCGAGGCGCTGAAGAAGGAGAAGGACGAGGCGAGCAAGCAGCGCCTGGCCGACCTGGAAAGCGAGATCGGCACGCTGGAGCGCGAGTTCAACGACTTGGAAGAGGTGTGGAAGGCGGAGAAGGCCACGCTGCAGAGCGCCACCAAGATCAAGGAGCAGATCGAGGCCGCCAAGCTGGAGCTGGAGGCCGCGCAGCGCAAGCAGGACTTCGGCCGCATGAGCGAGATCCAGTACGGCACCCTGCCGACGCTGGAAAAGCAACTGCACGCGGCGCAGGAAGCCGAGACCAAGGGCTTCACCCTGCTGCAGGACAAGGTCACCGCCGAGGAGATCGCCGAGATCGTCAGCCGCTGGACCGGCATCCCGGTCAGCAAGATGCTGGAAGGCGAGCGCGAGAAGCTGCTGAAGATGGAGGACGTGCTGCACGGCCGCGTGGTTGGGCAGGAGGAGGCCATCAAGGTGGTGTCGGATGCCGTGCGCCGTTCGCGCGCGGGCCTCAGCGATCCGAACCGTCCGTCCGGCTCGTTCCTGTTCCTCGGTCCCACCGGCGTGGGCAAGACCGAGCTGTGCAAGGCGCTGGCCGAATTCCTGTTCGACAGCAGCGACGCGATGGTGCGCATCGACATGAGCGAGTTCATGGAGAAGCACGCGGTCAGCCGGCTGGTCGGTGCGCCTCCGGGCTATGTGGGCTATGAGGAAGGCGGCTACCTCACCGAGGCGGTGCGCCGTCGCCCGTACAGCGTGATCCTGCTGGACGAGGTGGAAAAGGCGCATCCGGACGTGTTTAACATCCTGCTGCAGGTGCTGGACGACGGCCGCCTGACCGACGGCCAGGGCCGCACGGTCGACTTCCGCAACACCGTCATCGTCATGACCAGCAACCTGGGCAGCCAGATGATCCAGGACATGGCCGCCGATGACACGCCGGAAGGCTACATGCAGATGAAGGCCGCGGTGATGGGCGTGGTGCAGAGCCACTTCCGCCCGGAGTTCATCAACCGCCTCGACGACATCGTGGTGTTCCACCCGCTGGACAAGGCGCAGATCCGCGAGATCGCCAAGATCCAGCTCAAGAGCCTGGAGAAGCGTTTGCACGAACGCGGGCTGAAGCTGGCGCTGTCGGACAACGCGCTCAACCTGCTGGGCAACGTGGGCTTCGACCCGGTGTACGGTGCGCGGCCGCTGAAGCGGGCCATCCAGCAGCAATTGGAGAACCCGCTGGCCCAGCGCATCCTGGCCGGCGAATTCGCCAATGGCGATACCGTGCAGGTGGAGGCCGAAGGCGGAGCGCTGGTGTTCCGCAAGGGCTGAGCACGCTTAGGGTGCGGCCTCGACACGGGGGCCGCACCCGCTCTGCTGCACTCGTCTCGGCCTTGGCGCGCGGGCTGGGTAGGCGCGCCGCCGTCGGACATCCTCGCGCATATGCCCTTCGCTCATGAGGGCGTTGCCATGCCGCATGGGGCCCAATGATCGTGGGGTGCTAGAATCGCTGCCGCCTGAGGTGACCGCCGGCCAAGCCGGTGGTTGAAACGGGAATCCGGTGCGCCCGCCGTCTGGTCGATGGCCGTGGCAATTCCGGAGCTGCCCCCGCAACGGTAGGCGAGGTGACCCCAGGACGGGTCGGGACCGGCGAATGCCACTGTGCCCTCGGCACGGGAAGGCGCCGTCCCCGGATGCTTGAGCGCACCCACCCGCGAGCCCGGAGACCGGCCATTGGCGTGACCCGACATGCGGTGGGCGATGTCACGGGGGCCATGCACGCGCGTGGCGTCTGCGTCCTTTCCTGCCGCCTGTCCATTCCCAACGTTTTCCGCGCGGGCAGGCGCGGCCAAGGAGCAGTACCCGATGGTTTCCCGTAATTTCCGTACCCGCCGCACCGTGCTGGCGGTATCGCTGGCGCTCGCCGCCACGTTGAGCGCCGTTCCCGCGCTGGCAGAAGGCCAGGCCACCGACCTCGATGGCGTGGTCGTGACCGGCGCCCGTACCGCCGTGACCCAGGACGCGTCGCTGGTCTCCACGAGCGTCATCACCCGCGAAGACATCGAGCGCCTGCAGCCGGCGTCCCTGCCGGACTTGCTGCGGACCGTGCCGGGCGTTTCGCTGTCCAATAACGGCGGCCCCGGAAAGGAGAGCTCGCTCTTCGTGCGCGGCGCCGAATCCGACCACCTGCTGGTGCTGGTGGACGGTATCAAGGTGGGGTCGGCGACGGCAGGCAAGGCGGCGCTGCAGGACATTCCGGTCGAGCAGATCGAGCGTATCGAGATCGTGCGAGGCCCCTTCTCCAGCCTGTACGGTTCCGAAGCGCTCGGCGGCGTCGTGCAGGTGTTCACGCGGCGGCCCCAGACGGGCTTCACTCCCGAAGCGAGCGTGGGCATCGGCAACCTCGGTACGCGGCGTGCCACCGCCGGCATCGGTGGCCGTGGCGAGCGTGGTTGGTACCAGTTGAACCTGGCCCACGACACCACCAACGGCATCAATGCCTGCCGTCCTGCGCCGACGCCGTTCGCGGGGTGCGGGATCGATGAGCCCGATCGCGATGGCTATACCAACAACTCGGTGTCGGCGCAGGCCGGCTATCGCTTCAGTGAGGCATGGGATGCGGACGCGCGCGTGCTGCATGCCGATGGGCGCAATGAGTACGACGGCGGTTTCGCCAACGAATCACACGTGGTGCAGCAGGTGACCGGCGCGCGTGTCGGCTACGCCGCCGAAGGACTCAAGCTGACCGCACGGGTGGGGCAAGCCAAGGACCGCAGCCGTGATTTCCACGACGAAGTCTTTGCGTCCGAGTATGAAACGCTGCGCTCGCTGGCTTCGCTGCAGGCCGATGTTTCCACGCAGCGGGGCTTGTTCACCGTGGGCGTGGACTGGCTGCGCGACGAGATCGAAAGCACCGACGCCTACGTCGTGGATGGACGCACCAACCGTGCCGTGTTCGGCCAGTGGCAGCATGCATTGGGTGCGCACTCGATCCAGGCCAGCGTCCGCCGTGACGACAACGAGCAGTTCGGCGGCAAGACCACCGGCAGTGTGGCGTGGGGCTGGGACTTCACCGAGGCGCTGCGCCTGACGGCCCGGTATGGCACTGCGTTCAAGGCGCCGAGCTTCAACGACCTCTACTACCCGTACTTCGGCAACCCCAACCTGGCGCCCGAGACCTCGGAAACCGCCGAAATTGGCGTGCGCGGCAAGCACGGCTGGGGTGGTTGGTCGGTCAACGCCTACCAGACCCGCGTGGAGGACCTGATCGGCTACGACCCCACCCTAGTCGATGCGGAGCACCCGTGGGGTCAGCCGAACAACATCGACCGGGCACGTATCCGTGGCGTCGAACTCGCCGCTGACACGACGCTGCTGGGCTGGCAGCTTCGCGGCAGCGTGACGTGGCTGGACCCGCGCGACGATTCCGAGGGCTTCAACCAGGACAACCTGCTCCCGCGCCGTGCCCGACAGAATGGCCGGATCGACGCCGATCGCCGCTTCGGTCGCTTCAGTGCCGGGGCAAGCGTCCAGGCCGTCGGCGAGCGCTTCGACGAGGTCTACAACACCACCCGCCTGCCGGGCTACGCGACGACGGACCTTCGCATGGGCTGGTCGATTAACGACGCCTGGTCGCTGCAATTGACGGCGAACAACGTGTTCGATCGTGAGTACGAAACCGCCGCGTACTACCGTCAGCCGGGTCGCACGTACCTGCTGAGCCTGCGCTACCGCGGCCATCGTTGATGCCCGCAGGCCGGCCGTGGGCCGGCGTCAGGGGGCACCGTGCTTCGGCACGGTGCCTTCCTTGCATCTGAACCCCGATCGTCGGGTCAGGCCACCGCCGGCGGCAGGTGGTGGCTGCCGCGATACGGCGGCGTTGCCATCACCATCTCCGCCAGGCTGTGCGCCAACTCGCGCTCGGCCATCACCGCGCCGTCCGCGCCGCGCTCCAGCAGGTGCTTGACCTCGCCGTCGCTGTGCGCGCGCGCCACGATGGTCAGGCCCGGGTTGATCGCACGCAGCTTGGCGATGATCTCGCCGGCTTCCAGCACATTGGGAATCGCCAGCATCACCGTGGTCGCGCGTTCCGGTGCCGCCTCGCGCAGCACCTGCTCGTTGGCCGCGTTGCCGCGGATGGCGGGAATGTTGCTTGCCCGCGCCCGCGCGATCAGGTCATCGTCCGTGTCGATGACCACCACCGGCACGTCACGCTCGGTCAGCAGGCGGCCCAGTTCGCTGCCGACCCGACCATAACCGATGGAAATCACGTGCCCGGACAAGCCCTCGGGAATGCCCGGTGCCAGGTCGTCCGCCGCCTGGGCGGCATCCGCCTTCTCGCGGCTCGCCTGCAGCGCTTCGCGTGCGCGACGCCGGTCCAGCCAGGCAAAGATCAGCGGGTTGGTCATGATCGACAGCAGCGCGCCGGCCAGCACCAGGTCATGGCCGTCCTGCGGCAGGATCTTCAGTTGCAGGCCCAGCGCGGCCAGGATGAAGGAGAACTCGCCGATCTGCGCCAGGCTGGCTGAGATCAGCAGCGCGGTGCCGTGTTCCTTGCCGAAGGCGCGCACCAGCATGTAGGCGGCGGCGGACTTGCCGAACACGATGATCGCCCATGCGGCCAGCACGTCCAGCGGTCGCTGGACCAGGATTGAAGGGTCGAACAGCATGCCGACCGACACGAAGAACAGCACCGCGAACGCGTCGCGCAGCGGCAGCGTCTCGGTGGCCGCCTGGTGGCTGAACTCCGATTCGTTCAGCAGCATGCCGGCAAAGAACGCGCCCAGCGCGAACGACACTCCGAAAAGTTCCGCCGATCCGAACGCCACGCCCAGCGCGATGGCCAGCACGCACAGCGTGAACAGCTCGCGCGAGCCGGTACCGGCCACGCGCTCCAGCACCCAGGGGATCACCCGCCGCCCCACCAGCAGGATCACCAGCAGGAACGCGCCGACCTTGAAGATGGTGGTGAAGATCGCCTTCCACACCGAGACCCCGTCGGCGGCCTCGCCCGTCAACAGCCCCGACAGCGCCGGCAGCAACACCAGCGCCAGCACCATCGCCAGATCCTCGACGATCAGCCAGCCCACGGCGATCTTGCCCTTGCCGGTATCCAGCAGGCGGCGCTCCTCCAGTGCACGCAGCAGCACCACCGTGCTGGCCACCGACAGCGAAAGGCCGAACACGACACCCGCACCATGCGACCAGCCCAGCATCCGTGCCATCGCCCAGCCCAGTAC
Organism: Lysobacter olei; assembly: GCF_054777355.1. Lineage (NCBI taxonomy): Bacteria > Pseudomonadati > Pseudomonadota > Gammaproteobacteria > Lysobacterales > Lysobacteraceae > Lysobacter > Lysobacter olei. The sequence goes on along the minus strand of NZ_BAAHAT010000001.1, from coordinate 514,120 downwards.
CGTGGCCACGGCGATCTGTGCCACCGCGCCCGGCAGGGCGATGGCCTTGACTGACAGCAGGTCGCGCATCGAGAAATGCAGGCCCACGCCGAACATCAGCAGGATCACGCCGATCTCGGCCAGCTGCGGCGCCAGGGTCTGGTCGCCGACGAAGCCCGGGGTGAACGGCCCTGCGACGATGCCCGCTATCAGGTAGCCCACCAGCGGCGACAGCCGGAGCCGCTGCGCCAGTGCGCCAAAGATGAACGCCAGCACGAAGCCGGCCACGAGGATCGCAATCAGGGACGTGTGGTGCATCGGCTCTCCCAAGGCCAAGACATAGAGGTATAGGGGCTGACCACGGCCATCACAACCCGGACACGGGCCAAGGGGCCCGATCCGGCAAGGTCGTCGGCCGATCCCTGCGGGGCAGTGTGGCCACGTACAATGTCGCCATGATTGCCTTCCGAGATTTCGCCCTGCGGCGCGGCGAACGCCTGCTGCTGTCCAACGTCGACCTCGCCCTGCACGCCGGCTGGCGCGTGGGCGTCATTGGCCGTAACGGCACCGGCAAGTCGTCCTTGTTCGCCGCCATCCAGGGCGAGGTCGAAGCCGACCGCGGCGACATCGACGTGCCCGCCCGCGTGCGCATCGCCAGCGTGGCGCAGGAAACCCCGGCGCTGGACGAGCCGGCGCTGGAGTTCGTGCTCTCCGGCGATGCCGAGGTGCACAAGGTCATCCTCGCCGAACGCGACGCGGCGGAGCGTGAAGACTGGGAGGCCGTGGCCAACGCCCACTTGCGCCTGGCCGAGCTCAACGGCTATGACGCGACCGCGCGGGCCGGCAAGCTGCTGCACGGCCTGGGTTTCTCGCCCGACACCCACGAGCGCGCCGTCAAGGAGTTCTCCGGCGGATGGCGCGTGCGCCTGAACCTGGCGCGCGCGCTGATGACCCCGTCCGACCTGCTGTTGCTGGACGAACCCACCAACCACCTCGACCTCGACGCGGTGCTGTGGCTGGAGCAGTGGCTGTTGAAGTACCCCGGCACCCTGCTGATGATCTCGCACGACCGCGAGTTCCTCGACGGCGTGTCCACCCACACCATCCACCTCAACGAAGGCAAGGCCAAGCTGTACGTGGGCGACTACACCGCCTTCGAACGCCAGCGCGCCGAGCAGCTGCGCCAGCAGCAGATCGCCTTCGAGAAGGAGCAGGTCGAGCGCGAGCACCTGCAGAAGTTCATCGACCGCTTCAAGGCCAAGGCCAGCAAGGCCAAGCAGGCCCAGAGCCGCATGAAGCGCCTGGAAAAGCTGGCCGGCACCGAGGCGGTGCGCGCCGAGCGTTCGCTGCATATCGACTTCCCGGCCCCGGCCAAGCTGCCGCACGCGCTGCTGCGCCTGGTCGACGCCGACTGCGGTTACGGCGAGCACGTCGTGTTGGAGAACGTCAGCTTCATCCTCGAGGCCGGCGACCGCGTCGCGCTGCTCGGCCCCAATGGCGCCGGCAAGTCCACCCTGGTCAAATCGCTGGTCGGCGACATCGCGCTGCTCACCGGCGAGCGCGGCGGCCACCCCGACCTGCGCATCGGCTACTTCGCCCAGCACACGGTGGAGTCGCTGGAAGAGGGCCGCAGCCCGATCGACCACCTGGCCGACCTCGCACCCGGCGTGGCCACCCAGCAGTTGCGCGATTTCCTCGGCAAGTGGCAGTTTCCCGGCAACCGCGCCTTCGAATCGGTCGACGGCTTCAGCGGCGGTGAGCGCGCGCGCCTGGCGCTGGCGATGATCGCCTGGACCCAGCCCAACGTGCTGCTGCTCGACGAACCGACCAACCACCTCGACCTCGAGATGCGCGAGGCGCTGGCCGAAGCGCTCAGCGACTTCGACGGTGCCATCGTCATGGTCAGCCACGACCGACACCTGATCGGCCTGGTCTGCGACACCTTCTGGCGCGTGGCCGATGGCGTGGCGCAGCCGTTCGACGGCGACCTGGACGCCTACGCCAGCTGGCTGCGCAGCCGCGACAGCAGCAACGACGGCAAGTCGGTGAAGCAGGTGAAGGCGGCGAAGGCCGGCAAGGGCGGGGACGGCACGGACCCGATCAGCGCGGCGATGCCCGCCGTGGCCGAAACGGCCGCGGTCGCCAGCACGCGCAGCGCCGCAACGCCAGCACCGGCCCCGACGGGCAAGTCGCGCAAGGCCAACCCGGTCAAGCTGGCGCAGGCCGAAGCCCGCGTCGCTGAACTGGAATCCAAGCTGCACGCCATCGACATGGACTTGGCCGACCCCACGCGCTATGCCGACGTGCCCGGCCTGTCACAGCAGCGGGCTGCGCTGGCCGTCCAACTGGCCGAGGCGGAAGAGGCCTACCTGGCGCTGTACGACGCCGCCTGAGTGGCCTGGCCCGCGCGTCGGCTTCGGCGGCGCGGCTGGGCGACCTGCTCCCGGGACCCTCAGCCCCCGCGCGAAGCATGGAAAGGCGCACACTGGCGGCTCCTGCGGAGGAGTCGCCATGTCGCTTGCCCGCCTCCTGTCCTGCGTGCCGTTGGTGCTGACGACCGCCCTCGCGGCGACGCCCGTTGGTGCCAAGGAGCCGCCCATGACCCTGCGCCTGAGTTCGACCGCTTTCGCGCACGAAGGGGGCATGCCCGCGCGCCTGACGTGTGACGGGGAAGACCGGTCTCCGGACCTGCACTGGACGGGCCTGCCCGCCGGCACCCGCAGCCTGGCCCTTGTCGTGGACGATCCCGATGCGCCGGACCCGGCCGCGCCGCGCATGACCTGGGTGCATTGGGTGCTCTACAACCTGCCGGCCACCGCCGACGGCTTGGGCGAAGGGGGTTCCCGGCAGTTGCCGCCCGGCACCCGCGAGGGGGTCAACGATTGGGGCCGCACCGGGTACGGCGGCCCGTGTCCGCCGGTGGGCCGCCACCGCTACTTCCACAAGTTGTACGCGCTGGACGTGGTGCTGCCGGACCTGGGTCAGCCCGACAAGGCGCGCCTGATGAAGGCGATGGAGGGCCACATCCTCGGTCACACCGCGCTGGTCGGCACGTACCAGCGCGGACGTTGACCGGCGTCATTCACCCTTGAGGAAGTACTCCACCGTCGTCACCACGCGCACGGTCTTGACCTGCGGGCTGCCGCGATCCCGGTCGCTGATCGAGACCACGCCCTGATTGGCGCTGCGGATGCCGCCCAGTCGCGCACCGGAGTCCTTGGCGAACTGCTCGGCGGACTTGCGTGCATTGGCGGTGGCCTCGGCGATCAGCGCCGGCTTCACCGCATTGAGCTGGGTGTAATCGAAGGTCGGATCGCTGCCGCCGCCCTCCTGGCCGCCGATCAGGATGCCGCGGCTGACCAGTTCACCGGTGCGCCGCAGCGCGGCAATGGCGTCAGCCACACGGCCGGTGCGCAGGGTGACCGTGGTTGAGTAGCGGTAACGTTCCGGCGGCCGGTTCTCGCCATACGCCCAGGCCCAGCGATCCTCCAGCCTCGGCGGCGACACCACGATCTCCTCGGGCTTGAAACCGGCCTTGGCGAAAAACTCGCGGATGGTGACGGTGTTGGCATCCAGTTGCCGCTGCACCTGCGGCAGATCGTTGCCGGCCACGGTGTGCGACAACGGCCACACCACCAGGTCGGCGTCGACGATTTTCTCGGCCGAGCCTTTGACCGTGACGAAACGGTCCTGCGTCTTCAACCGCGCCATGCCGTCGGCGACGAACCAGCCGGCGCCGGCGAGGCCCAACGCCACCACCACCGCAGCGACCAGTGAACGGGACGAAGTCATCTTCTACCTCCTTGTGGACACCAGCATGGAGCATAGCGATGCGTGATGAACGGCGATTGGACCGTGGCCGGCGGATGGATGGCCCGATCGACCCCGCCACCCCCGGGCGGCGTCCGAAGCGCCGGCGAGACCGACGGCGTGTATCGTGGCGCCTTGATAACCGGCCACGACGCCCGCATCCAGCCGGCCGGGCGGCCAGATTCGCGCCGCACCGCCCGGAACCCCATCGCGCCGGGATAGCCACCCCGGTAGAACGTCGCACACCTATCCGTTGCTCGCCATGCCTATCTACGCTTTCGAATGCGCCGCCTGCGGCCACAGCTTCGACCGTCTGCAGAAGATGTCCGATGCCGACCCCACCGACTGCCCGGCCTGCGGGGCGCCGCAGGTGCGCCGCCAGCTGACCGCGCCGCAGTTCCGCTTGGCCGGCGGGGGCTGGTACGAGACCGACTTCAAGAAGGAAGGCGACAAGAAGCGCAACCTGGCGGGCGAGGGCAGTTCCGGCGCGCCCAAGGCGAGCGAGTCAAAGACCGCCGACGCCAAGCCCGCGGAATCCAAGCCGGCGCCCAAGGCCGCCAGCAGCGGCTGACGCTCAGCGTGCGCCGAACCGGGCGCGGCAACCGCCGCTGACCCAAAGGCCCACCCGCTCGTCATAGCCCCAGTTGATGCGCTCCACGCAGCGCGTCGACGACAGCAGCTCCAGCACGTACGGACGCCCTCGTCGGGCGTCCCACGCGCAGGTGGTGTGCCCGGGGCCGGTTGCGACGCACGTCACCGAGTACGGCCCGCCCGGACCCCAGCCCGGGCCGCGGCCCGGCCCGAACACCGCGCGGCACCCCTCATTCACCCAGACCGAGCCCCGGTTGGAGCCCCAGCTGCGGCCTTGGATGCACTGCGCGCTGGACAGCTGCCGCTCCAGGCGGGATGCACCGGCCCAGGGCGTGGGACAGGTCTTGAGCCGGGAGTGGGTGCTTTCACACGTCACCCGGTTGCCACCCCCGGCGGGCGGGGCAAACGCCTCGGCAAACTCGCCACGGCAGCCGTTGCCCACGTAGACCTGGCCCCACTGCGATTGCCAGGTCTGGCCTTCCACGCAATCCGCCCGCGACAGCTGGCGCACCAGGCGCGAATGGCCCTGCCACGGGGTGCGACAGGTGTGGCCGCGGCCGTCGCTGCTTTCGCAGCGCACGGTTTGTGACTGGGGCGGGGCGGGGGCAGGTCCACTGCCGCGCAGGGATTCGGCGATGTCGGACTTGATCCGGCTGAACCCCCAGTTGGAGCGGTTCACCTGGTCCAGATAGAAGCGCAACTGGTCGTCCGGGATGCGGCGCCCGCCGGACTGCTCCTCGTATTCCAGGCTGATCACCCGCACCTGGTCGTTGTACGACAAGGTCTTCAGGTTTTCGGGCGCGTAGGCACGCTGCGACTGCGCCCAGGTGGGCGCCGCCAGCACCAGTGAGCACAGCAGGGTCAGCAGCGGGAACAGGGTACGGCTCATGGTCGCTCCTTACGCTTGTCGTCATGCAGTGGTGGGTACGGCGGGGCGCGGGCTGGCCGGCCAAGGCCGGCACAAGCCGGCGGTCCGGGCCGCCAGTACGTGGCCGGACCAGTTAAAATGATGTGTTTGCCGGTGCTCGCCGGCCCTGCGGCCCCGCGGCCGCCGCAACCCCACCCGGAGTTCTGCATGCGTACCCACTTCTGCGGCCTCGTCGACGAGGCGCTGATCGGCCAGACCGTCACCCTGTGCGGCTGGGCCGACGTCGCCCGCGACCTGGGCGGCCTGTGCTTCATCGACCTGCGCGACCACGAAGGCATCGTCCAGATCGTCGCCGAGCCCGATGCGGCCACCGCCGGCAACGCCGAAGTGCTCGCCGCCGCCGCGGCCGTCGGCTACGAGGACTGCTTGCGCATCACCGGCGTGGTGCGCGCGCGCCATGCGGTCAACGACAAGATCAAGACCGGCAAGGTCGAAGTGGTCGCCACCAAGATCGAGCTGCTGAACAAGGCCGAGCCGCTGCCGTTCCACGCCCACGAGAACCCGGGCGAGGACATCCGCCTCAAGTACCGCTACCTGGACCTGCGCACCCCGGAAATGCAGCGCAAGATGCGCACCCGCACCAAACTGGTGTCGGCGCTGCGCCACTACCTCGACGCGCGCGGTTTCCAGGACATCGAGACCCCGATCCTGACCAAGGCCACCCCGGAAGGCGCGCGCGACTTCCTGGTGCCGGCGCGCATGCACCCGGGTGAGTTCTACGCCCTGCCGCAGTCGCCGCAGCTGTTCAAGCAGATCCTGATGATGGCGGGCTTCGACCGCTACTACCAGATCGCGCGCTGCTTCCGCGACGAGGCGCTGCGCGCCGACCGCCAGCTCGAGTTCACCCAGCTCGACATGGAGTTCGCGTGGGTCGGTGAGCGCGACGTGCAGGACCTCACCGAGGACATGATCCGCCACGTCTTCCGCGAAGTGATGGACGTGGAGCTCGCCGCGCAGTTCCCGCGCATGACCTACGCCGAGGCCATGCGCCGCTACGGCTCGGACAAGCCCGACCTGCGCATCGCGCTGGAATTCGTCGATGTCGCCGAGCTGGTGAAGGGCTGCGAGTTCAAGGTGTTCACCGACGCCGCCAGCGACGAGGATGGCCGCGTGGTTGCGCTGCGCATCCCGGGCGGCGCGTCGCTGTCGCGCAAGCAGATCGACGAATACGCCGCGCACGCCGCCAAGTACGGCGCCAAGGGCCTGGCCTACGTCAAGCTGGACGAGGCCGGCGCGATCAATTCGCCGATTGCCAAGTTCTTCACCGAGGACGCGTTCAAGGCGCTGCTGGAGGCCATCGGCCTGCAGAACGGCGACATCGCCTTCTTCGGCGCCGGCAAGTACAAGACGGTCAGCGACTTCATGGGCGCCCTGCGCCTTAAGGCCGGCAAGGACTTCAACCTGGTCGCCGATGGTTGGGCCCCGCTGTGGGTCACCGACTTCCCGATGTTTGAGTGGGACGACGAGGAAGGCCGCTACGTCGCGCTGCACCACCCGTTCACCGCACCGGCCGTGGATTCCATCGACGACCTGCGCGCCAACGCCAAGACCGCGGTGTCGCGCGGCTACGACATGGTGCTCAACGGCAACGAGATCGGCGGCGGCTCCATCCGCATCCACAACTCGGCGATGCAGTCGGCGGTGTTCGAGCTGCTCGGCATCGGCGCCGAGGAGGCTGCGGGCAAGTTCGGCTTCCTGCTGGACGCGCTGAAGTACGGCGCGCCGCCGCACGGTGGCATCGCCTTCGGCATCGACCGCATTGCCGCGCTGATGGCCGGCAGTGATTCGATCCGCGATGTCATCGCCTTCCCCAAGACCACCACCGCGCAGTGCCTGATGACCGATGCGCCGTCGCCGATCCCCGACGCGCAACTGGCCGAAGTGCACGTGCAGGTGCGTGAGGTCGCCCCCAAGGCCGGCTGATCGGATGCCCGCGAGGGCAGGCTTCCGCGCCTGCCCGGACCTCTCCCGTTTGTTTCGACGCGGCATGCGCCGCGTCCGTGTCCTGCCCCCAATTCCGGAGTCATCGCAATGACCGAGTTCGCTTTCGCCCTGCAGTGGGAAAAACTGGCCAATGAAGGCGCCGATGCGGGCCTGGTGACCGAGCGCGCCCGCGTGTTCGGCGGCTGGCTGGTGCGCGTGGGCATCGCCGCCAATGCCATGTCACTGGCGTTCGTGCCGGACGGCGAAGGCCGCTGGGATGGCGAGGACTTCGGCGAGGACGACTACGAGTACGAAGAGGACGAAGAAGGCGACGAGGACGAGGAAGGCGACGAAGAAGACGAGGACGAGGAATACGAAGACGACGAGGAAGAGGATGAGGATGAGGATGAGGGCAAGGCCTGATTTCCAGTCCCTGTCTCCGGCGATGCAGGGTGCGGCACGTGCCCTCTCCCCGAGTACGAGCCCTTCCTGCACCCATGCTGACGATTCGCCGCGCCACCGTTGACGACGCGCCGGTCCTCTCGGACCTGGCGCGTCGCACCTTCATTGAAACCTTCGGCCACCTGTACCCGCCCGAGGATCTCGCCGCGTTCCTCGACGACGCCTACGACGTCGAAAAGCAGCGCATCATCCTGGCCCACCCGGATTACGCGGTGTGGCTGCTGGAGGACGATGGCGTCGCGGTCGGCCATGCCGCCGCCGGACCGTGCGGATTGCCGCACCCGGACGTCCAGCCCGGCGACGGCGAACTCAAGCGCCTGTACGTACTGAAGCCTTACCAGAGCGGCGGTTGGGGTGGGCGCTTGTTCCAGACCGTGCTGGACTGGCTGGAACGCAATGGCCCCCGCACGCTGTGGATTGGCGTGTGGTCGGAAAACTTCGGTGCGCAGCGCTTCTACGCCCGCGCCGGGTTCGAACACGTGGGCGATTACGAGTTCCCCGTCGGCCGCGTCCGCGACCACGAATTCATCCTGCGACGCCTACCGCCGCGCTAGCGGGTTTGGGTGCACAATCGTCCCATCTCCAGGTCGAGGAGCAGGGTGATGGCACGACATCAGTCCACCGTGCGTTGGATGGGCGCGGCGCTCGTCGCCGTGCTGGCGGTTACCGGTTGCGCCAGTACCCCTGAGGCCACGGGGCCGGGCGCGTTGGCGGCCCAGGGGCCCGTCGCCGTGTCCTGGCGCGATCCCGCTGACTTCTCCGAGTCCACCTGGGGGGCCATGCCCACCGATCGCGGCACCTGGATCCGTCCGCTGGCCGAACACCTGCGCCAGCAGGCCGAGCGCCGGTTGCCGCCGGGCCATCGGCTCGAGGTCGAACTGCTGGACGTGGATCGCGCCGGCGAATACGAGCCCGCCCGATCCGCCGGGTCTACCGACCTGCGCATCGTCCGTGACGTCTATCCCCCGCGCATCCACCTGAAGTTCCGCCACGTTGATGCGATTGGCGCGGTCGTGGCCGAAGGCGAGCGCCGGCTGGTGGACGTGGGCTTCATGCTGCAGTCCACCGTCGCCGACACGGACCCGCTGCGATACGAGAAGCGCCTCATCGACGACTGGCTGCGCCGCGAGCTGGGCGCTCCGTGACCGCGCGCGGCGCGGCCGCCGCGCCTGGGGCCGCCGGTCGGCGGGTGTTGCTGCTGCCCGGGCTGTGGATGCCACGCGCCTCGATGCGCTGGCACGCGCATCGGCTCCGCCAAGCCGGCTACGCGCCGCATCTGTTTGGTTACGCGCCGGTGACGCAAGGCCCCGATGCGGTCTTGCCTGCCCTCGCCGAAGCCCTGCGAACCCCTAGCGACGTGGTTGCGCACAGCCTCGGCGGGCTGCTCGCACTGCGCACGCTGCAGCGCTATCCCGACCTCCCGGTGGGCCGGGTGGTCTGCCTGGGCTCGCCGCTGGCGGGCAGTGCCGCGGCCGGCGGACTGGCCAATCGCGCCCTGGGGGCCGCGTGCCTGGGGCGCTCCGCGGAACTGCTGCGTACGGGCTGTCCGGCGTGGCAGGGGGCTGCCGAGGTCGGGGTGGTCGCGGGCGAGCAACCCGTGGGGCTGGGACAGTTTTTCGGCCGTTTTCCCGGCCCAAGCGACGGCACGGTGGCTGTCGAGGAAACCCGTCTCCCCGGTCTGGCCGACCATGCCGTTATCCCCACCAGCCATTCGGGCCTGCTGTTTTCGGACGCAGCGGCGCGGCTGGCCTTGAGCTTCCTGGGCGAGGGGCGGTTCACGGCCCCGTCGCCGCCTGCCGGGGATCGCCCCGCGGGTCGGAGCGGCCCACACAGCGCGCGACCGCGGGCCGGCCTATAATTTCGCGCCGCAACATCCCTTTCCAGGACCGCTCAACCCTATGGCCGGCCATTCCAAGTGGGCCAACATCCAGCACCGCAAAGGCGCCCAAGACGCCAAGCGCGGCAAGATGTTCACCAAGATCATCCGTGAAATCTCCGTCGCCGCACGCACCAGTGGCGGCGACCCGGGCAACAACCCGCGCCTGCGCGTGGCCATCGACAAGGCGCTGGGCGCCAACATGTCCAAGGACGTGGTCGAGCGCGCCATCAAGAAAGCCACCGGCGAGCTGGAAGGCGTCAATTACGAGGAAATCCGCTACGAGGGCTACGCGCCCGGCGGCGTGGCCGTGATCGTCGACTGCCTGACCGACAACAAGGTCCGCACCGTGGCCGACGTGCGCCACGCCTTCAGCAAGTTCGGCGGCAACCTCGGCACCGACGGCTCGGTCGCCTTCATGTTCAAGAAGACCGGCGTGCTCAGCTTCGCGCCCGGCGCCAACGAAGAGCAGGTCACCGAAGCCGCGATCGAGGCCGGGGCCGACGACATCGTCGTCTACCCGGAGGACGGCTCGATCGACGTGCTGACCTCACCCGACGCCTTCGCCGCCGTGAAGGACGCAATGGACGCCGCCGGCCTCAAGGCCGACCAGGCCGAAGTCACCTATCGCGCCGACAACGACATCGCCGTCACGGGCGAGACCGCGCAGCAGGTGGCCAAGCTGCTGGACTGGCTCGAAGACCTGGACGACGTGCAGAACGTGTACTCCAACGCCGACCTGGGCGAGGACGCCTACGCCTGACGGCGGAGGCCATGACGTGACCCGCATCCTCGGCATCGACCCGGGTTCGCAGCGCACCGGCGTGGGCATCATTGATGTCGCGCCCGGCGGCCGCTGCACCTACGTGCACTGCGAAGCCCTCGTGCTGCTCGACGCCGAGGATTTCCCGTCGCGGCTGGGGCTGCTGTGCGAAGGCCTGGAGCGCGTGCTGGACGAATGGCAGCCGCAGGAAGTGGCCATCGAAAGCGTGTTCATGGACAAGTCCGCGATGTCGGCGCTGAAACTGGGCCACGCTCGCGGTGCCGCGCTGGCCACGGTGGTGCGGCGCAAGGTGCCCATCGCCGAATACGGCCCGCGCGTGGTCAAGCAGTCGCTGGTTGGCCGCGGCGCCGCCGACAAGGACCAGGTGCAGCACATGGTGCGCCTGCTGCTGAACCTGCCGGCCATGAAACTGCAGGCCGACGCGGCCGATGCACTGGCCATCGCCCTGACCCACGCGCACATGCGCGAAACCGCCGCGCGCACCGGCGTGGCCACCGCGCTGCTGCGCCGCAAGGGAACATGACCGCATGATCGGACGACTCAAGGGCATCCTGGTCCACAAACAGCCGCCGTGGCTGGTGGTGGACGTGCACGGCGTGGGCTACGAACTGGAGGCGCCGATGAGCACCTTCTACGACCTGCCCGACCTCGGCCGCGAAGTGGCGCTGTTCACCCACTACGCGCAGAAGGAAGACAGCGTGTCGCTGTACGGCTTCCTGCGCGAGGCCGAGCGCCGCCTGTTCCGCGATGTGCAGAAGGTCACCGGCATCGGCGCGAAGATCGCGCTGGCGGTGTTGTCCGGTGTCAGCGTGGACGAGTTCGCCCGCATGGTGCAGGCCGGCGACATCACTGCGCTGACCCGCATCCCCGGCATCGGCAAGAAGACCGCCGAGCGCATGGTCGTGGAGCTGCGCGACCGTGCCGCCGACCTGGCCGGCGCGGGCACCACGCTCAACGTGCCCGGTGCCCCCGCCGACGCGCAGTCCGAGGCGGTCATCGCCCTGCAGCAGCTGGGCTACAAGCCGGCCGAAGCCGCCCGCATGGCGCGCGACGCCACCGAGGCCGGCGACGATGCCGCCACCATCATCCGCAAAGCGCTAAAGTCCGCGCTTCGCTGACCTGTCGGCGGCCAGGACGGCCGCCCTCCAAGCAGACCACTCCATGGCCTCCACCGTTCCCGCCACCCCGGCATCGCACGACTCTTCCCACGGCCACGGCAAGCAGGGGCTGGCCGGCCTGGTCGTCGGCGCCATTGGCGTCGTCTTCGGCGACATCGGTACCAGCCCGCTGTACACGTTGAAGGAGGCGTTCTCGCCGCACTTCGGCCTGGTGGGCAACCACGACACCGTGCTGGGCATCCTGTCGCTGGTGTTCTGGGCGCTGATGATCGTGGTGACGCTCAAGTACGTCAGCATCATCATGCGCGCCGACAACGAAGGCGAGGGCGGCATCATGGCATTGATGACGCTGGCCCAGCGCACCCTGGCCAAGGGCGGCAGGTCAGCCTACGTGGTCGGCCTCCTTGGCATCTTCGGCGCGTCGCTGTTCTTCGGCGACAGCGTCATCACTCCGGCGATCTCGGTGCTGGGTGCGGTCGAGGGCCTGGAGGTCGCGGCGCCGGGCCTGCACCAGTACATCGTGCCCGTCACCCTATTGATCCTGGTGGTCGTGTTCCTCGGTCAGCGCTATGGCACCGAGAAGGTCGGCAAGGTGTTCGGCCCGATCACCGTGCTGTGGTTCCTGGCGCTGGCGGCGATCGGCATCCACAACATCATCGACGAGCCAGAAGTGCTGAAGGCGCTCAACCCGCTGTGGGGTGCGCGCTTCTTCCTCGAACACGGCTCGCATTCGGTGCTGATCCTGGGCGTGGTGGTGCTGGCGGTGACCGGCGGCGAGGCGCTGTACGCCGACATGGGCCATTTTGGCGCCAAGCCGATCCGCTACGGCTGGTACATCCTGGTGCTGCCGTCGCTGATGCTGAACTACCTGGGGCAGGGCGCATTCGTGCTTGGGCACCCGGACGCGGTGATCAACCCGTTCTATGAATCGGTGCCGCGCTGGGCGCTGTATCCGATGATCGCGCTGGCGACAGCCGCGGCGGTGATCGCCTCGCAGGCGGTGATCACCGGTGCCTATTCGGTGGCGCGCCAGGCGATGCAGCTGGGCTACATCCCGCGGATGGCGATCAAGCACACCTCCAGTTCAACCATCGGCCAGATCTACATCCCGTACATCAACTGGCTGCTGATGATCATGGTGATCGCGGTGGTGCTGATGTTCCGCAGTTCCACCGCGCTGGCCTCGGCGTACGGCATCTCGGTGTCGGCCACCATGCTCATCGACACCCTGCTGCTGGCGCTGGTCGCCAACGCGCTGTGGCCCAAGTGGCGCCTGTGGGTGCTGCCGCTGTGCGTGGTGTTCTTCATCGTCGACCTGGGTTTCGTGATCGCCAATGGCGCCAAGTTCTTCGACGGCGCCTGGTTCCCGGTGATGCTGGGCCTGTTCGTGTTCACCCTGCTGCGCACCTGGCGCCGCGGCCGTGAGCTGCTGGGGGCCGAGATCCAGAAGGAAGGCATCCAGCTCGACAGCTTCCTGCCGGGCCTGATGCTGGCGCCGCCGGTACGGGTGCCGGGCACGGCGGTGTTCATGACCGCGCAGAAGGGCGTGGTGCCGCATGCACTGCTGCATAACCTCAAGCACAACAAGGTGTTGCACGAGCGCAACGTCTTCCTGACGGTGGATACGCTGAAAGTGCCCTATGCGCCCAGGGACAAACGCCTGAAGATCGACGAGATCGGGGACGACTTCTACCGCGTGCTGGTGCGTTTTGGCTTCATGGAGACGCCGGACGTACCGCTGGCCCTGATGCGCTCGTGTGACAAGGGCGGCATCTATTTCGATCCGATGGACACCACGTATTTCGCCAGCCGCGAGACGGTGGTGGCCAGCGCGCACCGCGGCATGCCGGTGTGGCGCGATCGCCTGTTCGCCTTCATGCACCGCAATGCGGCGCCGGCGACGGGCTTCTTCCGGATTCCGGGTAACCGGCTGGTGGAGCTGGGGGCGCAGGTCGAGATCTGACGGCCACGCGCTGGCGGCGCGGCCTTGAATCCGGCCGGCGCTGCCGGCATCTGGACGGGATGGCCACGATCCCGTTCTCCCTGCTCGACCTGGCGCCGGTAACCGAGGGCAGCACCCCGGCACAGGCCTTCGCCAACACCCTCGACCTGGCACGCCACGCCGAGGCGCTGGGCTACACCCGCTACTGGCTGGCCGAGCACCACAACATGCCGGGCATCGCCAGCGCCGCTACCGCCGTGCTGATCGGCCACGTGGCTTCGGGTACCACGCGGATCCGGGTGGGTGCGGGCGGGGTGATGCTGCCGAATCACGCCCCGCTGCAGGTCGCCGAGCAGTTCGGCACGCTCGCCTCGCTGTACCCCGGCCGCATCGACCTGGGCCTGGGCCGCGCGCCGGGCACCGACCACGCCACCGCGCGCGCCCTGCGCCGCTATTACGACAGCGCCGACGCCTTCCCGCAGGACGTGCAGGAGGTACTGCACTACTTCGCGCCGGTGCAGCCGGGGCAAGCGGTGCAGGCCGTACCCGGCGGTGGGATCGAGGTGCCGGTGTGGATCCTCGGCTCCAGTCTGTTCGGTGCGCGGCTGGCGGCGGCGTTGGGACTGCCGTACGCGTTTGCCTCGCATTTCGCCCCCGCTGCGATGACCGAGGCGCTGGCCCTGTACCACCGCGACTTCCGGCCATCGGCGCGGCTGCGGCAACCGCACGCGATGCTGGCCCTGAGCGTGATCGGTGCCGATACCCGCGCCGAGGCCACGCGCTTGTTCACCACCCTGCAGCAGAGCTTCGTCCGCTCGCGCCGGGGGCAACCGGGCCTGATCCCGCCCCCGGTGGACGACATCGATGCGTTCTGCACGCCCGCCGAGAAGGCAACGGCGATGCAGGCGCTGGCGTGCAGCGTGGTCGGCGATGCCCAAGACCTGCGCGAAGGCATCGTCGACTTCATCCGGCGCCATCGCCCCGACGAGCTGATGCTGACTGGCAACATCTTCGACCACGAGGCGCGCAAGCACTCCCTTCGGTTGGCCCGCCAGGCATTCGACGGAGTGGCTTGAGCGACAGGGCCGCCCGGGTCCATCCCGCGCGGGCACGGCACCTCAATGCAGGTCACGGAATCGTGTGCCAGCGGTGCTGGCGCGCATCGGGCCGTGCGAACATAGCCGCATGAACGACCCCCGCATCATCGCCCCCGGCGCCACCCGCGAAGACGAAGCGATCGAAGCCTCCATCCGCCCCAAGCGGCTGGACGAGTACCTCGGCCAAGCCCCCGTCCGCGAGCAGATGAAGATCTACATCGAGGCCGCCAAGGGCCGCGGTGAGGCGCTCGACCACGTGCTGATCTTCGGCCCGCCGGGCTTGGGCAAGACCACGCTCAGCCACGTCATCGCCAACGAGCTGGGCGTCAACCTGCGCCAGACCTCCGGCCCGGTGATCGAGAAGGCGGGCGACCTCGCGGCGCTGCTGACCAACCTGCAACCGCACGACGTGCTGTTCGTCGACGAGATCCACCGCCTCTCGCCGGCCATCGAGGAAGTGCTGTACCCGGCGATGGAGGATTTCCAGATCGACATCATGATCGGCGAGGGCCCGGCCGCGCGCTCGATCAAGCTCGACCTGCCGCCGTTCACCCTGATCGGGGCCACCACCCGCGCCGGCCTGCTGACCGCGCCGCTGCGCGACCGCTTCGGCATCGTCCAGCGCCTGGAGTTCTACGACGCCGAGGAGCTGACGCGGATCGTGCGCCGTTCCTCGCAGATCCTCGGGATCAGCTGCGAGCCGGAGGGCGCGGCGGAGATCGCCAAGCGCTCGCGCGGCACCCCCCGCATCGCCAACCGCCTGCTGCGCCGCGTGCGCGACTACGCGCAGGTGAAAACCGGCGGCGGCATCACCCGCGACGCCGCCGATGCGGCCATGGCCATGCTGAAGGTCGACCCGGAGGGCTTCGACGACCTCGACCGCCGCCTGGTCCGCACCATCATCGAGTCCTTCGATGGCGGCCCGGTCGGCGTGGAGTCGCTGGCCGCGGCGCTCAGCGAAGAGCGCGGCACGCTGGAAGACGTGATCGAGCCGTACCTGATCCAACAGGGCTACCTCATCCGCACCGCGCGTGGCCGCATGGCCACGGCCAAGGCCTATCGCCACATCGGCCTCAAGCCCAAAGCGGGAACGGGTGGGCTTTTCGAGAGTGACGTCGATGCCGGTTGAGCCTTCGTTCAGTTGGCCTGCACGCGTTTACTGGGAAGATACCGACGCAGGTGGCGTGGTCTACCACGCGCAGTACCTGGCCTTCATGGAACGCGCCCGCACCGAATGGATGCGCGCGCAGGGCTATGGTCAGGAACTGCTGCGCAACGAATACGGTCTGGTGTTCGTGGTGCGTGCGATGGAGATCGACTTCCTCAAGCCGGCGCGGCTGGACGATGCACTGTCCGTCACCGCGGCGGTGCAGGGTTGCCGCAAGGCCAGCCTGGTGTTCGCGCAGTCCATCCGCCGTGGCGATGAACTGCTGCTCACCGCGCAGGTCCGGATCGCCGCGCTGCATGCGGACAGCTTCCGGCCGCGGGGCATCCCCCAGCCGTTGCTGGCCCAGCTGCAGGCCCACTCGTTGCAGAACACCGAAGAACCCCCGTCGACGTAACCACCGTCGCCATCGCAAGGCCCCCACGGGCACGGAGAACCAAGCATGACCTACCTGCTGACCGCGCTGCAGGCCACCGCCGAAGCCCTTCCCGAAGAAGCGCCTGCCAGCACGGTCGCCGACACTGCCACGGCCGTGGCAGCGACGGGCGACAACGGCCTCAACCTGCTGCAGCTGATCCTGCACGCCAGCCTGCCGGTGCAGCTGGTGATGGCGATCCTGCTGCTGGCCTCGGTCGCCTCGTGGGCGATCATCTTCCGCAAAAAGGCCGTGCTCGACCGTGCCGCCAAGGAAGCCGACCAGTTCGAGGAGCGCTTCTGGTCGGGTGCGGAGTTGTCCAAGCTGTATGCCGGCGCCACCGAGCGCAACCGCGACATCAGCGGCATGGAGGCGATCTTCGAGGCCGGGTTCCGCGAGTTCAACCGGGTGCGCCAGCGTCGTGGCGTGGACACCCGTGCGCAGCTCGAGGGCGCCCAGCGCGCCATGCGCGCCACCGGCTCGCGCGAGATCGACGGGCTGGAGCATAACCTCGAGTTCCTGGCCAACGTGGGCTCGATCAGTCCCTACATCGGCCTGTTCGGCACGGTGTGGGGCATCATGATCTCGTTCCAGGGCCTGGCCCAGTTGAAGGAAGCGACCATTGCCACCGTCGCGCCCGGCATCTCCGAGGCGCTGGTCGCCACGGCGATGGGCCTGTTCGCCGCGATCCCGGCGGTGTGGGCCTACAACCGCTTCGCCACCAAGGTCGACCGCATCTCGGTGCGTTACGACGCGTTTTCCGAGGAGTTCTCCTCGATCCTGCAGCGCCAGTCGCACCTCGACGAGGCCTGATCGATGGCCGGCATTTCCTCCGGGCGTCGCCGCAAGCGCAAGCTCAAGGCCGAGATCAACGTCGTTCCCTACATCGACGTGATGCTGGTGCTGCTGATCATCTTCATGGTCACCGCGCCGCTGCTCAACCTGGGCGTGGATATCGACCTGCCGCAGTCCGACGCGAAGTCGATCCAGGAGAAGAAGGATCCGATCGTGGTCAGCGTGGACCGCGACGGCAACCTGTTCCTGGCGGTGGAAGCGGGCAGCAACGAGGCCGTCACGGCGCAGGCGCTGGAGGCGAAGCTGCGCGCCATCGTCCACCAGGACCCGAAGGCCGCGGTGTACGTGGCCGGTGACGCCACCGCCAACTACCAGCGGGTGATGGACGCGATGGTGCTGCTGCAGCGTGCCGGCGTTGAAAAGGTGGGCCTGATGAGCCAGCCCAAGCAGGACGCCGCGCGATGAGGGAAACCCGCGCCGATACCTCGCGCGCGATCGGACTGGCGTTGCTGTTGCACGCGCTGGTGTTCCTGGCGATGTTCGCCGGGCTGTGGTGGACGAAGACGCAGCGTCCCGTATCGGCGGCCGGTTCGCCGGTGGGCGCCGAACTGGTGGATGCGGGCGACCTGTCCGCGGCGATGCAGCGCACGCTGGCCGATCGCCCGGAACCGGTGGCCGAACCCGAGCCGATGCCAGCGCCGGTGGAGGAGGAAGCCGCGCCCCTGCCGCAGCCGCTGCCCGAGCCGGTGCCCCAGGATGAGGTCGCGCCGCGCCAGGCCGCGCCGCAGGACTTCATCCCCAACCCCGAGGATCGGAGCCAGGACGCGGTGGTCGAGCGGCCGACGCCCAAGCCGGCCACCGAGACCAAACCGCAGGAAGCAAAGCGCCGCCAGGAACAGGTGGACCTGACCGAACAGAAGCGCCAGGAAGAGGCCGAGCGCAAGCAGCGCCTGGCCAAGCAGGAAGAGGACCGGCAGAAGCAGATTGCCGAGATCAAGCGCCTGCGCGCGCTGGCCGCGCGCGATGCCAAGGTCGCGCGCGCCGAACTGGACCGCATTGCCAATGCGCGCGCCGCCGGGGCCGCGGAAGAGGCCGCGCGCTCGGATGCCGGGGCCAGTGGCGCACGCGCCGGCAGCGGCGGCGTCGACCAGGGGCTGCTGGCGCAGTACGTCGCCGCCCTGCAGGCGGCGATCAACGCGAAATGGACGCGTCCCGAATCCGTCCCCGTGGGCGCCCCTTGCCGGCTCGTGATCCGCCAGTTGCCGGGCGGCAACGTCATGGACGTACAAGTGGCGTCGCCCTGTGGCTATGACGAGGCGGGGCAGGAGTCGATCAAGCGCGCCGTGCTCAAGGCCGATCCCTTGCCGTACGCCGGTTTCGAGTCCGTGTTCAACCGTAACCTGACCATCAACTTCCGCGCCCAGGATCGGTGAGCGCGCTTTGCCGGGTCAGTGGGTTAGGTATTCGTTAAGCTTTGAGGCCGCGTTCACGGCCAAGCTGTTAAGACTGTTCATGTTGACCGGATGGACCTGCCGATGACTCGAACGACGCCCTGGTGGGCCGCGCTGCTTGCCCTGTTGCTCCCCTTTGCCGCCGCCGCGCAGCAGCAGGGCCTGGAAATCGATGTGATCGGCGGCAACGCTGCGGCACTGCCCATCGCCATCGTGCCGATGCCGTATCAGGGCAGCGCCGGCGCCCCCTCGGCCGACGTCGCACAGGTCATCAAGGCTGATCTCGAGCGCTCTGGCCAGTTCCGCGGCCTGCCGGACCGGGATCTTGTTGAGCGACCGACCCGCGGCAGCGAGGTCAACTACCCGACGTGGCGTGCCCTCAACCAGGATTACCTGCTGGTGGGTCGCGTCCTCGACGGCGGCCTCGGCAGCTACCGCGTGGAATACGAGCTGTTCGACGTGGCCAAGCAGCAGCGCCTGCTGGGGTTCGCCATCACCGCGCGCAGCAACGCGATGCGTGACGTGGCGCACCAGATCGCCGACGCGGTATACGAGAAGATCCTCGGGGTTCGCGGTGCGTTCTTCACCCGCATCGCCTATGTCACCGCCACCGGCGTGGGCCAGGGGGCGCGATACGCGCTGATGGTTGCCGACAGCGATGGCTTCAACCCGCAGGCGGTGGTCAATTCCTCCCAGCCCATCCTGTCGCCCTCGTGGAGTCCGGACGGCAACCGCCTGGCCTATGTCACCTTCGAGAACGGAAGCTCCACCATCTTCGTGCAGGACATCAACACCGGCCACCGTGAGTCGATTGCCCGGTACCGCGGCATCAACGGTGCGCCTGCGTTCTCACCCGACGGCCGCCGCATGGCGATGACGCTGTCGCGCAGCGGCAACCCCGAGGTCTATGTGATGGACCTGGGCAGCCGCGCGCTGACCCAGCTGACCAACCACTTCGGCATCGACACCGAGCCGGTGTGGAGCGCCGACGGCGGCAGCGTGTACTTCACCTCAGACCGTGGCGGCCGCCCGCAGATCTACCAGGTCTCCGCCAGTGGCGGCAGCGCTAGCCGCGTGACGTTCCAAGGCAGCTACAACGCCAGCGCGACCGTGTCTGCCGACGGCAAGAAGATCGCGACCGCGCAGGGCACCGGTAACAACTACCGGGTCGCGCTGATGGACGCCAGCTTTGGCACACCGCGCTGGAGTACGCTGTCGCCCGGCTCGCTGGACGAGTCGCCCAGCTTCGCCCCCAACGCCTCGATGGTGCTCTATGCGGCCCGCGAGGGGCAGCGTGGCGTGCTGTACGCGGTGTCGGCCGATGCCCGGGTGCGGCAGCGTTTGGTCCTGTCGGGTGGCGACGTCCGCGAACCCGCGTGGGGGCCGTACCGGCTCCCGGCCGCGCAGTAACCCGCGCCGAAACCCGGCGCCCGAGTTCCTTCCGGTTGGGCC
Organism: Lysobacter olei; assembly: GCF_054777355.1. Classification (NCBI taxonomy): domain Bacteria; kingdom Pseudomonadati; phylum Pseudomonadota; class Gammaproteobacteria; order Lysobacterales; family Lysobacteraceae; genus Lysobacter; species Lysobacter olei. Next base: position 494,332 of record NZ_BAAHAT010000001.1, on the reverse strand, counting down.
AGAGCGCCCGGCTCAATCCACCCCGCACCATGTATTGACGAGGAGTCACCATGAACAGCACCGTCCGTATCGCCCTCGCCGCCGTGCTTTGCACCGCCGCCGTCGCCTGCTCGAAGAAGGTCAAGGAGGCCCCGCCGGCCGACACCACGACCGGCGAAACCCCGGTGGTCACCACCCCCGCGCCGACCACCCCCGGCATGTACGGCCCGGCCGACCTCGATACCGACGCCTGCCTGCGCCAGCGCGTGATCTACTTCGACTTCGACCAGGACGTGCTGCGTCCGGAGTTCCAGGCGGCCGTGGGCTGCCACGCCAAGTACCTGCGTGACCGCCCGACCGCGCGCATGACCCTTCAGGGCCACGCCGACGAGCGCGGCAGCCGCGAGTACAACCTTGGCCTGGGCGAGCGCCGCGGCAATGCCGTGTCGTCGGCCCTGCAGGCCAACGGCGGCTCGGCCAGCCAGCAGATGGTGAACAGCTCCGGCGAGGAAATGCCGGTCTGCACCGAGTCCAGCGAGGACTGCTGGGCCAAGAACCGTCGCGTCGAGATCATCTACACCGCGAAGTGATGATCGGAATGCGCGGACTCTTTGTCAGTGCAACCCTGGTGGCGGCCCTCGTGGCCGCCACCCCCGCGTCGGCGCAGCGCGCAAGCCTCGCCGACCGCGTGGCCGTGCTGGAGCAGCGGGCCGGCGACAACCAGGCCAACATGGCGCTGCTCAATGAAGTGAACCAGCTCAAGGCCGAAGTGCGGGCGCTGAGGGCCCAGGTCGAGGAATTGCAGCAGCTGACGCAGCAGTTGCAGGAGTCGGGCAAGCGCCAGTACCTGGATATCGACGACCGGTTGAACCGTCTGGAAGTCGGTGGCGCACCGGCCGTCCCGGCCACGCCGCCGAAGGGGAGCACACCCGGGGCCAAGCCGGCCGCCCAGCCGGTCTCGGCCGCCGTTCCGGCGCCCGCCGAGCGGGCACCGAGCGTCCATGGCGACGCCGGCAAGCTGCGTGAGGGGGCCGGCGAGCGCGCGGCCTACGACGCGGCCTTCGCCACGCTCAAGGCCGGGCGGTACGCCGATGCGTCCAGCCAGTTCCTGGCGTTCCTGCAGCAGCACCCCAATGGCGTGTATACGCCCAACGCCCTGTATTGGCTGGGCGAGAGCTACTACGTCACCCAGAACTACGAGCCGGCGCTCGAGCAGTTCCAGGCGCTGGTGGACCGCTACCCGACCCACGACAAGGCCCCCGGGGCATTGCTGAAGGTGGGCCTGGCGCAGCAGGGGCTGAAACGACTGGACGCCGCCGAGCGCACCTTCGGGTCGGTGGTGGCGCGCTACCCCGACACCGATGCCGCCCGGGTCGCCCAGGACCGCCTGCGCGCGCTGGAACTCGGCCGCCTCGGCGGCTCGCGCTAAAATACCCCCATGAGCACCGTTTCCCCCGAGGCGGCCGCGGCGTCGCCCGAGCGGCTGCGGTTGACCGAAATCTTCCTGTCGCTGCAAGGCGAGTCGCGCACCATCGGCTGGCCGACCGTGTTCGTGCGCCTGACCGGCTGCCCGCTGCGCTGCCAGTACTGCGACACCGCGTACGCCTTCCACGGTGGCCAGTGGTGGGACTTTGACGCGATTCTCTCCGAAGTGGCCCAGCACGGCGCGCGCCATGTGTGCGTGACCGGCGGCGAGCCGTTGGCGCAGAAGCGCTGCGTCGAGTTGTTGCGGCGCCTGTGCGATGAAGGCTACGACGTGTCGCTGGAGACCTCCGGCGCCATCGACATCGGCGCAGTGGACCCACGCGTGTCGCGCGTGCTGGACATCAAGACGCCCGGTTCGGGCGAGGTCGCCCGCAACCTGTGGTCCAACCTGCCGCTGCTCACCGCGAACGATCAGGTGAAGTTCGTGATCTGCAGCCGCGAGGACTACGACTGGGCCAAGGCCATCGTGGCCGAGCATGCGCTGACGCAGGTGTGCGACGTGCTGTTCTCGCCCAGCTTCAGCCAGGTCGATCCGAGCGCGCTGGCCGACTGGATCGTGACCGATCGTCTGCCGGTGCGCTTCCAGCTGCAGTTGCACAAGATCCTGTGGAATGACGAGCCGGGGCGTTGAGCCCGCGACCGTCGTGAGGGTGCTTTTCCGCGCGGCCCTGGGCTGCGGCTTGTGGTCGATGTGAAGTGTCGGCCGGTAGGGAGTGTCGAATGAAAAAGGCCGTCGTTCTGGTATCCGGGGGCATGGACTCCGCCGTGGTCATAGCGATCGCGCGCGAGCAGGGGTTCGCCGTGCATGCGCTGAGCGTCCGCTATGGCCAGCGCCACACCTCCGAGCTGGATGCCGCCGACCGCGTGTCCAAGGCGTTGGGTGCAGTGGCGCACAAGACCGTCAACGTGGACCTGCGCAGCATCGGTGGCTCGGCGCTCACTGACGACATCGACGTGCCGCTGGACACCGACGGCCACCCCGTGGGGCAGGCCGCGGCCAAGGACGCCATCCCGGTGACGTACGTGCCGGCGCGCAACACGATCATGCTGTCGATCGCGCTGGGCTGGGCCGAAGTGCTGGGCGCCAATGACATCTTCTGCGGTGTCAACGCGGTGGACTACTCGGGCTACCCCGATTGCCGGCCGGAATTCGTGGCGGCGTTCGAACAGCTGGCCAACCTGGCCACCAAGGCCGGCGTGGAAGGCGCGGGACTGCGTGTGCATGCGCCGCTGCAGTTCATGAGCAAGGCCGACATCGTGCGCGAGGGGCTGCGCCTGGGCGTGGACTTCGCGCAGACGGTGTCGTGCTACCAGGCCGATGACGCCGGTCGGGCCTGCGGGCATTGCGACGCATGCCGCCTGCGGGCCGAGGGGTTCGCGGCGGCGGGCGTGGCCGACCCCACGCGATACGCCTGACGCGGTACTGAATCGAGGCATCCGCGGCCGCCGCCGCGCGGGTTGCGCACCCCTGCATCCATCGCGCCGCTGCGCTAGAATGCACGACCCGGCGCAAGGCCGGGTCGCGATGGGTCGTTAGCTCAGTCGGTAGAGCATCGGACTTTTAATCCGCTGGTCGTCAGTTCGATTCTGACACGACCCACCAATCAAATCAGTACCTTGCGTGGAGGCGGTGGTGAAAAAATCACCGCCTCCGTAATTCACTCCGTAAAACCCGAAGGTTTCACGCGGGGTACGGACTTGTCGTACACCTTCATCATCGCGTCCGAGACCCCCAGCGCATCCTGCCGCTGGCCCTTGTCTCCAACCGCATCCGTGCCGCCCTTGCGCTTCAGGTCATGCAGGCTGAAGCGTTCCTCTGCGGTCAAAATCCCCTCTCGCATTGCCAGCTTCACCAGCCGTTGCCACGCGGTATCCAGCCCTGACTTGCTCAGGGGCTCGCCCCCGCTGGCAAGGAAAATCACGCGATCCTCGGGCCGGATCAGTTCAGGGGCCGCGCCTCGCGTCTGTCGGCGCAGGGCTAGGGCCGCATCCCATACGGCCTTGAGGCGGGGTGTCCACTCCACCAGGCTGTCGCGGCTGCGCTTGCGGCGGTTGGTCAAGATGCCATCGGCCTCCGCGTTCGCCTCCGTGAGCGTGATGGTCTCAATCCCGCGCAGGCGGCACAGATAGCCCAACTCCATGACCAGCCATAGGTACGGGGCCACGCTGCCCGCCGTTCGCGCTGTACGCGCCCCACGGTCGCGGGCGAAGGTCAGCAGGCGGGTATAGGCGTCCGTCGTCGGCAGGCGTTGTCTCTGGCGTTCCTTGGCCTGTTTCACGCCCTTGGCCGGGTTCTCGGTGACGTGGCCGCGCGCGATGCCCCAGCCGAACACCAGCCGCAGGTATCGCAGCACCTTGTTGGCCTTCGTCGGCGTGCCTTCCGCGCGCAGCCGGTCCACGATGCGGTGAATGTGCGGCGGGCGCAGGCGGGCCGGGTCCAGTCGGCCAAACGTGCCACCCGTGGCTGTGGGCAGGTTCAGCGCCACGTCGCGGCTGTATTCGTAATCGGCCTTCGTGAGCTTCGCCAGTTGGGCAAAGTCGGGGCTGGCGTGGTACTGCTCGCACAGCCATTGCACCGTGCCACGCGGCTTGTTGCCTTCCGCCAGTGAATGCAGATCGGACAGCTTCAGGCCGCGCCCACCCAACGGAATACGGCGCTTCACTGATCCTGGCGGGTTGAGCATGTACCAGCGCCCGTTGCCGCTGGCGTCCCAATAGACGCCCTTCGGAATCGCCTTTTGGTCGATGTGTGGCGGGATGGTGGAATTATGCTTGCGCGGGCGCGGTGCCATCAGATCATCTCAGCCGGGTAAGCGTCATCATTGGAGGCCAGCCCCAGCGCACGATTCAACGCCGGAACCGTCGTCCACAGGCCACCCCGGCACGCACGTACCGGGATGCCGTTATCCGTGGCCCAGCGTTCCACGTCTGCGCGGCGGTCATAGCCCGAAATCCGTTGCAGGTCGCAGAACTCCAATACCGGGCCAATCATGGCTTTACATGCTCCCATGCGCTGCCCTTCTGTCCCGGCTCATTGCTGCCGGTGCAGGCGTGGCGGTGGTCGTTGGCTTTCGGGCATCGCTTGTTGCCGCAGTCGGGGCACAGCGCCATGCGAACCGTCACCGGGTCACACGTCAGGCACCAACAGGCAGGCATGACCTCCAAGCGACACAACTTCTCGCCGTTCATCTTCACGTCAACGCTGCGCTCGCCGTCGTCTGTCCAGTCGAACGTCTCAAACCGCATGGCTTGCACGCTGTCGCCGCCGACGAGGTGCGCCATTTCCAGCGCATAGCGCAGATCGCGCAGCATGACGTCGATGCGGTCATGCGGGATCGTGAGCAAGTCACTCATCGTCCGCAGCCGATACGTGGCGCAATCACTCATCACAACCTCCCACTTGCAGTAGTAGTTCACGGCTTGGCCTTGGCGATTGCCGCATCAACGATGCTGTCGAACTCGTTGGGGTGCGCCCACCCGAGCTCTTCCCAGTCATCGCCGCAGTCGTCCCGCAGCCACCTGTATCTAGCAGCATCCCTCGCCATCTCCCGCAGCTCGGGGAGGAGGGCGTTTAGGTCATCGGCACAATCAGCGTATGGGCCGCCAAATCCGTACCACTGTTTCACCAGCCTCTCAATCGCGTTCATTCGGTTGGCTCCTTGGCCTTTTTCGGCACTAGCGGAATGTCCAGCACGCGACCGCACCAGTCGAATAACTGCGCGAACAGCTTGGGCGCAACGTCGAAAATCGCGGCGAACAGGTTGGCAACCGGCACAACGGACACGAAGGCATAACCGACCAGCGTGCCAATCGTGATCTTCGGGTAGTAGAACCCCACGGTCGGCTTACGTGCCGCTTCGGCTCGGTCTGCCAGGTCAGCGCGGTACATGGAAATACTGCGAACCAAGTAGCCATAGGCGCACAACGCCAGCGGCATCCAGTACAGCGCGAGTGCAAGCCAGCTATTCCACGCTGGCAGGTGTTGGGTGATGACGTTCATTCGGCATCCTGTAGTGCTGCGTCCGCCATGCCTCGCAGGGTCACGGCGTTTCGGAACGTGGAATCTCGGATGGCCCGCAACGCCCCCTCCAACCGCTCGATGCGGCGCTGGGCGGTGGTGTATGCGTTGTAGCGGACGATCACCACGTCGCGGTCCATGAAGTTCCAACCAGCGGCTACGCCGACTTCCCGCACGTAATCGCCATCCTCATCGAACAAGGCGAGCAAGCCACCGCCGATGTGTCGCATGTGCTTCTGCATCACCCTCGCCCCTCCTGGGTGGGGATCTGCGATGCCCGAACCCGGTGTCGCAGCTGCTTGATGCGGATGCGCAGGTTGAGCAGTCGGTCCTCGCTGGACGGCCAGCCCGTGTCCCACAAGTTGAGCCCGCCGTAGCTGTTCGGGTGCGGGCCGCCCATCCCGTTCTCGATCTTGTGCCGGAGTCGCTTCCCGCAGGCGTGGCTGCAGCACAGGTGGTTGTGGCCCCACGACGAATCGCTCATGACCCCGCCGCGCTTGCCGCAGTTGGCGCAAGGATCGGGCTGGCGGTAGTTGTAGTGGCTGCAGCCCATTTCAGCGCCCCTCCTGCGTGTGGGTGGCGATGCGTTCGCGCAGCTTCTTCCAGTCAACACAGTTGACCAGCGGCCCAGCCTCACAGGTAAACCCGTAGTGCTCTAGCACTCCCATCAGAGCAGCGGTGCTGTGTGGATAGGTGAACTGGTTTGCAGCCTTGCAGTACGGGCACGACGGCGAAAGGTACTTGGCATCACGCCAGCGACTCCAAGCGTCCGGCGTATCAGCAAAGCAGGTTTGGCAGTTGTTGCATTTCCAATCCACCCCCTGCCCAGCCTCACTGGCCTCACGCTGGGGCTGCGGGGCGGCGGCGAACTCGGCCAGCGTGGTCATTCCTTCCTCGGGGCACTCGTCGCACGACACATGCAATCCGTAAGTCTTGGTGCCGTCGTCGTTCTCGATGTTGCCAACCCACAGCGTGCAATCGAGGTACGCTTCGCCATCGCCAGCAGCGGGGCCGCCGAAGCTGAAAGCAGCAGATTCCCACGCATCAGCCGGGGCGTGCATTCGCTCAGGCACCAGCGCCCACCCAGCCGGCAGCGAGGGCGGGGTGGTGGGCGCAAGCCAGTCGGCCATGTCGCGCATCACGTCCTCGCTGGCGAAGCTGTAGCCGATGCCATACGGCGTATCCCTGCGCCAAGCCACCGCCTCCCCCGGCTGTAGCGCGGTGATGGCGGCTCGGGCGTAGTCGCGCATTTGGTCGGCGGTCCATCCGTCGCGACCCTGTGCGGTCATCAGCAACGCTTCCGGCAGCGCCGGCAAATCATGCTCATTCATCCTGCGGCTCCTGGTTCTAAGTAGTCGGCGCTTCCGTGCGCCTCGGGATCGGTTGTCAGTAGGCGATGGACACGCCCGGAACCTTGCCGGATGCAATCGCGGTGATCGCAGCCTTGGCCGCGGCTTCGTCCAGGCCGGCAGTCACCAGCGCCTCGGCGGCCTTGCGGTTGACCGCGCCACAGTGGCGGCGGTTGGCCTCGCGGCGTTCCTGCTCGGCGCGCTGGCGGGCTTCCTCGTCCAGTCGGCGCTGCTCGGCGGCTGCAGCTTCACGTGCCGTGCGTTCCTCGGCCTGGCGCACGGCTTCGGCCTTGTCGCGCTCGGCCTGCTCGGCGGCACGCTTGGCGGCCTCCCGCGCTTCCTCGGCTTCACGCTCGGCGCGGGCGACAGCTTCGGCCGCGTCGCGCTGGGCACGCTCGGACGCCTCGGCAGCAATGCGGGCTTCACGTTCGGCGCGCTCGGCCTCGGCCTTCTCGGCGGCGATGCGCTCGGCCTCGGCGCGTTCAGCGGCGGCGATGCGTTCCTCGCGCTCCCGCAGCTCGCGTTCCCGGCGCTCAAGTTCCTCGACGCGGGCGCGTTCTTCGGCTTCGCGGGCGAGCCTAGCCGCTTCGATGGCCTCGCGTTCGATGCGCTCCTGCTCCTGCTCCCACTCGGTCAGCGGGCGGCGCACTTCGTCCTTCAGCCCGTCCAGGTAGTCGCGGGCCTTCTTGCGGGCGGCATCGACCTTGGCCGACTGCGCCTTCCAGTCGGCCACCAGTTCCTTGCCGGCGTCGTCAATGGCGGTCTTGGAGCGAGCCACCTTGTAGGCGACCGACGCGATTTCCTTGCGGCCCTTCTCGGTGGTCACGTCCGGCACCAGGCTGGCGGCCTCGGTGCGAATCTGCGCCAGCAGGTCGTCCAGCTTGGCCCCGGTGAAAATCTCCACCGCGTTGATCGACTCCAGCGGGAGCAGGGCGGTTTCCTTGATCTGCGCGTTCATGCGGCAATCTTCCTTTCCATCAGGCGTTCAATGAGGGGTTGGACGCGCGACTCCAGAACCGCAATGCGCCCTTCGATTTGGTCTTTCTCGCTGTCGGTGATGCTGGCGACCAGGTGGATGCCGCCCGCGAGCGGGTGGTACACATAGAAGTCCATGGCCTCCAGGTTCCCGACCATGCAGCCAATCCGGGCCTGCCAGCGGTACTCGCTGGGGATTTCCTGGCGCTCCAGCACGTCCATCCATGCCTTGTGTTCCAGGCACTTGATTTCCAGCCCGCGGCGGCGGTTGGCGTGCAGCCCGTCCGGCGACCAGCCCAGGTGGGCGATGCGGCCGTGCTTCACAAAGCCCATCTGTTCCACCTCGGCATCGGTGGCAAAGGCGAAGTTCTCGCGCGCCTCCGGTTCCAGTTCGTGCCCGCGCTGCATCGAGGCGTTGCTGTAGCCGCGGTCGGTCTTGCCAAAGACCCGGCCCCAGGCCACGTCCTTAATCAAGTCCTTCAAGCCCTGCGTCTCCAGCCCGCCCATGATCTTGGCGCCGTTGCTGGCGCTCCATACGCCGGCCCGGATGGCGTGCCACTCGTCGGTGCCCTGCTCAATGTCAGGGAAGTAGAGGGGCGCGTTCATTCTTCATCCTTCGGCATCACGCGCGCCTTGGCCGCGTTGAATGCGTCCTTCACCGGTGCCGGAATGTTCTTCACCACGCCGCCGTAGTCCTTCATCATCTTGGCCTTGGTCGGCTCGTAGTCGCCCGGTTCCTGCAACTGGTTGGCCTGCCGGATCCAGTCGGCGGCCTTGGCATCGACCGGCTCGGCTTCCGGCGCGTCGTCGTAGGCACGGCCGTCGTCGTCCATGCCCTTCGTCGCCATGCCGGTCAGTGCCAGCAGGGTGTAACGCTCCAGGTAGGTCACGGTGCTGGCGACTTGCTGGATGGCGTTCTTCTTGCCGCTGGCGTCCGGCGACGCGCTCATGGTCACGGACTCGCTGTGCCCCAAGGCGTGCGTGATCGTGCAGGCCACGGTGATTTCGTTGCCCTTCTGCGACACGTCCCAGCGGTGCGACAAGCCGTGTTTGCCCATGGCCGGCACCACCACGTCGGTCACGTCGGACAGTTCGGCGTGCTTGTAGCTGGTCCAGTCGCCGTCGCGGGTCTTGAACTCCACCAGCTTGCGCTTGAGGATTTCCATGGGTTCGGCCTTGAAGCTCGCCATGGCGGCCACGTAGGCTTTGCGGGCTTCGTTCGCCTCGTAGCGCTCCTGCAGCGCCATCAGCTTTTCCAGCTTGTCCAGGTCGGCGCCTTGCTGCACGGCCATGGCCAGCAGGTGCGAGGGCGTGGTGACGGTCGGCAGCGCTTCGCGCGGCTCGACAACGGTAACGGCTTGATTGTTCATTGCTCGGATTCCTTGGCTCGGCGGATCAGGCCGCGACGGTGTAATCAGGGGTGTCGGTGCTGACCCAGCGGGCGTAGCAGACGGCCGGCCCCCAGCGCACGGGCGGGGCATCGATGCCCTGGTCCTCGGGGTTGTCGCCAATGTCGAACGCCATGCGGATGGCTTCGGTGGCCTGCGTCTTGGTCAGTTCCTTGCTGCTGCGGCCCATGCGGACCAGGCCCGGTGCGCCCATGCCGGTGTTGATGCCGGGCACCAGTCGCTCGCCCAGCACCACGGCGCAGATCAGCAGCCGGAAGTCGTCCTTGTCGAAGCGGTGGCCGTGCCAGCGCAGACTGGTGGCCAAGTCCCCGCAGGCGGCGTTCAACAGCTTTTGCTGCTGGCGCGTCATCGGCTCGCGGCCCCGTTCCTGCCAGTCCTGGGACTCGACGCGGCTCATTGCATCGCCCCACACGCCACGACCAACGCGGCGATGCCGGCCATCGTGGTGAAGGCGGTGCGCATCAGGCGGCTGCTGGCGCGCTCGGCGGCGATGCGCTGCGACGGCAGGACTTCATGGCTGCGCGTCGGGTCCATCGCGTCGAAGCTCTCGATGATGCTGGCGCGGGCCAGCCGGGTTACGGCGTACTTGTTCACGGTATGCGCTCCGGCTGTGTCTTTTCCTGCGGGCAGTTGCCAAACGCCCAGCAACACGCGGCGGTGTAGAGAACAGCCACGGCCAGCGGCATCCACCAGCCCATGACCAGGAACAGCAGCAGGGTCAGCAGCAGGCCGTAGGCGGCGATGGCGGAAAGTAGGTCGATGGTGTTCATTGCGCACCTTCCAGCGCCTTGGCGGCCTTCTGCAGCATCCGCACATCGTCCGGTTCCAGCACTGTGGCGTGGCCCCACATCGCGGCGTGGATCGCCTTGGAGGCCAGCGCCTCCAACTCGGCGGCCAGCGTCTTGGTGTCGGTGGTCATGCCGCAGCCCTCCGCAGCACGCCGTCCATGACCAACTCGGCGGCCTTCTCGTTCAGGGCTTCTTCCAGCGCGCCTTGCTGCTGGTCGCGGAATCGGTCAAGGGCGCGAAACGCAATCGCCGCATCGCCCTGCAGTTCGTCGGCGCGGGTGCGGGCCATGAGGGCGTTGAACGCCTCCACCATCCCCGGCATGGTCAGCAGGTAGGCCGCGCCATCACCGTGACGGTCGGCTACGTCAACGCGCACGTCGTCGCGCTGGTCATCGGTGATGAGGGTGCGGGCCGCTTCGATGGCTTCCGGGGCAATGTCATCCGGCAGGCCCAGGGCGGCGGCTTGGTAGCTTTCGGCGTACTGCATGGCTTAGACCTCCACCAGATTGCCGTCGCGCAGCGTGTACCACGTCTCCGGCTTGACGCCATCGCGGCCCGCAATTCCTGACCACACCGCGACGATCTTGTATTCGTCGTCACGCTCTACCAGGAACAGTGCGGAGCCTTCGCAGCCCATAACCTTTCCCGCATAGCCTGCGGACATTGCGACGCCATCCTCGCCCGAGTTGCTGGCCGCGCCGCGAGCGCCCGAGTTGCTGGCCGCGCCTTGGTAGCCCGAGTTGCTGGCCGCGCCGCGAGCGCCCGAGTTGCTGGCCGCGCCTTGGTAGCCCGAGTTGCTGGCCGCGCCGTAGTCGCCCGAGTTGCTGGCCGCGCCGCGAGTGCCCGAGTTGCTGGCCGCGCCTTGGTAGCCCGAGTTGCTGGCCGCGCCGCGAGCGCCCGAGTTGCTGGCCGCGCCGCGAGTGCCCGAGTTGCTGGCCGCGCCATCCTCGCCCGAGTTGCTGGCCGCGCCGTAGTCGCCCGAGTTGCTGGCGGAATCAGTCGGCTTCGCACGCTTCAGCGTGTACTCGACGGCCGCCTTAATGATGCCCGGAAGGCCAATTTCTGCCGTGAGTTTGATGCGTTCGCTGGCAACCTTGGAATCGCCACCGTGGCGCGAGAGCGTGCCGGACTGCTCAACCGTGCAATAGCGCGATTCGGCAGGCGGGTAGTAATTGAACACGTCCAGCGGGTACTCGCAGGCGTGGAAGCCGCCATTACAGGCCGATACCTCACCTTCGTGGACGAACTCTTTGCCGACCTCAAACTGATAGCCACGGCACGCCAGGTTGGCGTCGAAGCCCTTGAACGTGGTGATGACCTCGGGCTGAGCCGTGGTTTCGGTTGCTGCGGATTCCTGAGTGGTGCCGTCTGCCATCGTCTGTCTCCCGGCCGATCCGTTCGGCGTGGGAGTCATACTGTCAGCAGACTGACAGCCTGTCAATAGGCTGACAGAATTATTTTCAACTTTCGATTGTGCGGGGCACAAAAAAGCCCGCTTCGGCGGGCTTTTTAGGCTGTTGATTGGCCTTGGTCAGTCTGACACCCACTCATCACTCGCGTCCCGCGCCCATTGTTTGCATCCCTCAACGAAGGATTGCGACTTCCCGCCGCACTGTCCTTCGTCGGTGATGCCTTTTTCTTCGGCCCAGTTGTAGCCGGCCTTGTGCCCTGAGCAGTCGCCAGCACAAGTGAAGTCGCCGAATTTCTGCTCGTCATTCTCCGGTGCCAGATCGTGAACCATTCCAGCTTCAGCGGCCGACCTATGGGCTTCGGTGCTGTGCTTCACAGGTGGCGCTGGCAACGTCGATGGGCGGAACTTCATGCGGCACGCCTCAATGATCGCCTCTGACGCGACTTTGCTTTGACCGCGCCCCAACTTGCCCAATATGCAGTCCTCGTAACTGGAGAACTCATCCGGGGCTGGTGGAACGGCCTTGCTGCACGACCCCAGAGAGCCCGCCATTGTCAGTCCGCCCAGCACGATCAGCATGCCACTGGCCACGCCTAGTGGAATTGAATCACCCCACTTATCCATGTCACCTCCGGTTAGTCTGTTACAGGCCACCGCCACCGCTGCGGTCGATTACCTGGCCGATGATGTACACCTGCGCCATGTCCTCTGGCTGCACGTACTCGTCTGGGTAGCGAGTCTTGTCCGGGTTGTCGCTGACGATCCGAAGCCGGCCGTCCGCCATCATCGAGATACGCTTCACGCGCGCCTCACCGCCATAGATCAGCGCGAACACGCGGTCGTTGCGGATGCGCCTCTGTCCGGTGTGGATCACCGCCTTGTCGCCATCCCATAGCGTCGGCTCCATGGACGAGCCGCGAACGCGCGCAATGCGCACCTGCTCCGGCTTGGCGCCAAACTGGCGCAGCCATTCAATCTGGAAGGGCAGGCGGTACTTCGTTTCCACGTACTCGGGAACGATAACGCCAGGGCCACCGCTCACCTCTATGTCGGACACCGCAATCATCACTTCGCGTTCGGCATCAACGCCGTCCTCGCCGTCCACCCCGCGGACTTCGTAGGCGTGAACCTTCACCCGCTCGCCGTCCGGCTCCCACGGGTAACCGTCATCGTCTGACGTGAGCGCCAACCATTCCGGCCGGACCCGGTACACCCGTGCGGCCTCCATCAGGTACTTGCCACCGATGGAGTGCGCCTCGCCGGCTTCCCAGCGGATTACCAGCGGACGGGAGCAGCCAATGGCTGCGGCAGCGTCCTTCTCCTTGGTGAAGCCTGCCCGGATCCGGGCCTTCTTCGTCCTGACGGCGAGTTCTTGGTTCGGCATGTCAGGAAACTTACATGTCAGGGCCGTCAGGGGGTTGACATTAACTGTCAGCGCGCTGACAATCGGCGCATGCTCACCAAAGAACAAGCCATCAGGCTCTTCGGCTCGGTCAAAGAACTTCAGACCGCCCTTGGACTCAAGACCCATTCGGCCATCTACATGTGGCACGACGGGCAGCCTATCCCAGAGAACCACGCCCTGCGCATCAGGTACGAGCTTCGACCGGACGCCTTCGATGCGAACGGCAAGCTGCTTTCGCCGAAGAAGTCGAAGGCGGCCTAACCCATGGCGGCCGACCTGAAGGACTTTCGCGGAAAGATCACCCCGGAAACGTGGTGCGTGATCGAGGCCGAACACCGGGCGACCGGTGAGGACCATTCCGCCATCGTTCGTGATGTTCTGCATGGCTGGGCGACCAAGAAGATCCGGGCGGCCAACCTAACCGCAAAACTGCTCGCCGCCGAAGGGATCACGGGGGAGGGGCAGGGATGACCTACTTCAACACCTCCCGCCTGACCGGCGCAGAGCTGGCGCAGGCCATCGCGGACGCGGCCAAGCAGGAAGATGCGGTGCTGGCGATCTACGCCAACGCCCGCGGCCCGCTGTCCCCCGCCGACGTGTGGGGCCAGTGCAACGCGGCAGGAAAGCATTGGCCGCTGACCAGCATCCGCCGCGCCATCACCGTGCTGACCAAGGACGGCCGCCTGACCCAGCTTGAACTGCAGAAGCAGGGCATCTACGGCAAGCCCGAACACCTGTGGGCCGTCACCGGGTTCCAGCCGGCGCTGTTTGGGGCGGCGGCATGAGCGACACCTACACCAAGCTGTTCAGCAGCATCACCGAATCGACCGTGTGGGGCGAGTCCTACGCCACGCGGATTGTGTGGGTAACGATGCTGGCCATGGCGGACGCGCAGGGCAACGTGTACGGCGCGGTGCCTGGTCTCGCCCGTCGCGCCAACGTGACGCTGCAGGAAGCGGAGGCCGCATTGCTGGCCTTCATGTCGCCTGACCCGTACAGCCGCACCAAGGACTCGGACGGGCGCCGGATCGAGGAAATTGACGGCGGCTGGCGACTCATCAACCACGGAAAGTACAGCGCCGTGCGCAATGCCGACGAGCGCCGCGAGTACAAGCGCCGCTGGGACCAGGAGAACCGCCCGAGCGGTCACCGCCGCGAAGCAGTCCGACAGCAGTCCGACAGCAGTCCGACAAAAACCGACAGTCCGACCCCACCAACACCAACACCATCACTAGAGAAGCAAGAGCAAAAGCTCTCTGCGCAGCCTTCGGCTTCGCGCTTCGATGACTGGTGGGCCGCCTACCCCAAGAAGGTGGGCAAGAAGCCCGCGCTGCAGAAGTGGCGCAGCCGTGGGCTGGATGCGGTGGCCGACACCCTGATTGCCGACGTGCTGCACCGTGCCGCCAACGACGACGGCTGGGTGCGCGGCTACGTGCCCGACCCGCTGACCTACCTCAATCAAGACCGCTGGGAGGACGACTTGCGCGCCGCGCCAGTCGCCAGAAGCACGGCCCCGCCCCCCGCTGCACCGAGCAAGACCCTTTCCGCCATCCAAACCCTACAGGCGATGAAGCATGGACACCTGGATTCACGACGAGATTCTGGACGGACTGACCAAGTTGCTTTGCTTGAGTCTGGAACGCACCCCCGCCGCTGACATGATCGCCGGCACCGCGATGTTCTGGACCGAGGTGCTGACTTCGGATCGCGTGTGGGATCAACACCGCGACACGCCCCGGTTCCGCAAGGCGTTCATCACCCTGGGCCGGATGCGCACCACCTGGCCTGTGCCGCAGCACTTCATCGAAGCCTTGCCGAAGGTCGAACCGCTGAAGGCGTTGCCGTCCACGCCGGCCGACCCGAAGCGCGCGCAGGAAATCATCGAAGGGCTGCGCAAGGAACTGACCGGCGACCGCAAGACCGCAGCCGCAGGTGGCGAATGAACATCGAACTGACCGACGACGACGTGCTGACCTTCGTCCTGGCCGGCTGCAACGCCCGCGAGATTGCCGCCTATGCCGGCATCGCCGTCTCCACCGCGCACGCCCGCATGTCGCACGCGCTGAACGTGTACGCGAGGGCGGCATGAGGATCACGCTCGCCGGGCAGGGCCGCATTGCCGAAGCCCATCACGCCGCCATGCCCGAACTGTATTTTCGCGTGGCGCTGTGGCTGGCCGCCAACCCAAGGGCTACTTCCAGGCAGGTCGCCAACAAGTTCGACGTGTCGCGCTCCACGGCCTACCGCTGGCGCCTGCACTTCGCTGCTGCAACGGGGGCGGCATGAAGTCCACCGAGCAGCGCGACCTGCTGCGCGAAAGCCCCAAGGCGCTGGCCGAGGCACACCGGGAGGCGGCCCGCGCGGCGCGACGCAACCCCTACGAGACGCCCGACGACGCCGAACGCCGGGCGCGGTACTACGAGCGAGAGGCCGAGCGGCTGGAGGCGGTGTCGTGACCGCCTACATGCGCGCCGTACTGGACCTGAGCGACCGCCGCTGGCTGAGCCCGCCGTCTGCGCGACTGTCGGTTCTGCGCCGATTGGCGGCCAACGGGCACGCCACCCAATGCGGCCACCTGTTCCACCCGTCACCGGCCTGTGACCGGCTGGCGCACGCGCTGCGAAGCCCGATGAAGTCGCCGCAAGGGGATCTGTTCGCATGACCACCGGAGGCCGCCACGACTTCCCGACCGAGCGGGGCGACTACGCGGTGTGGCTGGTTGGAGCGGATCGGCCCCGGCTGCTGCTGTGGTCGGGGCTGCGGGCGTATGAGGGCGAGGCGCCGACGTGGCGCTGGGGCGCGATGAAGGTGGAGGCCGCCGCGTGGTGCGGTCCTTTGGTCAAGCCGAGGGCCGCCA
Organism: Lysobacter olei; assembly: GCF_054777355.1. Taxonomy (NCBI): domain Bacteria; kingdom Pseudomonadati; phylum Pseudomonadota; class Gammaproteobacteria; order Lysobacterales; family Lysobacteraceae; genus Lysobacter; species Lysobacter olei. Next base: position 478,656 of record NZ_BAAHAT010000001.1, on the reverse strand, counting down.
AGTGAGGACGAAGAACAGCAAGGCGCACACGAAGGCCGAGGCCGCGCACCTGGCGGCGGTCAAGTCGGTGGCCTGCGTCACCTGCGACGCGCCAGCCCCGAGCGAGGCGCATCACGTCGTCCAAGGCGACCACTGGACCTGCATCGCGCTGTGCCAGCCCTGCCACACCGGCAAGGGCGGCATCCACGGGGATCAAACCATGCTGCGGCTGCGCTACCGGATCGGCGGGACCGCCGGGGAGTTGGCCGCAATCAATGAAACGTTGGGGAGGGTGTACGGGTGAGCAGGAAAGGATCGAATCTGAAGGTCCGCGAGGCGCTGAAAGTCGGCCCGATGCGGTCGCATGAACTTCGCGTGGCGCTGGGGCTGACGCATAACGAGTGCAGTTCAGCACTGGCCAGCCAAGTCCGCGGTGGCTTCATTGGGCACGACGGCGGCGAGCGTTTCGTGCGGGTGTACCACTTCATCTGCGACCCGGCGCCGAAGCTGACGCCGGAGCAACGCAAGGCCAACCAGGCGGCATACGACAAGAAGCGTCGGAACCGGGTACGCAAGCCGCGCGTTGCCAAGCCGACGAAGCCGGCCAAGGTGAAGCCGTCCGAGCGCATCCGAACGATCAACCACCAGAACGTGCAGACCAGCATCGCCCGCAAGTTCGTCAAGCCTGAGCCGGTGGACGGCCCGCGCATGAGCAGCTTCGACTGGGAGGCGTTGGGGCTGGGCAAGGTCGAGCGCATCCCAGCAGTGTGGGAGGTGGCCCGTGGTTGAAATGATCGCATTGCTGCTGGCCGGGCACGCACTGGCCGACTACCCGCTACAAGGCGACTTTCTGGCGAAGGCAAAAAATCGCTTCGCGCCCATTCCTGGCGTGCCGTGGTGGCAGGCACTTGGGGCGCATTCCGCCATCCATGCCGGCGTGGTGCTGGTTGTCACTGGTAGCCCGGCGCTGGCCGCGGCTGAGGCCGTCGCGCACTTCCTGATTGACGACGCGAAGTGCAAGGGGCGCATCGGGTTCAACACGGACCAGGCATTGCACGTCGCCTGCAAGGTTCTGTGGGTGGCGCTTTTGGGGGTGATGAATGGCTGACACACCAACCCGCCGCGAGTGGGAGGCGGCGCAACTGGCCGTGGAGAGTGCCCGGCGTGTAGGCAAGAAGCTGGACGACTGCCCGCCGTATGGGACCGACCGCAAGGCCGCGAATCTGCGCGAGGCGTGGGTTAACAGCTGGGAGCGCGCGGAAGGGCAGATGCGGAGGCGGGGATGAAGCACTACGCGCTGGGCCGCCTGAAGGCCGGACAGATGAACAAGACCGAGGCCGCTTATGCCGCCCACCTGGACGTGCTGCGCGCGGCCGGGGCCGTGCAGTGGTTCCGGTTTGAGGGGCTGAAGCTGCGCCTGGCCGACAGCACGTTCTACACGCCCGACTTCGCGGTGATGGCCGCAGATGGCGTCATGGAGTGCCACGAAGTCAAAGGCCACTGGACGGACGACGCCCGCGTGAAGATCAAGGTGGCGGCCGAGCAGTACCCGTTCCGTTTCGTGGCCATCAAGGCACGCGCCAAGAAGGACGGCGGCGGCTGGTCCATGGAGAGCTTCGGATGAAAGCCGACATGGCCGCCGCCGTCGCCCGCTACGCCGAACTGGCCCCGGTGCAACTGGAACAACTGATCGCGCACGAAATCGAACAACTGGCCGCGCAGCAGCGCCGACTGGCGGCCATGCGCAAGGCGCAGCGCATCCAACGGAAGCAAAGGGGAAACCGTGGAAAGCAAAGCAAGCCTTGAATCCAAGTCCAAACGGGTTATTCGTCACCACGCGCGGCCGAACGCGGGGCCGCGGCATTGCTACACCCGGTCTATGGTCAAGATCGGCGCCGCCCATCCCGAGCAGGACATGATGCCCCTCGCCCAAAAGGTCGCCCAGCGCATCCGCACCAACCGCCATTCCTACGAAGGGGCGGGGAGCTACGTGATGGCCGATGGCACGGGCAGCGTGTTCGTGCTGTGCGAGGCCGCGACCACGACCGACGCGACCGTGAACGCCAATACCGGCCTGGTGGTAGGGCGCTACAGCTTCCCCCTGCCCAGCCCCCGCGACCTGTTCGATGACCTGCTGGCGCATTTCGTGGAAATCGGGTTCGTGACCGAACAACTGATCCGCGACGTGATCCGCGAGGTGGAAGGATGATGCGACTGTTCAGCGCTACCGCCAGGCGCGAGTGTGGCGGCCGAAGCATGGGAGTCGGGAACCCCATGCACTCCGGGAGTGGGGCGCCGCGTTGCGGCACCGCGGACGGGCTGCAACCCGCCGCGGCATCTCCTACCCATGGGACCGGGGAGGGTTTGGGTCATGGCCGCTGATCGCATGACCCAAGCCCTGCAATACCTGAACCGGGAGTTCTCGGTGAACGCCGACGAGTTCCGCCGGGACAACGCCCCAGGGGGCGAAATGCTGCTGATAGGCGCGCTGTCCAAGGGCTACGCCCGCGAGGCCAAGGGCCGCTTCGGGCTGACCGATGCCGGGCGGGCCAAGATTGCCGCGGAGGTGGCGCCCCATGGGTAGGCCGTCCACCTACAGCGAGACTCTGGCCGATTCGATTCTGGACAAGCTGGCCAGCGGGGATTCCCTGCGCGCCATTTGTGCCGAGGAAGGGATGCCCGACCGGGATACTGTGCGGCGCTGGCTGAAGGAACACGACGATTTCGCGGCCAAGTACGCGCACGCGCGCGAGGAACAGGCCGAGTTCCACCATGAGGAAATGGACCGGCTGGAGTCGGCGGTGGAGGACGGCTCCCTGAACCCGCAAGCGGCCAGCGTGATCCTGGCCAACAAGCGTTGGCGCATGGAGAAGCTGAAGCCCAAGGTCTACGGCCCCGCCGTGACCCTCAAGGGCGACCCGGCCAACCCGCTGCAGACCCGTGTGGCCATGACCGAGGCCGAACTGGAGGCCATCGCCGCGGCCGGTAGGGCGAATGGCTGACGGCCGCGCCCGCATCACCCCGGCCGAGGCCGCAGCGGAATTGCTGCGCCGTCGCCGCGCCCGTGAGTCGCTGGTGGCCTACAGCAAGGCCATCACGATTCCCGGTGCGCCGGTGTCCGACGACCCGGACGAGTGGCTGTTCAAGCCCATTGAGACGAGCGTGGCCGCGCACCACATCGTCACCATGGAGGCCATCGAGCGGTGCATCCGCACCGACTACGGCCGCCTGATGATCTTTGAGCCACCGGGCAGCGCCAAATCCACGTATGCGTCCGTGGTGGGCACGACCTGGGCCATGGGCCGCTTCCCCGGCCTGCGCGTGCTGATGACCAGCTACGCCGGCACGCCGATCATCCGGCACAGCAAGCGCGCCCGGCAGATTGCCGCCAGCCCCGAGTTTGCGACCGTGTGGGAGAAGCCCACGACGCTGGTGGCCGGCTCCAACGCCGCCGACGAGTGGGAACTGACCAACGGCAGTGGCCTGTTTGCCGCGGGCATCATGGGCGGCATCACGTCGAGCCGCTGTGACCTGGGCATCGTGGACGACCCGGTGGCGGGCCGCGAGGAAGCCGAGTCCGAGCCGATCCGCGCCAAGACCCGGCAAGCCTACGACGACGACTTCCTGACCCGCCTCAAGCCCAAGGCCAGCATCATCCTGATCCAGACCCGTTGGCATGAGCAGGACTTGGCCGGCGGGATCCTGCCCGACGACTACGACGGCCGTTCCGGGCCGGTGGCGTGCAAGGACGGGCAGGTGTGGGAGGTGCTGAACATCCCCGCCAAGTGCGAGCGCACCGACGACCCGCTGGGCCGCAAGCTGGGCGAATACCTGTGGCCGGAGTGGTTCGGCCCGCGCCACTGGCAAATCTACGAGGCCAACCCGCGCACCTGGGCGAGCCTGTACCAGCAGCGCCCGGCGCCCGAGGAAGGCATCCAGTTCAAGCGCGAGTGGTTTAACTGGTACGGCCCCGAGGACGTGCCGGCGCACCTGAACGTGTACGGCGCCACCGACTTTGCCGTGACCTCCAAGGACGGCGACTTCACCGAGCATGGCGTGGTGGGCGTCGATGAAGCCGACCGCATGTTCGTGCTGGACTGGTGGAGCGGGCAGGAAGCCCCGGACGTGACCATCAAGGCCAAGGTGGCGCTGTGCCAGCAGCACAAGCCGATGCTGTGGTTTGGCGAGAAGGGCGTGATCGAGAAGGCCATCGCCCCGGCCGTGACCCGCGCCATGCGCGAAGCAACGCCGCAGGTGTGGGTGCCGATGGAGTGGTTGCCGACCACGGGCGACAAGGTGGCCCGTGTGGCCACGTTCCGCGCCCGCGCCCAGCACGGCACGGTGTTCCTGCCCCGCGGCCAACGCTGGGCCGAGGAACTGGTACAGCAGTTGTGTTCGTTCCCCGCCGGCCGCCACGACGACAAGGTGGACGTGTGCGGCCTGTTCGGGCGCGGCCTGGACCTGATTGCCGGCGCCCGCGTGCCCAAGCGCGAGAAGCAGAAACCCATCATCCCGTTCACCCGCGCCCATATCGAGGGCATGGACCGGGCGCAGCAGCATGAAGAATCCCTCAAGAGGCGCTTTTACCGATGAACGACCAGCAGCCCGAGTTCCACCCCCTGAGCCTGGGCATTGCCGAGGCCGTCCACGGCGAGGACGCGAGCGCCAAGGTGGAAGAAGCCGCGGACGTGAAGCGTTGGCTCAAGCGCATTGCCGACGACCGCGAGTTCGACAAGCACGCGCGCAGCCAGTACGCCCGTGACCGCAAGTACGCCCGCGGCGACAAGGGCGACTTTGAGGTGGACGTGCCGATTGCCGGCACCTACGTGGACATTCTGACCAGCTTCCTCTACGCCCGCGACCCGGACGTGGACGCCAGCCCGGCCGAGACGGTGAAGCCGCCGAGCATGGCCGAACTCATGGACCAGGTGCGCGACGAGGTGTTGGCCGACCCGGCGGTGATGCAGCAGGCGCAGCAGGCGGGCATGGCCGTTGGCCAGCAGGCCGCACAAGCCGCCCAGCAGGAAGCCGCACAGTCCGCGATGAACCTGGCCGCCGGTGGCAAGCCGGGCGAGGCGCCCGCGCCAATCGACCCGCAGGCCGCCGCGCAACAGGCGATGCAGGACACGCTCAACCAGGCGGTGAAGGCCCGCGCCGAGGCCCTGGCCGCGCCGTACCGGGCCAAGCTCAAGGACGCCAAGCAGTTCAGTCACACGCTGGAACTGGTGGTGTCGCGGGTGTGGCGCCGGGCCGCGCTGAAGGCGCAAATGGACTGGTGCGTGCGTTCCGGCTTGACCGTGGCCGTGGGCTGGATCAAGGCGACGTGGCAGGAGCAGCGCGGCGAGGATCCCATCATTCGGCAGAAGATCGCCGGCATCCAGGACAACCTGCGCCAGTACGACGCGCTGCAGGCCGAGGTGCTGGACGGCACGGCGCCGGACATGGACGCGGCCAAGGCCGAACTGACCAAGTTGCTGGTGGGGCTGGAGGCGCAGGTGGAGGTGGTGGTGGCGCGCGGCATGGCGTTCGACTTCTTCCCGGCCGAGGACGTGCAGGTCGCCAGCGAGGTGCAGACCATCGCGCAGTACAAGGATGCGCCGTACCTGGCCACCCGTGCGTTCTTCCCGACCAAGGCGGCCAAGGCCCGGTTCCCGGCGATCAAGGACAAGATCAAGAACGCCACCCTGTACTCCCCGGTGAAGCCGACTAGCCCGACCGAGCGGCGCGAGTCCGGCGGCGTGGCCGAGGTCAGCGCCGAGGACGCGGACGCCTTCAAGCCCGGCGGTGGCGAGCATGGCCACGTCTGCGCCTGGGAGGTGCAGGACCGCGACACCAACACCGTGTTCGTGGTGATCGAGGGGCTGGACTGTTACGCCGTGCCGCCGCAGGCGCCGCGCCCGGCCACCAGCCGCTTCTACAGCCTGTTCCTGTGGTCGCCCATCAAGGTGGACGGCGAGCGCCACCCGCAGAGCTTGATTAGCCGCTCGATGGGCCTGCTGGACGAGTACAACCGCACCCGTTCCAACTACGCCGAACACCGCCGCCGCTGCCTGCCCAAGCTGGGCTTTGACGCGAGCAACTACAGCCCCGAGGAAATCAAGAAGCTGGAGGCCGGCGGCATCGGGGAAATGGTCCCGCTCAAGCCGACTCGCCCCGGCGAGCCGGTGGGCACCGCCATGGCGCCCATCGCCTACAACCCGGTGGACATGGCGCTGTACGACACCAGCGCGATCCGCGCCGAACTGGAGATGATTTGGGGCATCCAGGAAGCCCTGTCCTCCACCATCCGCACCGCCAAGACCGCGACCGAGGCCGAAATCCAGCAGACCGGCACCAACGCGCGCACCGGCTACATGCGCGAATCGCTGGACGCGATGCTGGGCGAGTTGGCCGAGTACACCGCCGAGGTGTGCGTGCAGACCATGAGCCGCAAGGACGCGGTGGACATTGCCGGCGAGTGGGCGTTCTGGCCCGAGGGCATGACCGTCGAGGACCTGGCCGACCTGGCCAACGTCACCATCCGCGCCGGCTCGTCCGGCAAGCCCGACACCAACGCCGACCGCGAAGCCTGGGTCAATGCCCTGCCGGTGCTGCAGCAGGCCATCGAGCAGGTCGCCAGCCTGCGCGGCTCCGACCCGGCCAGCGTGGCCGACTGCATCGAGGAAGTGGTGGCGACCACGCTGGACCGCTTCGGCATCCGCGTGGACGTGGGCCAATTCCTGCCGGCGGCGCCCAGCGCCACGGCCGCATCCGTATCCGCACCCGTTAACCAACCGCCCGAGGGGGCCATCCTGTGACCATCCAGAACACCGACCCGAAGCCCGACGAGACCCAGGACCAGCCTGACACCGGCGCCGTCGAGGTGCAGGGCGAGGACGCCGCGCCCGTCGTGGACGCCGACATGGCCGCCTTCGATGCTGGCCTGGCCGAAGCCAATGGCGAAGCGCCGGCCGATGATGAAGCGCCGGCCGACGAGCCGCCCCCGCCCGAAGCCAAGGCCGACGACACCCCGGCCGACCCGCCGCCGGCCAAGCCGTCCGACGCCTTTGGCGAACTGCCCAAGGACGCCAAGGCCGAAACCCGCGAACGCTTCGGCAAGCTCAAAGAGCAGTACGACACGCTCCACCAGGAGGTCGAGCCGTTGCGTGCCGCCGCGGCCCGTGCCGAGCAGTGGGAGCAACTGGTCATGTCCACGGGCGCCCCGCCGGAACTGATGGGGTCCATGTTCGACTACGCTGCCATCGCCACCAAGGCCAACGCGGGCGACCCACAGGCCATTGCTCTGGCACTCGATACCGCGCGCAAGGAGTACGAGCATTGGGCCAAGCTGGCCGGCGCGGACGTGCCGGGCGTGGACCCGCTGGCGGACTACCCGGAACTGAAGGCGCAGGTGGAGGAGGGCGACATGACCCGCGCGGCCGCGCTGGAGGTGGTCAAGGCGCGCAACCTGCTGAACCGCCAGCAGCAGGCCCAGGCGCAGACCACCGAGCAGCAGCGGGCCGAGGCCCAGCAGGCCCAGGCGGTCAACGCCGCCAAGGAAGAACTGGCCGCGCTGAACGCGCAGTTGCAGAAGGACGACCCGCACTTCGCGCAGCGCGTGGCCAAGATCGACTTTGCCGCGATCCGCCAGCACCCGCCGCACCTGTGGGCGGCCAAGGTCGAGGCGGCGTACTGGCGCGTGCCGGTCGAAGCCCCGCGCCCGCGCGTGGCGCATTCGCCGCTGCGGCCGGGCACCACCGCTCCGGTGCGCCCGCAGCCCAAGGACGACATGGACGCCTTCTCCATGGGCGTGGCCAGCGTGCGCTGACGGGCCTTGACACTAACTCGCGGGGCGGCACTGTCACCCCAGCGGCTCACGGGCCGCCCCGCGATAGCAGATAGCCGGTGTCGCGCCCGGTAAGCGCAGAGGTTGAGGAAGTCGCGCCCCTCAAACGCGGACGGAAAACCCCCTTTTCCCTCCCTTTTGAGAGTACGACCATGCCCGTTACCTCCGAGCAGCTTGCTGCAGGCGTTCACTATCAGCGCGAGTCCTACGCCGCTGGCGACCCCATCGATCAGATCAACACCGCACGCCCGACCCTGGCCTGGCTGATTGCCAACAAGGTCGAGAGCGTGTTCGGCAACGGTGTGTTTAACGAGAAGGTGCGAATCGGCAACGATTCCAACTATCAGAACTACACCGGCGATAACCAGGTCACGTACAACCGCCGCGACACGGTGCGCAAGGCGCCGTTCTACCACTACGAGGCGCACGACGGTTTCAGCTTCAACGAAACCGAACTGGCCGACAACGGCATCATCATCACCGACGACCGCAACGCCGTCGTGACCGAGGCCGAGAAGATCCAGATCGTCAACAAGGTCCGCGAGGCGCACGCCGTCCTGAAGGAAGGTATGCAGACCAACATGGGCCTGGAACTACTGCGCGACGGCACGCAGTCCTCGCTCGCCTGCCCCGGCATCGACCTGCTGGTGTCCACCACCCCGACCGCCGGCACCATCGGCGGACTGGCCGCGTCGAACAGCTATTGGCAGAACAACGCCAACCTGGGCATCGTCACCACCACCGCGGGCACCCTGACCTCCGAAATGGAGGAAAGCTGGCGCGCCTGCACGCAGTACGGCGGCATGGTCCCGGACTTCATCGTCTGCGGCTCCGCGTTCTACGACGCCTACCGCGATGACTCGCTGGACAAGATCAACCGCCAGTTGAGCGTCACCGGCAAGTCCGGCGCCAACGTGGACGGTTCGGTGTCCGGCGTGTTCTTCAAGGGCGTGCCGCTGGTGTGGGATCCGCAGTTCGACGCGCTGGACGCGATCCTGGGTGCGATCACCTACCCGTGGGCTAAGCGCTGCTACTTCCTCAACAGCAAGACCCTCAAGCTGCGCCCGTTCAAGGGCCGCTGGATGGTCAACCGCAAGCCCTCGCGCATGTACGACCGTTACACCCACTACTTCGCCACCACGGCGGACTACGGGCTGACGATCAACAAGCGCAACGCCAACGCCGTGCTGTCCATCGCCTGACCCTTCGGGGCGCCCTCCGGGGCGCCCCCTTCCGAGGACCGATCCCATGAAGTCGCAAGCCGTTACCGACACCGCCGTGCAGTTGAACCAGTCCACGGACGTGCATCCGTTCGTGCCGGGCCGCAACGCCGTCGTCCACAACACCACCGCCGGCTCGCTGACCCTGCAGGGCTCCAGCGACGGCACCACGTATTCGACGCTGGCCACCGTGGGCGCGGGCGCCTATGCCAACGTCACCCTGCCCAACTACGTCAAGGTGTCCACCGCCGCGACCCTGTACCTGCTGGCGGGTGCGTGATGAAGCGCCTGACCATCACCATCGAGCGCGCTGCTGGCCTGGTCATCCCGGCCACCTGCTTCGACTTCGAACTGCCGGTGCTGGAAGCGATCCACGGCGACGAGGCCATCACGGTCGAGTCCGACGAGGACGTGGACGACCTGGCTGCGGGCGACGCCTACAACCTGCTGACCAGCCGCTACGGCCGCGAGCCGGTCAAGAGCGTGTACCGCGACACCGCGGCGCTGGCGCGCGTGACCGGCCTGACCGGTGCGGGCGAAGGCGGCAAGGACGCGCAGGCCAGCATCAAGGTCCGCGAGCCCGCCAAGAAGGCCGCCACCAAGAAGTGACCCCTGGGCGGCCCTTCGGGGCCGTCCGCTGTTCGGAGCGTGAACCGTGCCGTGGACCCAATTCGCCTGTGACGATGCGTTCCCCACGGCCACCCTCGCGGCGTTGCGGGCGCACCTGAACCGCCGGCTGGGCTTTGCCGCCATGCCGGTGGCGCTGTCCGGCACCGACGACCTGCTGAACGACTTCCTCGCGCAAGCGCAGGAATTGCTGTACCGCCGTTACGACGTGTTTCGCGGCGCCCGCTGGTTCACGTGGGCGATGCCGGCCGGCGAACGCTTCTACGACCTGACCGCCAACGACGAGCAGACCGCCGCCGTGCCCTGCACCAAGACCCTGGACCCGCGCAAGGTCGAGTGGGTGGGCATTTCGCAGGGCGACCTGAACTGGCGCCCGCTGGTCAACGGCATCGACCCGGTGCAGTACGGCACCGTGGGCGACGCGATCCCGACCCACTACGAAATCCGGCAGGGCATCGAGGTGTGGCCGGCGCCGGCCGATGCGACGTGGAGCCTGCGGGTCAAGGGCGACTTCGGCCTGCTGCCGTTTTCCGCCGACACCGACACCACCACCATCGACGCCGAGGCGGTGTTCCTGCTGGCGCTGGCCAACGCCAAAGCGCACTACGGCCAGCCGGACGCGGGCAACTACGCCGGGCAACTGCAGACGTACCTGGGCGACCTGGTGGCCGGTAGCCACCACACCCGCCGGTACATTCCGGGCAAGGTGGAGCGGCCGGCCGCGGTGCCGCCGAAGATGGTATGAGTCGCCGCGCGGTTGCCCTGAGCGCCACCAAGTCGGGCATGACCCGGCTGCTGGAGAAGGGCGGGGCCAGCCCCGAATCGCTGTGGCTGCTGCGCAACGGCTACGTAAACGCCGCCAAGCGCGCCACCCAGCGCCCCGGCACCGTCGTGGACACCACGCTGCCGGCCGGCACCAAGGGGCTGTGCTACTTCGACGGCAAGTTCCACGTGTTCGCCTCGTCGGTCATCACCATGACCGATGCGGACTACGTGTGCGACGTGCTGGTGCATCCGAGCAACAGCGCCTTGACCCTGGCCGAAATCCACTTTGCCGAACCGTTCCTGCGCGGGCTGTACGTGGCCGCCGAGTTCAGCAACGGCGACGTGTACCACTACTGGCTGGCGCCGGCCGAGACGTGGGAGGCGGACCACGCCTACGTGCCGGGCGACATTGTGATGCCGACCACGCCCAACGGGCTGGCCTACCGTGCCTACCGGCTGGCGCAGCCGGGGCCGACGTGGCAGGCCAATACCGAGTACGCCGTGGGCGACGTGGTGGAGCCGACCACCTTCGCCGGCTACACCTACACCGCGATCCAGGCCGATGGCCTGCCGCCGCGCAGCGGTTCCACCGAACCCGACTGGCCGACCGAGGGCAGCGTGACCGAGGAATCCGACCGGGGCGTGACCGTCGTGGCCACCACCACCGACACCACGACCACCACCCCGCCGAGCAGCACGACCACGCGCTACGGCAGCGGCGTTGACGCCAAGACCGGAGGCACGCAGGCCGTATGACCACGCCCGCCTGGGAACCCGGCACCCTCTACCTGCCCGGCGCGCTGGTCGTGCCGCGCACCGCGCCGCCCGCGCAGCCGGTGGCCATCGTCAACGGCGACCTGGAGGCCGGCGCGAGCGCGTGGAACTTCGGCGGCGACGTGGTGCTGGACACCGGGTTCCGCTTTGAAGGCACCAACAGCCTGCGGGTCAACGGCACGGGTGACGTGACCCTGCTGAACACCACGGAAGGCCCGTGCGCGCAGGGCCGCGTGGTGAATGCGTCCTGCATGTACCACCAGGGCGCCGCGTCGGCCGGCGACAACACCGGGCGCGTGCTGCTGCAATTCCTGGACGCCAGCAGCGTGGTCCTGTCCACGGTGCTGGGCAACGTCATCACCAGCAGCGACGGCGGCTGGAAGAAGTCGAGCGTGGCCGGCACCGCCCCGGCCAACACCGCCAAGGTCAAGATCGGCGCCTTCAGCCACAAGACCGACAGCGCCGAACACCAGTTCGACAAGTTCCAGTGGGACCTGACCGCCAACACCGAGGGCCTGCTATACAAGGCCGTCCAGCCCGAGGCCGGCACCAGCGACGACGCCGAGCCGGCCTGGCCGTCCACCCTGGGCGTGACCGTCGTGGACAACACGGTGACGTGGGAGGCGGTCGCCATTTCCCGCATCGTGTGGGAGCCGCAGGCGGCGATGGTGTCCGGTTCCACCGAACCGTCGTGGCCGACCGGCATGGGCACGCGCGTGGCCGATGGGCAGATCGCGTGGGAGGCCATCCCGCGCCGCATCGAGGACGAGAACTGCCCGCACAGCAAGGTCGTGACCATCGCATCATCCAAGGTCTATGCCGCCGACGACGACGTGGTGCGCTACTGCGCCACGGTCAACCCCTACGACTGGTCCACCGCCAACGACGCCGGCTACCTGCCCTACGGCCTGCAGCAGTACGGCGCCAACCCGATTGCGGCCATGGGCCTGTACCGCTCCAACCTGGTCATCTTCAACGCCCAGGCGTTCCAGATGTGGCAGGTGGACGAGGATCCGGCCAACTCCGCGTTGCTGGATGCCTTGCCCATCGGCTCCACCTGGCACAAGGCGCTGGCGCCGGTCAGCAACGACCTGTTCTTCCTGTCCGCGCAGGGCGTGCGCACGGTGTCGATTGCCGGCGGCTCCACCAACTTGGCGGCGGGTGACGTGGGGATGCCGATTGACCCGCTGGTGCAGGATGCCATCCGCGTGGCCGGCGCCAACAGCACCAAGGCGCTGGCCACCTACTACCCGAGCGCGGGCCAGTACTGGCTGGCGTTCGCCCAGTACCCGGCGCCGACCCTGGCCCTGTCCGGGGACCACCCCGATGGCGAGGTGGGCGTCAATCCCGGCGCCACGCAGTACACCGCCACGGGGGGCGTCCTGCCCTACGGCAATTACAGCCTCGCCAGCGGCAGTCTGCCGCCGGGCCGCACGCTCAACGCCTCCACGGGCGCGGTCACGGGCACCCCGACACTGGGCGGCACCTACACCTGGACCGTGAGTATCACCGACGCCGACGGGACCGTGGCGACGCTGGACGATTCGGCGGCGATTGCCACCCATGCGGTGTTTGTGTCGCAGGCGGTGACCGTGGGCAGCGTGCTGCACTCCGAGGACGCGACCACCTACACCACCAGCGTGGCCACCGGGCTGGCGGCAGGCATCGGCCGCATGTACGCAGCCAATGGCCGGGTGTTCGTGTTCCCCAGCAGCGGCACCACCGGGCGGGTGACTGCCGACCGGGGCGCGACGTGGGCGGACGTGACCGGCTTTTCCAGCCTGGCCCGCAACGGCATGACCTACGCCGAGCACGGCGGCACCGGGCGCTACCTGGTGTTCATGGGCAGCGGCGCCAGCGCCTACAGCAGCACGAACGGCGTGGCCTTCAGCGCAATGGCCGTGGAGGATCGTGGCTATTACGGCGCGGCGGCGAAGGGCTCCATCGTCGTGGCCATGTCCACGCTGGCCAGCCTGATCCGCTCCACCGATGGCGGGCAGACCTTCAGCGCGGCCTTCAGCAACGGCGTGGGCAACGTTGAGTTGTGCCTGGCCACCGAGACCTATTTCTTTGCGGCCGGTGCCAATGGCCTGGTGCTGCGCAGCGCCTTGGGCGAGACGTGGACGAGCGTACTGGCGGTTGGCAACTGGCAAGGGCTGGCCTACGGGCAGGGCCGGCTGATGGTGCTTGGCTCTGCGGGCGAATGCCGCTACTCCGACGACAACGGCGGCACCTGGACGGTCGGCCCGACCATCGCCGGCTTCAGCACGGGCGGCGCGGGCACCCAAAACCTCGCCTATGCGCAGGGCTTGTTCATCGCCGTGGGCAGCACCCAGGAAATCTACACCACGCCCGCGGTCGGTACGCCGGTCTGGACCCAGCGCAAAAACGAAGCCAACCCGCCGACCTATGAGGACGTGGTGGCCGTGAGGTACGTGCCATGAGCACCACCGTGTTCGTCTATACCATGAACCGCGTCGGCGGGGTGGGCGCGTGGTCCATCTACGAGTTCCCGTTCCCCATCGACGCCTTCACCCACCGCAACGGCGACCTGTATATCCGCAGCGGCGACGACGTGCTGCGGGTGGTGCCTGGCTCCCTGGTGGACTACGGCGGCGACGCGCGGGAAGTGTTCTTCGATGCCACGATCCAGTGGCCGTATCTGGACCTGGGCGAGCCGGGCGTACTCAAGCGCATGGTGGGCCTGGACTACGTGGGCGTGGGCGTGCCGACCGTCTCGATTGGCTACAACCAGGCCAGTTCCGCGGCCTTCACCGTGCCGTTCGACATTCCCGCCGACACCGTGCCGGGGCAGATCATCCACCTGCCGCTGATGGCCCCGAGCCTGTCGGTGAAGATCGACTTTGCCGGCGGGCAGGCGTGGGAGTTCTACGCGCTGAACCTGTACCTGGACGATGCGCGCCGCACCGCCTGACGCCTTGATTCCAACTCGCTACCGGGCACGGTGGCGAGCATGAGCCGTTGCCCCTCCAACCTGCGCGCTGTGACGCTGGCCGATCTGGTCATGCTGTGCCGCGACATGCGCCCGGACGAGGTGGAGCAGGTGCAGGCGTTCACCGACATGGAGCCGTTCGACCCGGACGCCTTCGCGGCGATGCTCTACCTGCGCACCGGGCCGCGGTTCACCGTGCAGGACGCCGAGGGCCGGCCCATCGTGGCCGGGGGCTACACGACCACCGACGAGGGGCAGATGGACGCCTGGATGGTGGGCACGATGGACGGCTGGGCGCAGCACTGGCGGGTCATCACCAAGGCGTCGCGCTGGCTGGCGGATGCGCTGCTGGCCACCGGCACCGTGCGCCGGCTGCAGGTGTGGTCCCTCGCCTCGCGGGTGCAGACGGGACAGTGGTACGAGCGGCTGGGCTTCGTCTGCGAGGGCGTGCGCAAGGCGGCCGGACGGCAGGGGCAGGACGTGGCCATGTACGCACGGGTAGGGGGCTGAGATGGGCGACAGCATGGGCAAGGTCGGCCGGGGCAACTGGGCCGACCCCACGGGACTCATCAAAGGCAACAAGTGGCTGGACCCGCTTGGCTTCACCAAGACCAGCAACGCCGAGGACCCGGCGGCGCGGGCCGAGCGGCTGGAGCGCGAGCGCCAGGAGCGCATCAAGCAGACCACGGGCGAAATCAACGCACTGTTCGATGACCCGAGGCGGTCAGCGCAGTACGGGCAACTGTCCAAGGACACCACCGACTTCCTGGTGGGCGACCTGGACCGGCAGAAGGTCGTCGCGGATCGCAACACCAAGTTCGCCATGGCGCGCAGCGGGCAGACGGGCGGCTCCGTGTCGGCCGATGCCAACCGCGAACTGGGCGAGAACTACCTGCGCAGCGTGGTCGAGGCGACCCGCCGCGGCAACGCCGAGGGGGCGCGTTTGCGTGCCAGCGACGAGGACGCCCGCGCCCGGATGATTGCCATGGTGCAGGGCGGGATGGACGCCGGCAATGCGGCGCTGCAGGCCAATTCGCTGCTGCGCTCCAACCTGGACACCGCCGGTTCGGCGGCACGGGCCCAGGGCATGGGCGATGCGTTCGGCCAGTTCACCGACCTGTGGCGCAAGAGTCAAGAGGCTGCGGCGACCCGTCGCGGCGATTTGTATGGCTACCAGGGCGTCTACGGGCGTCCGGGACCGGGAGGCTGATATGGGCTGGTTTGCCGCCGCTGCACCTTACATCATGACCGGCCTGGGCATGGTCGCCCAGCACCAGAACACCGTGCAGACGCAGAAGAAGGCGGACGGCGAACTGGCGCGGCACCTGGCGGCCATCACCCGCCGCAACCAGGAATCCGACGCGCAGGCCAATGCGCTGATCGACAAGCGCACCGGCTCCACGTCCGAGGACGAACGCGCTTCCAGCCTGGCCTCGATGCAGCAGCGCATGGCGCAGCAGCGGCAGATGGCGGCCGGCTCGCTGGATCAGGTGGGCGGGGTCTCGGACGCCTACAAGGAGTCGGCCAACGATGCCGCGCTGGGCATCGGCCAGTACGGCGGCAAGATTGCCGACATGCTCTCGCGCATCGACGCGCCGACCCAGCAGCGCCAGAACGAGGCGCTGGAGAATGTGCGCTTCGGCACGGAAATGAACACCATCGCGCGCCTGGCGCAGTCCGACGACTTCCTGCACAAACTGCGCATGTCGCGCATCCGCCGCAATCCGGGGCTGGATCTGGCCGCGGGCGCGCTGCAGGGCGCGGGCGGGGCAATGGCCGGCGGCGGTGGCTGGGGTGGCGCGTTCGACGCTGGCACGGCGGTGGGCACAGTCAACAACGGCAGCGGCGTTCGCTTCTACACCTAAGAGGGCCGGTCATGGACTTTGTTTCGATGCTCACCGGCCAAAGCGGCATGGGGCAGGCTGGCGCCAAGATCGGCGGCGCGCTGTTCCCGGACACGCAGGGCGCGTTCCAGACCGGCGCGCTGAAAGCGGTCACGCTGCAGGACAAACTGCTGGACGCGCGCAAGAAGCGCGACGAGGAAATCAATCGCGCCGGGGCCAAGGACAAGCTGGTGGCCGCTGGCGTGCCGGTGGCGCAAGCGGACCTCATCAGCACCCTGATGCTGGGCGGCCTGGGCAGCAACTACGCCAACACCATGATGGGCGAGGGTCGCCGGCAGGAACAGGGGTTCCGCCAGTCCGCCGTGGATGCCGCGAAGGCCAGCGGCGACTTCACCGACTACAACGCGCCGCTGCTGGGCCTGGAGAACGGCCCGGTGGAAACGGCCAAGGTGCAGGACGGCAACATCCTGATGGGCATGTTTGGCGACGAGCCGGCGATTTTCCCGACCGAGCAGGGCCGGGCGCGTATCGAGTCCGAGCAGGCACTGGCCGGGCAGCGTCGCGCCAGTGGCGAGGCGGCCCTGATCCGCGCCAACAAGCCGCCTGCTGCGCGCAGTGGCCGTTCCGGCGGCGCCGATGGCGACGTGCTGGCGCAGGCCCGCGAGCGCGTGGCTGCGGGCGCCGACCCCAAGACCGTGGCCGACTACCTGCGCCGCAAGGGCTACCCGACCGTGGCCGACAAGATTTACCGCGCCCCCAAGAAGTAACCGGAGAACAACGTGGCCGATCTGTGGGACGAGTTCGACCAGGCGGCGAAGCCGGTCAAGGCGAAGGGCGGACTGTGGGACGAGTTTGATGCGCCGAGCTTTGCCGGCGTGCAGGGCGGGTTTGCCGGTGGCACCGAGGACTACAACCCGGACGCCATCGAGGCCGCGACCGCGGCGGCGGTGGCCGCCAATCCGTTGCCGACCGCAACCGCCCCGGCGGCCGAGCCGATCCGCGGCGACTTCTTCAGCGCCATCACCGCGCCGCTGCGCGCCAACCCGCTGGCCGCCGTGCGCGGACTGGTGGACCGCGGCGCCGACTTCGTGCGCGGCATTGCCGATGCCGACCTGTTCGACTCCATCCAGCGCGGCACCGTGGACATGGCCGCCAGCGGCATCAAGGCCGGCGGCGACTTCATCGACCGCACCGTGCAGCAGTCCAACCCGCTGCTGGCGTTGGGCGAGCGGGCCGGCGCCGACGTGTCTGCGCTGCGCGATCCGCTGGGCGTGCGCGCCGCATCCGACACTGCCGCCGCGGTCAATGCCGAACTGACCGCCGACCGCAACGCGGTCATGGCGGGGCTGGAGCGCCCGAGCCTGACCGACTTCATCACCGACCCGGCGAGCGCGACCCGCGGGCTGGGCGCACGCCTGGCCACGCAGGGCACCGAGAGCGTGCCTGCGTTCGCGCTGGCGCTGGCCAGTCGCAACCCGGAGTTGGGCGCCAGCCTGCTGGGCGGCGTGACCGGCCTGCAGGACTACACCGACCTGACCGGGCAGGGCGTGGACCCGCGCACCGCCATCGAATCGGCCGCGCTGTCGGCCGCCGTGGAAGCGGCCGGCGAGGGCTTCTCGTTGCCGCGCGTCATGGCCAAGGGGCCGTTCGGCGGGCTGCTGGACGCGACGCTGGTGGAGGGCGGGCAGGAATTGCCGGTGTCCATCGCGCAGACCAACATTCAGGATCAGGCCACCGGTCAGTCCACGCCGATTGTCGAACAACTGCTGCAGGGCTTGGAGGCCGCGGCCAGCGGCGCCGGCATGGGCCTGGGCGGCTATGCCGTCAGCAACGTGCCGGGCTGGGTGGCGGGACGCGAGCCTGCGCCGAGCAACGAAGTCGCGCCCACGCCCGCGGACATTGTGCAGGCCATGGCCAATGCCGCGCCGCAACCCGCCCCGGCTCCGCAGCCGGCACCGCAACCGGCACGCGCCGCGCAACCCGCGCCCGCCGCACCGGTCCCGCTGGACACCCAGGACGACGCCGACCTGGAAGCCGCGCTGGTCCGCAACCTGCTGGGCGACGACATTGCCGCCGCCCTCGACCTATCGCCTGCCACGCCGCCGGCCCCGTCACAGACGGCGGATGCGGCCCCCTCAGCCCCCGGTGGCGTGGCGGCGACCCCCAACCTGACCGACTGGATCGGTGGTCAGAACATGCAGCGCGCCCCGGTGGCGCCGCAGCAGGCCGCACAGGTCAACGTGCAGCCGTACCAGCCGCAAGTTTCCCCGCAGCCGGGCACAGCGCCCACTCCCGTATCAGCGGACCCGGCTGCACCTTCTTCCGAGCCGATCACCGAGCGGTGGACCCCGCGCGGAGAGAACCAGACGCGCGTCAACGTCAGCCCCGCCGGCACCGCAGACGGCACGGACGGCGGTATTTCCTACGAGGTTCGCCGCGACAACGAGGATCGCAACGTTCTGCAAATGTGGCTCACGCGCGACGGCAAGCTGACCACGCGGCAGAAGGCGCTGAGCGCCGAAGGCGAACACGTTAATCTGTGGACTGACGGCACACCCCAGCAGCGGGGCGCAGTGTTGTCCCTATTGCGCCGTCGCGGGGAAACCGCCATTGGTAGCCCGGAGCGCGCTGCAATCGACCGCCAAATCGCGGAGATTGTGACCGGCGGCGCGCAGTCAACTTCCGAGCCGCGGGCGCCCATCCTGGGCGAGCCGCCCACCCCGACCCCGGCAGACGCCTGGCAGGCGCCGGCCGCGCAGTCGGCTCCTGTCGCGGCCGGCGCCGACCTTGCGGGCAAGCTCTACCAGTCCGGCAGCAAGTCGGCCAAGCGCGGCGTGCAGGCGTACCCGTTGCCCAAGGGCGGGTGGATGGTCCGGCAAAAGACCGCCGGCCAGTGGCAGGCGTGGACCAAGCGTAAGGACTTCAGCCCGTCGCCGGACCTGGGCTTCCGCGAAATCCAGACCGACTCGGGGTTCGTGCGCATCAACGGCACGCGCTACCCGACCGGCAAGAGCGACCCGCGCGCCAAGCGTGAAACGCAGTACAACCCGCTGCTGGACCTGATCGTGGGCGCGGGCGGCCTGAGCCGCGAGGACGCGGCGCGCATGGGCGTGGACCCGCAGGAAATCAAGACCGCGCGCAAGGGCATCCGCCCGCTGTACGGCAAGAACGGCGCCTCGCTGGATTCGCTGCGGGAACTGATGATCGAACAGGGCTATTTCCCGCCCGAGGACCCGAACGAGCCGAGCCAGATCGGCCCGAACGAGGTGTGGGAGCAGGTCTCCCGCGCGCTGGCCGGTGAGCCGGTGGGGCCGCTGGGCGACCCGCGCATGGACGAGATTCGGATGCAGCAGCAGGCGATGCGCGACGAGTCGCCGGACGCGCTGGACACCCCGGACCCCGACGAGGAACTGGCACAGTGGTACGATGCGGTGGAAGCCGAGTCGGGCGAGGCCATCGAGCCGGGCGACGAAGCCGAGGCACTGACGCTGTGGGACTTGTCCGTGCGCGCCATGCAGTCCGGCGTGGACGTGACCCAAGACCTGGGCGAATCCGACGCCGACTTTGCCCGCCGCGCGTGGGCCGCGATCAACGAGGCAGACCATGGCACTGAGCGACAAGCAGAAGGCAACGATCCTGCGACAAGCAGCGCAAGCCGTGAAGGCGGGAACCGCCAAGCCGTGGCTGAACCGCAAGGCTTCAGCCTCCAAGCCGACGCCGCCCCCGTCCAAGCCGAAGGTGCTGGGCGACCGGTAAGCGCGGGCCTGTTCGGCGCCCCCACGGCGCGGGACTTCCTCGACGCACGGACCCGCGAGCGCGACGACGCGCGCAACGGGCGCAGCGGCACCGGCCGCGCCGACATGCTGGCCGGCGATGGCGAGTTGTTCGCCGGCAACCGTCCGGCGCAGGCGCGGGTGGATGAGGCGCAGAGCCGCACCGAGCGCATCACCATGCGCCGTGCAGAGTCGCGCGGCGGCGATACCGAGGTGGACGCCATTCGCGTTGGCGACACGCTCACCATCAAGAACGGAATCGGCTATTCCACCGTCCGCCAGAACGAGGACGGCACCTATACGGTCAGCAGTGGCGCAGAATTGGCCGCCACCCCGGAAGAAGCCGTCGAACGCGCCCAGCGCGCTGCCGAGAGGTCGCGCCGCGTCGCCCAGGAGCGGGACGCGGCTAACAACGGCACCCGCCTGGACAAAGTGCTGTACGCACTGAACGACCACCCCGAGAAGGCGGTGGGGATGCTGTCCGATGACGAGGTGCTGGCCGTCGCCAAGGCCATCGGCCGCAAGCGCGGCAAGAATCAGAGCGTGCTGGCGCTGCGCGAACGCATCAGCGAGGGCGCGCGAGCCGAGACCATCGCCAAACTGCGCCCGGCGATTCAATCCGTGCTGGCCAACGACTCCCAGGCGACGGCCGCCGACAGCGTAAAGGCGCAGCCGACCAGCCAGAAGCCGCGCCGCACGTTCAGCCTTAACGACGGAAAGCCGGCATATCTGGATGCCGCGCAAGAGCTTGTGCGCCGTGAACTCTCGGGCGAAATCACCCGCGAACAAGTCGCGCAAGGGTTTGCCGACTTGGACATGGATCAGGGTGCCGTTTCGTCTGTCACCAACGCCCTCGACTGGTACGCGCGTGATGATGCTCGCGTCCAACAGCTTCGCGCCGCGCGAAATGGAAGCCAGCCGACCAGTGACGGGCTGGACCAGTTTGCCGGCGAGAATGCCGCGACCGCCGACCAGTACACGCTCGCCCGTGCCCGCGACCTGATTGCGAAGGGCCGCGATCCCGACAGCGTGCGCCGCGAAACCGGCTGGTTCACCGGCCACGACGGGCGCTGGCGCTATGAAATCAGCGACGAGGATGCCGCCCTTGATCTGAACGGCAACCTGTACCTCAAGGACGCGGAGCCGGAAACCAACGCGGCGGGGATGTACGTCGTTTACCGCTTGGCCGATCTGCTGCGCCACCCCAAGCTGTTCGCGGCATACCCGCAGTTTGCCGACATGGACGTGACCCTCAAGTCCTACGGCAAGGACGGCGGATACGGGGGATTCTACCGCCCCGGCAATCCCGGCTCGATTGTCCTCAATGGGGCGATTGCGAAGCGTCCGGTGTTTGAGGCGAGCGATGGCCCCTACGGCGTGTCGCAGGAAGATGCCGACAAGCTCAATGCTGGCGAGGCTGCGCTGGGCGAGGTTCGCGTGGTTTCGCCGGATACCGTGCTGTCGGTGCTGCTGCACGAAATCCAGCACGCCATCCAGCAGGTCGAGGGCTTCGCGCAGGGCGGAAGCACCGATAACGCCTTCGTGGACTCGATCCGCGCCCGCCTGAACTTCGTCACCACCGAAGCCCGCGAGAAGCTGGCGGGCTGGGTCCACGGCAACGAAGCCGCCATCATCGACGCGGCCAAGGCCGCCGAGAAGTACCGCCACGCCCTGATGTGGGAGTCCGCGCAGCGGTTGCTGGACTACTCCGAGCGCGATGCCCCGTCCGGCGTGTTCCGACTGATCCGCAACGAAACGCAGTGGGTGTACGAGCCGGAGTTGCGCAACAACGAGGGCGTGCGCGACTTCCAATACCTGTTCTACGGCATCCCCAAGCGTGGGCCGAAGCGCAACGCGGCCATCCGCGACATTGCCCACGAAGGCGCCCGCCTGATCCTGGCGGCGATCCCGGCGGACGTGCGCGCCGAGTTCAAGGCCGACACCCGCAAGGTGCGGTCGATGATCGACGCGCTCGCCCGCCAGCGGCGCAAGGCCGACAAGGCGCTGGACGAGAAGCGGGCGATTGAACGCGAGGTGTCCGCACTGTCCGAAGTGCAGGAGGGCCACAAGTATTCGACCGCCTATGACATTTACCGGCACCTGGCCGGTGAGGTGGAGGCGCGCAACACCCAGGCCCGCCAAGGGCTGACCGACGAGCAGCGCCGCAATACCGCGCCGAGCCAAACGCAGGACGTGGACACCAGCAAGGTCATCGTGGTGTACGGCGGCATGGAAGTGCGTGCCCCGCAGCGCATGGCGCAGTTGGACCAAGACGTGTCCGACGTTGACCCTGCCAGCCTGACCGATGCCGAGCGCGTCGCGTTCGGGCTGGATGACCGCACCGCCGCGCTGCGTTCGGCGGTGAACGCGGCGCTGGGCGAGGTCGCATCGCAGGTGCAATACCTGCGGTCGTGGCGCGACCTGCCGCAAGGCCGGCTGCGCAACGGCGTGGAATCGCGGCTGAAGCAGCGCGGCGGCGAGGGGCAGACGGCGGCGCTGTTCGACCCCAAGACCGGCGACGTGTACCTGTTCACCGACGCCAACCCGAGCCCGGAGCGGGCGGTGTTCAACGTCCTGCACGAAATCGCCGGCCACAAGGGGCTGCGCGCGTTGCTGGGCAAGGACTTGGACAAGGCGCTGGACCTGGCGGCGCAGAACCCGACCGTGCTGGCCGTGGCCGAGGCCATCGCACTGGAGCGCGGCATTGATGCGTCCACCGATGCCGGGCAACGGCTGGCGGTGGAGGAAGCGCTGGCCGAATTGGCGGCGGCGGTGCGCACCGGCAACTATGACCTGATCCTGGACCGCTACGGCGTCACCGTGCCGCAGGGCATCCGCGAGCGGGTGGCGGCGGCCGTGGCCAACTTCCTGCGCCGGCTCAAGGCGCTGCTGGACGGCAAGTTCGGGCAGACCTTCAGCGACGCGGACGTGCGCGCCCTGCTGGAAAATGCGTGGCAGGCGGCGTCTGAGACAGACTCCTTGAAGTCTAGTCGTGATGCTGACCTAATGAGCCCCGAGGCCAACGGCCGCACAGCGCCCTCTGTCCCGACGACTGCCACTCCTTTGGATGCGTCGCGTGAAGAAATCGGGTTTGGGCACACACCAGCTTTCCGCAGGTGGTTCGGTCGGAGCGTGGTCACAGATGCTACCGGCAGGCCGCTTGTGGTTTACCACGGGTCCAATCGCGCTTTTGACATGTTCGATATGTCGAAGGCCAATGATGGCGCCCACTTCTTTACGCCAAACGAGTCTCATGCTGGGCACTTCGGGCCGAGCCGGGCCTTTTACGTCCGCATCGAGAATCCGCTGGAAATCACGCAGGACGACCTGGAATCCGCGTGGGATGCCGAGCACCCAGACGGCGAACAGGACGACCGCAACCTGCTGCCGCGCGACTTCGTTATCGACTTCGTGGAGAAGGCCAAGGCCGCGGGGCATGACGGCCTGATTGTCCGCGGCATGGCGGACCTCGATTTGGAGAGTGACGTTTACCTACCTTTCCGCCCCGAGCAGATCAAATCCGCCACGGCCAACCGCGGCACCTTCGACCCGGACAGCCCGAGCATCCTGGAGTCGGTGGCCGAGGCCGAGGGCCGCGCCGAGCAGCGCCGCAACCAGGCGGCCGGCGAACTGCCGGTGTCGCGTGGCACGCCGGGCTGGCACTACGACGAGAGCCGCTGGGAGGGCCGGGCCGGCGCCGCCAAGCGCGCCCGCATGGAATTGCAGGACAAGATGCTGGCCTGGCGCGACGTGCAGAACCAGGTCGAGGGCCAGATTGGGCAGGCCATCCCCGACGCGCAGAACGTGTACCGGGCGGAAACCCTGATGCACGGCCGCGTGGCCGAGCGGCTGGACCGCATCGAGCGCGACGAAGTGAAGCCGCTGCTGGAGGCGATGAAGGCGGCCAAGGTCTCGCCGGAGACGCTGGAGGAATACCTGTACGCGCGCCACGCCAAGGAGCGCAACGCCAAGATCGCAGCGATCAACCCGGCGATGCCCGAGGGCGGTTCTGGCATGACCGACGCCGAGGCCGACGCGATCCTCGCCAACGCCGACCGGGCGCGGCTGGACCCGCTGGCCGCACGGGTGGACGCAATCACCCGCGCCAACCGCCGCCGCCTGCTGGGGGCGGGGCTGATTACGCAGGAAGCCCACGATGCGATGGCGGCGCAGTACCAGCACTACGTCCCGCTGCGCGGCAAGCCGGACACGACCGACCTGGGCGGCACCGCCGGACGTGGCATCGACACCCGCCGCCAGCCGGTGAAGCAGGCGTTGGGCCGCCGCAGTCGCGCAGCCAACATCCTGGGCGAAGTGATTGGCGACGCGCAGCGCGGCGTGATTCTGGCCGAGAAGGCGCGGGTGGGCAAGGCCGTGATGCGCCTGGTGCTGGCCAACCCGAACCCCGACCTGTGGACGGTGGAGCCGGTGCAGACCGAGCGCGCCCTGGACGCCAACGGCGAGGTGTACGAGCGCGTGGTGAACGACTGGTCCGATCCGTCCGTGGTGGCGGTGCGCGTGGCCGGCAATCTCTACAAGGTGCAAATCCAGCAGCCGCAACTGGCGCAGGCGTTGAACAACGTGGGCGTGGACCAGTTGGGCGCCGTGACCCGTGCTGCGGGCGCGATCAACCGCTACTTCTCCGCGGTGCTGACCAAGTACAACCCGGCGTTCGTGCCGGTGAACGCGACCCGTGACGCGCTGTTCGGCCTGACCGGGCTGGCGGTGGAGAAGGGCGAGGCGGTGGCGCTGGATGCGGCGCTGCACTACCCGCAGGCGATCCTGGCGGCTGGCAAGCACGCGGCCGGCGTGTCCGGCACGGGCCAATGGGACCAGTGGGCGCGCGAGTTTGCCGAGGCCGGCGGCAAAACCGGTTACGTGGCCATGCCCTCGGTGGAGGACCTGCAGCGGCAGGTCGCCAATGTCGCCGTGGGTGGATCGAAGGCGCGGCTGGTGGGTGCGGTGCGTCCGCTGGTGGACACCATCGGCGTGATGAACGACGCGGTGGAAAACGCGCTGCGCCTGTCGGCCTACGTGAGCCTGCGCAAGCGCGGCGAGTCGGCGGAAGCGGCGGCCGAGTACGCCAAGAACCTGACGGTGAAC
This sequence comes from Lysobacter olei, assembly GCF_054777355.1. Taxonomy (NCBI): domain Bacteria; kingdom Pseudomonadati; phylum Pseudomonadota; class Gammaproteobacteria; order Lysobacterales; family Lysobacteraceae; genus Lysobacter; species Lysobacter olei. Next base: position 453,793 of record NZ_BAAHAT010000001.1, on the reverse strand, counting down.
TTCAACCGCAAGGGCTTCAGCGGCTCCAAGCTCAACGCCTGGTTCCTGTTCTACAACGCGGCACTGCAGGGCGCGCACCGCACGTCCAAGCTGCTGCGCAACCCCAAGACCTACGCCTACCTAGGCGCGCTGGCCGGGGCGCAGGTCATCGCGGCCATGTTCGCCATGGGGCTGGAGGACGACGAGGGCGAACCGCTGTGGAACAAGGTGCCCGACCACGTGAAGCGGCGCAACCTGGTCATCGTCCACCCGTCCGGCACCATCGTGACGGTGCCGATGCCCTACGGCTTCAACCTGTTCACCTACATGTCCGGGCGCAGCGTGGACGCGCTGATGAGCAAGGAACGCAAGGCCAGCAATTCGGCCGCGGCCATGACCGCCGACCTGTTGAGTGCGGCCAGCGAGTCCTTCGTGCCGGTGCCGATTGGCGACGGCGCGCTGGGCTTCCTGCCCACGGTGCTGCGCATCCCGACCAATATCCAGACCAACCGCAACGACTTCGGCCGCGCGATCCGCAGCGAGCAGCCGTATGCCAAGAGCGACGTGCCGCGCGCCAGCATGGGCCGGCCCGACACGCTGGAGGTGTTCAAGCTCACGGCCACCGGCCTGAACCGGCTGGGCGGGGGCGATGCGTTCACCCCGCCGCCGCTGACCTGGTTCGACTTCGCGCCCGAGGACTTGGAGTACCTGGTGGGCGAATTGACCGGCGGCACCGGCAAGTTCGTGGTGGACGTGGCCACGGTGGGGCAGCAGGCCACGGGCGGCAAGATGACGCCGGACCTGGAGGCCAAGGACATTCCCATCACCAAGCGCTTCGTCACCAACATTGACGAGCAGGCCAGCCAGCGCGCCCGCTTCTATGAGCGACGCGAGTCCATCGACCGCGGCCTGAAGCGCGTGCGTAACGCCTACCGCACCCAGGGGGCGGATGCGGCCGAGAAGCTGCTGGCCTCGATGCCGGAACTGTCCGGGGCGAGCTTCAAGCGCCGCAAGCGCGACAGCGACAACGGGGAGGCGGGCAGCATCATCGAAGTGGACGGCGCCCCGCAGATCATCCCCAGCGGCGACGACACGGTGTTTGGCGCCTACAAGGCCGCCGAGAAGGCCATGACCGGCACGCGCGAGAGCATCGAGGATGCGTTCACGCTGGCGCCGGCCAGTCTCCTGCCGACTGCGCAAACCCGCCAGCGCGATGCCAGCATCCGCACGCAGCAGACCCAGGACCAGTATTGGCAGAGCCGGTTCAACGCGCTGTGGGTCCGCGACGTGGTGGGCGCGGCCGAGAAGAAAGACTAGCGGCGCAGGCGCGCGAGGAAATAGACCGGGGCGGCCAGTACGAGCGCCCCGATGATCCAGCCGGCGGCCAGCCCGAACAGGGCGGCGAGGACGATCCCGACGAGCAGGGCGGTAGCGCCCAGGATGGCGTTCATCCCCCGAGCATACACCCATCCTTGACCCTAATTCCCCGCCCCGTACAAGGAGCGCATACACGACAGGGGAATGCGCGGATGGATTTGGCCACGGTACTGGACATTGCCATCGGCCTGGCGACGCTGCTGGGCATGGTGGGTAGTGCGGCCGGTGCCGCGTGGTTGTTCTTCCGCAAACGGCTGTCGCACTGGTGGTCGCCGTACCGGGCGGGGATCGAGGCCATGCAGGAAGTCCCGGCGATGCGGCGCAGCATCGACGCGGGGCGGCAGGAGATCGAGCAGGTCCGGGCCAGCATGGGGATGCTGACCATGACGGTACGCGCCCGTGGCGACGCCAACGTGGATGCGGCCGAGTTTGAGTGTGGCCCCGATGGGGCCAACACCTACGTGAATCAGACCTATGCCCGCTGGCTGGGTGTCGGAAAGGCCGAGCTGACTGGCTGGGGCTGGATCAACTTCATTGCCCCCGAGGACCGCGACATAGTGCGCGCTGAGTGGGCGAGCTGCCGCGCCGAGCATCGTCCCTACCGGATCCGGCATTCCATGGTCGATTCCGATGGCGTGCGCTTTCGCGTCGAAACCCTGGCCACGCCGATTCCCGACGCGCCGCCGGCCCAGCAGTGGATTGGCGTCATGCGGAGGATCGACGGATGAGCAAGAAGCGCACCGGGGCGGTTGCCTCGCTGGTCGTCGTTCTGGCGGTCGCGCCGTTCGTGGCGCTGAAAGAGGGCGTGGTGTTGCCGCGCTACATGGACCCGGTGGGCATCCCCACGGTCTGCGCGGGCGAGACCGACCACGAGGTCGTCAACTACCGCGACCGCTTCAGCCGGGACGAGTGTATCGCGGTGCTGGGCGCCAGCCTCTACCAGCACGCGCTGGAACTGGACAAGTGCATCACCAAGCCGCTGGCCATCGGTGAGGCCAAGGCCGTGCTGTCGTGGTCCTACAACGTCGGCACGGGCGCCGCGTGCAAGTCCACGTTGATGCGCCTACTGAACCAAGGGGCGCCTGCCGCCGAGTGGTGCAAGCAACTGCTGCGGTGGGACAAGGCCAAGGGCAAGCGCCTGCTGGGCCTAACGATCCGCCGCAAGGAGGAATACGCCATGTGCATCGGGGCGACGCCATGAACCTGGACCCCATCCGTCCGTACCTGGACCTGATTCGCACCGGGCTGTTCGTTGCCGTCGTGTTCGGCGCCTACGCCACCGGCTGCAGCAACGAGCGAAAGAGCAACGAAGCCGAGAGGGCGCTGGCCAAGAGCCGGATCACCTCGCTGGAAACCAGCCTGTCCGACCACATCGCGCTCTACGACCGGATGAACGCGAAGGCCACGAAGGAAAAGCAGGCCGCAGAGGATCAGGCCAAGCGCGCCGAGGAAGCCCTGAAGGTCGCACGCAAGGCCGAGGACGAGTACCAAACCCGGCTGGCCATGATCCAGCGCGACCTGGACAAGTCCATGCGCGACCCCAAGTGTGCCGAGCAACTGAGGGCGAAGCTATGCACCGTTTTGCGGTAATCGCGTGTCTGCTGCTGGCGGGCTGCGCAACCTGCCCGATTCCCAAGCCGCCGGAAGTGGTGGAGGTCGTCGTGACCAAGACCGTGCCGGTGGATCCGAAGCTGGCGCGCGACTGCGACCGACCGGCCAAGCGTGACGACACCGTGGGCGAAGCGGCGCGGCTGGCCAATGCCCGAGACGAGTCCCTGGCCGAGTGCAACAAGCGGCTGAAGGCGATACGCGAGCTGGCCCCATGAAATCCCGCGTCCCGCTGTGGGGCAACCCGCAGAAGTCGGTGGAAGTCGAGCAGGGCGCGACCAAGGGCGCGACCATTGGGGTCAACGTGTACGACGCGGACGGCAATCTGTGGCGCGAGCCCGCGCCCGCCGCAGCCTCCACCGGCTACCCGGTGACGGTGTGGGACAAACTGCAGAGCGTGCCGGCCAACGTGCGCGCGGTGGCGGCACTGGCCACGGATGGCTTCGTGCGCAAGGCCGACGCCACCTGGACGGCTTCGCCCATCGTCAACGCCGACTTGGCGGGCGCCGATACGGACGGGCTGGGCGAAGGCGCAACCAACCTCTACTACACCGCCGAACGCGCACAGGACGCGGTAGGCGCGGCGATTGCGGCGGGCACGGGCGACGGCGCGTCGCTGGCCTATGACGACGCTGGCAACGCGATCAACGTCACCAACACCGACAAGGGATCGGTGGCGCGGGCGGCGCATGAGGCGGCGGCCGACCCCCACCCGCAGTACACCACGGCCGCCGAGGCGCAGGCTATTGCAGACGCCAAGGTGCAGGACACCATCACCGACGGCGTGACGGACAAAGCGCCGTCACAGAACGCGGTGTTTGATGCGCTGGCCGATAGAATGCGGCTCGGCTCTGCCTATTACAAGCAGACGATTGACAGCACGCAATGGCGACTTGAGACAGTGGCGTCGCCTTTCGATAAGGCCATTCGTTTTGATGCTGGGGTGGGGTTCAATCCAGCGAACGGCGCAATTTTTGAGCTTTGCGGCATCAATCACTCCGGCGCGGGGCGGGCGCGAATGCTCGCGCCAGCCGGGGCAGATATTATCTTCGCCGCTGGCTCGCATGGGTTCTACTGCGGGAACAATCAAGTCGGATTTCGACCGGCTGCTGACAGCGTTAGCCGCTTAGGCAACGCAACCTATCAGTGGTCGCAGGTCCATGCGAAAGACTACCGCGTCAATGATATTCAAGTCGTTGGCGCACGCAATACCGGATGGTCGGCCATGACCGGCACCGGCTCCAAGGCCAGCATTGCAGCCGCAGCAGCGGGCACCGCGTCGGCGGCGTATGTGCAGGCCGAACTACAGGCTGCGCTTAACCGCATCGCGGCCCTTGAGGCGCGGCTGAAGGCACTTGATGACGCCCTATTCACTCACGGACTGATTGGCACCTGATGGCTACCAAGACACAACGCATCAAGGCAGTGGCGGATGCGCTGCTGAACACGACCGCGACCAACGCGAAGATTGACCGGCTGGGGCGGGCACTGGCGGCCCGTATGGGGCGGATTGAGGAATACGAAGCCGCAGACGCGGCAGGCAAGGCGTCGATTGCCGTGGAGGAACTGCGCCGGCACTTGGTTGGCATGGTGCGCGAGTACGACGAAATCATGGCGGCCCGTGCAGCGAATGGCGCTGACGCCGAGTTTGCCGAGACACATTAAGGGGGCTGCATGGGCATCCGTCAATTTGACTACACCGCACTCGGCGAGGCGTTGCCTCGCGTGCTGGATCGAGCCTATTCCGCGACATGAGCCTGGAGTCGCTGGTGACGTACAACGCGGACACGTCGGCCATTCGTTCCAGCATCGAGTCGATCATTGCCTGATCCGTAAAACCCCGCCCCACCCGTAGCAGCGCCAAGCGTTCCACGGCCCGCGCTCCGTAAAACTTTCGGGGCCAAGTGGCTGATTTTCGGGCTGTGGGCTGGGGACTTTTAATCCGCTGGTCGATGGTTCGAATCCATCACGACCCACCATCCAGCCTCACTCCACGATCACCGACGCGTTGCCGGAAAAGCTTTCCACGGTGATGCGACCTTCGCCTGCACCATAGCGGTGGCTGACGTTGGAGCCGGGGCCGTGCTTGGGACGCTGCACCTGGGCGCCACTGACGCGCAGGTCGCCGCTGAAGCTTTCGCCGGTGACGGTGGCCGAAACATCGCGTGGCAGGTTCAGCCGCACGTCGCCGCTAAGCGTGTCCACGGCGATTTCGCCGCCGCGGGCCAGGGCGGTGGACACGGTCAGGTCGCCGGACACCGAAGAACCGCTCAGCTTGCGCACCGGGTTCTCGCGGTTGTTGCTGATGGTGATGTCGCCGGACACGCTGTTGAACTCCACCTCGCCATCGAAGCGGCCGCGCAGCGCGATGTCGCCGCTGACGGTGTCGATGGCGGCATCGGCGGTGTTGATGGTCAGCTGCTGGTTGCCGCTGACGGTGTTGACTTCGGCCTTGCGCGGCGCGCCAATCACGACGACGTCGCCGCTCACCGAATCCGCCGACAACTTTCCGGCGGCCGTGCCCTGCACGTCGATGTCGGCCGAGACTGCTTCGATGTCCAGGTTGGCGCGGCGCGGTACCGTCAGGCGCAGCTCGGTGGGCTCGCTGTTATTGCCATTCATGCCGAAGCGCTTCGGGTACTTCACGCGCACGGCCAGTTTGTTGCGGTCACCTTCGATGGCCAGCCGCTCGACGCCATTGCCGAGGCTGCCTTCGATCTTCACTTCGTCACGGTCCCAGACGCGCACGTCGATGCGGCCCTTGAGGTTTTCGATCTCGACCTCGCCCGTGGACGACAGCGGGCGGGTTTCGTTGATGGGGGTGGCGGCCAGCGCCGGCAGGGCGAGCGACAAGACCGCGGCGAGGGTGGGAATGGCAAGGCGGGACATGGGGAGTTCCTCCGTCAGGCGAGGGGGAGCCGCATCAGGTCGAGGCGGCGTTGGTAGGTGCGACGCAGCTGTTCGAGCAGTCGCGTGGAGTCGGGGGCTTGGCGCAGCGCGGCGAGGATCAGCTCGGCGCTCTGGTCCAGGGTGCGCAGGGAGGGGTTGGGCGCACTGGCGCCCGGTTGGGTTTCCAGCTCGCGGAAGGCGCCTTCGTACTGCAGTCGCAGGCCTTCGGCTTCGGCGAGGGCGAGCGGGGTGTCGGCGGTGACGTGCGGCTCGCCGCGCGCGTTGGCGTCATGGTGCGCGATCGTCGCGCCGGCGGCTTCGGGCGCGATGGCGAGCGTCGGGGTCCCATGGGCCCGCCCATCCGCTGAGGGGCCGCCATGGCGCAGCAGGCCCAGCGTCCCGACCGCCACCAGCACGCTGGCGGCAAGCGCCACGGGCAGGCGGCTGCGGCGCAGCCATGCAGCGCGAGACGCGACAGGGGGGGCGGAGGCAAATGCCAACGGGGCGGCCTTATCCGTGCGCGCGCTCAATCGAGCGGCGATGCCGGGCCACAGGTCCGCGGCAGGGGCCTCGTCCTCGCGCAGGGCCCGCAACTGCCAACGCAGCGCGTCGGGCAGGTCGGGGGTGTCGGGGGTGTCGTAGTTGTCGTGGTTCATGCGGGTTCTCCCAAACGCGCGCGGAGCAGGCCGCGCGCGCGGTGCAGCTGGGCCTTGGAGCTGCCGACGGCCATGTCCAGCTCTGCGGCGATTTCCTCGTGTTTCCAGCCTTCGATGTCGTACAGCACCAGCACCGCCCGGGCGCGGGGCGGCAGGCTGGCGACGGCGCGGCCAAGATCCATCGACAGCGCGGTGGTATGGCCGGCCGAATCCGGGTGGCCGAAGGTCTCCAGTGCTTCTTCGTCGTCTTCCAGCGGGCGGCTGCGGCGACTGCGCAGCTCCATCAAAGCGGTGTTGACCGCCAGCCGGTGCAGCCAGGTGGTGAAGGCGGCTTCAAAGCGGAACGCGGGCAGGGCCTGCCAGGCGCGGACGAAGGCTTCCTGGGTCAGGTCGTCGGCGCGGGCGCCGTGGCCGCCCACCAGCCGCGCGATGACGCCGTGGACCCGGCCCACGTGACGCCGGTACAGCGTCTCGAAGGCGCGGGTCTCGCCGTGCGCCGCTGCGGCGACCAGTGGGCGGTCGTCGTCGGTCCCGGCGGGGGCCGGGGGGGCATCGGGCGGGACGGTGCTCATGGCGTTCAGCATGACACCATGGATGCGGGGAGGGCCCGCAGGGTTTAAGCCGGCCTCAGGCCGCGTCGAACAGGTGCTGCAGGACGGCCTCGCCGTAGCGATCCAGCTTGCTGCTGCCCACGCCGGCGATGGTGGACAGCTCGTCCAGGTCGCCCGGGTCGGCTTCGGCAATCGCGCGCAGGGTGCTGTCGTGGAAGATCACGTAGGCCGGGACGTTCTGTTCGCGCGCGGTGGTCGCCCGCCATTCGCGCAGCGCGTTGAAGCGCACCAGCGTGTCCGGCGCCAGGTCGGCCAGCGAGGCGGCCACCGTGTCACCGGCACGCTTGCGGCGGTTGGGACGGGGCGGTTCGGCGCGCAGTCGTACCTCGCGCTCGCCTTTCAGCACCGGGCCACTGGCGGCGGTGAAACGCAACGCCCCGAACCGCTCGACGTCGGCCTCGAGGATGCCGTGGGCGACCAGTTGGCGGAACACACTGCGCCAGGTGCGCTCGTCCAGGTCGCGGCCCACTCCGAACACCGTGAGCGCGTCGTGGCCGTACTGCCGCACCTTGTCCGCATTTTCGCCGCGGAGGACGTCGACCAGATGCGCCACGCCGAAGCGCTGGCCGGTGCGGTACACGCACGACAACGCCTTGCGCGCGGCCTCGGTGCCGTCCCAGCTCTGCGGCGGGTTCAGGCAGTTGTCGCAGTTGCCGCACTGGCCGGGGTGCGCCTCGCCGAACCAGCCCACCAGGGCCTGATGGCGGCAGGCCGTGGATTCGCAGTAGCCCAGCAGTGCGTCGAGCTTGCCCAGCTCCAGCCGCTTGCGCTCTTCGCTGGCCTCGGACTGCACGATCAACTGGCGCAGGCTGACCATGTCGCCCAGTCCGTAGCACAGCCAGGCTTCCGAGGGTCCGCCGTCGCGGCCCGCGCGGCCGGTCTCCTGGTAGTAGCCCTCGATCGACTTGGGCAGGTCCACGTGGGCCACGAAGCGCACGTCCGGCTTGTCGATGCCCATGCCGAAGGCGATGGTGGCCACCATCACGATGCCGTCTTCCTGCAGGAACCGGCGCTGGTTGGCGGCCCGCGTGGCCGCGTCCATGCCGGCGTGGTAGGCGAGGGCCTTGATGCCGGCGATGACGAGTTGTTCGGCCACCTGCTCCACGCGCTTGCGGGAGAAGGCGTAGACCACCCCGCTCTCGCCGCGGTGCTCGGAAAGGAAGTCCAGCAACTGGCGCTTGCCGTCGTCCTTGGTCACCACCCGGTAGCGGATGTTGGGGCGGTCAAAGGAGCTGACGAACGTGCGCGCATCTTCCAGCGCCAGTCGCTCCACGATTTCTCGCCGGGTGGGGGCATCGGCGGTGGCGGTCAGGGCGATGCGGGGCACGTCCGGCCAGCGCTCGTGCAGTACGGTCAGCTGGCGGTACTCGGGCCGGAAATCGTGGCCCCACTGCGAGACGCAGTGCGCCTCGTCGATGGCGAACAGCGCGATCTTCGCGCGGTCCAGCAACGCCTGGCAGCGCGGGGTCAGCAGCCGTTCTGGGGCCACGTAGAGCATGTCCAGCTCGCCGGCCAGCAACCGGCGCTCGACCTCGGCGGACGTGGCCGCGTCGAGCGTGGAATTGAGCACGGCGGCCTTCACGCCCAGCTGGCGCAGCGACTCCACCTGGTCCTGCATCAGCGCAATCAGTGGCGAAACGACAATCCCGCAACCTTCGCGAAGCAGCGACGGGATCTGGTAGCACAACGACTTGCCGCCGCCGGTGGGCATCAACACAAGCGCATCGCCGCCCCCGGCCACGTGGCGGACGATCTCCCCCTGCTCCCCGCGGAACGCGGGGTAGCCGAACACGGTGTTGAGGGTCTGCAGCGCACGATCGTCGGTCATGCGTACAGGGTACCAAGCGGGTCAAGTGGGCCGATCGGGGAGTGCCTTCAAATCGGGTAGGAATTTGCCTTCTGGGGACGGCCGGCTCGTATGCTCCTGCGTTTCGAAGCCTGTAAGGGCGTTGAGTCAGGCGGGTGGCGATGGCCAAGTTGCGAAAAGCGGCCATGGATGGCCCGCGGCCCCGACGCCGCGCAGGAGGCGCGGACGGAGGGGAGCAGCAATATGGCCATCGCCACCCTCCGTCCCTGACCCCAGTCACTGCAACAGCGACCTCAGCATCCACGCATACTTCTCATGCGTCTGCAGGCGCTGCGTCATCAGGTCCACGGTCGGGTCGTCGCCCGCGTCGTCGGCGCCCTTGAGCACCTTGCGTGCCGTGCGGCACACCGCCTCGTTGCCGACCACCAGCTGGCGCACCATCTCGCGCCAGTCCGCGGCGTCCGTCAGCCCCGGCTCCTCGGGGATCGAACTGAGACGGATGAACTCGTGATACGACCCGGGTGCGTTGAACCCCAGTGCGCGGATGCGCTCGGCCACGTCATCCAGGGCGGTCCACTGCTCGGTGTACTGGGTCTCGAACATCACGTGCAGGGCGTTGAACATCGGCCCGGTGACGTTCCAGTGGAAGTTGTGAGTCTTCAGGTACAACGTGAACGCATCCGACAGGAAGGCCGCGAGCCCCTCGGCAACCTTCTTGCGATCGCCGGTGCTGATCCCGATATCGATGGCCGGTGCGCTCGAGCCGGGCGCCGGCGAGGCCGCGGGCGTCGTCTTGGATTTGCCCGGTTTGGTCTTGGTCTTGGACATCGCGATTCTCCTTTCCAGCGTGGATACGGTGACAATAGGCGCTTGGCCTCGCGCCGTGAAATGCTTCTTTTCTCTCGTTCCGATCAATGAATCCTATCGACCCGAATGCTAGCGCCGCGTTACGCCAGGCCCGGCACGCCATCGACGGCGCGCTGAGCCGCGACCGTGGCCGCCTGCACGGGCTGTGGTCGCGCTGGAGCACCAAGCCCGCCGACGCCAAGGCCCGGGAGGCCTTCGAGCACGCGCTGGCGGCATCAGTGGCGCAGCGCGAGGCGCGGGCCGCCGCGCTGCCGCACGCGCCAGTGGACCCCGGCCTGCCCATTGCCGGCGAGGCGGACCGGATTGTCGCGCTGATCCGTGAACACCCCGTGGTCGTGATCGCCGGCGAAACCGGCTCGGGCAAGACCACGCAATTGCCGAAGTTGTGCCTGGCAGCGGGGCGAGGGCAGGCCGGCATGATCGGCTGCACCCAGCCGCGTCGCATCGCCGCGCGCGCGGTGGCCCGGCGCGTGGCGGAAGAGCTGCAGACGCCGTTGGGCGGCGCGGTCGGCTACCAGGTGCGCTTCAACGAGAACGTGGGTGAGAACACCGCGATCAAGTTCATGACCGACGGCATCCTGCTGGCCGAAATCCAATCCGACCGCTGGCTGTCGCGCTACGACACGTTGCTGATCGACGAGGCGCACGAGCGCAGCCTCAACATCGACTTCCTGCTGGGCTATCTCAAGCAACTGCTGCAAAAACGCCGCGACCTGAAGGTCATCGTCACCTCCGCCACCATCGACACCGAGCGGTTCGCCGCGCACTTCGGTGATGCACCGGTGGTCAATGTCGAGGGCCGCAGCTATCCGGTGAGCGTGCGCTATCGCCCGCTTGAAGGCGCGTTGGTGGAGGGTGCTCCGGGCGTTGACGCCGCGCGCGCGCCCCGACCGGGCGCGCGCGGTCGCACGGAGGCCGAGCGCGACGGCGGGATGACCGTCACGGATGGCATCGTGGCCGCCTGCGACGAGATCACCCGCGAAGACCCGCGTGGCGATGTCTTGATATTCCTGGCGGGCGAGCGCGAGATCCGCGATGCCCACCAGGCCCTGGAGCGGCGCAAGTACCGTGAAACCGAGGTGCTGCCGCTGTATGCGCGGCTGTCGGTGCGCGACCAGGATCGGGTGTTCAACCCGGGGGTGAAGCGCCGCATCGTGCTGGCAACCAACGTGGCCGAGACCTCGCTGACGGTGCCGCGCATCCGCTACGTGGTCGACCCGGGTTTGGCGCGGGTAAAGCGCTACAGTCCGCGCGGCAAGCTCGACCGTCTGCATGTGGAGGACATCAGCCAGGCCAGCGCCGACCAGCGCAAGGGCCGCTGTGGACGTGTCGCGGAGGGCACCTGCTTCCGTTTGTATTCGGCGGTGGATTTCGAGTCGCGGCCGCGCTTCACCGACCCTGAAATCCGCCGTTCGGCCCTGGCCGGGGTGATCCTGCGCATGCTCTCGCTGGGCCTGGGCCGGATCGAGGATTTTCCGTTCCTGGAGCCTCCCGACCCGCGCGCGGTTGCCGACGGTTGGCAGCAACTCTCGGAACTGGGTGCGGTAGACGAGTCGCGCCGGCTGACGCCCACGGGCAAGTTGATGGCGCGCCTGCCGGTGGACGTAAAGTTGTCACGCATGCTGGTGGCGGCCAACGCGCACGGTTGCCTGCGCGAAATGCTGGCGATCACTTCGTTCCTCGGCATCCAGGATCCGCGTGAGCGTCCGGCGGACCAGCGGGCGGCAGCGGACAACGCACACGCCGAGTTCGCCGATCCGCGATCGGAGTTCGTCGGCATCCTCAAGCTGTGGGACGCGTACCAGACCGCGCACGAAGAGCTGACCCAGTCGAAACTGCGTGCGTGGTGCGAGAAGCACTTCCTCGGTTTCCTGCGCATGCGCGAATGGCGCGAATTGCATCGTCAGCTGAAGCTGATGTGCGAGGAGTTGGGGTGGGCCAGCCAACACGCCCCTGCGTCGACCGTTCACGCGCCGGGCGAGTCGTTGGACTTGGCGGGCTACGCGACGCTTCATCGGGCCCTGATTGCCGGTTTGCCGACGCAGATCGGCCAGCGGGGCGACAAGGGCCTCTACGACGGCCCGCGTGGCCGCAAGTTCCAGTTGTTCCCGGGCTCGCCGCTCGCGCGCAAGCCCCCGCCCTGGGTGTTGTCCGCCACGCTGCTCGACACCGAGCGGGTCTGGTCGCTGACCAACGCGGCGATCGAGCCGGATTGGGTCATCCAGGAGTTGCCGCACCTGCTCTCGCGGCGCCACCACGACCCGCGCTGGGCGCGCTCGCAGGGCCGTGTGGTGGGCAGTGAGCAGGTCAGCCTGTTCGGCCTGGTGCTGGCGCCGAAGCGACCGGTGCACTACGGCGCGCTGTATCCGGAGGAAAGCCGCGAGATCTTCGCCCGCGACGCATTGGTGACCGGTGAGATCAACACCCGTTGTGCCTTCTTGCCGCGCAACCTGGCCGTGCTGGCCAAGGCGCAGCAGGAAGAGGCCAAGCAGCGCCGGACCGGGCTGGTGGTGGACGACGAGTGGATGGTGCGCTGGTACCTCGACCGGCTGCCGGCGCACGTGCACAACGCGCAGGCGCTGGATGCGTGGTACGGAAAGCTGGCCGCCGCCGAGACGTCTGCGCTGGAGTGGTCGCGCGCAGACCTGCTGGTGGGCGACGAAAGCGAGGCCTCGCGGTTTCCGCCGTACCTGCCGCTGGGCGGGTCGCGGCTGGCGGTGTCCTATCGGTTCGAGCCAGGGGCCCCGGACGATGGCATGACCGTGGCCGTGCCCTTGCACCTGCTCAACGCGCTGGATCCCACGCGGCTCTCCTGGCTGGCACCGGGCTTCGTCGCCGAGAAGTCGGCGGCGCTGATCAAGTCGCTGCCCAAGGCCCTGCGACGCAACTTCGTGCCTGCGCCGGACTTCGCCAAGGCCTTCCACGAAGCGCACGCCGAGTGGAAGCAGGGCGTGCCGCCGGAGCCGGACACGTTGACCGGCGCGTTGGCCCGCTTCCTGAAGCGTCTCACCGGCGTCGCGGTGGCGGCGGTGGACTTCGACGAGACGACGCTGGAACCGCACCTTCACGCCAACCTGCGCCTGCTGGACCGGGACGGCCGCAAGGTGTTGGCCGAATCGCGGGATCTGGCGGAGCTGCGCAGCCGATTCGGAGAGCGCGCCGCGGCCGCGTTTGCTGCACGTGCGGCCGAAGGGCTCGCCCAACAGGGGCTGACCACGTTCCCGGAAACACCGATACCCGATTCCGTGCCGGGCGCGGGCGGCGTGCCGGCGTACCCGGCGCTGCAGGACGACGGCGAGACCGTGTCGCTGCGGGTGCATGCCGAACAGGTGGTCGCACGGCGCCTGCACCCGGAGGGCGTCCGTCGGCTGCTGGCGATTGCGCTCGCTGACAAGGTCAAGCAGGCGCGCAAGCAACTGCCGGTATCCGCCAAGACGGGGCTGTTGTATGCCGCGATCGAGTCGGCAGGGGTCAAGCCTTCCGGCGATGCCAAGCGCGAGGGAGACCGCCTGCGCGTCGATCTGGTCGACGGCGCATTGGCGTCACTCATGGCCGAGGGGGCTGCCGACGTGCGCGACGCCGCCGCCTTCGCGACGCTGCGCGAGCGCATTGGCAAGCAATTGTTTCCCGAAGCAATGGAGCGCTTGCGTCAGGCCGAGGCCATCCTCGCGGCCGTGGCGGAGGCCCGGGCGAAGCTCGAGTCGCCGCTCATGGGCTGGGCCAGCGGCAACCTCGACGACATGCGTGCGCACCTGGCCACGCTGACGCCGCCGGGCTTCCTGCGCGACGTGCCTGCCGAGGCGTTGCGCGAGTACCCGCGGTACCTGAAGGCATTGGCGCTGCGCGGAGAACGTGCGCTGCGGGACCCGACCCGCGACCAGGCACGCATGCTGGAACTCAAGCCATTCGCCGAAGCGCTGGCCGGCGCCGTGCAACAGGGGCGCGCGGGCGACCCCGGCTGGCAAGCATTGCGCTGGGACTTGGAAGAGCTGCGCGTCTCGCTGTTCGCGCAGGAACTCGGCACGAAGGGTGGCGTCTCGCCCAAGAAACTCGCCACCCGGCTCGCACAGCTCGCCGCTTGAGCGGCGGTGCCGGATTTACTTGACCTGGCGCACCTTGGCCTTGACCGGGTGGCCATCGACTTCCATGTACCAGCCGCTGATCAGACCGGGGCGCAAGGTCACCGAAGGATTGGCGACGGGGCGCACGCTGTAGCTGCCCTCCGTCACCTGCCAGCGGTCGCCATTGGCCAGGGTGAAGACGGTGCCCGTGCTCCAGCCGCGGAATTCGCCGGTGATCGCCGAACGCACCGGCTCCTGCTCGCGGTCCGGGGCGGTGGCGCGCCGCACCACCGTTGCCTGGTCGTCACGTAGCAGGCGGTTGAGCGTGGCGAGTTCTTCCGCGCTCAGGCGGTGCAGGCCGGCGGCATGGAACTGCTCGACGTTGAATCGGGTCTCGACCGGCACGTAACGGTCTTTCGCGCCGGCGGGCAGTGCGGCGAACGCGGAGAGTGCCAGGGCGGCGGCGAGGCGGGACAGGGTCATGTCGGCTCCAGGAACGGGTTGATTTACTTGATGCGGCGTACCTTCGCGCGTGTGCCGTACTTGCCCACCTGCATGTACCAGGCGTTGCCGACCACGCTTGGCGTGATCTTCACCTCGGGATCGGCGAGGCGCACGCCGGCCAACGAAGCGGCATCCACCTGCTCCCACTCCTGTCCATTGGCAAGCACATAGCGGCGCCCTTGGGCGAACCCGCGGAATTCACCGTTGTAGCGGCTGACGATGGGTTCGCTGGAGCCGAAGCTCAAGAAGCCGCGGCTGTCGTCTTCGACCTTCTTCTTCGCTTGCGCGGCCGCCTTTTGCGTTTCCACCACCAAGGTGCGGTTGAGCCAGGCATTGAGGTTGGCCAACTGCTCCGGGGTGAGCCGGTCAAGGCCTGCAGCGCGGAACTGCTCCGGTGTCATCTGCTGTTCGATGCGCGGGGCGACCGGGATGTCCTGAGCGCGGACATCCATGGGCCATGCGGCACCCAGCGCCAAGCACGCGACAATGGCAAGCACGGGCGCTCGCAGGGAATTGGACACATGCATTGGCTGTTCCTCCGGTCGGTTGCGGGCTAGTGTAGACAAGCTTGAAGCAGGAATTTGAACCGCGTCGCGATGAATGCCGTCCCCCACGCCCTCGACCCTCTGCTGACCTCTGACGCGGCCGCGGCGCTCACGCCCGAGGTGCGGACCGCGCTGCGGGAGGCCGCGGCACGCCCCGGAGCTGAGGAGGGCGCCCGGGATCCGGTCGACGTGGTGGCCACGATGCTGGATGCGCTCGCCAAGCTCGATGCCGACAGCGATACCGTCGCCGCCGCGTTGCTGCGCAATTACCCCGGTCTGCTGGCGGCGCTGGGCCCGGGGTTCGAGGCGGCACACCCGCCCATTGCCGTGCTGCTCGAAGGCCAGGCCGCGGCCGCGCATGTGCGCACGCTGCATGCCGAGCGCGCCAGTGGCGGTGGCAGCGAGGGCCTGCGGCGCTTGTTGCTGGCCATCGTGCGCGACCTGCGCGTGGTGCCGATCCTGCTGGCACGCCAATTGGCGCGCATGCGCTTTGCGGGGCGCCTGCCCGACGCCGAGCGGCGCGCATTGGCGGCATTGACCCGTGACATCCATGCGCCGTTGGCCAACCGTCTGGGCATCTGGCAGCTGAAGTGGGAACTGGAAGACCTCGCGTTTCGTTACCTTGAGCCGCAGACATACCAGCGCATTGCCCGCCTGCTCGACGAGAAGCGCGCCGATCGCGAGCGCTTCATCCAGGACGTCATCCGCACGCTGCGCGAGGCGATGGCGGCACAGGGCATCCGTGCCGATGTCGCCGGCCGCCCCAAGCACATCTACAGCATCTGGAAGAAGATGCAGCGCAAGGACGTGCCCATCGGCGAGCTCTACGACCTGCGTGCGGTGCGCGTGATGGTGGACGACGTCGCGGCCTGCTACGCGGCGCTGGGCGTGGTGCACGCCACCTGGACGCCGATTCCCACCGAATTCGACGATTACATTGCCCGCCCCAAGAGCAACGACTACCGCTCGCTCCACACCGCCGTCATCGGGCCGGAAGGCAAGACGCTGGAAGTGCAGATCCGCACCTTCGACATGCACCGGCAGGCCGAACTGGGCGTGGCCGCGCACTGGAAGTACAAGGAATCCGGCAGCCAGGCCGCCGATGCGGCGTTCGACCGCAAGATCGCGTGGATGCGGCGCCTGCTGGATGCGTCCGGTGACAACGGGCGCGACGGCGATGACGCGCAGCTTGCGGAGGCGCTGGATACCGAACTGGTTGAGGACCGGGTTTATGTGATCACGCCCAAGGGCGAGGTCATCGACCTGCCAGCCGGGGCCACGCCGCTGGATTTTGCTTACCACGTGCACACCGAGGTCGGGCACCGGTGCCGCGGTGCCAAGGTCAACGGCCGGATCGTGCCGTTGGACCATGAACTGCGCAGCGGCGACCGGGTGGAAATTCTCACTGGCAAGGTCGCCGAGCCCCGGCGTGACTGGCTGGTGGTCGCCAACGGTTTCCTTGCCAGCAGCCGCTCGCGCGAAAAGGTGCGCACCTGGTTCCACAAGCTGGACAAGGCGCGCAACGAGCAGGCCGGTCGTGAACTGCTCGACAAGGAATTGCGTCGCTTGGGCCTGTTGGGCGCGGACCTGTCGCCCGCGCGGGAGCGGTTCAACCTTGGCAGCGACAGCGAGCTGTTGGTGCAGGTAGCGCTGGGTGACCTGGGGCCGCACCAGGTGGGCCGTGTGCTGCTGGAACACGAGCGTGCCGTCGCCCAGCCCACCACCGCCTCCGCGCCGACCGTCATGGTGTCCCGGCGCAAGGCAGCGCCGAGCAGTAGCGCATTTACCGTCGAAGGCGTCGGAAATCTGCTGGTCCAGCTGGCACGATGCTGCCAGCCGGTGCCCGGCGAGCCGATCGCCGGCTACCTCACGCGGGGGCGCGGCGTCAGCGTGCACCGTCCCGAATGTGCGGCCTTCCTGCGTCTGGCGGGCAAGGAGCCCCAGCGAGTGCTGCCGGTGGAATGGGCGCGCGCCGGGAGCCAGTACGAAGTGGATGTGGAAGTGGCCGCATTGGACCGCAAGTGGTTGCTCAAGGAAGTCAGCAACGTGATCGCGCAGGAAGACGCGCACGTGACCAGCATCCGCAGCGAACACGAGCGCAACGGCGCCCGCGTGCGCCTGCAGTTGCGGCTGCGCGTGCGCGACTACGGACAACTCTCCACCGTGCTGGGCAAACTGGCGGCGTTGCCGGGCGTGGAGCACGCGCGGCGTGGCTGAGCATCGACGTCGACTGCGGGGCAGGTCCCTGCGGGCGCATTTCGCACAACCATGGGTGAAGTGGGCGGCGGCCGCGGCGGCACTGCTGGTCGTGCTGGCACTGGTCCGACAGCCGCTTTCGGAGTGGCTCTGGCCGGAAACGCGCATCCAGGCGTTGCGAACCAGTGCCGAACGCGCGCTGGCAGAAGGCCGACTCACGGCCCCGGACGGCACGGGTGCGCGAGAACTGTTTGAGGCGGCACTGGCGCTGGACCCTGACCGGCCGGGTGCACGGGAAGGATTGGCCCGCGTGGGTGATGCGGCCTTGGCCCGTGCCGACGCCGCCGTGCGTGCCGGACAGCCTGCACAGGCGCGTGAATACGTTGCCCTGGCACGGGCACTGGGCGTGCCCAAGGCCCGGGTTGATTCGGTCGAGCGCGCGATGCGCCAGCGAGAGATTGCAGAGGCGGGGATTGCGCCGCGCTTGGCGTCTGCCCGTGCTGCACGGGCAGCAGGCCGCATGCATGGCAGCGCGGATTCCGCCCTCGCGCATTACGCGGCCGTCCTGGAATTGCAGCCGGGCAACACGGAAGCGCTGGAAGGACGTGACGATGTCATCGCCGACATGCTGGCCGACGCGCGGCGGCGCTTGGCGGCTGCCGAACTGGAGACGGCGGTGGCCCTGGTGCGCGAAGCGCGCGGTTTCGATCCCGCCCACGCCGACCTGCCCGCGGCGCTGGCGGCCGTGAACCAGTCGCTCGAGGCCACGCGTGCGCGGGCCGAGCGTGACCTTCGGAGCAATCGATTGACGCATGCGCTGGCCGGGTTCGACCGGGTGCTTGCCGTCCAGCCCGACGATGACGCGGCGCGAGCCGGCCGGCATGCCGTCGGTGAGCGGCTTCTGCAACGCAGCCAGCGGTTTGCGGCGGATTTCCGCTTCAGCGAAGCGGAGGCCGCGCTGGCGGTAGCAGAGGATGTTCTGGGTGCCACAAACGCTGACGTTGTCGAGGCGCGCGCCCACATCGCGCGTGCGCGACGTTCGCAGGCGCAACTCGGGAGCGGGGCCTTGACCCCGGAGCGGCAGCGGCGCCTGAAGCAGTTGCTGGAAGAGGCCGCCGCCGCCGAAGCGCGGGGCAACCTGCTGCTGCCGCCGGGCGAGAATGCCTTCGACAAGGTGCGCGCGGCGCGCGCCATCTCGCCGGACGACCGCAGGGTCAAGGCAGCCTCCGCGCGCCTGGTTCCAGCGGCGCGGCGGTGCTTTGACACCGCGATGCGCGAGAACCGTCTGGTGAGCGCCACTGCCTGCCTGGACGCCGGTCGGGCGCTGGATCCGGCAGGTGGCTGGCTGCCGGCTGCACGCAGCCGCTTGGCCCAGCGGTGGGTGGCGGTGGGCAACGAACGGTTGGGTGCGGGAGAACTCGATGCCGCGCGTCGCGCATTGGACGCCGCAACGGCCCTGGATCCGGCCGTGGCCGGCGCCGTCGAATTGTCGGCGCGCCTGCGTCAGGCGTCCGCGGCGGGGCCCTGACGCCCCAACAGGCGGCGCACCACCGCGCGTCCCGCGTCCAGGGAGAAATGACGGGCGACATTGGCGCGACCATTCGCCGACAACCGCGCCCACAGCGCCTCGTCCCGATAGACCCGCAGCACGGCTGCGGCGAAGGCGTCCGGCGTGTCCGCCACGAGCACGTCCTCGCCGTCCCGCAAGTGCATCCCTTCCACCGCGCATGACGTGGCAACCACCGGTTGCCCATGCGCCATGCTCAGGTTGACCTTGCCTTTCACCCCTGCGCCGAAGCGTAGCGGGGCGACAGCCACCCGCACGTCGGACATGTAAGGCGCGATGTCCGGTACATGCCCATGCACGCGAATGCCGGGGCGCGCGGCGAGCGCTTTGATCTCCGGCGGCACGTCACCACCGATGCAGTGGAAGACCGCACCAGGCTCGCTCGCTTGCACATGGGGCCAGACCTCCCCCGCGAACCACAGGACGGCATCCACGTTGGGTGGGTGCCGGAAGCCCCCCACGAAGACCACGTCCCGGCGCTCCGCGAATGGCAGGCCGGCGTCGGCAAGATCATGCAGGTTGGAAAGCACCTCCACGCGTGCCTGCGGGGCGTCTTCGGCGAGCAGTGCGCGCTCGACCTCGCTCACGACCCAGGTCACGTCGCTGCGATTGATGAGATCCAGTTCGCAACGTCGCGTGCGTTCCGCGGCCTTGAGCAGGGCCGCGTCACCCAGCATCTGCGCGCCCCGTCGCTCGCGCAGGTAATGCAGGTCGACCGTGTCGAATACCAGCTTGGCCTGAGGCGCAAACCGGCGCAGCAAGGGAAGCATCTGGTCGAGTATGTAGTGTCGACTGACGATGATCGTGTCGAATCTAGTTCCGTGCGCCCGCATCCAGTCGGGCAGGCTGCGCACGAAAGGTGTATGCCAGACTTCCACGCCCAACTGCCGCAAGGACTGCGTGTAGGCGCCGTCTTCTGCCAGGTTCGCGGGCATGAACACCACCCCCATTCCTTCCTGCAGAAGTAACCGCATCAAGTTCGCGCAGCGAAGTGAACCCGAATCTCGGTCGGGTTGCGGTGTCAGTGCATCAATCACCAGTGCCATGCCCGCATAGCGGTGGTCACTGAGGCTGGCCGGCATGGCATTGGGCAGAGGGTGCGCGGTCAACGCGTCATGCCAGCGTTCATGAAAGCGCGCCTGGTTTCGCACCTGGTACTGCTTGGTACCGGTTCTCGTGTCGGTACCTGTAGTGACCCCTTCGGCATGCACCACTCGCGCCGCGGGTTGGACAAGCACTTGTTGACCAGCGCGACGCACCTGCATGCCGAGGTCGGTATCCTCGTAGAACGCGGGTGCGTAACGGGTGTCAAAGCCACCCACCTGCCAGAACAGCGCGGCAGGCATCGCGATTGCCGCGCCAGAACAGTAGTCCACACGTTTGACGAATGCGTGCTGGGGCGCCAGCGCATTCTCATTGCGCCCCAGCTTTTCTGCCGAGCCGTCGGAGCGGATCGCAGCGCCTGCCTCCTGCAGTCGTCCATCCGGATACAGCAGTTGGGCGCCCACGAGCCCGCAGTACGGGTGGGTGTCGAACGTCCCCAACAGCGCCTCCAACCACCCGGGCTGCGGCACGGTGTCGTTGTTCAGAAACACCAGCATCTCGCCGCGCGCCAACGCAGCACCATCGTTGCAAGCCGCGATGAAGCCCCCATTGGCTGGGCGCCGGTGGTATCGCAGGCCCTCCACTCGGGGCAGCAGTACGCCGGTGTCGTCCGAAGAACCGTCGTCGACGACGATCACCTCGATGGCGATGGTCGGCGGATGCTCGGCCAGTGCCCGCAGGCAGGCCACCGTGTGCTCGACCTGGTTGAACACCGGAATGATGATGCTGGCGCGCGGCATCGGGTCGAAGGGGACCGCGAACGGCGAGAACGGCTCGGGGGCGGGGAGGTACAGGGCCGGCCGCTGCGACGCGGGCACCCGACGCAACTGCTTTAGCACCCGCTGCCAAGACGCCCGCAGGCCACGCGTGCGCAGGCTGGTCAGGCCGCGATGGAACAGCCCGGTCGCCCGGTTGATGAAAAACCGGAACTCGGCCGGTGACATCGGCATGCTGAAGGGACTCCGACCGTACGGTTGCGGCGCCCCCGGTGCCCTGCGGGCGCGGGAGGCGGCTGGGTTAGACTCGACGCCACCAGGGCGCCGCCCTGCCATTGTCCCATGCCGTGGCCCAGATCGATTACGACGAAGACGACAACCTCGATGATTCCGCGTCCCCGCAGTGGCGCCGCCGCATCATCACCTGGATTCTGGCAGCCATCGGCCTGGGCCTCGGGTTCCTGATCCCCTACTCGCTGTACCTCAACCATGAGGTGGGGCAGCGCTTTGGCCAGTTGCGGTGGCAGATCCCGACGCGGGTCTATGCCCGTCCGTTGGAGTTGGCGCCGGGCCTCGCGATGGACGCCGGTACGTTGAAGACGGAGCTGGACGCCGCCGCCTACCGCGAAGGCGACGGCAGCCGCGAAGGCAGCTACCGGCGCGAAGGCGGGCGTTGGCGCATTTCCAGCCGCGGTTTCAATGACGTGGATGGCGCGGTCTCCGCGCGCCGCCTGGAGGTGGTCATCTCCGGTGGCCGCGTGGCCAGCGTGCGTGATGCGGCGACGAAGAAGGCGCTGCGTCGGGCCCGCCTGGACCCGGCCCGCATCGCCACGCTCTACGGCCAGAAGCAGGAAGAGCGTCGCCTGGTCCGCATCGATGAGGTGCCGGAGCTGCTGGTCACCGGCCTGCAGGCCGTCGAGGACCGCGACTTCAACCATCACATCGGCATCGATTTCACCGGCATGCTGCGCGCCGCGTTCAAGACCGCGACGGGCACCAAGCAGGGCGCCAGCACCCTGACCCAGCAGTTGGCCCGTAGCGGCCTGCTGGGCATCGGCCGGGAGCAGACGCTGCAGCGCAAGGGCAAGGAAATCCTGTACGCGCTGCTGATCGAGGCGCGCTACGACAAGCGCACCATCCTCGAGGCCTACCTCAACCAGGTCTATCTCGGCCAACGTGGCAACCAGGCCATCCACGGCGTGGCCGCGGGTGCGGAGTACTGGTTCGGCCGCGACCTGCGCGACCTCAGCACCGAGCAGATCGCCCTGCTGGTGGGCATCGTGCGCGGCCCGTCGTGGTACGACGCGCGCCGCAATCCCGAGCGTGCGCTGGAGCGCCGCAACTTCGCCCTGGGTGAGTTCCACGAGACCGGCCTCATCGACGACGCCGAGTACCAGCGCGCGTTGAAGGCGCCGCTGGGCGTCACCGACAGCCCGCGTGCGACTGCGGCCAACCGCTTCCCCGCGTACGTCGACCTGGTCCGCCGCCAGCTGGCCCGCGACTATCCCGAAGACGAACTGGCCGGCGCCGGGCTCAGCGTGATGACCGGCATGTCGCCGGCCGCACAGGCCAATGCCGAAGGCGCGGTCACGCGCACGCTCAAGTCATTGTCGCACCGTACCCGCCCGGAGCTGCAGGCGGGCGTGGTGGTGACCGACGTGCACAACGGCGAGGTGGTGGCGGTGGTCGGTGCGCGCGAGTTCGCCGAACACGGCTTCAATCGCGCGGTTGAAGCGCAGCGCCCCGTGGGCTCGCTGCTCAAGCCGTTCGTGTACCTGCTGGCGCTGGCGCAGCCGGAGCGCTTCTCGCTGGCCAGTTGGGTCGACGATTCCCCGGTCACGGTCAACTTGGGCCAAGGCAAGACCTGGAACCCGGGCAACTCCGACGGCCGCAGCCACGGGACCGTGCGCCTGGTCGACGCACTGGCACAGTCCTACAACCAATCCACGGTGCGCGTGGGCATGCAGGTGGCGCCGGAGCGCATCGCCGACCTGTTGCGCACGCTCGCCGGCATCGAGACCGAGCCTAACCCGGCGCTGATCCTGGGGTCGGTGGACCAGAGTCCCTACGCGATGGCGCAGCTGTACCAGTTCCTGGCGTCCGGTGGCGAGATCCAGCCCTTGCACGCGGTGCGCGGCGTGCTGGATGCCAACGGCAAGGCACTGAAGCGCTATGACAAGGAGCCCGCCCCCGCGCAGGAAGGCGATGCCGTTGCCGCGCGCCTGATCACCATCGCACTGCAGCAGGCGGTATCCAGCGGCACCGGTCGCCAGCTCATGAGCGATGGTCTGGGACGCCTGTCGCCCGCCGGCAAGACCGGCACCAGCAACGATGGCCGCGATAGCTGGTTCGCCGGCTGGACCGGCGACCACCTCGCGGTGATCTGGGTGGGCAACGACCAGAACAAGACCACCGGGCTGTACGGCGCGACCGGTGCGATGCGCGTGTGGTCGTCGCTGTTCGCGCGCCTGCCGACGGCGCCGCTGGAAGTCGGCGACAAGGGCCTCGACTGGCAGTGGGTGATCGGCGCCAGCACCACCGACGGCGGTTGCGCCGGTGCCCGCCGCATTGCGTTCGTCGCCGGCTTCGCGCCGCCCTACACGCCTTGCCCCGCACCGCAGCCGGCAGTGCCGGAGGAGGGCGCGGAAGACGAGGAGTCGGGTGGCGGCTGGCGCGAGTGGTTCGGCATCGGCGAGCGCCGTGAGGAACCTGATCCCGCCAAGCGCGTGCCAGAAGCGCCGGTCGACGGGCAATGACGCGTGTGACACACATTCGCTTCCACGTCAGGGGCGCGCCATGCGCCCCTGACTTTTCCTGGGGTCGCCACCCATGAGCAGCCGGTTGGGCGTGGCCAGTCGCGCCGCCCTCAGCGAGGGCGGTGACCTCGCGCGGGCGTTGCCGGCTTTTGCGCCGCGACCGGCGCAACAGGACCTGTCCGCGGCGATTGCTGACGCCTTTGAAGGCCGCGGCGTGCTGCTGGCCGAGGCGGGCACGGGCACCGGCAAGACCTTCGCCTACCTGGTGCCGGCCATCCTGTCGGGGCTGAAGACGATCATCTCCACCGGCACGCGCGCGCTGCAGGACCAGCTCTACCATCGCGACCTGCCGCGGGTGCGCGATGCACTGGGCAAGGGGCTGAAGAGTGCGCTGCTCAAAGGCCGCGCCAACTACGTCTGCCACTATCGCCTGCAGCAGGCCAAGGGCGAGGGACGCTTTCCCACGCGCGAGCATGCCGCGCAGTTCCAGCGTGTCGTCGCATGGGCCGGTCGCACGCGGATGGGTGACCTGGCGGAGATGGATGGG
Organism: Lysobacter olei; assembly: GCF_054777355.1. NCBI lineage: Bacteria > Pseudomonadati > Pseudomonadota > Gammaproteobacteria > Lysobacterales > Lysobacteraceae > Lysobacter > Lysobacter olei. Next base: position 430,003 of record NZ_BAAHAT010000001.1, on the reverse strand, counting down.
ATCGCCGAGGATTCGCCGCTGTGGCCCATGGTCACCAGCACGGCCGAGAACTGCCTCGGCAGCGAGTGCCCATTCTTTTCGGAATGCTTCGTGGTGCAGGCCCGGCAGCGCGCGCAGGCTGCCGACATCGTGGTCGTGAACCATCATCTTCTGCTCGCCGACCTGGCGCTCAAGCAGGAGGGATTCGGCGAGATCCTGCCCGGCGCCCAGGCGTTCGTCGTGGACGAAGCGCACCAGCTCCCCGACCTGGCCTCGCAGTTCTTTGGCGAGTCGCTGAGCGCACGGCCCCTGGTCGAACTGGCACGCGACGCGGTCACCGAGTGCAAGACCTCGCCGGGCGCGCTGGCGGTGGTGCAGGAGCCCGCCCGAGGCCTGGAACAGGCCGTGCGAGCCCTGCGTGCGGCGATGGACGACCTGCCGGTGCGCGCCACCCGCCGCCGTGCCGCCGAAGTGACGGCCGTCGAAGAGGCGTTGGCGGCGCTGGAGCAGGCGCTGGGCACCCTGCATGCGGCACTGCTGCCCGTGCGCGAGAGCGCGCCTGGCCTCGACAGTTGCACGGCGCGCGCCAAGGAATTCGAGTTGCGGCTTCGACGCTGGCGGTCGTTGGCGCCGGAGGCGTCAGGTGACGAGGAGTTCTCGGCAGACGAATGCATCGGGTCGGGTGCCGGGCACGCGGACGCGGAGACGTCACTCTCGAAGGCTGGCGGTGAAGCGGCCGGGGACGAGGCCGTCCGGGGCGATGACCCAGCGGCACCTGCTGACGTGACTGGACGCGAACGCGCCGATGAGGACGCCGAGGACGACGGCGACAGCGTCCGCTGGTATGAATTGACGGCCAAGGGATTCCGCCTCAGCCGCACGCCGCTGGACGTAGCCGGACCGTTGGCGAAGCACCGGGCCCAGTCGCAGGCGGCCTGGGTGTTCACTTCGGCCACGTTGGCCGTCGCCGGGCGCTTCGAGCACTTCGCGATCAAGCTCGGGCTCAGCGTCGCGCGCACGCCGACGCTGCTCGCTCCCAGTCCGTTCGATTGGCCCCGGCAGGCGCTGTGCTACCTGCCGCGCGGCCTGCCAGACCCGATGGCGCGCAACTACAGCGAGGCCATGGCGGCCGCGATCCGCCCGGTGCTCGAAGCCTCCAATGGCCGCGCCTTCGTGTTGTTCGCCTCGCACCGTGCCCTGCGCGAGGTGGCCGAGTTGCTGCGGGACGGCCCCTGGCCGCTGTTCGTGCAGGGCGATGCGCCGCGCGGCGTGCTGCTCGAGCGTTTTCGCGAATCGGGCAATGGCGTGCTGCTGGGCGCCGCCAGCTTCCGCGAGGGCGTGGATGTGGCCGGGGATGCGCTCAGCGTCGTGGTCATCGACAAGCTGCCCTTCGGCGCGCCCGATGACCCGGTGTTCGAGGCGCGGCTGGAATCGGTGCGCCGCCGCGGCGGCAACCCGTTCCGCGACGAGCAATTGCCGCAGGCGGTGATCGCGCTCAAGCAGGGGGCCGGCCGGTTGATCCGCAGCGAGTCCGATCGAGGGGTGCTGGTCCTGTGCGATCCACGCATCCTGGGTCGCAGCTACGGGCGGCTGTTCCTCGACTCGCTCCCGCCGCTGCCCAAGACCCGCCGTGTCGAGGATGTCGCGGCATTCTTTGCGGTGCCGCCGCCCTCGGTGGCGCCGTCCGCGTAGCTGGAAGCGTAGGGAGTGGAAACGGATCCCGGCCCCGCAGGCCGGCCCGCCGTCGGATCGGCCGCCTGCCGCGTGCAGGTAGAATGCCCGCATGACCGGCCCTTGCCATTGCCCCTTCGCCCCGCGGCCCAACGCCGCGCCCGCTGCATGAAGCTGCTCGCCTTCGAACTTGCCACCGAGGCCTGCTCGGTGGCGTTGTGGGTGGACGGCGAGGTGCGCGAACGGTTCGCCGTTGCGCCCCGGCGGCATGCGGAACTGGCGCTGCCGTGGGCGGGCGAGTTGCTGGCCGATGCGGGGTTGGCCCGCAGCCAACTCGATGCCGTGGCTCTGGGCCGTGGCCCGGGGGCTTTCACGGGCGTGCGCTTGGCCATCGCGCTGGCGCAGGGCGTGGCGCTCGCGCTCGATCGCCCGCTGGTGCCGGTTTCCACCTTGGCCGCCCTGGCACTCCAGGCGTCCGGGCCCCGCGTGTTGGCCGCGATCGACGCGCGAATGGGTGAGGTGTACACGGCGGCCTTCGAGCGCCGTGACGGCGAGTTGGTGGCGTGCTCGGTGGAGGCCGTGGGCGACCCCTCGGCGTTTGTCCTGGATGGTGACGCCGCGGATTGGCACGGCGTGGGCACCGGCTTTTCCGCGGTGGACGGCGCGCTGCGCCAACGGCTGGGCGGCCGCCTGGCCACCGTGGACCCGGAGGCCCTGCCCCGGGCGGGCGACGTGGCCCGGCTCGCCGTGCTGGCGTGCGCCCGCGGCGAAGCCGTCGCCCCGGAGCGGGTGGAGCCCGCCTACCTGCGCAACAACGTCGCGCTCACCATCGCCGAACAGCAGGCGCTGAGAGCGTCTAAGGGCTGAGCTGTCCAAGGGTTGAGCCGTCCAAGGGGCTGGGCTGCCAAGGGCTCCGTCTTTCCAAAGCTTGTCCGGTGTCCGGGCCGTCAGCCCATCGCTGAGGTCACGGCCCAGTCTCGCCCGTGCGGCGGCTCAGTCGTCCACCAGTTCGCCCGCCGGCAGGAACAGCCAGGTGCGGGTGACGTGCAGGATGTCCGGGTCTTCGTCGGTCTTGGGCAGGGGTGGGTATGGCTCCGCCAACCGTGCAATGCGCAGGGCGGAGGCATCCAGCAGGGGCACGCCGCTGCTCTGCACGATCTCGGCCCGCTCCACCGTGCCGTTGCGGCGGATCGCCACGCTGATCACCACCTGGCCTGACAGGCGCCGGCGCCGTGCCTCGTCCGGATAATTGAGGTTGCCCACCCGTTCCACCCGCTTCACCCAGTCCACCAGGTAGCCGGCCCAGGCGTATTCCTGCGTGCTGGCCGACACGAACTTGCGCTTGGGCCGCTTGGCATAGCGTTCCGAACGCAGGTGAATTTCCGCGGCCAACCGGGCCATGGCCATGTCGCGCTCGATCTTCTCCTGGCCCCTCGGCAGCGGAATCTCACTGGGCGACGGTGTGGCGCGTGCGGTCGCCACCGTGGACTCGCCGGCATTGCTGCTCACCACCCGTTCCCGGGGGGCTGGCTGGGGGCTGGGCGCCTGTGCGCGCAGCTGGCGCGGCGCCACGCCTGGCTGCACCTGCGCGATGGGGCCGGTCTGATCGTCGCGTGGACGGCTGGCCTTGTCGTGTTCGCCGCCGCCCTGGTGGCTGGCCTGGGCCAGGAAGTCCGCCTGCTGCGACGTCAACGCGGACGTGGTCTGGGTCAGGATCACGTCCAGCGTAGGCACCACAGGGGCCGCGCTTTCCAGCGCGAACCCAAACCCCAGTACCACCAGCCCGTGCACCAGCAGGGACAGCGTCATGGTGGCGCCCAGCCGCTGGTTCTCGCCAATACCCGGCGTGGGCATCACGGCCGCCATGCCTGCCCCCGTCGCTCCGGCGCCGGCCCGGCCCAGCTCATGCCAGACGCGACTCGATGGCGTCGAACAGCTGTCCGGCAATGTTCAGGCCAAACTGGGCGTCCAGTTCGCGAATGCAGGTCGGGCTGGTGACGTTAACCTCGGTCAGGTAATCGCCGATCACGTCCAGCCCCACGAACAGCATCCCTCGACGCTTCATTTCCGGACCGACCTGCGCCGCGATCCAGCGGTCGCGTTCGGTCAACGGACGCCCTTCGCCGCGGCCACCGGCGGCCAGGTTGCCGCGGAATTCGTCGCCCTGCGGAATGCGGGCCAGGCAGTAGTCCACCGGCACGCCGTCCACCAGCAGGATGCGCTTGTCACCGGCGGTGATTTCCGGGATGTAGCGCTGGGCCATGGCCAGGTGGCGTCCGCCTTCGGTCAGCGTCTCCAGGATCACGTTGGTATTGGGGTCGCCCGCGCGGGCGCGGAAGATCGACCGCCCGCCCATGCCATCGAGGGTCTTGAGCACGGCATCGCCGTGCTCGGCAATGAAGGCCTTGATCGCGGCGGCATCGCGGCTGACCAGGGTGGGCGGACAGCACTGCGGAAATTCCAGCGCGGTCAACTTCTCGTTCATGTCGCGCAGGCCCTGCGGGTCGTTCACCACCAGGGCCCCGGCGCGCTGGGCCAGCCCCAGGATCTGCGTGTCATGCAGATAGGACGCATCGACCGGCGGGTCCTTGCGCATCAGCACCACGTGCCCCGGGCCCAGCTCAAGGTGTGACGGCTGTCCCAGTTCGAACCAGTTTCCCGGGTCGTCCCGTACGGTCAGGGCCGCGGTGTGCGCATGCGCCACGCCGTCACGCAGGAACAGGCCCCCGGGGATGACGTAGTGGAGGCGATGACCACGCCGCTGGCCTTCCAGCAGCATGGCGAAGGTGGAGTCCTTGACGATCTTGATGGATCCGATCGGATCCATCACTACGACGATATCCAGCGGCATGGGCAGCGCGTGCGGGGGTGGTGGCGTCGATGTTAGCAGGCGGGGTGGCGGCGACTGTGTCCGTTTCCGGCATTCAGTCAAACCTCAGGGGAAGCGTGCTTGACACTGCGCGCCCGGCAGGGAATAAAGGAGCCTTGGTGAGGTGCCGACGCATAACGGTGCCCACGTTTGGGGAAAGAGAATGCAAGACGAGGCGCGCAGCGGCACCCTTGAGGGGCTGAGGGTCATGGTCATCGATGACTCCAAGACCATCCGGCGTACCGCCGAGACTTTGCTCAAGCGCGAAGGTTGCGAAGTCGTCACCGCCACCGACGGGTTCGAGGCGCTGGCCAAGATCGCCGACCAGCAGCCGCAGATCATCTTCGTGGACATCATGATGCCGCGACTGGATGGCTACCAGACCTGTGCGCTGATCAAGAACAACCAGCTGTTCAAGTCGACGCCGGTCATCATGCTGTCGTCCAAGGATGGGCTTTTCGACAAGGCCCGTGGTCGCATCGTCGGCTCCGAGCAGTACCTGACCAAGCCATTCACGCGCGAGGAACTCCTTGGCGCGATCCGCACGCACGTCAACGCCTGACCGGGGGGTAAGGCATCCAATGGCACGTATTCTTCTCATCGAGGACTCGCCGACCGATACGGCGGTCCTTACCCAGTTGCTGGAGCGGAACGGGCACGACGTGCTCTCGTCCGGCAGCGCCGAAGACGGCATCGAAGTCTGCCGTCGCGAAAAGCCGGACCTGGTCCTCATGGACGTGGTCCTGCCGGGCATGAACGGCTTCCAGGCCACCCGCGCCCTGTCGCGGGACGCCGACACCCGCTCCATTCCCGTGCTGATCGTCAGCACCAAGGGCATGGAGACGGACAAGGCCTGGGGACTGCGGCAGGGAGCCAAGGACTACATCGTCAAACCGCCGCGCGAGGACGAACTGGTGGCCCGGATCAACGCCCTGCTGGGGGGGTGAGATGGGGCGCGTACCTTTTGACATCCTGGCGGACTACGAGCAGCGCAGCCTCGTCCACGTAGTTGGCCTTCCGGAGCAGTTGGATGCGCCGGGCCTGTGGCGCGGCGTCGGCTTCCGGATAGGGTCTCGCCGCCTGGCCTCGGGTTTTGACGAGGTGCGCGAAATCCTGCCCATGCCACCGGTCACGCCCGTGCCGGGCGCCCAGCCGTGGATGCTGGGCGTCGCCAACGTGCGCGGCAGCCTGCTGCCCGTCGTCGACCTCAAGCAGTTCCTCGAAGGCGAGCGCACCGTGCTGCACGAGAGCCAGCGCATCCTGCTGGTGCGCCAGACCGGCGGCGACGTGGCCGTGCTCATCGACGAACTGTTCGGCCAGCGCAGCTTCAACGAGGAGCAGTTGCTGCCCGAGGACGATGCCGTCGCCGGGCAACTGGCGGAGGGGCGGTACGGCCATTTCGTCGACCGCAGCTACCGCCTGGACCAACACGCATGGGGCGTCTTCAGCCTGGACCGGCTGGCCCGCACGCCCGAATTCAGACAAGCCGCGGCTTGACCGCACCGCGACACTTCGAGGTTGAACGATGAGCACTAACATGAACACCGTCGCCGGCAAGGCCCGCAGCCTGGGCGTCAACACCTGGTTGACCGTGCTGGGCATCTCGCTGCTGGTCTTCGGTGCGAACACCGGTTACGCGACCTGGAAGGCCGCCCGCCTGGGTGGCGCCAGTTCGGCCGCATCAAACCTGCAGGTGCTGTCGCAACAGCTCGCCAACCAGGGCCGCGAAGCCGTCTCCGGTGACGCCGCGGCGTTTTCCGAGTTCAAGGGTACGAAGGCGAAGATCGACGAAGACGTCCAGCGCCTGAACGCCAACTTCGGCTCCACCGCAGGTGTGTCGGGGCCGATCAAGAACGTGACCGATACGTGGACGCCGCTGGGTAAGAGCGCCGACCAGGTGATCGCGTCGGAAAAGGCGCTGTTGGGCCTGGCCGGCAACGCGACCAGCTTCGCCAGCGAAGTGTCGTCGCTGCAGGCCGAACTTGACGAACTGGTCCGCGCGATGTCGGCCAGTGGCTCGCCGTCGTCCCAGGTGTACCTGGCCCTGCGCCAGGTGGTGTTGTCCTCGGCGATGGCCGGAAGCATCACCGAAATCCGCGCCGGTGGCACGGGCGCGGCCCGCGCGGGTGATGCGCTGCGCCGCAACGCCACCGTGTTCGACAACGTGCTTACCGGTCTGCGTCGGGGTGACCAGGCGGCGGGCGTGACGGCGCTTTCCAACGGTGGCGCATTGGCGGCCCTCGCGCGCGCCGAGGCCCGCTGGAAGAAGATGAAGACGGACGTCGACGCGATCCTCGGCAACTCCAGCAACCTGTTCGCCGCGCAGTCCTCTGCGGCCGCGCTGACGGCGGGTTCGGGCAAGCTGCTCAACGACAGCCGCAACCTGTTCGATGCCTTCACGGCCTTCGGCTCGCTGAAGGACACCAGCATTCTCGGCAACATCTGGGTCTCGATCCTGTCGGGTCTCGTGGCCCTGCTCGCTATCGCCGGCTTGCTGTGGTCGTTGAACGCCGCGCAGAAGCAACGTTACGAAACCACCAAGGAACTGAACGACCGCAACCAGGAGGCGATCATGCGCCTGCTGGACGAAATGGGTTCGCTCGCAGAGGGCGACCTGACCGTGAAGGCGACCGTGACCGAGGACATGACCGGCGCGATCGCGGACTCGATCAACTTCGCCGTGGAGCAGCTGCGCAGCCTGGTGCAGACCATTACCGACACCTCGGTGCAGGTGGCGTCCAGCGCACAGGAAACACAGGCCACCGCCATGCACCTGGCCGAGGCCGCGGAGCACCAGGCGCAGGAGATCAGCTCGGCCTCCGACCGCATCAACGAGATCGCGGCGAGCATCAACCAGGTGTCGCGCAACTCCTCCGAATCGGCGGAAGTGGCGCAGCGCTCGGTGCAGATCGCGACCAAGGGCGCGGGCGTGGTGCGCCAGACGATCGCCGGCATGGACAGCATCCGCGACCAGATCCAGGAAACCTCGAAGCGAATCAAGCGACTGGGTGAGTCGTCGCAGGAAATCGGCTCGATCGTGGAACTGATCAACGACATCTCGGAACAGACCAACATCCTGGCGCTGAACGCAGCAATTCAGGCGGCCTCGGCCGGTGAGGCGGGCCGCGGGTTCGCGGTGGTGGCCGACGAAGTGCAGCGACTCGCAGAACGCGCGTCCAACGCGACCAAGCGAATCGAAACGCTGGTGCAGACCATTCAGAGCGATACCAACGAAGCGGTGTCCTCGATGGAGCAGACGACCTCTGAAGTGGTCGCCGGTGCACGACTGGCCGAGGACGCGGGTACCGCGCTGGGCGAGATCGAAAAGGTGTCGTCCGACCTGTCGGGCCTGATTCAGGGCATCTCGAGCGCGGCGCAGCAGCAGTCCAGCGCGGCATCGAACATCACCGCGACGATGAACACCATCCAGTCGATTACCGCGCAGACCTCGCAGGGTGCGAGCCAGACGGCGCAGTCGATTGGCAACCTGGCACAGCTCGCCGCCGACCTCCGCCGCTCGGTCGCCGACTTCAAGCTGCCGGCCTGACGAAGAAGGGCAGCAGTACATGTCGAGGCCGAGGATGATTAGCCAGGAATGCCGCCGCCCCCTGTGGCGCGGCCCCGGCCGCACGTTGGGGGTGCGATGACCGTGATGCGTGACGCGATCGACACCACCACGCTGGGTTGGATCAAGCCGGAGCTGGACGAAACCATGCGACACGCGCGCGAGGCCATCGAGGCCTTCGCCGAGTCGCCGGGTGACGCCAGCCGGATGAAGGAATGCGCGGCCCACCTGCACCAGGTGCACGGCACGCTGCGCATGGTGGAGTTGTATGCCCCGGCCATGGTCGCCGAGGAGATGGAACGCCTGTCGCTCGCGCTGATGCGCGGCGACGTGGCCGACCGCGACGAGGCCTGTGCCGTGCTAATGCGCGGCGCGGTGCAGTTGCCGGATTACCTGGAGCGCCTGCAGGGTGGCCATCGCGACATCCCGATCGTGCTGCTGCCGCTGCTCAATGAGCTGCGCGCAACCCGCGGCGAGCCGGGGTTGAACGAAAGCGTGCTGTTCTCGCCGGACCTGGATCGCCCGTTGCCGGAAAACGTGCCGGCCCCTACCGCAGCGACCGGGTCGCCACAGGCCGCCAAGCCTCAGTTGGGCGCCCTGCGTGACGCATTGGCGCGCTGGCCGGAGGAGGACGCGCCTGCCGATTCCGCCCAGCTCGCCGCAGCCGTCGAAGGCCTGCTGACCGATGTGGTGATCGAGCCCTTGCGCCGCATGCTCTGGGTGGCATTGTCCGTGGCGCAGGCGCTGCGTGACGGTGCGCTGCAGCCCACCGTGGCGTTGCGCCAGGCCTTCGCCGGCGTCGAGCGCGAAGCGCGCACGATGTTGGAGGGTGATGGTTTCGGCGCGCCGCGCGAAGATGCCGCCGCCGAACCCACGCGCCAGTTGCTTTACCACGTCGCCCATCACGGCGCGGCGCACCCGGCCCTGGACGATCTGCGCCGCACGTTCGACCTGAACGCGCAGCTGCCGACGGAAACCGAGATCGAGCACGCCCGTGGCAGCCTCAGCGGTCGCAATCGCGCCCTGCTGGACACCGTGTCGGCAGCGATCAAGGAAGACCTGATGCGGGTCAAGGATGCCCTTGACCTGCATTTGCGTACCGGCAAGACCGACATCAGCGAGCTCCGGCCCCAGGTCGAGGCGCTCGGTCGCGTCAGCGACACCCTGGGCCTCATGGGGCTGGGCGTGGCGCGTGGCGTCGTGCAACAACAGCGCGACGCGATGCACGAAATCGTGTCCGGCCAGCGAACGGCCGACGAGACCGCGCTGCTGGATGTTGCAGGCGCGCTGCTGTACGTGGATGCCTCGCTGGACGAGCAGGTCAGCCGCCTCGGCCTGCCTGATGACCGCAGTGACGAGGACCTGTTGGCCAATGAGGCCCGCCGCGTGCTGGAAGTGGTCGTGCGCGAGGCAATCGCCAATTTTGGCGACGCCCGCCAGGCCTTCGTCGCGTTTGTCGAGACCAACTGGGACCACGCCGAACTGGTGGAAGTGCCGCGCCTGCTGGAGGAAGTGGGCGGGGCGCTGCGCATGCTCGATCTCGATCAGCCCGCGGAGTTCCTGCGGGCGATCCGGGCCTACACCGAGACCGAATTGCTCGGCCGGCGACGCGTGCCCAACGGCCAGCAGCTCGACACGCTGGCCGATGCCTTGGCCAGCGTCGAGTACTACCTGGAGGCGCTGCGCGAGCAGCGGCCGCATCGCGACCGTATCCTCGACATTGCCCGCCTGAGCCTGGAAACGCTGGGCTATTGGCCGGTGCCCGCAGAGACGGTGGCCGAGGCAGCCCCGGTTGCCGAAGTCGGTTTGCCGGAGCCGGTCATCGAACCGGTGGCGCTTCATGCGATCGAGCCGGTCGAGCCGGCACCGGCGCTGGCGCCGCCGCCCGAAGTCCGGGTGGAGGCCGCGCCGGTCGCGGCCGTCACACCCTCGCCGGTGCCGGTATCCGCCCCGGCGGGCGGATTCGAGCACAGCGATGACATCGATGATGACATCCGCGAGGTCTTCCTCGAGGAACTGAGCGAGGAGATCACCAACCTCGACTCGCTGCTGCCCGCATGGCAGTCCGCGCCGGACAATGCCGAACTCCTGCGTCCGATCCGCCGCGTCTTCCACACCCTCAAGGGCAGCGGCCGACTGGTCGGCGCCAAGACCTTGGGCGAGTTCAGCTGGAAGATCGAGAACATGCTCAATCGCGTGCTGGACGGCACGCGGCCGGCGACCTCGCCGGTGATCGATCTGGTCGTTCGCACGCATGCCGTGCTGCCGCAGTTGTATGCGGCGCTGGCCGGCCAGGGCGCGATCACGGCGGACCTGGCGGGTATGGAAGCGCATGCCGATCGCCTCGCCGCGGGCGACGAATCGATGTATGTCGAGCGTCCGGCGCCGACCCAGATTGCGGCTCCGGAAACGCCAGCGGCCGTCGAGCCCGAGGCGGTGGCGGAAGCGCTCATGGAAGAGGCGGCCGAAGTGGTGCCGCCGGTCGAAGAGTCGCTACCGCTCGAAGAGTCCGTGCCTGCGGCCGAAATGGAACCCAGCGTGCCGGCGTCGGTCGACGCGGTGCTGCTGGAGATCCTCGGCATCGAGGTGGGTGGCCACCTGGCCACCATCCGTCGCTGGCTGGACGCGCAGGTTCCCGAACGCAACATGGCCGACGACGCATTGCAGCGCGCGATTCACACGTTGAACGGCGCATTCGCAATGACCGAAGTGCCGGTGATCACCGGCATCACGTCGCCTGCCGAAGCGTATGTGAAACGCCTGCTGGCGGCGCGCCTTGCCCCCACCGAGGAAGGCGTGGCGGTGATGGCGGACGTGGCCGAGGCGATCGAGTGCACGATGGCGCTGCTGCAGGTCGAATCGCCACGCGTTCCCCTGTTTGAGGGGCTGGCCGACCGCGTGGCGGCGCTGCGCGATACGCTCCCGGAAGCCACTCGTCCCTTCGGGTTCGAGGAGCCGGAAGAAAGCCTGGCTGAAGCCGCATTTGAAGGTGAGGTGCCCGTGGGTCCGCTGGACCTGTCGGCCTTCATCGGCGAAGAATCGGTCTCGGACGTTGAACCGCAGGAGTTCGCGCGTCTCGAAGTCGAACCGCTCGACGCCGAAGGCGCCGAGGCCGAGCGTCTCGAGGCCGAACGTCTCGAAGCCGAACGTCTCGAAGCCGAACGCTTCGAAGCTGAGCGTCTTGAGGCCGAACGTCTCGACGCCGAACGCCTCGAAGCTGAGCGTCTTGAGGCCGAACGTCTCGAAGCCGAACGCCTCGAAGCTGAGCGTCTTGAGGCCGAACGTCTTGAGGCCGAACGTCTCGAGTCCGAGCGTCTCGAAGCCGAGCGTCTCGAAGCTGAGCGTCTTGAGGCTGAGCGTCTCGAAGCCGAACGTCTCGAAGCCGAACGTCTCGAAGCCGAACGTCTCGAAGCCGAACGGCTCGAAGCAGAGCGTTTCGAGGCTGACCGTCTGGAGGCCGAGCGTCTCGAAGCCGAACGCCTCGAAGCGGAGCGTCTTGAGGCGGAACGCTTCGAAGCCCAGGGACTCGAAGTCGAGCGTCTCGAAACCGAACGTCTTGAAGCTGAGCGTCTCGAGGCTGAGCGTCTCGAAGCTGAGCGTCTTGAGACCGAACGTCTCGAGGCCGAACGTCTCGAATCCGAGCGCCTCGAAGCCGAACGCATCGCTGCAGAAGAAGAAGCCGAATACGCACGACTCGAGGCGCATTACGCCGAAGAGGAGCGCCAGAAGGCGGAAGCCGCGCAACTTGCCCACGCCGCCGCCGAGGCGCCTGTCGCGCTGGGCGAGCCGGAGCCGGAGCCGGAGGCCGACGAGGCAGCCGAAGCCCCAGCGGAGGCGGTAACGGAAGACACTGCCACCGTCGAGGCGTCGCCTGAGCCGGCCGTGGCCGCCCTCTTGGCGGCCGCAGTGGTCGAAGCGCAGGACCCGGACGAGGCGCTTGACCTCACCGATCTGGACCCGGAGCTCGTCGACATTTTCGTTGAAGAGGGCGTGGACCTGCTCGACCATTCCGACGCCCTGCTGGCGCAGTTGCGCGAGGAGCCGAACGACCGCGATGCGCTGGTCGGCCTCCAGCGCGACCTGCACACCCTCAAGGGTGGCGCGCGCATGGCCGGCATCATGGCCGTGGGCGAGCTTGGCCACGTCATGGAGTCGCTGCTCGAGGCGGTCGTCGAGAACCGCCGTGAACTGGGCCGCGACGGCGTGCCGCTGTTGGAGCGCGGTTTCGACCGCCTGCACACCATGATCACCCGCGTCGGCGAACGCCGCGCGATTGCCATGCCCGCCGCGCTGATTGCCGAGTTCGAATCCCGGGCGCGCGGCGAACAGCCGTCCTTCGCTCCGGTGCCCAAGGCGACCCCCTCTGCGGTGGCGGCGGAACCAACCATTCCGCGACAGCCCGAGGTGCTGGAAGCGCCGCAGTCGCTGGTGGCTGCCCTCAAGCCGTTGTCGGCGCCGATCAGCGATACGGTCGCACTGGACGACGAGGATATCGGCGTGCGCGCGCCGCAGGAGCAGGTGCGCATCCGTGCCGACCTGCTCGACCGACTGGTCAACTACGCCGGTGAAGTCGCGATCTACCGCGCCCGCCTGGAGCAGCAGTTGGGTGCATTCCGCGGCGCCATCGCGGAAATGGAACAGACCAACCTGCGCGTCCGCGACCAGTTGCGCCGCCTGGAGATCGAGACCGAGGCCCAGATCGTCGCGCGTTACCAGCGCGAGGACACCGCCGACGCCACGTTCGACCCGCTGGAGCTGGACCGCTTCTCCACGCTGCAGCAGCTCTCGCGTGCGCTGGCCGAGTCGGCTGCCGACCAGACCAGCTTGCAGGTGACGCTGGATGACCTGACGCGCCAGTACGAAACCCTGCTGCTGCAGCAGTCGCGCGTCAGCTCGGAGTTGCAGGAAGGCCTGATGCGCACCCGCATGGTGCCGTTCGACGGCCTGCTGCCGCGTCTGCGCCGCGTGGTCCGCCAGGCCTCCGGCGAACTGGGCAAACAGGTCCAGCTCAAGCTCGAAGGCACCCAGGGCGAACTCGACCGCAACGTGCTGGAACGCATGACTGCGCCGCTGGAGCACATGCTCCGCAACTCGGTCGCGCATGGCCTGGAAGCGCCGGACGAGCGCCGCAAGGCCGGCAAGACCGAAGAGGGCACGATCCGCATCGCGCTGCGTCGCGAAGGTTCGGAAGTCGTGATCGAGGTGTCCGACGACGGTCGCGGTCTGGACCGTGCGGCCATCCGGCAGCGCGGCGAGGAACGTGGCCTGGTTCGCAGCGATGCGGTCCTGGCGGATACCGATCTCGACCAGTTGATCCTGGAGCCAGGCTTCTCCACCGCCACCGAGGTCAGCCGCCTCGCGGGCCGCGGTGTCGGCATGGACGTGGTTGCCAGCGAAGTCCGCCAGCTGGGTGGCACGCTCGACATCCACTCCAGCCCCGGCCAGGGCGTCAATTTCACCCTGCGTTTGCCGCAGACGCTGGCAGTCACGCAGGCGGTGTTCGTCAAGATCGGCGAAACCACCTTTGCGGTGCCGATTGCATCGGTCCGCGGTGTCGGTCGCGTGGCACGCGAGCAGCTCGTGGGTGACGACCTGAACTACCGCTACGGCGGCGAGGACTACGCCATCCACGACCTCGGCCATCTGGTCGGGCATGCCGCGGCCAAGGCCGAAGGCCACCTCCAGATGCCGCTGTTGCTGGTGCGCTCCGGTGAACTGCGTGCGGCGGTCACGGTCGACCAGATCGTGGGCAACCGAGAAATCGTGGTGAAACCGGTGGGGCCGCAGGTCGCGTCCATCCCGGGCATCTTCGGCGCCACCGTCATGGGTGACGGCAGTGTCGTGGTGATCCTCGACGTGGCGCCGCTGGTGCGTCGCCAGTCGGTGATGCCGCGCGACGTCCTGCCCGCACCCGTCAGTGTCGAGCATCGGCGCGTGCCGCTGGTCATGGTGGTCGACGACTCGGTCACCATGCGCAAGGTCACCGGCCGCGTGCTCGAGCGCAACAACCTCGAGGTCGCGACCGCGAAGGACGGCCTGGACGCGTTGGAGCGCATGGCGGAAGTCGTGCCCGACCTGATGCTGCTCGACATCGAGATGCCGCGCATGGATGGCTATGAACTGGCCACGGCGATGAAGGCCGACCCGCGCCTGTGTGACGTGCCGATCATCATGATCACCTCGCGTACCGGCGAGAAGCACCGCGAGCGTGCGTTCGAAATTGGCGTCAACCGTTACCTCGGCAAGCCGTACCAGGAGCCTGAGCTGCTGCGCAACGTCTTTGAACTACTGGGGGAAACCGCCCACCATGGCCAGTAACGCCAAGCGCGTCGCCCTGCTCGCACGCCCGGGCGCCGCCGAAGCGCGCCTGGTCGAGGTGCTGTCCGGCGCAGGCGTGGACATCGTGCTGAAGGCGGACCCCACCCAGGTCGAGGCGGCGATGGTTCTGGACGCGCGGCCCGATACGCTGCTGGTTGCGTTGGATCCGCCCACCGAAGACGCGCTGGAACGCCTTGAGGCCGCGCTCGATGCTCCGTCGGTCGACGTGATCTTCGAAGAGGCGGCGCTGGTCGTCTCGCGTGAAGGCTGGGACGCGGCGCGCTGGCAGCGCCACCTGCTGGCCAAGCTCCAGGGGCACGGCAACGTCCTGCCGCCCGCGGGCGGGGCCGGCGCCGGGGCAGGGACCGTTCCGGCGCAAGAGTTCGCGCCGCCGCCGGTCGAGGCAAGTACGTTGCCAGTCGCCACGCCCGACGCGCTCACGATGGAAGCGCCCAGCGAGGACGCGCTCACCATGGAAGCGCCCGGCGAGGAAGCGCCGGCCGTCGCCGCGATCGCACCCGAGATCGAACTCGAGTTTCCCGCCGTCGCGGCACCAGTCTCCTTGGCGGGATCGCTGGCGTGGACGTTGGATCCCGGGCCGGAGGCAGCAGCAGTGGCCGAGGCCTCCGACGTCCGGCTGCCCGAACTCAGCATGGACGATCTCGTGCTGCCTCCGTTGGAATCGGCGGAGGCATCGATCGAAGCAGCACCCCCGGCAGACATCGAGGTCGTGGCGGAACCGCCCTCCCTTGCGCCGGTGGCGTTCAATCCCTTCGACCCGGTCATGGCGGAAACCAGCGACAGCGCCGACGTGCCTGCCTTGAGCGGCGCTTGGGACGAGCAGGGGGCCGCAACCGGCGACAATGCCGAGCCGCTGTCCCAGGAAGAACAATTCAAGAACGATCTGGCATCGCTGGAGTTGCGCATCGCGACGATGAGCCTGGTCGACGACGCCCCGGCGCGTGTCCCCGAGAAGCGAAACGGCGCGGTGCTGGTGCTTGCCGGCATCGGTGGCCCGGACGCGGTACGCCAGTTGCTGGGAAGCCTGCCGCCGGACTTTGACCGCCCGGTGCTGGTGCAGCAGCGCCTTGACGGCGCGCGGTACGACCGCCTGGTCGCGCAGATGCAGCGCGCCACCCCGCTGCCCGTCCGCTTGGCCGAGCCCGGCCAGGCCGTGGCGCAGGCAACGATCTACATCCTGCCCGAGGCCGTCGGCGTCCACGATACCGGCACTGGACTGGTCTTCAGCGAAGGCGGCACTGACATCCTTGCTGCGTTGCCTGCCGCGGACAGCGCAGTGCTGTTGCTCAGCGGCAGCGATCCCGCGTGCGTCGATGCGGCGCTCAGTTTTGGCTTGGGCGGCGGCCTGGTCATCGGCCAGAGCGCCGACGGCTGCTACGACGCCGCAGCGCCAACCGAACTGGTGGCGCGCGGCGGAGTCGCCGCCAAACCGGGCGAAATGGGCGCACGCCTGTCGGCCCACTGGCAGCCGGGTCGCTGAGCATGCGTACGCCCAACCACGAATTCCGACGGGCCTCCGGTGCCCGCCATCCCCTCCGCACGGCGCAGACCGTGCGTGACGGAGCCTGACATGAGCCAAGTGCCGACTTCTCCGCAGAATGACATCCGTGGCGTGCTGATCCAGACCGCCGGCGGCCGCTTGCTGCTGCCCAACGCCACCATCGCCGAGGTGTTGTCCTACGCACAGCCCGAACCGGTGGACGGCGCGCCGGAATGGTTGCTGGGCCGCATGCGCTGGCGTGGCTGGCAGTTGCCGCTGGTGGCCTTTGCCGATATGGCCGGCATCGCCCGTGAAAACGCCGAGTTGGGCGCCAAGGTGGTCGTGCTCAAGGCCATGGGCGGCAACCCGCGCGCCCCGTACTTCGCGCTGTTGACCCAGGGCTTCCCACGCCTGGTGACGGTGGCGCCATCGGCGCTGTCCGCCGACGCCGACCAGGACGGCCTGCCGTCAGGGGTCCAGGCACGCGTGCACCTGAACGAAGATGCCGCGCTGGTCCCGGATCTGGAAGGCATCGAGCACCTGATCAATCAGGCCCTGGCGACGGCGGCCTGAGCCCCGGCCGTCCGCTCCTCCCGCAGGGGATGGCGGCAATCCGACGTCAGCCCAGATCGCCGAACCGGCTCTGCAGGGCGGCCATCGCCGCCAGCCCCGCGGTTTCCGTACGCAGGATGCGCGGCCCCAGGCGTACCCCGTAGAAGCCCCCGGCCAGCAGTTGCTCCCGGTCCTGGGGCGACCAGCCGCCCTCGGGGCCGACCGCCAGCACCACCGGCGATCCCTCGGCCTGCGAGAGCGTGGCAAAGGTTTCGGTTGCCATGGGATCGAGGATCAGGCGCGTTCCGCCTTCGGGCAGGCCGTGGATCACCGCTTGCAGCGGTTCCGGCGCCGACACGAGGGGGACGACGGCCCGCCCGCTCTGCTCGCACGCAGACGTCACCACCGACTGCCAATGGGCAAGGCGCTTGGCCCCGCGCGCTTCGTCCAGCTTCACCTCGCTGCGCTGCGAATGCAGGGGGCGGATCGCGCTGACTCCCAGTTCGGTCGCTTTCTGCAGGATCAGGTCCATCTTTTCGCCGCGGGCAATGCCCTGCAGCAGCGTGATCGACAAGGGGGACTCACGCGCCACCGGTCGGGCGGCATCGATGGCCACCCGCATGTCGCGCTTGCCGGCGGCCACGACGCGTGCGTCGTAGTCATGCCCGTCGCCGTTGAACAGCACGCACGCATCGCCCACGCCCAGGCGCAGCACGCGGCCAAGATGACCGGCAGGTCCTTCGGGCAGGTCGATTTCCCGGCCCTCGGCCAGCGGCAGGTCGACGTGGACTCGGGTCAGGCGCATGCGCGGGAATCCTCGATGGCACGGTCGATGGCCGTGCGGGTGGTGGTGGCCAGGTGCGCCAGCGCCTCTTCGTCAATGCAGTAGGGCGGCATCCAGTACAGGACGTCCCCCAGCGGGCGCAGCAGCACGCCATGGTCCAGCGCGGTGCGGTACGCATGCAAACCCACGCGTGCGCCCGGCGCGAAGGGCGTGGCGCGGTTGCCACCGCGGGAAAGCTCGAACGCAACGACCATGCCCGCCTGGCGCACGTCGGCGACATGCGGATGGTCGACGAACGCGGCGGCATGCCGCGCCATCGCCGCCGCGGTCTGGCGGTTGCGGGCGAAAACGTCGTCCTGCGCGAAGATGTCCAGCGAGGCCAATGCCGCCGCACAGGCAAGCGGATTGCCGGTGTAGCTATGCGAATGCAGGAAGGCGCGCTCGCGCGACTCGTCGAGAAAGCCTTCGTACACCGCATCCGTGGTCAGGACTGCCGCCAAGGGCAGTGCGCCCCCGGTCAGGCCCTTGGACAGGCACAGGAAATCGGGCTGGATGCCCGCGACTCCACCGGCATCGGCGGCGGGCGCCTGCTCGCAGGCAAACATCGAGCCGGTGCGACCGAACCCGGTGGCGATCTCGTCGGCGATCAGAAACACGCCGAACTCATCGCACAGCCCCCGCGCCAGGGTGAGGTACAGCGGGTCGTGCATGCGCATGCCGCCGGCGCATTGCAGTCGTGGCTCCAGGATCAGCGCGCACACCTCACCGGCGTGCCGCTCCAGCAGCGCGCGCAGGGCGTCGGCGGCGCGGCGTGCGCGGTCGGCGGGCGATTCACCGGGCCCGCACTGGTAGGCGTCGGGCGAAGGCGCGAACAGCGCCTCCATCAGCAGCGGCGCGTACACGCGGCGGTACAGTGGGATGTCACCGACCGACAACGCGCCGATGGTTTCGCCGTGGTAGCCGTTTTCCAGCGCAATGAACCGCGTGCGGCGTTCGTCGCCGCGATTGCGGAACCAGTGGAACGCCATCTTCAGCGCCACCTCCACCCCGGCCGAACCATTGTCGGCGTAGAACACCTTGGCCAGCGGCGCACGACCGGGTTGCCGTGGCGCAATGCCCAACAGCCGCTCGGCCAGCGTGACCGCGGGGGCGTGCGAGATGCCGGCCAGGATCACGTGCTCCAACGTCTGCGCCTGCGTCGCGATGGCGGCGGCCAAGCGGGGTTCCGCATGACCGAACAGGTTGGTCCACCAGCTGGAAATGGCATCCAGGTAGCGGCGCCCGTCGCGCCCCACGAGCCAGGCCCCCTCGCCGCGCGCAATGGGCAGCAGGGGCAGGGTACCCGGATGCTCGCGCATCTGCGTGCACGGGTGCCACAGCACGGCCAGGTCCCGTTCGCGCCAGCGCGCGGCGTCCTCCTCCAGCGCAGCCGCGCGGGCCGGGTCTGCTAGCATCTGCGCATCGTGATTGGTCTCGCTCATCCGCACATTATCGGCCTTGTTGCCGCGGCGCGCCGCGTCGCGACGGACTGGACTGCGCACGTCGGGCGCTTCCCATGAGCCGCCGCCTGCCCACCATCCACGGGATCACCGAAGTCGATGCCGGCCCCTACCGGCTGGAACGCATGGACCTGGAGTTCAGCAACGGCGAGCGGCGGCAGTTCCAGCGCCTGCACGGCCGGGGTCACGGCGCGGTGGTCGTGGTGCCCATGCTCGACGATGAGACCGTCCTGCTGGTGCGCGAATACGCCGCAGGCATGCACCGCTACGAGCTTGGCCTGGTCAAGGGGCGCATCGACGAAGGCGAGGCCCCTGAGCAGGCCGCCAACCGCGAGCTGAAGGAGGAAGTCGGCTTCGGCGCCCGCTCGCTCGTGCACCTGCGAACGCTGACGCTGGCACCGACCTACATGAGCCACGAGGCGCATCTGGTACTGGCCCGCGACCTGTATCCCGAGCGCCTGCCGGGCGACGAGCCGGAGGAGCTCGAGCAGGTGCCGTGGAAGCTCGACCGGTTGCACGAGCTGATCCTGCGCGAAGACTTTTCCGAAGGCCGCAGCATCGCGGCGCTGTTCATCGCCCGCGAGTGGCTGAGGCATCACGCATGACAAGCGTTTTCTCCCGTGAGATACCGGCCGAACTGCGTGAGGGCGTCATCGCCATCGCGCGCGACGCGGCGGTCGCCATCCTCGGCGTGTATGACAGCGAATTCGCCATCCAGCACAAGGATGACCGCTCGCCGCTGACCGCGGCCGACCTGGCCGCGCACCGCTGCATCCTCGCGGGCCTGCAGGCACTGACCCCGGACATTCCCGTGCTGTCCGAGGAATCGGCGCATGAAGTGCCGACCGCGCTGCGTCGTGGCTGGACGCGTTTGTGGGTGGTGGATCCGTTGGACGGCACGCGCGAGTTCATCAAGCGCAATGGCGAGTTCACGGTGAACATCGCGCTGGTGGACGACGGTGAGGCGGTATTCGGCGTGGTGCAGGCGCCAGTGACAGGCGACCTGTGGCACGGCAGCGCGGCGATGGGCGCGTTCCGCCGCGATGGCGACCGCGACACCGCCCTACGCGTGCGGGCCCCGGCATTGGCGCCGCTGCGCGTGGCGGCCAGCCGTTCACACCGCGACGCGCGCACGGAGGCCTTCATGACGCGCATGGCGGCCAGCGTCAGCGGCGCGGTCGAGCCCATCGGGCTGGGCTCTTCGTTGAAATTCTGCCGCGTGGCCGAGGGCAGCCTGGACCTCTACCCGCGCTTCGGCCCCACCAGCGAGTGGGACACGGCCGCCGCCCAATGCGTGCTGGAAGGCGCAGGCGGAGCGGTGCTTGACCCGCAGGGACGCCCGTTCCGCTACAACCAGCGCGATACCCTGCTCAACGGCGATTTCATCGCCATCGGCGACACCGGGTTGCCTTGGCGGGAGTGGCTGGATGGCTGACCGCGATCCCGTTGCGCCTGCGCGCGATTCGAACGCCGCCGCATCCGTGGCCGTCCTCCAAGGCCCCGTTGGAGTGCCTGCGCCCGGGTCGCCGCCTGCCGATGCTGCCGCAGCCATCGGCCTGCCGTCCGGAATCGAGGGGCTGCTGGCCATCATGGCGCGCCTGCGTGATCCCGTGGGTGGCTGCCCGTGGGACGTGAAACAGACCTTCGCCAGCATCGCGCCCTACACGGTCGAAGAAGCGTACGAAGTGGCGGACGCCATCGACCGCAACGACCTCGCCGACCTGCGCGACGAGCTGGGTGACCTGCTGCTGCAGGTGGTGTTCCACGCACGCATGGCCGAGGAACAGGGCGCGTTTGACTTTGCCGGCGTGGTGGCGGCAATCAGCGACAAGATGGTCCGCCGCCATCCGCATGTGTTCGCAGGTGCCAGCGTGGAGGATGCCGACGCGCAGACGGCGGCGTGGGAAGCGCAGAAGCGCCAGGAACGCGCCGCACGCGGCGATCGCGATGACTCGGCCCTGGCCGGCATTGCTCGAGGCCTGCCCGAGTGGCAGCGTGCGGCGAAACTGCAGAAGCGGGCGGCCACGGTCGGTTTCGACTGGCCCGGGATTGACCCGGTGCTGGCCAAGTTGCACGAGGAAATCGACGAGGTCCGTGCCGAATTCGCGGCGGTCGCTGCAGGCGAGCCCGATGCCCGCGACCGCCTGGAGGAAGAAGTGGGTGACCTGCTGTTCGTGGCGGCCAACGTCGCGCGTCATGGCAAGGTCGACGTCGGGGCCGCCCTGCGCCGCGCCAACCTCAAGTTCGAGCGCCGCTTCCGCGCGATGGAGGCGTTGGCGGCGGCCGAGTGCGGTGGCCTGGCCAGTTTGTCGCTGGACCAGCAGGACGCTTACTGGGAGCGCGTCAAGCGCGACGAGTAGCCGCGGCGGCGACTCACTCCAGGAAGATCAGCCAGGCCGCGACCACGATCAGGCCGAACCCGGCCCAGTGGTTCCACTTCAGCGGCTGCTCCAGGTACCACGACGAGAACCCGGCGAACACCAGCAGGGTAATCACCTCCTGCATGCCCTTGAGCTGCGGGGCCGAGTACATCATCGAACCCAGGCGGTTGGCCGGCACCATCAGGCAGTATTCGAACAAGGCGATGCCCCAGCTGGCGAGGATGGCCAGCATCAGCGGGGACGACTTGTAGCGCAGGTGCCCGTACCAGGCGAACGTCATGAAGACGTTGGACCCGATGAGCAGCAGGACCGGAAGGAATCGTTCGAGCATGGGAGGCATCGATGGGACGGTGCGCCAGTTTAACCAGCGGTCAGTTCCGGCCGGCACGGCTTCACATCCCCTCAACACGCGGCTCGGCACCCTTCACAAAACTGAAGAACTGGGGCTCATCCATGCAGAACATGAAGGACGGCGGTCTGGTGCTGATCGTCGAGGACAACCGCAACATTTCCGAGATGGTCGGCGAGTACCTGGAGGGGCGCGGCTTTGAGGTCGATTACGCGCAGGACGGCCTGGACGGCTACCGACTGGCGGCGGAAAACAGCTACGACGTGATCGTCCTGGACCTGATGCTGCCCCGCCTGGACGGCGTGGAAGTGTGCAAGCGACTGCGTGAGGAAGCGCGCAAATCGACACCGGTGCTGATGCTTACATCGCGCGATACGCTCGAAGAGAAGCTCACCGGCCTCTCGGCCGGTGCCGACGACTACCTGACCAAGCCCTTTGCCGTGCAGGAGCTGGAGGCGCGCCTGCGTGCCCTGATCCGCCGCGAGCGCCGCCAGGTGGGCGGCGAGGTGCTGAAGGTCGGTGACCTGGTACTCGACCCCACCTCGTTGCGGGTGACGCGCGGTGGCCTGGAACTGCAGCTCTCGCCGATCGGCCTGAAGCTGCTGTCCATCCTGATGCGCGAGTCGCCGCGGGTGGTCAGCCGGCAGGAGATCGAACGCGAGATCTGGGGCAACAGCCTGCCGGACTCGGACACGCTGCGCAGCCACCTCTACAACCTCCGCAAGACCATCGACAAACCGTTCGACAACCCCTTGCTGCACACCGTGCAGTCGGCCGGGTATCGCGTCGCGGACGTGTCCCAGCCGGCCTGACGACCGGAGAGGCAGGTGACGTCACAGGGGCTGCCGCGCCGGATCAAGCGGACCTTCATCGCACAGGCGCTGCTGGGCAGCGTCGTGCTGGCGGCCGGCATCATGCTGGCCGCGACCTGGGGTACCCAGCGCCTCCAGCAGCAGCGGCTGACGGTGGAAGCGCAGCGTTTCTGGTTGGCGCATGCCGAGAATCCCACGGCCGCGCGACTCCCGTATGCCACAACGCTGCGCGGCTACTTCGTGCCGACCGGGGGCGCGCCGACCGAGGCCGTGCCCGGCGATCTGCTGGCGTTGAGTGCAGGCGTTCACGCCATCCCGGGCGGCGCGGCGCGGGTGGAGCGCCGGCCGGAAGGCACGCTATACCTGACTTCCAGCTCGCTGTATTTCAAACGCGCGATCGTGCTGGTCGCCCTGCCGGCGTTGCTGCTCGCGCTGGTGACGATGTGGCTGATGTCCTGGCTCACCTACCGCATCTCGAAGCGGTTGGTGGTCCCGGTGGCCTGGCTGGCCGCGCGCGTCAAGACCTGGGACCCAACCGATTCGGAAGCCTTCGTCGGCGACGTGGCCAAGCTGCCCCCTGACTCGGGCGTGGAAGTGCGCCGGCTGTCGCGCGCCTTGATCGACATGAATCGCCGGGTGCACGAGTTTGTCCGCCGGGAACGCGACTTCACCCGTGATGCCAGCCATGAGTTGCGCACACCGCTGACGGTGGTGCGCCTGTCCACCGACATGGTGCTGGCGCGCGACGACCTGGATGCACCCTTGCGCCGCTCGCTCACGCGCGTCCAGGCCGCGGGGCGTGACATGGAGGCGGCCATCGATGCGTTCATGCTGCTGGCGCGCGAGACGGAAATCGAAGCCCAGAGCGAGGACTTCGACGTGGCGGACGTCGTGGCGGACGAGGTCAACCTGCTCCGGCCCCTGGTGTCCGGTGGGCCGGTCACGCTGACCGTCGATGACCTAGGCGGCCCGCGGCTGCATGCGCCCGCCAGCGTACTGGCCCTTATGCTGCGTAACCTGTTGGGCAACGCGGTGCAATTCACCGGCGCCGGCACGATCCGCGTGGTGATCGGGCCCGATCGCATCGACGTCATCGACACCGGGATCGGGATGACGCCTGACGAACTGGCCAAGGTCTTCAACCCGTTCTACAAGGCCAATCTGCAGGCGGGGCAGGGCAAGGGCATGGGCCTGTCCATCGTGAGCCGGCTGGGGGAGCGGATGGGCTGGCCCGTGTCCCTGACCAGCGAACCCGGCGAGGGCACCACCGCCACCATTTTCCTGACCCGGCCAGGGGCATGATCGCGCCCGAATGACGTTAATCTGCCGGGTCATGTCAACGCGCCACCCTTCGGCGCGTTCCCGCAGTCAACTACCGTCGATTCCGGATTTTTCGTGGCCCAGCACCCGTCGTCCCGTTCCCTGAAGTCCCCTTGGCTCCAACGTGGGCTGATCGTCCTGGTGGTGCTCGCCGTGGTTGTCGCGGCCGTGTTCGTCTGGCGCGGCCGCGATACGCAGGATGCTGCCGCATGGCGCACCGCCAAGGTGGAAAAGGGCGACATCCGCGTGGCGATCTCGGCCACGGGGACGCTGGCCGCGATCGCCACCGTGGACGTGGGCAGCCAGATCTCCGGTCAGGTGACCGACGTGCTGGCCGACTTCAACGACCGCGTGACCAAGGGCCAGGTCATCGCGCGCATCGACCCAAGCACTTACGAAGCGCAGATCGCGCAGGGCGACGCCGCGGCCAACAGCGCTCGGGCCGGGCTCGCCACCGTGCAGGCCGCACTGCGCAACGCTGAACTGGATTATCGGCGCAAGGCTAGCCTGGGGCAGCAGCAACTGGTCTCGCGCGGCGATGTGGACCTGGCGCGCGCCACGCTCGACCAGGCCCGCGCACAGGTCGCGCAGGCGCAGGCGCAGATCCGCCAACAGGTGGCGTCCACCCAGACCGCGCGCCTCAATGTGGAGCGTTCGGTGATTCGCTCCCCGGTGGATGGCGTGGTGCTGACCCGTTCGATCGAGCCGGGCCAGACCGTGGCGGCCAGCCTGCAGGCGCCGGTGCTGTTCCAGATCGCCGAGGACCTGTCGCAGATGGAGATCGTGCTCGCCATCGACGAGGCCGACATTGGTCAGGTCAAGCCAGGCCTGGACGTGGGCTTCACCGTGGACGCGTTTCCCGACCGCCAGTTCCGCGGCAAGGTCCAGCAGGTGCGCCTGTCGGCCACCAACACCAGCAACGTGATCACCTACCCGGTGGTGGTGGCGGTGGACAACGCCGACCAGTCGCTGCTGCCGGGCATGACGGCCAACGCCGAGATCGAGGTCAGCCGCCGCGACGACGTGCTCCGCGTGCCCAACGCCGCGCTGCGCTTCAAGCCTGCTGACGACGAGGCCGCGGGTGCGGCGCAGGCACCGGCGCCCGGTGGTCGTGGCAGCCTGGCCAACGATTTGCCGCGCGTGGCGACGGCGCTCAAGCTGGATGCCTCGCAGCAACAGGCCTTCGATGATGCGCTGGCGCAGATGCGCGAACGCATGGCCGCGCGCCAGGCGGCGCCGCAGCAGTCCAATGGCGGTGGCAGCCCGCTGTTCGGCGGCGGAATGCGCATGGGCGGGAGCGGTGGCAGTGGCTCCGCGGGCGGAAACAGCGGGCAGATGCGCCAGCGCATGCAGGAGCGCTTCCGCCAGCAGTTTGCCGCGTTCCGGGCCACGCTGACACCCGCACAGCAGGCACAGTGGGATGCGGAATTGCTGGCGCTGGTCTCCGCGCGCCGCGCGCCACTGTACCGCCTGGTCGACGGCAAGCCGCAGCCGGTGACCGTGCGCGTGGGTGCCAGCGACGGCAGCTTCACCGAGGTTTCCGGCGAGGTGGCCGAAGGCGACACCGTGATCACCGGCAGTGGGCGGTCGGCCAAGTGATGGCCGTTGCCACGCCTGCCGATGACGTGGTCATCCGCACCCACGACCTGCGCAAGGTGTACGCGCCGGGCACCGAGGCCGAGGTGGTGGCGCTCAGCGATGCGGACATGACCATCCGCCGCGGCGAGTTCGTTGCCATTATCGGGCCATCGGGTTCGGGAAAGTCCACGCTGATGAACCTGATTGGCTGCCTGGATACGCCCAGCGCCGGCACCTACCTGTGCGATGGCGTGGACGTGGCCACGCTCGACGCCGAGGCACGTGCCACCCTGCGCCGTGACAAGATCGGCTTCGTGTTCCAGGGCTTCAACCTGCTGCCGCGACTCAGCGCGCTGGAAAACGTCGCTATGCCGCTGGGCTACGCCAACGTGCCGCGCGCCGAGCGGCTGCAACGCGCGCAGGCGGCGCTGGAGGCCGTCGGCCTTGGCGGCCGCACCGGCCATCGGCCCAGCGAACTGTCGGGTGGCCAGCAGCAGCGCGTGGCCATTGCGCGTGCGCTGATCAACCGGCCACCGATCCTGCTCGCCGACGAACCGACCGGTGCGTTGGACACGCACACCGGCGACGAGATCCTGCGGCTGTTCAAGCAACTGCAGGCCGATGGCCACACCGTCGTGCTGATCACCCATGACCCCGACGTGGCCGCCGCCGCCAACCGCACTTTCGTCATCCGCGATGGCGTGCTCAGCGAAGGAGGTTCGCTGTGAACCCGTTGGAGGTGGTGCGCACCGCCGTCCACGCGCTGCGCGGCAACTGGATGCGCAGCGCACTTACGTCACTGGGCGTGATCATCGGCATTGCCGCCGTGATCGTGATGGTGTCGGTGGGGCAGGGCACGCAACGTGAGATCGACAAGCTCGTGTCGGGACTGGGCTCCAACCGGCTGGACGTGTTCGGCGCCGGCGGCTTCGGCGGTGGTGGTGCGCGCATGGCGGCGGGCAGCCGCTTCACCCTGAGCGAGGTGGACGCCAAGGCAATCCGGGAGGAAATCCCCGAAGTGCAGTACGTGGCGGCGTCGCTGCGTGGCGGTACGCAGGTGGTGTACGCGGAGAGCAACTGGTCCACGCAATGGCTGGGCGTGCAGGCCGACTACTTCGCGATCAATAGTTGGACGCTGGCGGCTGGCGACGGCTTTGAGCAGCGCGACTACAACGGCGGCAAGTCGGTGATCATCGGCGAAACCGTGCGCCGCGAACTGTTCGGCGACGAAGATGCACTGGGCCAGACCGTTCGCCTGGGCCGCGTGCCATTCACCGTTGTAGGCACACTGGCACCGAAGGGACAGGGCGGATTCGGCCAGGACCAGGATGACGTGATCCTGGTACCGCTGGAAACCGCGCGCCGCCGTCTGATGGGCGCCAGCGGTGCGCCGGCCGGTGCGGTGCGCGACATCGCGATCGGTGTCGAACGCGCAGAGGACGTGACCTACGCCCAGGGTGAGATCGAGGCGCTGTTGCGCCAGCGCCACCGCATCCAGCCCGGAGAGGACGACGACTTCAGCGTGCGCAACATCGCCGAGGTGGTGGCCACGCGCACGCAGACCACGCGGCTGATGTCGCTGCTGCTCGGTGCGGTGGCGACGATCTCGCTGATCGTGGGTGGCATCGGCATCATGAACATCATGCTGGTGTCGGTCACCGAGCGCATCCGCGAGATTGGCCTGCGCATGGCGGTGGGTGCGGGCCCGCGTGACATCCGCGCGCAGTTCCTGGCCGAGGCGATGCTGATCTCGCTGATCGGCGGCGCGCTCGGCATCGTCATCGGTGTCGGGGGTGCGCTCATGGTGGGCAAGTTTGGGTCACTGCCGGTTGCGTTGAATGCGCAGGTCATC
This sequence comes from Lysobacter olei, assembly GCF_054777355.1. Lineage (NCBI taxonomy): Bacteria > Pseudomonadati > Pseudomonadota > Gammaproteobacteria > Lysobacterales > Lysobacteraceae > Lysobacter > Lysobacter olei. The sequence goes on along the minus strand of NZ_BAAHAT010000001.1, from coordinate 402,973 downwards.
GGTTTGGCAGCAAGTTTTTCCATCGCCACGGGCCTGTTCTTCGGCTATTACCCGGCGCGCAAGGCGTCGATGCTGGATCCGATCGAAGCGCTTCGCCAGCAATAAGGGTGGTGGACAGCCGGAGTGTGGAAGAAGGGCGACGGTGCCAGTCCCGGCGCCGTGAAACCGGGTAAAGTCGGGGCAGTTTCCGCCTCGGGCCGACCCCATGCGCCTGCTGATCACCCTTGCCCTGACCCTTGCCGCCGTGACCGCCCAAGCCGCCGAGCCCACCCCCGCCGCAGCGCCGCCCAAGACGGCCCTGGTGATCCATGGTGGCGCGGGTTTTGTGCCGAAGGGTTCGCTCACAGCGGCCGACCTCAAGGACATCCACGCCACCCTGAACCAGGCGCTGGACGCCGGCAACAAGGTGTTGACCAGCGGCGGCACGGCCCTCGATGCGGTGGAAGCCGCGGTCCGCGTCCTGGAGGAATCGCCGCGCTTCAATGCCGGCAAGGGCGCGGTTTTCAACGCGGTTGGTGGCCACGAACTGGACGCCGCAATCATGGAAGGCCACACCCGTCGCGCGGGGGCCGTGGCCGGCGTGACCACCGTACGCAGCCCCATCAAACTGGCCCGCGCCGTGATGGAGCACAGCCCGCACGTGATGATGGCCGGCGCGGGTGCCGAGGCGTTTGCAGACACCCGCCCCGAGATCGAGCGCGTGCCCAATACGTGGTTCGACACGGAGCACCGTCGGCGTGCCTTGGAGAAGGCGCAGCGCGAAGAGGCGGAGAAGGCGCGCAAGGGCCAGGATCCGCAGGCCTACCGGCCGCTGGAGGACGATGCGCCGAAGTATTTCGGCACCGTGGGCGCGGTCGCGCTGGACCGGAACGGCCACATCGCCGCGGCGACCAGCACCGGCGGCATGACCAACAAGCGCTATGGCCGTGTCGGCGACGCGCCGATCATCGGGGCCGGCACTTGGGCGGATGACCGCTGCGGCGTGTCCGGTACCGGCTGGGGCGAGTACTACATCCGTGCCGCGGTGGCGCACGACATCTGTGTGCGCGTGGCCTACCGCGGTGACAGCCTGCAGGCCGCGGCCGAGGAAGTGGTCAACCGCATCGTCCCGGCCATGGGCGGTGACGGCGGCGCCATTGCGCTGGATCGCGACGGCAACATCGCCATGCCGTTCAACAGCGGTTCCATGTTCCGCGGCTGGATCCGCCCCGACGGCAGCCGGGGCACCGCGGTCCACGAGGACTGAACCCGCACCGTCGTTCCAGCCGGCTCCGGGGGCGTCCGGCACGCCCTTGTGGCAAAATTGACGGCTTACGCCCCTTTGGCCCACGCCTCCAGACCCGATGGCTGACGAGTTCGGACACCTTCCCCGCCGCCCGGATCGCATCCTTAAGGCGGCCAAGTGGTCCATGCAGGGGCTGACCGCGGCCTGGTTGCACGAGTCGTCGTTCCGGCTCGAGGTGTACCTGTTCGTGGTCCTCGCGCCGCTGGCCCTCTGGCTGGGGCATACGCCGGTGGAGCAGGTGCTGCTGGTCGGTTCCATGCTGCTGGTGTTGAGCGTGGAATTGCTGAATTCGGCCGTGGAGGCCGTGATCGAACGCTACGGCGCCGAGTTCCACGAACTGGCGGGCCGCGCCAAGGACATGGGTTCGGCGGCGGTGTTCGTGGTGATGATGAACGTCCTGCTGACGTGGGGCCTGATACTGCTGCCGCGCCTGTTTTGATTTCCCGATTCTTGATTGGCTGGAATTTTCCTCGTGATTGAACTGCTTTCCGATCCGCAGACCTGGATCACCCTGATCACCCTGAGCGCGATCGAGATCGTGCTGGGTATCGACAACCTCGTCTTCATCTCCATCGCGGTCAGCAAGCTGCCGCCGCACCAGCGCGAGAAGGCCCGCAAGTTCGGCATCGCGGTGGCGTGCATCACCCGTGTCGCGCTGCTGCTGACCCTGGCTTGGCTGGCCGGGCTGACCAGTGACCTGTTCCGGCTGTTCGGCCAGGGCATCTCGGTGCGCGACCTGGTGCTGATCGTCGGCGGCCTGTTCCTGCTGGTGAAGGGCAGCATGGAGATCAAGGACCTGATCATCGGCGAGGACGAATCCGAGGACGTGCACACCAAGCCGCTGGCCTCGTTCGGGCTGGTGATCGCGCAGATCGCGGTGATCGACATCGTGTTCTCGCTGGACTCGGTCATCGCCGCGGTGGGCATGGCCAACCAGACCCCGGTGATGGTGGCGGCGATCCTGATGGCGGTGGCCGTCATGTTGCTGGCGGCCAAGCCGCTGGGCCACTTCATCGACAACAACCCGACCATCAAGATGCTGGCGCTGGCCTTCATCGTGCTGGTGGGCGCTTACCTGGTGGCCGATGGCTTCGAGATTCACATCGGCAAGGGCTACATCTACGGCGCGATGGGCTTCTCGGCCGCGGTCGAGGTGCTCAACCTGTGGGCCAAGCGCCGCGCGCAGCGCCGCCTGCTGCCGGAGTAACCCCGGCCCTGCGCCCGGCGGGCCAGTGTTCTGGCGCCGGGCGGGGCAGTATAAGAAGGGCTGGCCTCGGGCCAGCCCTTTTTTCGTGCGCCTGCCTTCATTGCACGCCAACGCCGGCGGTGCTGGAATGCGCTTCATTACCCTGAACGGAGTCGACCCATGCGCAGGATCCTCATGGCCCTGGCCGTCTTGTCGCTGACCTTCATGCTCAGCGGCTGTGGCTATAACACCATCCAGCAGAAGGACGAGGCAGTGAAAGCCGCCTGGTCGCAGGTGCTCAATGTCTACAAGCGCCGCGCCGATCTGGTGCCCAATCTGGTGGCCACGGTAAAGGGTTACGCCTCGCACGAGGCGCAGGTGCTGACCCAGGTGACCGAGGCGCGCGCCAAGGTGGGCAGCATCAACGTCAATGCCGACGACCCGGCATCGCTGGCGCAGTTCCAGCAGGCCCAGGGCGAGCTGCAGAGCGCCATCGGCCGCCTGCTGGTGGTCAGCGAGAACTATCCGCAGCTCAAGGCCGACCAGAACTTCCTGCAGCTGCAGGCGCAGCTGGAAGGCACCGAGAACCGCATCACCGTGGAGCGCCAGCGCTACATCGAGACGGTGCAGGACTACAACACTTACATCCGCTCGTTCCCGCAGAACCTGGTCGCGATGATGTTCGGCTACAAGGTCAAGCCCAACTTCACCGTTGAGAACGAGGCGCAGATTCAGGAAGCGCCCAAGGTGGATTTCGGCCAGCCGGTGCCGCAGCAGCAACAGCCGCAGCCGGCCCAGGCGGCGCCGGCCAACGGCTGATTGGCGCGGCGGATGCGAGGATCCATGGCTGGCCGGAAGTTGCGCTACCGGACGCAGGGTCAGGCGGCGCCCCCCGTGGTGCGCGGGCACGACTGGCGCGGCATTGCGCTGATGCTGCTGCTCGCGCTGTTGATGCCGTTGGTGGCGACGGCGCAGTCATTGGCGGCAATTCCGCCGCTGGACTCGCCGGTGGTGGACACCACCGGCACCCTCGATCCCGCCACCCGGCAAGCGCTTGAGGCCCAGGCCCGCGCGCTGCAACAACGCAAGGGCAGTCAGCTGCAGGTGCTGGTGGTGCCCACCACCCAGCCCGAGGACATCGCCCAATACGCGGTGCGGGCATTTGACCAATGGAAACTGGGTCGCGAGAAGGTGGACGACGGTGTATTGCTGGTGGTGGCCAAGGATGACCGCCGCGTGCGCATCGAAGTGGGCTACGGCCTGGAAGGTGCGATTCCCGATGCGACCTCGGCACGGGTGATCCAGGAGTATCTGGTACCGAAATTCCGCGCCGGAGACTACGCCGGGGGCATCACCGATGCGACTGGCGTGCTGGTGAAACTCATTGATGGCGAGCCGCTGCCGGCGCCGATGGCCGATGCGCGGCAGGATGGCGGCAATGGCAATGGCGGTGGCGACTGGATCTTCGCCCTGTTCGTGGCCTTCATCGCGGCCCAGGTCGTGCGTGCGCTGTTCGGTCGCGCGCCCCGCTTCGTGCGCGGCGTGGTCGGTGCGGGTGCCGCCGGCGGCGTGGCGTGGCTCATTTCGTCGCTGGTACTGGTCGGTGGCATCGGCGCGTTGGTCGGCTTCTTCATGGGACTGGCGAGTGCGCCCACCGGGCGCTACGCCCGCGACAGCGGCTGGGGCGGGTTTGGCGGCGGCGGCTGGGGCGGCGGTGGGGGTGGCTGGGGCGGCGGCGGCTTCGGTGGAGGTGGCGGCGGTGGCTGGTCCGGTGGCGGCGGCATGAGCGGGGGCGGTGGCGCCTCCGGCAGCTGGTGAGCGGGGGCGAATGATGCGAGTACTCAGACACCTGTTCGCGCCGTCGGCCAAGCGGCTGTTCCCGGAGGACGCGCTGCAGCGGATCGCCGCCCTGATTGCCGCCAGCGAAGCGCGGCACACCGGTGAGATCTGCTTTGCCGTGGAGCCCAACCTGCAGCCGCGCGCGGTGCTGGCGGGGCAGACGGCGCACCACCGTGCCCGCGAGGTGTTCGCGCGGCTGGGGGTGTGGGACACCCGGGCCAACAACGGCGTGCTGCTGTACCTGCTGCTGGCCGATCACCGCATCGAGATCATTGCCGACCGCGGCTTTGACGGCAGGGTCAGCGCCGAGCAGTGGCGCGGCGTGTGCCAGTTGATGGAGGAGCGGCTGCGTGCCGGCGAACCCGAACTGGCCGTGGCGCAGGCCGTGGCCGCCCTGTCCGACCTCATCGCCGCGCATTTTCCGCGTGTGGAGGGCGAGGTCGACCACGACGAGTTGCCCAACCTGCCCCGGCTGCTTTGAAGCGGATCGCCGCGGCTACCCAGTGAATGCCTCCACGCATCTCCCGGGTGGGCTCGGGCACAATAGGGCGCATTGCCCCTCGCGCGAGTGCCCATGATCCTCCTGCACGATATCGACCCCATCGCCTTCGGCTTCGGTCCGCTGCAGGTGCACTGGTACGGGATCATGTACCTGCTGGGCTTCGGCCTGGCGTGGTGGTTGGGCAACCGGCGGGTGCGCGCCGGTCGCCTCCCCGGAGTCAACGAGCAGGCCTATGGCGACCTGCTGTTCTACGCCATGTTGGGCGTGGTGCTGGGCGGGCGCATTGGCTATGTCCTCTTCTACGCGTTCGGCGACCTGCTGAAAGACCCGCTGATGCTGTTCCGCATCTGGGAAGGCGGCATGAGCTTCCACGGCGGGCTGATCGGCGTGGTGGCGGCCTGCTGGTGGTGGTCGCGCCGGCACCGCCTGCACCTGTTCGATACCGTGGATTTCATCGCGCCGCTGGTGCCGCCCGGACTGGGTTTCGGTCGCCTGGGCAACTACATCGGCGGCGAGTTGTTCGGCAAGACGACCGAGGCCGGTTGGGGTGTGGTGTTTCCCCATGCGCCGGAATTCGCGGGTTGGAGCGCGGACCAGATCAAGGCCGAATTCGCCACCGGCGCACTGGACAAGTTCGCCCGCCATCCATCGCAGCTCTACCAGGCCGCGCTGGAGGGGTTGGTGATGTTCGCCGTGCTGTGGTGGTTCTCAAGTCGGCCGCGCCCACGATACGCGGTGTCGGGGATGTTCGCGCTGCTGTATGGCTGCTTCCGCTTCCTGGTGGAGTTCGTGCGCGTGCCCGACCAGCAGATCGGTTACCTGGCCTTCGACTGGCTGACCATGGGTCAGGTGCTGAGCCTGCCGCTGATCGCGCTGGGACTGTTCTGGCTGTGGCTGTCGCGCCGCTCGCCGACGGTGGCAGGGGCGTAATCCATGCACCAATACCTCGACTTGCTGCGCCACGTCCTCGACCATGGCGCCGAGAAGTCCGACCGCACCGGCACCGGCACGCGCAGCGTGTTCGGCTGGCAGATGCGCTTTGACCTCAACGAAGGCTTCCCGCTGGTCACCACCAAGAAGCTGCATTTGCGGTCGATCGTGCACGAGTTGCTGTGGTTCCTGAAGGGCGAGACGAACATTGCCTACCTGAAGGACAACAAGGTCAGCATCTGGGACGAGTGGGCCGACGCCGATGGCGAGCTTGGCCCCGTGTACGGCAAGCAGTGGCGTCGCTGGGCCGGCCCGGACGGGCAGGAGATCGACCAGATCCGCTGGGTGATCGAGGAGATCAAGCGCAACCCCGACTCGCGCCGGCTGATCGTGTCGGCATGGAACGTGGCCGACCTGCCGCAGATGGCGCTGATGCCGTGCCACGCGTTCTTCCAGTTCTACGTGGTGGACGGCAAGCTCAGCTGCCAGCTCTACCAGCGCAGTGGCGACATCTTCCTCGGCGTGCCGTTCAACATCGCCAGCTATGCGCTGCTGACCCACATGGTGGCGCAGGTGTGCGGGCTGGGCGTGGGCGACTTCGTGCATACGCTGGGCGACGCGCACCTCTATGCCAACCACTACGAGCAGGCGCGCGAGCAACTGGCGCGCACGCCGCGTGCCTTGCCGCGACTCAAGCTTAATCCCGAGGTGAAAGACATCCTGGACTTCACCTGGGATGACATCGCCATCGAAGGGTACGACCCGCACCCCGCCATCAAGGCGCCGGTGGCGGTGTGAGCGTGGCGCTGGTGCTGATCGCGGCGCTGGACCGCGCGCACGGCATTGGCCGCGGCAACACATTGCCGTGGCGCCTGCCCGACGACCTCAAGCGCTTCAAGGCGCTGACCCTTGGCAAGCCAGTGCTGATGGGGCGCAAGACCGCCGAGTCGTTGGGTCGCGCGCTGCCGGGGCGGCTCAACCTGGTGCTGACACGCGGTGACACGGTGCCCTTTGAGGGCATGCAGTCAGTGGCCTCGTTGGAGGAGGCGCGCTTCATCGCGGAGTTGGAAGGCGTGGAGGAACTGTGCGTGATCGGCGGAGGCGAGGTGTACGCGCTGTGCCTGCCGCACGCCACGCGCATGCATTTGACCCATGTCGATACCGTGGTGGACGGGGCGGACGCGTTCTTCCCCCGCTTCGATCCGGCCGAGTGGCACATCGTCGCGCGAGAGGTGCACGCGGCCGACGCCAAGCATGCACACGCGTTCGAGTTTGTCGATTACGCGCGGGAATAGCTCCGACTCAACTCTCCCTGAGCGATGACACCCGGGGGCCGGGAGAGGCCTTCTGGGGCTTCGCCGCGTCCTCACATCAGCAAAACCACGTGCGCGCTTGCCCGGCGCTGGCGACGGGCTGCTTTGGGTCGCCATGGCGCCGTACTGTGCTTGACACAGTAAGGAGGCCCCCGGTACTGTGTGAAAAACAGTGCAAGGTGACGCATGGTGGTTAGAGGCGCTGGCGGCAAGGAAGGCAATCCGGCCGAACTCCGGCGCGGGGTGCTGGTGCTGGCCGTGCTTTCCCAGCTGATGCAACCGCAGTACGGCTATTCCCTGCGGCAAGCGCTGGCCGAGCGCGGCATGGCGATCGAGGAGGGCACCCTCTACCCGTTGCTGCGCCGTCTGGAAGCGCAGGGCGTTCTCGCCTCCGAGTGGCGGATCGAGGATGGTCCGCCGCGCCGCTATTACCGCTTGAATGACGCCGGCGAGGCGCTGCTCGCCGAACTTGCCGCTTCGTGGTCTGCCCTCGTGACGACCATGTCCGGCCTACTGGAAGGGAGCGAACGATGAGCGCCAACGACGTGCTCGAAGCGTATGTGGGTGATGTCGTCCGCCGTCTGCCCCGAAGGGAGCGCGACGAGGTCGGCGCCGAGCTGCATGGCCTGTTGACCGAGATGCTGGCCGACCGCGCCCGCGAGGCGGGCGGCGAGGCCGACGACGTGCTGGTGCTGGCACTGCTCCGCGATTTCGGTACGCCTGCCGATGTGGCCTCACGCTATCGCACGCCGGGCATCGTGATCATTCCGGAGGAGCAGACGCGCGCCTTTGCGTGGACGGCGCTGCTCGGCGTCGGGCTGCAATGGGCACTGACCCTGCCGCAGGTGTTTGCCGGCCAGCCATTGGCCCAGTGGTGGTTCCGCGGGGGCCTCGGCGCACTCTGGTGGCCCGGCTTCATGGTGATGATGGCACTGCTGGTGGCGTGGCTGCGTTCGAAGGGACTGTTCAAGCCCGTCTGGCGTCCGCGTGTGGTCGACCCCGACCGGGTCGAGCGCCTGCCGGCGATTTCGGGACTGATTGCCATCGCGGCGGGGATCACGTTCATGGTCGGCCTGCCTTGGCTGGCGCCGACCATGCCTGATCCGCTGCCGCAGGTGTTCGCGTTCGACCCGACGTTCCTGCGTCAGCGGGCGCCGTTTGTCCTGCCGCTCTGGTTGGGCGACTTCGCAATGCGACTGACGGTGTTGTCACGGGGGCGCTGGTCGCGCGCCACGCGTCGTCTTGATGTGGCAACGAGTGTGGCGTTCGTTGCACTGCTGGGGTGGTGGATCGGTGCCGGGCCCATTTTTCAGGCCGCACTCACGGACGAGGGCGCCAAGGGTGCACTGCTGCTGGTGATTGGCCTCATCCTGCTCGACCTTGCGGTGCGGATGTTTCGCCGTCGGCCACCGCTGCGCGCACCCGAGCGCGCAGCCTGATCATCCCAGGCGCGGGTCAGTCCCCGCGCCCCGGTTCGATAATGGGGTCCCGTCGCGGCCGCTCCTGCGGCCCCCGCGGGCGACCATTGCGCTGGTCGCCGCGGCGTCCGTTGCGCCGTTCCTGGTTGCCGGGCCGGGGCGGTTGGCGTGGGTCGCGTTGACCCGGATGGTACGGCGGTCGCGGCCGCGGCGGTGTCGCCGGCACATCGCGGCCCGGCACCTGCACGACGCGCAGTTCCTCGGTGTCCAACTGCAGCGCGGTGAGCTTGCCACCCCACACCGCGCCGGTATCGATGGCATGCACGCCATGGCCGATGAACAGCCCCAGCGTGGACCAGTGGCCACACACGATCTTCAGGTCGCGCTCCACGCGCCCCGGCACCGAGTACCACGGGTACAGGCCCACCGGCTGCGTGCCCGGTGCCCCCTTGTCCTCGAAGCTGATCCGACCGCGCGGCGAGCAGTAACGCAGTCGCGTGCAGATGTTGATGATCGCCCGGTAGCGGTCCATGCCCGCCAGCTTCGGGTGCCACGCGGGCTTGTCGCCGTACATGTTCTTCAGCAGGCGCTGGAACTGCGGACCCTGCAGTTTTTCCTCGACCTCGCGCGCGTAGCGTTCGGCCTGTTCGGTGGTCCACTGCGGCGAAAGGCCGGCATGCACCATCATCCAGCCCAGCTTGCGGTCCACGTGCACCAGCTTCTGCGTGCGCAGCCAGCCCAGCAGTTCGCGGTTGTCTTCGGCAAGCACGATGCGTTGCAGGTCGGGGTTGACCTTGCGCTGTTCCTCTTCGCGGCGCTCGCCAATGGCGAGCAGCGACAGGTCGTGGTTGCCCAGCACCACCACGCTGCTGGCGCGCAGCGAGTGCACCAGCCGCAGGGTCTCCAGCGACTGCCCGCCGCGGTTGACTAGGTCCCCGCAGAACCACAGCGTGTCCTGGGCAGGGTCGAAGTTGATGCGTTCGAGCAGGCGTTGGGTGGCGTCGTAGCAGCCCTGCAGGTCGCCGATGGCCCAGGTGGTCATGGCGGCGACCTCAGTGCAGCGTGCGCGGCACGGTCAGGGTGAAGGCGGGGATGGGCGCGTCAAAGCGCGTGCCATCGTCGGCCAGGAGGTGGTAGCTGCCGCGCATGGTGCCCAACTCGGTTTCCAGCACCGCGCCGGAGGTGTACTCGAAGTCTTCGCCGGGGCGCAGCCGCGGCTGCTCGCCTACGACGCCTTCGCCCTCGACCTCCTGCACCTTGCCGTTGGCGTCGGTGATGATCCAGTGGCGGGCCAGCAGGCGCGCGGGCACCTTGCCGCTGTTGCGGATATGGATGGTGTAGGCGAAGACGTAGCGGTCCTGCTCCGGTTCCGACTGTTCGTCGAGGTAACGGGCGATGACGTCGATGTCCAGCGCGTAGTCGATGGAGCGTTCCATCATCACAGTGTAAGCAATGTGCCGTGAAACGTGCGCATTCGTGACGCTTATGCCGCCGCTTCGCGTTCGGCCAGCAGGTTGGCCAGGCGCACGAAGTCGGCCACCGGCAACTGTTCGGCCCGCGCATCGGGACGCACGCCGGCGGCTTCGATGGCTGCGCTGTCGCACACCTGCGACAGGGCGTTGCGCAGCGTCTTTCGGCGCTGGCCAAAGGCGTCGCGCACCACGCGGGCGAACAGCGCGTGGTCGCGGATGCCGATGGTCTCCGGCGCGCGCGGCACCAGCTTCACCACCGCCGAATCCACCTTCGGTGGCGGGCGGAACGCGCCCGGCGGCACGTCGAACAGCGCCGTGACGTGGCAGTAGGCCTGCAACATCACACTGAGGCGACCGTAGACCTTGCTGCTCGGTTCGGCCGCCATGCGGTCCACCACTTCCTTCTGCAGCATGAACACCATGTCGCGGATCGCCGCGGCGTGCTCAAGCGCATGGAACAGGATGGGCGAGGACAGGTTGTAGGGCAGGTTGCCGACCAGGCGGATGCGCGGATCGGCATGGTGGCCTTCGTCCTGCGCCAGCGCGGTGAAGTCCACCTCCAGCACGTCGCGGTGGATGACCCGCAGCGTGCCGTGGGCGTGTGCGGCCTCGGTCAGCGGGAAGATCAGGTCGCGGTCGAACTCGATCACGGTCAGGCGACCGTGGCGGTCCAGCAGCGGGAAGGTGATCGCGCCTTGGCCCGGGCCGATCTCCACCAGGCGATCGTCGTCCTTCGGGTTCACCGCTTGCACGATCATGCCGATGATGTTGCGGTCGACCAGGAAGTGCTGGCCGAGGCTCTTCTTGGCCGGCTCGGTGAAGCCCTTGCCGGCGCCGGTCGCGTCGTGGCGCCGTGGGGCGTGATGGGGATGGCGGGAGCCGCTCATGTAGGCATCCATTGTCGGGGCGGCGGGCCGCCGCCGGTCTTGGCGGGGAAGGTCGCCATGATACGCGGCGCGGCCGTGGGGGGTTGAATCCGAGGTCAGGCCGCGCCCGGCCTGCGACGGCGCAGGATCGTCGCCGAGCTGGCGCAATGGGCCGTGGGTAGGGCGCGGGACTGCCGTGGAGGCCGTGTGGCGCTCAACCCCGGCGTCGGGCGATGGACGCGCAGGTGTTGGCTGCGGCGAACAGACTGGACGGATCGGCGCGGCCCGTGCCGGCAAGGTCGAAAGCCGTGCCATGGTCCACCGCCACGCGCGGGTAGGGCAGGCCCAGGGTCAGGTTCACCGCGCGCTCGAAGCCGCTGTACTTGAGTACCGGCAAGCCCTGGTCGTGGTACATGGCCAGCACCGCGTCGAAGCCGCGCAGCTTGTTGGGCAGGAACGCCGTATCCGCCGGCAACGGCCCGACCAGCCGCAGGCCCTCGCCGCGGAGCGCGGCCATCACCGGCTCGATGACCTGAATCTCCTCGTGGCCGAGGTGCCCCGATTCGCCTGCGTGCGGATTGAGCCCCAGCACGGCGATGACGGGGGCGTCCAATCCGAAATCGCGCCGCATGGCGGCATGGGTGATGCGCAGCACGCGTTCCAGCAGCGCTGGCGTGATCGCGTCGGCCACCTCACGCAAGGGCAGGTGCGTGGTCGCCAGCGCGACGCGCACGATGTCGTTGGCCAGCATCATCACGACATCGCAGCCCGCCTGCTCGGCCAAGAGTTCGGTGGTGCCCGTGTAGGGGATGCCGCCGTCGTTGATGGTGGCCTTGTTGACCGGTCCGGTGACCACGCCATCGAACGCGCCGCGCAGGCAGCCCTCGGCAGCGGCGCGCAGGGCGCCGATCACGGCCGGTGCGTTGCGCGGATCGGGTTGGCCGAAGGCGACAGGTGCCGCGTTGGGAATCTCGACCAATGCCAGCGTGCCGGCCTCGGTGCCTGCCTGGTCGGGCGGCAACAACCGCAGGGGCAGTTGCAGCAGGTCTGCGGCGGCGCGCAGCGTGGCGGCGTCGCCAAATACGGTCAGCGTGAAGTCGCGCGGCTGTTGCGCCAGCCGCACGCACAACTCCGGCCCGACGCCGGCCGGTTCTCCCGGGACCAGCGCGAGCCGGGGCGTGGCCATGTCAGCCGCCGCTGGCCGCGGTGCCGGTACGCAGGTCGACGAAGGCTTCACCGCGCATCTCGCGCAGGTAGCGGTTCCATTCGTCTTCCAGCTTGCGGCGGCCGATCGTCTCCCGCATCTGGGCGCGGCGGTTCTCGTCGCCCACGTTGGTCTGGCGGGTTTCGATGCGTTCGATCACGTGCCAGCCGGCCTGGGTGCGCACCGGCTGTGACAGCTGACCGTCCGTCAAGGCCGCGACCGGCTGGCCAAAGTCGGGACCGAACTCATCTTCAGTGAACCAGCCCAGGTCGCCGCCCTTTGCCTGCGACGACGGATCTTCCGAGTGGTCTTTGGCGATCTGCGCAAAGTCGGCACCGCCGGCGATGCGCGCGCGCAGGGTTTCGGCCTTCGCGCGGGCCTGGGCGTCGGTAGTGTCCTCGTCGACGCGCACCAGGATGTGGCGCGCATGGAACTGGGTCACCAGCGTCGGCGCCGCCTTCGAGGCATCACGGACTTCCACCAGCTTCAGCAACTGGAACCCGCTGGGGCCACGAATGGCCGCCGTCACGTCGCCGGGCTTCATGTTGCCCATCACGCGCGCAAACGCGGCAGGAATCTCGTCGGCACCGCGCCAACCCAGGTCGCCGCCTTCCAGCGCGTTCGGGCTGTCGGAATAACGCACCGCGGCCGCCGCGAAGTCCATCTCACCCTTGTCGATGAGTGCTTTCACGCCGTCGATCTTCTTCTGCGCGGTGGCGATCTGTTCGGCGGTGGCGGCCTCGGGCAGGCCGACCAGGATGTGCGCGAGACGGTACTGGACGCCACCGGCACCCTGTGCGGCCAGGGCGTTTTCCACTTCGGCGTCGCTGACCGTGATACGGCTCTGCGCGAAGCGCTGGCGCAGGCGCTGGACCATCAGCTCGTCGCGGATGGAGGCGCGGAAGTCGCTGTAGGCGATCCCGTCGCGGGCCAGCTGGGCGCGCAGTTGTTCGGGGGTGACGCGGTTCTGCTGGGCGATACCGGCAATGGCGCGGTCGATTTCCTGGTCCGCGACGCGGACGCCGGTCGACTGGGCGCGCGCTACCTGCAGCTTCATCAGCACCAGGCGCTCCATCACCTGCCGCTCAAGCACGTCCGCGGGCGGCAACTGGTTCTCGCGCCCGGCGTACTGCTGGCGGATGTTGGCGATGGCGCGCTGCAGTTCGCTGCGCAGGACCACGTCCTCGTCGACCACGGCGGCGATGCCGTCCAGCGACTGCACTTCCTGGGCATGGACGGACGCGGCAAGCAGCGCGGCGGCGAGGACGGGCGCGAGTAGTTTCTTCATGGGCTCGGGTCGGGGGAGGGGTCGACGTTGCCGCGGATCGCTTGGGACGGCGGCACGAGGTAGAGGTCGTCGCGTTCGTAACCGAGGATACCACGGCGCAGGACACGCTCCGTGTCCTGGCCGGCGGATCCCAGGCCCTTTAGCTCGAACTCCAGCATCAACGAATTGTTCAGGTCACCGGTGCGGTTGCGAACATAGCGACGGCCGATCAGGCGCACCGCCAGGCAACAGCTTTCCCATTGGACACCGGCGATGGTCTCGAGTTCCTTCTTGTCGAGGATCGAGTAGTAGTAGCGGCCGACCACGCTCCAGTTGGGCGTGATGGGATACAGGAACGAGAAGTCGACCTGTTCCAGCTGGTCCTTGGCGGAGTCGGGGTCGATACCCGGCCGGAACGCCGTGTTGCGGCGGTAGCGATAGCCCAGGTTGGCCACGCCGTTGTCACCGAACAGGTAGCGCGCGCGCAGGCTGGCCAGGTCCTGGCCGCGAAGCTTCGGGTCCCACTGATAGGCGGCGTTGATGCTCCAGCGGTCGTTGGGCGACACGCCGACATCCGCCACCCAGGCGGACTTACCCTGCGCCACGGCTGTCTCGCCCGGCGTGGTGACGCGGCTTTCGTCAAAGTAATGGATCTGACCCAGACTGGCGGTGAGGCGCTCGCGGCCGTCTTCCTCGGAAATCAGCCGGTTGGTGACGGCCACGGTCAGCTGGTTGGCATCGGTCTGCCGGTCCGCGCCCGTGTACCGGTTGTCGCGGAACAGCTGGCCCCAGCTGAAGGTCATCGGGGTGGTGTCGAACTGCGGCAGTCCGCTCTGGTCCCGGTACGGGACGTTGAGGTAGTAGATGCGCGGTTCCAGCGTGTGCAGGTACGAGTCGCCGCGGATTTCGGTGTGGCGGTCGAAGAACAGCCCGGCATCGAGCGAGTAGATGGGCAGGCTGCGGCTGGGCGACTTGTCGCCCAGCGCCGCGCCGAGCCCTTCGTCGAGCTGGTAACCGGTGTAGCGCCATGCGACCTTCGGGGTCACGAACCAGCTGGCCCCTTCGAGCGGCATGCTGATGAACGGCTTGATGTCCAGGCGGCTGCCCGCGTCGAACACTTCGTGCTGGAACCGCACGGCCTCCGCGCTGACGCCGGCCTTGAGCCATCCCAGCGGCTGCGCCCAGTTGACGGCCGCACGCGGCAGCCGGTGGTAGGGCAGATCGCCCTCGGTCAGCGTGTAGTCGGCCAACTGGGTGTAAATGGTGTTGAACTCCGCCTCCCAGTTCTGGCCACGGCCATACAGTCCCAGCGTGCTTTGCAGGAAGTACGAGGACACGCCCACCGAAGAGCTGCTGAAGTCTTCCAAGTAATGCGTGTCGCTGACCCAGCCCACGTTCGCGCGCGAATGCCATTGCGGGCCGAGCCCGTGCAATGCCGACAGCGTGAACTGGCCTCGGTTCTTGTCCGGCAGGGATTCCCCGGGAATCGGGTTGCCCGAGAGGTCGTTGAGGTACCGCCACGGCTCATCGCGCGGCAGCGCGTCATCGGGCATCCAGTTGCCCGAAACCTGGCCGCGTCCTTCGGGGTACAGCCAGCGGAACTCGCCACCCAGCGTGGCCCCGCGCGCGCTCATGATGCGCGGGATCAGCGTCGCGTCGTAGTTGGGCGCCAGGTTGAGGTAGATCGGCTGCTTCCAGTCAAAGCCGTTGCGGCCGGACATCGACACGGAGGGGTAGAGCAGGCCTGTCCGCCGCCGGTCGTCCACCGGGAACATGAACCACGGCACGTGCAGCACGGGCACCTTGCCGATGCGCAGCGTGGCGCCGCGGGCGATGGCCATGCCCTCGTCGGTGTTCACGTCGATGCGTCGCGCCCGCAGTTCCCACGCGCGCTGCGAAGGCGGGCAGGTGGAGTACGTCGAGCCGACCAGCGCGCCCTTCGCCCCGCTCAGCTCGATGCGGTTGGCACCACCGTTGCCGCGGCGTTGCGTCAGCTGGTAACGCAGGTCGTGGATGGTGTGGGTGTCGGCGTCCTGGTTGCCTTCGGCGCGCTGGGCGACGATGCGCATCCCCGAGTCCTGGTAGCGCACGCTGCCTTCGGCCGCATAGTTGCCCGTCTGACTGTCGTACGTCAGCTTGTCGGTGCCCAGGAACTGGTCTCCACGGCTCAGGGCGACATTGCCCTGGAAGATCGACTCCTGCGTCTCACTCGCGGCCAGTGCATCGCCCTCGATGTCGGTGGGCTGCTGGATACGGATACCCGGCAGGCCGCGGGGCGGCGGCGCGTCGGCGAAGGGGGGGACGATGTCTTCGACAGGGCACAGGCCCCAGTCTTCCTGGTCGTCGGCGGCATGGGCCGGCAGGGCCATCGCAATACACAGCGATAACGGCAGCAGGCGGAGGCTTGGGCGCACGCGCTCATCCATTGTGCGAAAAATGAGTGCTAGCTTGCCCCATCCGGCGGTAGTCGGGCAATGAAGGTCGCCCGGCGGCGGCCCGCTTGTCCATGATGTCCCCGTCCCCAGGAGTTGCGATGACCCACGACCCCCTACCGGCCACGGAGGCCGAATGGCAGGCCCGGCTGACGCCCGAGCAGTACGCGGTGTGCCGTTGTTCGGCCACCGAGCGCGCCTTCACCGGGCGCTTCTGGAACCACAAGGAGGCGGGCACCTATGTCTGCGCCGCGTGTGCCGCACCCTTGTTCTCTTCGTCGGCCAAGTACGACTCGGGCAGTGGGTGGCCCAGTTTCTGGCAGCCGATCGACGCCGCCGCCGTGACCGAGCACAACGACCACAGCCACGGGATGGCGCGGGTGGAGGTGAAGTGTGCCCGTTGCGCCTCGCACCTGGGGCATGTTTTTCCGGATGGGCCGCGGCCGACCGGATCGCGCTACTGCGTCAACTCGGCCTCGCTGGACTTCGTGCCGCAGGAACGCGCGGACCCCGCGTGAGGCTTGCGGAGGGGGTTATTCCTGCAGGGCCTTGACGTGCGCCACGGTCGCTTCCCGCAGCGCGGTCAGGTCGTAGCCGCCTTCCAGCATCGATACCACGCGGCCCTGGGCGTGCCGCAACGCTACGCCGACCAGCTCCTCGGTAACCCAGCGAAAGTCGTCTGTGTCCAGTTCCAACTGGGCCAGGGGATCGAGGCGGTGGGCATCGAACCCCGCGGAGATCAGCACCAGTTGCGGGCGGAAGGCGTCCAGGGCCGGGAGCACCTGATGGCTCCACAGGCGGCGGAAGTCGCTGCCGGCGGTGCCCGGGGGCAGCGGTACGTTGACGATGTTGCCCACGCCTCGTTCGTTGGCGTGCCCCGAGTCCGGATAGAGCGGCAACTGGTGGCTGCTCAGGTACATCACCCGCGGGTCGGTGTCGAAGATGGCCTGCGTGCCGTTGCCGTGGTGTACGTCGAAATCAACAATGGCCACGCGCGCCAGGCCATGCTTTTCGCATGCGTGCGCCGCTGCGACCGCGATGTTGTTGAACAGGCAGAAGCCCATGGCCACCGAGTCGGTGGCGTGGTGCCCGGGCGGACGCACCGCGCAGAACGCGCGCCGGATCTTGGCCGACATCACCGCGTCCACGGCCGCCACGCCCGCGCCGGCGGCGCGCAAGGCGGCCTCGGCCGAGCCCGCGGACAGGAAGGTGTCCGGGTCCAGTGGCATGGGCTCCATCAACAGCTGCTGGTCGGTGTCCAGCACCAGTGCCAGCAGGTCGTCGCCGTGCACGCGCAGCAGCTGACCGCGACTCGCGCGGGGGGCCTCATGCCAGTCCAGTGCGGGCAGCGCCGCGCGCAGCGCTTCGGTGATGGCGGTCAGGCGAGCGGGGCGTTCGGCGTGGCCATCGCCGGGGTCATGCAGGAAACACGCGGGGTGGCTGTAGACGCGCACGGCTCAGGCTTTGCGCCGCTCGTGGTTCCACAGCACTTCGCCGTGGCCGCTGGCCCGGGCCAGCACGCGCGCCAGCACGAACAGCAGATCGGAGAGGCGGTTGAGGTAGCGCACCGCTTCCGGGCGCACGGCCTCCCCGCGGGCTAGCGCCACCACCTCGCGCTCGGCGCGGCGCACCACGGTGCGGGCGATGTGGCATCGCGCGGCCGCCTCGCCGCCACCAGGCAGGATGAATTCCTTCAGCGGGGGCAGGGTTTCGTTGAGCGCGTCCATGTGCGCCTCGAGCCGATCGATGTCGGCCTCGAAGATCGCGGCATGGCCTGGAATGCACAGCTCGCCGCCCAAGTCGAACAGCTGGTGCTGGATCGCGGTCAGCAGGGTGCGGACGTCATCGGACACGTCGCTGGCCAGCACCAGGCCAATGCACGAGTTCGCCTCGTCCACCGTGCCGTAGGCATTGACCCGCGCCGAATCCTTGCCGACCCGGCTGCCGTCGCCGAGTCCGGTGCTGCCGTCATCGCCGGTGCGGGTGTAGATCTTCGAGAGGCGATTGCCCACGGCGTTGCAGGATCAGGCGGTCTGCGCGCGCAGCGACGGCGCCCACTGGCGCAGCAGCGCGAAGCCGCCGAACAGGATCGCCGCGTAGAACAGGGTGCTGGCCACGCTCCACTTCAGGAACGGGATGCCGGCCACGTAGGCCATGCCCAGGCCGCCCAACGTCTGCGGGTAAGTGGGGTAGCCCACCCACGCACCGAAGTTGGTCACGAGGAAGAAGATCGCGGTGCCCAGCAGCGAGTAGCCCAGCACGCGCCCGCCGCCCACCTTGCCGCGCAGGCCAAAGCCAAGCACGGTGGTCAGCGCGGTGCAGGCGTACACCAGCCACATCGACAGGCCGCCAAACCAGGTGGCGTAGTCGCCGCCATTGATCGCGGCCAGCGCGATGTCCGACACCAGCAGCGCAGCCAGCGGCATGATCAGGGCCCAGTGGCGGGCGGCGAAGTAGGCGCCGCCGAACAGGGCGATCGCCGCGACCGGCGAGAAGTTGGGCGGATGCGGCAGCAGGCGGGTCAGCGCGGCCACGAAGATCAGTGTCGCCAGCAACAGCGGGCCCGGGGCAAACGTGCGGTGGGCGGACGAGGCGTTGGGGGCGATGGGTTTCATGGTCTTCGCGGTGCGGTGGGGCAGGAACCGTTAGCATAACGCAATGCCCGAGACCTCTTCCCTACCGGGGCATGCCCCCGCCCTTGCGTCCACCCCGCCGCACGACGTGCTGATCGTCGGTGGCGGTCTGGTTGGCTCCAGTCTGGCCATCGCCCTTGACCGACTGGGGCTGGATGTCGGGCTGGTGGAGGCGTCCCCGCCCGGCGGCCTGCCGCCCGTGTTCGACGAGCGCAACCTGTCGTTCGCCGAGGCGACGGTTAACGCCCTGACCGCCCTCGGCGTCATGCAGAAGTTGCGCACGCCGGGCGGCGCGATCCAGCGTATCCACGTCAGCCGCGAGGGCGACTTCGGCCGCGTGCTGCTGGAGGCCCGTAATTACGATCGCGACGCCTTTGGCCAGGTGGTCGTGGCACGGGATTTCGGCGAGGCGCTGGAGGCGCGGCTGGCCGAGCTGACGCGCCTGGTGCGCTACCGTCCGGTGCGCTTCGCGGGGTTGGTCGATGAGGGCGCGGATGCGTCCACCCGCAGCGTGCGCGTGGTTGACGCCGATGGCGAGCGTCTCATCCGCACCCGGTTGCTGGTCGCCGCCGATGGCACCCGCAGTGCCGTACGCGCGGCGTTGGGCATCGGTGCGGTCGAGCACGATTACGGCCACCATCTGTTCGTGACCCGGCTGCGCACGGACCGTCCGATGGACGGCACCGCCTTCGAGCGGCTGACCGATGCCGGGCCCACCGCATTGTTGCCGCGCGGCGATCGCCACTATGGCCTGATCCATGGTGTGGCGAATGACGAAGTCGACGCCGTGGCCGCGCTGCCGCCCGACGCGTTTCTGCAGCGCGTGCAGGCCGTGTTTGGATGGCGTGCGGGGCGATTCCTTTCCGCCGGCACCCCGTCGGTGTATCCGGCGTTGCGGGTGCTGGCCGAGCGGCGGGTCGCGCCGCGTACCGTGTTGATGGGCAATGCCGCACAAACGATCCACCCCATTGGCGCGCAGGGTTTCAACCTGGGGCTGCGCGACGCCTTGACCCTGGCGGAGCTGATCGAAGGCGCACGCGCGGCCGATTCGGCCGCCGACTGCGGGGCGCCGCACCTGCTGGAGGCCTATGCGGCCCGCCGCCGGCAGGACCGTGAGCGCACGCTCGCGTTCTCCGATGGTCTGGCGCGGCTGACCAGCAACCCGGCCGCATGGATGCGTCCGCTGCGCAGCCTCGGATTGTTCGCGATTGGCCGCGTGCCATCCGTGCAATCGGCGCTGGTCGGCGGGGCGTTGGGCTACCGGGGCGATGTGCCCGCGTTGTGCCGGAGGGCAAGCGCATGAGCCGTCGCGACATGTTGGATGTGGTGGTGGTCGGTGCGGGCGTCGTCGGGGCCGCGGCGGCGCTGGCCTTCGCCCGCGATGGCCTCCAGGTGGCATTGGTGGAGGCGCGCGATCCCGCGCCCTGGCGGCGGGATGAGCCGGACCTGCGGGTCTATGCCTTCGCGCCGGACAACGCGGCGCTGCTCGATAGCGTGGGCGTCTGGGCCTCGATTCTGCAGGCGCGCGCGCAGCCCTACCGGCGCATGTGCGTGTGGGATGCCGCCGGGGGTGCGCCGATCGAGTTTGACGCGGACGCGTTCGCGCGGCGTGAGTTGGGTTGGATCGTCGAGAACGGTTTGCTGGTGGGTCGCCTGTGGGCGGCACAGGCGGACGCGGGAGTTCGCGTGCAGTGCCCCGACCAGGTGGTGGCGCTGGAGCAGGACGAGAGCTTGGCCACGGTGGAGTTGGAAAGCGGGCGACGCCTGCGCGCGCGACTGGTCGTCGCGGCTGACGGTGCCGGTTCCAGGGTGCGCGAGCTGGCTGGCGTGGCCGTGGACGGGCACGCCTACCATCAACGCGGCGTGGTCGCCTTCATCGATCACGAGCACCCGCACCAGGCCACGTGCTGGCAGCGCTTCCTGCCTTCGGGTCCGTTGGCCTTCCTGCCCTTTGTCGAAGGCGAAGGCGGGGATGGGGCGGACGGTCGGCGCAGTTCGATCGTGTGGACGCTGCCCGATGCCGAGGCCGACCGGGTGATGGCCATGGACGACCGCGAATTCTTGAGTGCGCTGGAACGTGCATTCGACGGACCGTTGGGTTCGATGCGCGCTGCCTCGCGCCGCGCGGCGTTCCCGCTGCGCCTGCAACTGGCCAAGCAGGCCGTGGCCGGCCGGGTGGTGATCATCGGGGACGCGGCGCACGCGGTGCATCCGTTGGCTGGGCAGGGCGTCAACCTTGGGTTGCGGGACGTGACGGCGCTGCGCGCCACCGTGCGCGAGGCGGGCGGCGGCGACGTCGGGTCTCCCGTGCGCCTGGCGCGCTGGGCGCGTCAGCGTCGCAGCGAAAACACGGTGGCCGCCTACACGTTCGATGGCATCAACCGCCTGTTCTCGAATGACTCGATGCTACCGACCCTGGTGCGCGGTCCGCTGATGGGGGCGGTCGGACGGGTGCCCACGCTGACGCACCTGTTCTGGCGCCGGGCCGCGGGCTTGTGAATTCCGCGCCCCGGCAGGGCCGGGGCGCGCGGCATCGCATCGAGGCGGGGACGAGAACGCCGCACGGAATGCGTCCGTGGGCAAAACCGCCTTCGCGCTTACATCCAGCCCTTCAGCTCGTCCTTGGACAGTCGGCCGTCGCGGTTGACGTCCACGGCGCCGAATTCCGCCGAGAGCGTGGCGTTCGAGCGCACTTCGCCGCGGCTGAGCGATCCGTTGCGGTTGGCGTCCAAGGCATCGAAATCGATCTTGTAATCGCCGACGACTGAATTGGACGGGCTGTCGGTAAAGGTTACCTGCGCCCGGGCGGCGCCCTGCGCGGACGGGACGGCCGCCGGCGCGGCCGGCGGTGCCTTGGCGGCGTCTTCGGCGTTGGTGGCGGCGGCCTGTGCGTTCTCGGTCGCGTCCATTGCGGCATACGCTGCGCCACGCGCCTCGGTGGCGGCGGCGCGCGCTTCGGCTGCCGCGGCGACCGGATTGGCCCCGCGTTCGGCCGCGGTGCTTGCGGACTGGGCCTTGTCGGCCGCATTCACGGCCTGATTGGCCGCGGCGTTGGCCGTCACGGAGGCCTGGTGCGCTGCATGGGCGCTATGTGCAGCCGACGCGGCACCCTCGGCGGTAACTGCGCCAGCATCGCGGGTGTGCGCGGCAGACTTGGCGGCATCCTGGGCCATTTCAGCGTTCTGGCGGGCCGCTTCCGCATCCTCGGAGGCGATTTCGGCTTCGGTCGATGCCTGTGCCTTGGCTTGGGTCTTGGTCGGGGTCTGTGCCAGGGTCGGGCCGGCCAGGCCAAGGCCCACGGCCAGCGCGACGAACAGCGGGGCGTGCATGTACTTCATGGGGCAACCTCTCGGTGGGGGTGCGAGGACCGTAGTCCCGTAGACATAAACCCCACGTCAAAGCGTGCAACATCACCTGAACGGGCGTCGCGCTCAGCGCGGCGTGGCAAACACGGTGATCTCTTCCCGGTCGTGGTACAGCTGGCGGGCGCGCACGGTCAGCGGGCGCCCGGCCTGCGCCTGGAACAGGTCGAGGCACAGGCGGGTCTCGTCCCAGCGCTTCTTCATCGGCAGCTTGAGGTTGAAGATCGCGTGGCGACACCAGCCCTCGCGCATCCACGTCGCCATGCGCTCGGCCACGCGTCGCGGTTGCTCGACCATGTCGCACACCATCCAGTCCAGCGGCGCCTTGGGTTGCCAGTGGAAGCCGTCCGCGCGCAGGTGTTCGACCTTGCCGCTGTCGAGCAGATGCGGGCGCAGCGGCCCGTTGTCCACCGAGGTGACGTGCAGCCCGTGGCGCATCAACACCCAGGTCCAGCCCCCGGGAGCCGCGCCCAGGTCAGCGCCGCGCATGCCGTCTCGCAGCAAGCGCTTGCGCTCGCTGTCATCGAGCAGCGTGAGCAGGGCCTCTTCCAGTTTCAGTGCGGAGCGGCTGGGTGCATCGGGATGCATGCGCAGGCGCGGAATCCCCAAGGGCCACGGTGCGGCATCGCGGGTATCGCTGCGCGCCAGCACCGCATGCTGCCCGTCGAGGAACACCACGTGCAGGCGAGGGCGGCTGGCGTCGTCCCTTCGACTGAGCCAGCCTGCCTCGCGCAGCGCTGGGCGCAGGGCGTTGCCGAACGCACGGGCCAGGCCAGCCAGCGGCTTGCCCTCGTCGGAGTCGGGGTGCTCGACCCACAGCTCGCCGAAAGTGCTGCGCACGCCGCCCGTTTCATTGGCGCCCAGGGCGGCCAGGATGGGGGTGATGCGGTCGGTGGGTGGCAGGTCGCGCAGGTCGGCCAGTCGCAACAGTTTCTGCCGGGCGAAGATCAACCCGCGCCACGGCAGGGCACGATCCAGTGCGGCTGCGTCCTGGCAGATGAACTCCACATAGCCGCTGCCGCGCTGGGTGCGGGCGTAGCCGGCGAAACCCGCCTCGGCGGCGCGCTCGGTGAGCTCGGCGGCGAGTTCGGGCTCGAAACCGGTGCGGCAAAAGCAAAGAAGGGCGTCGGCGTTCATGGGCAGGGGCGCAGTGGCATCAGTACTTCAGGCCGCCTTGCTCGCCATAGGTGCGCAGCACCGCCCGCGCGGCATCGCGCTGCAGGTCGCGCACCACGGCGATGCCACGACGCTCGAGTTCGCCGACCCAATCGGTGGGGAGCGGGCCTTCGTCGAACTCCGTGAGGGCCTCGACGTCCTCCGCCCGTGCGCCAATGAGCAGACGGTCGATGCCGGCCCAGACGGTGGCGCCGTAGCACTGGCAGCAGGGCTGCGACGACGTGGCCATCGTGATCGGGCCGCAGGGGGCGCCTTCGAGCGTCTGGTTCAGGCGCGGGCGCTGGGTACGGCCCTGCGCCAGCATGTAGGCCATCGTTTCGGCATGGGCCAGTGAGCAGGCGTGCGGCAGCACGCGGTTGACGCCCACGGCGATGATGCGGTCCTGCGGGTCGAACACCGCGGCACCGAACGGGCCGCCCGAGGCCGCCTCCACGTTGAGCCGCGACAACTCGATCGCCAGCGCGACCTTGGCGTCGTCACCGGAGTACGCGCGCGTGGTGTCCACGCGCCTGTGGACCCATGCGGGCAACGTCAGGTGGATCTGGGCATAGAGCATGGGGGGCTCAGGCCTTGGTGGCCCAGGTATCGCGCAGGGTCACGCTGCGGTTGAACACCGGTGCGTCGGCGCGGTGCTCGTAGCGATCGGCGACGAAATAGCCCATGCGCTCGAACTGGAACGATTGCTCCGGCGCCGCCTGCGCGGCGGCAGGCTCGACATAGCCGATGACGACGCGGCGCGATTCCGGGTTGAGGTAGTCCTTGTAGCTCTTGCCGCCTTCGTCGTTGTCCGGATCGGGCACGGTGAACAGGCGGTCGTAGAGGCGGATCTCGGCTTGCAGGGCGTGCTTCGCACTGACCCAGTGGATGGTGCCCTTGACCTTGCGGTTGGCGCCTTCCATGCCCGGGCGCGACTCGGGGTCAAGCGTGCAGCGCAGCTCCACCACGCGCCCATCGGCGTCCTTGACCACTTCGTCGCAACGGATGATGCCGGCGCCGCGCAGGCGCACGTCACCGCCCAGCGTCAGGCGCTTGAAGCCCTTGGGCGGGACTTCCTCGAAGTCCTCGCGTTCGATCCACAGCTCGCGCGCAAACGGCACGCTGCGCTCGCCGAACGACTCGTGCTTCGGGTGGTTGCTGAAGGTCAGCTGTTCCTCGTGCGACTCCGGCAGGTTGGTCAGCACCAGCTTGAGCGGGTCGATGACGGCCATGCGGCGCGGCGCGGCGGCATCGAGGTCGTCGCGCAGCGCGCCTTCGAGGATGGAGATGTCCAGCAGCGAGTTCTGCTTGCTGATGCCCACGCGGTCCACCATCAGGCGCAGCGCGCTGGGCGTGTAGCCGCGGCGGCGGATGCCCTGCAGCGTCGGCATGCGCGGGTCGTCCCAGCCGTCGACGAGGCCTTCGGTCACCAGCGCCATCAGCTTGCGCTTGCTCATGACCAGGTAGTTGAAGTTCAGGCGCGAGAACTCGATCTGGCGCGGCTTGGCCGCCTCGAACGGCAGGCCCTTGTCGGTCAGCGGCTTCACCAGTTCCGGCGAGTGCGCCAGGTCGACCTTTTCCACGCACCAGTCGTACAGCGGGCGGTGGTCCTCGAACTCCAGCGTGCACAGCGAATGGGTGATCCCTTCCACTGCGTCGCTGAGCGAATGCGCGTAGTCGTACATCGGATAGATCGGCCAGTCGTTGCCGGTGTTCTGGTGCTCGACGTGCTTGATGCGGTAGATGGCCGGATCGCGCAGGTTGATGTTGCCGCTCGTCATGTCGATCTTGGCGCGCAAGGTGCGCGTGCCATCGGCGAACTCGCCGGCGCGCATGCGGCGGAACAGGTCCAGGTTCTCGTCCACGCTGCGGTCGCGGTAGGGCGAATTGCGGCCCGGCTCCGTCAGCGTGCCGCGGTAGGCACGCACTTCATCGGCGCTGAGGTCGCAGACGAACGCGTCGCCCTGCTGGATCAGCTTCTCGGCGGCGCGGTACAGCACCTCGAAGTAGTCCGAGGCATGGCGCAGGTCGTGCCACTGGAAGCCTAGCCACTGCACGTCGTCCTGGATGGCGCGCACGTACTCGGGGTCTTCCTTGGCCGGGTTGGTGTCGTCCAGGCGCAGGTTGCACTCGCCGCCGAACTCGCGGGCGATGCCGAAGTCCAGGCAGATGGCCTTGGCGTGGCCGATGTGCAGGTAGCCGTTGGGCTCGGGCGGGAAGCGGGTCTTGATGGCGGCGTGCTTGCCGCTGGCCAGGTCCTCGCGAACGATCTGCCGGATGAAGTCGTTCTTGACCGGTGCCTCGGCGGCGGTCTCGGGGGCGGCGTTCGGGGCAGGGGTGTTGGACATGCGGGATCGGGCGAGGCGTGGGAGACCGTGCAGTTTAGCCGGTGGCGGGCGAGGCTGCCGTCGGCGGGGGTATGCTGGTCGGCAGGAAGCCCCGGAACTGACCCCGGTTGGCCCCAGATTCCTGCCTGCGCGGAGGTGTGCCGTGAAAGTCGTGTACGAAGCCGCCAACCTGATCGATGCCCACCTGGTCCGCCATGCCCTGGAAGCCGAGGGCATTCCGGTGTTCCTGCGGGGCGAGCAACTGCTGGGCGGGATGGGCGAGTTGCCGCTGTTTGGCGTGGTGGCGGTGTGCGTGCCGGACGTGGTCTGGTCGGAGGCGAAGACGGTCGTCGACGCCCTGCCGCTGAATGCCCCGGATGGCGAGGCCATGGACCCGTGCGACGACGGTATGCTGCCCGACCCCGCGTGAGCGGATCCGAGTGGAGACACCATGACCGACACGCCCGCGTCTGATTTCCCCGCACTGATTCGCGACGTCCCGGACTTCCCCAGGCCGGGCATCCACTTCAAGGACATCACGCCGCTGCTGGCCGAACCCGGCGGTTTTGCGTGGGTCGTGGAGACCATGGCGGCGCCGTGGCGCGAGCAGGGGGTCGACTGCGTGGTGGGCATCGAGGCCCGGGGCTTCATTCTGGGTGCGGCGCTGGCGCACGCGCTGCGCGTCGGCTTTGTCCCCGTGCGCAAGCCGGGAAAGCTGCCCGCGCCGGTGTTCGCGCAGGAATATGCCCTCGAATACGGCAGCGACCGGCTGGAGATCCACGAGGACGCGATCAGGCCCGGGATGCGGGTCCTGCTGGTGGACGATGTGCTGGCCACCGGCGGCACGCTGGTGGCCGCCCGTGCGCTGGTCGAGCGTGCGGAGGCGACGCTGGTGGGCGCGTCGGTGCTGGTGGAACTGGTGGCCTTGGGCGGCCGTGCACGGTGGGGCGATGACCGCCCGTTGCAGGCATCCCTGCGCTATTGAGCCTGATGGCGCTGGTTGCCGCGGGAGCGGCTTCAGGCCTGGAGGAAGGAGATGATGTCGATGCTTGGAATTGGTGCCTGGAAACAACGCCTGCCTCGGCCGGAAGATGCGTTGCCGGGCCGTGCGGAGGCCATGCCCCTCGGCAATCGCCACCACGTGCACGGGCGTCCGTTGCGGGGCGACTTTGCGGGGATGGCAATGGTGCAGTTCGGCATGGGGTGCTTCTGGGGTGCCGAACGCAAGTTCTGGGCGCTGCCCGGCGTGTTCACCACGGCCGTGGGGTATTCCGGTGGCGTGACGCCCAACCCGACCTACCGCGAGGTCTGCAGCGGGCTGACCGGCCATGCGGAGACCGTGCTGGTGGTTTACGACCCGGCGGTCATTCCCTTCGTTGAGCTGCTGCGTACCTTCTGGGAAAGCCACGACCCCACGCAGGGCATGCGCCAGGGCAATGATGTCGGCACGCAGTACCGGTCCGCGATCTACTGCTACGACGAAACGCAGCATGCGGTCGCCATCGTCAGTCGCGATGCGTTCCAGCAGCGTTTACGTGACGCGAGGTACACCGACATCACGACGGAGATCCGCTATCCCGCGCCGGCGTTCTACTACGCCGAGGAGGAGCACCAGCAATATCTGTCCAAGCATCCGGATGGCTACTGCGGGCTGGGCGGCACTGGCGTGAGTTGCCCGATGCCTTAAGCCGGACGTCGTCTGCAGCGCTAGTGGATGCCAGCGCAAGCTGACGCCAAGGCCAGCCCTTCCACGCTTGTCCCCGCCCTTGCCCCGGTCAGGTGGCGCGGTGCCCTCTGGGAGCCCCACGCGCGGATGCCTACGCGCGTGGGGGCGCCCGCCTGACGCCGCCTGTTACCTCAGGTCGAAGCGGTCCAGGTCCATCACCTTCGCCCAGGCCGCGGCGAAGTCGTGCACAAACTTCGCCTGTGCATCATTGGCGGCATAGACCTCGGCCAGTGCGCGCAGCTGCGAATTGGAGCCGAACACCAGGTCCACCACCGTCCCGGTCCACTTGAGTTCGCCACTCTTGCGGTCGCGGCCTTCCAGCACGTGCGGATCGGCCTCCGAGCGCTGCCAGCGCGTGCGCATGTCGAGCAGGTTGACGAAGACGTCGTTGCTGAGGGTGCCGGGACGCTGGGTAAACACGCCATGGCGGCTGTCGCCATGGTTGGCCCCCATCGCGCGCATGCCGCCGACCAGTACCGTCATCTCTGGCGCGGTGAGGGTCAGAAGTTGCGCCTTGTCGACCAGCATCTCCGCGACGTCGCCTTCGAATCCCTTGGCGACGTAATTTCGGAAGCCGTCGGCCTTGGGCTCGAGCACGGCGAAGGAGTGGACGTCGGTCTGCGCCGCCGTGGCATCGGTACGGCCGGGCGAGAAGGGCACGCTGATCTCGAAACCCGCCTGCTTGGCCGCGGCCTCCACCGCGGCATTGCCCGCGAGCACGATCAGGTCGGCCAGCGAGACTTTCTTGCCGCCGGTGGCGGAGGCATTGAACGCCTGCTGGATGCCCTCCAGCGTGGACAGCACCTTGGCCAGTTCGGCCGGCTGGTTGACCTCCCAGTCCTTCTGCGGCGCCAGCCGGATGCGCGCGCCGTTGGCGCCACCACGCTTGTCGCTGCCGCGGAACGTGGACGCAGAGGCCCACGCGGTCCGGACCAGCTGAGACACGCTCAGCCCCGAGGCCAGCACCTTGTCCTTCAGCGAGGCGATGTCGTTGGCGTCGATCAGCGGGTGGTCCACGGCCGGCACCGGGTCCTGCCAGATCAGCTCTTCCTGCGGCACCAGCTTGCCCAGGTAGCGCGAGCGCGGCCCCATGTCGCGGTGCGTCAGCTTGAACCACGCGCGCGCGAAGGCGTCGGCGAATTCCTGTGGATTGGCCATGTAGCGGCGCGAGATCTTTTCGTAGGCCGGATCCATGCGCATTGCCATGTCGGCCGTCGTCATCATCGGCGCATGGCGCTTGGAGGGGTCGTGCGCGTCGGGCACGGTGTCGGCCCCGGCGTCGCCTTTGGGCTTCCACTGGTGCGCGCCGGCCGGACTCTTCGTCAGTTCCCATTCGTAGCCGAACAGGGTTTCGAAGTAGCTGTTGTCCCACTTCGTCGGCGTCGGCGTCCACGCGCCTTCGATGCCGCTGGTGATGGTGTCGCCGCCCAGGCCCTTGCCGAACGTGCTGGCCCAGCCCAGGCCCTGCGATTCGATCTCGCAGCCTTCGGGGCTGACGCCGACAAGTGCCGCGTCGCCTGCTCCGTGGGCCTTGCCGAAGGTGTGGCCGCCGGCGGTCAGCGCCACGGTTTCCTCGTCGTTCATGGCCATGCGCGCGAACGTCTCGCGGATGTCGCGCGCCGAGCCCAGCGGGTCGGGGTTGCCGTTGGGGCCTTCCGGATTCACGTAGATCAGGCCCATCTGCACGGCCGCCAGCGGGTTCGCGAGCTCGCGGTCGCCGCTGTAGCGCTCGTCGCCCAGCCAGGTGTGTTCGGAACCCCAGTTGACGTCCTCCTGCGGCTCCCAGGTGTCGGCGCGGCCGCCACCAAACCCGAACGTCTTGAACCCCATCGACTCGAGCGCGACGTTGCCGGTCAGGATGAACAGGTCGGCCCAGGACAGCTTGCGGCCGTACTTCTGCTTGATCGGCCACAGCAGGCGACGCGCTTTGTCGAGGTTGCCGTTATCCGGCCAACTGTTTTCCGGCGCGAAGCGCTGTGCGCCATTGCCGGCGCCGCCGCGGCCATCGCCGGTGCGGTAGGTGCCTGCGGCGTGCCACGCCATGCGGATGAAGAACGGGCCGTAGTGGCCGTAGTCCGCCGGCCACCAGTCCTGCGAATCCGTCATCAGCGCGTGCAGGTCGCGGGTCACCGCGTCCAGATCAAGCGTCTTGAATTCAGCGGCGTATTTGAAGTCCGATTCCATCGGGTTGGACTTCGTGGAGTGTTGGCGCAGGATGCCGAGGTTGAGTTGTTCGGGCCACCAGTCCCGGTTGGTGGTGTGCCGGACTTTCCTTGCCTTGCTGGCGTCGCCGCCGAAGGGGCACTTCGATTCGTCTGACATGACTTCCTCCGTGGAAGAGTGGACCTTTTGGTTCCGCCAGTCTCGCGCCGCGCAGTGGATAGGTGAAATCGTTTGTTCCGATGGCTGTCATAGGGCTGGCGTATCGGCCAACGGTGCGCGCAAACAACCGCCGCGCCGGCGTCACGCGGCGTTACCCCTGGACGGCGGTCCGCTCCGGCAGCGGCAGGTCGGGTGATGCGGTGAACAGCTCCGCCGGCAGCTCGCGGAACACGCGGGCCAGCTCCATGAGGAACTCCTGCATGGCCGAACTGCGCCGCCAGACCATCGCGATCTGCCGGCTGGGTTGCGGATCACGGAAGCCGATCAGGTGTATGTCACTGGAACGCGCCACGGGCGGCTTGACGGCCAATGCCGGCAACAGGGTCACGCCGACGTTGGCGGCCACCATCTGCCGCAGTGTTTCCAGGCTGGTGGCCTGGAAGCCACTCATCTCCGATGCGCCGGCCAACTGGCAGACGTCCAGTGCCTGGTCGCGCAGGCAGTGGCCGTCTTCAAGCAGCAGCAGGCGCTCGCGAGCCAGGTCGTCCAGCGCCAGGTCCTTGCGCCGGGCCAAGGGATGCGCCTCGGGCACGGCCAGCAGGAACGGTTCGTCGAACAGGAACTCCGTGTGCAACTGGTCGTCGTGCACCGGCAGGGCCAGCAGGCCGACGTCGAGTTTGCCGGTACGCAGGTCCGCGAGGATCTCGCTGCTTTTTTCCTCCACCAGGAGCAGCTCCAACCGCGGGAAGCGGGCGCGAATGCACGGAACCACGTGTGGCAGCAGGTAGGGACCCAGCGTGGGGAACAGGCCCAATCGCACGGTGCCCGCCTCGGGATCACGGCTGCGGCGCGCGACTTCCTTCATCTGCTCCACGTCGGCGACGATCTGGCGCGCACGGCTGGCGATCTCGCGGCCGGCGGGGGTGAGCATGACCTTGCGCGGCGCGCGCTCGACCAGCGCCACACCCAACTCGTCCTCCAGCTTCTTGATCTGGGTGGACAAGGTGGGCTGGCTTACGAAGCACGCCTCCGCCGCCCGGCCGAAGTGTTTGTGGTCGGCCAAGGCGACGAGGTAGGTAAGGTCGCGCAGGTTCATGGGGTCAGTGTAGTGCGGGGACGGGCCGGCGGGCGCCTGATGCGCAGGGTTGGCCGGCGACGTCCGCGAATGGCTCAGCCATCACGCCGTCGCCAGTTCGTCCGCCGGTGCCGACGTGCGGATCAGGTGATCAAAGGCGCCCAGTGCCGCGGTTGAGCCTGCGCCCATCGCAATCACGATCTGCTTGTACGGCACCGTCGTTGCGTCGCCCGCGGCGAACACGCCAGGCACCGAGGTCTGGCCGCGCTCGTCGATCACGATCTCGCCCCGGGGCGTCAGCGTCACGGTGCCCTTCAGCCATTCGGTGTTGGGCAGCAGGCCGATCTGCACGAAGATGCCCTCCAGTTCCACCCGGTGCGAATCGCCGCCCAGGCGGTCCTTGTAGACCAGCCCGGTGACCTTGCTGCCGTCACCCATCACCTCGGTGGTTTGCGCGTTCACGTGCACGGTCACGTTGGGCAGGCTGCGCAGCTTCCGCTGCAGCACTTCGTCCGCGCGCAACTTGCCGTCGAATTCCAGCAGCGTGACATGGCTGACGATGCCGGCGAGGTCGATCGCTGCCTCCACACCGGAGTTGCCACCGCCGACCACGGCCACGCGCTTGCCCTTGAACAGCGGACCGTCGCAATGCGGGCAATAGGCCACGCCCTTGTTGCGATACTGCTCTTCGCCGGGCACGCCCATCTGCCGCCAGCGCGCGCCGGTGGACAGGATCACGGACTTGGCCTTCAGCGAGGCGCCGTTGGCCAGCTTCACTTCGACCAAGCCGCCGGGTTGGCTGGCGGGGACCAGTGCGTCGGCGCGCTGCAGGTTCATCACGTCCACGTCGTAGTGGCGCACGTGCTGTTCCAGTGCGGCGGCGAGCTTCGGGCCTTCGGTGTGCTCGACCGAAATGAAGTTCTCGATGGCCATGGTGTCCAGCACCTGGCCACCGAAACGTTCGGCCACCACGCCGGTGCGGATGCCCTTGCGTGCGGCGTAGATCGCCGCCGCCGCGCCCGCCGGTCCGCCGCCGACCACCAGCACGTCATAAGGCGCCTTGGCGGCGAGCTTGGCGGCCTCGCGTGCGGTGGCCCCGGTGTCGAGCTTGGCCACGATCTCTTCCAGCCCCATGCGACCGGCGCCGAAGACCTCGCCGTTGAGGAACACCGTCGGCACGGCCATCACCTGGCGCGCCTCGACCTCTGACTGGAACAGCGCGCCGTCGATGCTGGTGTGGCGGATGCGCGGGTTGAGCACGCTCATCAGGTTCAGCGCCTGCACCACGTCCGGGCAGTTCTGGCACGACAGCGAGAAATAGGTCTCGAAGGTGTAGTCACCCTCCAGCCCGCGCACCTGCTCGATGATGTCCTGCGCTGCCTTCGACGGGTGCCCTCCCACCTGCAGCAGCGCCAGCACCAGCGAGGTGAACTCGTGGCCCATCGGGATGCCCGCGAAGCGCAAGCCGATGTCGGTGCCGACGCGGTTGATCGCGAACGACGGCTTGCGCGCGTCGCTATCGTCGCGGCGCAGGGAGATCTTGTCCGACAGCGCGGCGATCTCGCGCAACAGTCCGTCGAGCTCGCGCGATGCATCGCCTTCGTCCAGTGAGGCGACCAGTTCGATCGGCTGGGTGAGGTGTTCCAGGTAGGCCTTGAGCTGGGTCTTCAGGTCGGCGTCGAGCATGGGAAATCCTCGCGGAGCAGTAATAAAGGTCGCAACTGGGGCGTCCCGTGCGGCAGCAGGGTCTCGTTGCGAAGGGGAAAGAGGCAGGGGCTTGCAGGAGCGGCCTGGGCCGAACGGGGCCGGGAGCGTTCACCGGCGCAACGTCTTCGGGGGAGGTGCCCAGGCCGCTGCTGCAAGCAGCCGCGATCGGATGAGCGGGTGGTGCGGGATCCGGCACATCGGCCGGGCCGCCTCGGGAGGCGCCGAAGCGCCTCCCGGGTGGTGTTGCGATTTAGATCTTGCCGACCAGGTCGAGCGACGGCTTGATCGTCTTCTCGCCTTCCTTCCACTTGGCCGGGCACACGTCACCCGGGTTGGCGGCGACGAACTGCGCGGCCTTGAGCTTGCGCAGGGTTTCCGTGACGTCGCGGGCGATCGCGTTGTCATGCACTTCCATCGTCTTGATCACGCCTTCCGGGTTGATCACGAAGGTGCCGCGCAGGGCCAGGCCGGCTTCTTCGATGTGCACGTCGAAGGCGCGGGTCAGCTGGTGGGTCGGGTCGCCGACCAGCGGGAACTGGGCCTTGCCAACGGCCGGCGAGGTTTCGTGCCACACCTTGTGCGAGAAGTGGGTGTCGGTGGTGACGATGTAGACCTCGGCGCCCGCCTTCTGGAACTCGGCGTAGTTGTTGGCGGCGTCCTCCACTTCGGTCGGGCAATTGAAGGTGAAGGCGGCCGGCATGAAGATCACGACGGACCACTTGCCCTTGAAGTTGGCTTCGGTGACTTCGACGAACTCGCCGTTGTGGAAGGCGGTGGTCTTGAACGGCTTCACTTCAGTATTGATCAGCGACATGGTGCTGGAATCCTTTGGTGGGGTGGTGGAAGGGGAGCGGCTGCCCGCTACGGAGAAAAGCATAGGCGCGATCAATAGATATGACAAATCGATTGTTGGAATTACATTGATAGGCAGCGGCTATCAATTCCAGTGGGGTTCTCGACTGTTTTGTTTCGGAGTGGCCGCGTGCGGCTGGGGTCTCGTACCATCGCCCGTCCCTGTTTCCCGCCCTAGACCGTGCCTCGACTAGACGACCTGCTGCGTGCCGCCCGTTCCCGGTTGGAGCCGGGCGAAGCAGACCTGCTGCTGGCCCATGCCTTGGGCCGCCCGCGTACGTGGCTGTTCAGCCACGGCGGCGATGAGGTGGACGGCGAAGCCGCCGAGCAGTTCGAGTCGCTGGTGCAACGCCGGATGCGGGGTGAGCCCGTGGCCTACCTCACCGGCCACCGCGGCTTTTGGCGGTTCGACCTGGCGGTGGGCCCGGCCACGCTCATCCCTCGCCCCGAGACCGAGCGTCTGGTGGAGCTCGCGCTTGAACGTTTGCCGACAGCGCAGTCGCTGCGCGTGGCGGACCTGGGGACCGGCAGCGGCGCCATCGCGCTGGCCCTGGCGGCCGAGCGGCCGCAGGCCGCGCTGGTGGCCACGGACGCGAGTGCCGCCGCGCTGGAGGTGGCGCGCGCGAACGCCGGGAGGCTCCACCTGGCCAATATCGAATTCCGGTTGGGCGACTGGTTTGCCCCTGTGTGTGGCGAGCGTTTCAACCTCATCGCCAGCAATCCGCCGTACATCGCATCCGACGACCCGCACCTGGACGAGGGCGACCTGCGTTTTGAGCCGGCCGCGGCGCTGGCCTCCGGTCAGGACGGGTTGGATGCCATTCGCGAGATCGTGGCCGGCGCGCCGGTGCACCTGCTCCCGAACGGCTGGTTGTTGCTGGAGCATGGCTGGGACCAGGGCGTGGCCGTTCGTGACCTGCTGGCATCGGCCGGGTTCCGCGACGTGGCCACGGAGCTCGATCTGGAAGGACGGGACCGCGTGACGCTCGGCCGCTGCCCGGGCTGAAGCGGCCGTGCGCCCCGACGGGGCGCAGGCGCGTGGGCGTGGCAACGGGTTTGCTCTGGGGGCTGCCCCCAAGTTCAGCGCCTTGGGCAGCACGCACCACCGGGAACGGGGGCTACACTTTCCCGGTTCTTCCTGCCGAGACCCCCATGCGCACCCTTTACCCCGAAATCCAACCCTACGATGTCGGCCAGCTGAAGGTCGACGACCGGCACACGCTGTATTACGAGCAGTGCGGCAACCCGCAGGGCAAGCCGGTGGTGATGCTGCACGGCGGGCCGGGTGGGGGCTGCACGGACAAGATGCGCCGTTTCCACGATCCGTCCAAGTACCGGATCATCCTGTTCGACCAGCGCGGCAGCGGGCGCTCCACGCCGCACGCCGACCTGGTCGACAACACCACCTGGCACCTGGTGGCCGACATCGAAACGCTGCGCGAAAAGCTCGGCATCGAGGCATGGCAGGTGTTCGGCGGCTCGTGGGGTTCCACCCTCGCGCTGGCGTATGCGCAGACCCACCCTGAGCGCGTCACCGAACTGGTGTTGCGCGGCATCTTCATGCTGCGTCGCTGGGAACTGGAATGGTTCTACCAGGAGGGCGCGTCGCGACTGTTCCCCGATGCGTGGGAACACTACCTGGCCGCGATCCCGGTGGTTGAGCGCCACGACCTGATCAGCGCCTTCCACCGCCGGCTGACCAGCGACGACGAGGCTGTCCGCTTGGCCGCCGCCAAGGCCTGGAGCGTCTGGGAGGGGGCGACCAGCTTCCTGCACGTGGACACGGACTTCGCCAACGCGCACGAAGACCCCCAGTTCGCGCTCGCCTTCGCCCGCATCGAGAACCACTACTTCGTCAACAGCGGCTTCTTCGAGGTTGACGACCAGCTGCTGCGCGACGCGCACAAGATCGCGCACATTCCCGGCGTCATCGTGCACGGCCGCTATGACGTGGTGTGCCCGGTCGCCAATGCGTGGGACCTGCACAAGGTGTGGCCGAAGGCCGAACTGGTCATCACCCCGGCATCGGGACACTCGGCGTTTGAAGCCGAGAATGTTGACGCGCTGGTGGCCGCGACGGATCGGTTTGCGTGATCGCCTGACGAGCCGGCGATGTGTCGCCGGCTGAAAGGAAGGCGTGGGGGCCGCCGCAAGTGGCGGTCCCTATCCCGGAGTCACTACATCGGCAGTAACGCCCTTGCTCACGTCGCAGACCCATCCGGGTTCCGATCCACCATCCAAAGCCCGCCCCACAGCTTGAGATCCAGCTCGTAGCCTTCGCGCTGCTTCTGCATCAGCCACGCCGGCGCCTCGGCGACGGGCACCTCATGGACGATGATGTCCTCGCCGTCCACGCCGCCCCCATCGCCCACCTTGCGCAGGCCCGTGGCGCGCACATAGGCGATGCGCTCGTTGCTCATGCCCGAGGACGTCGGGCCGATCAGCAGCACGTGCAATTCATCGGCATGCCAGCCGGTTTCCTCCTCCAGCTCGCGACGCGCGGCATCCTCCAGCGTGTCCTCGCCGGCCTGGTCGCCGACGAGCCCGGCCGGCATCTCGATGGTGCGCGCCTGCAGCGGCACGCGGAACTGTTCGACGAAGATGATCCGGTCGTCCGGGGTCACGGCGATGATGATCACCGCCATGCCATTGCCGTGCGCGCGCTCGGCGTATTCCCAGCGTCCGCGACGCAACATCCGAAGCCATTGGCCGTCGTAGAGGGTTTCCACGGGGGCGGTGTTGTCGTGCAGGTCGTGGTGGCCGGTTGGCTGATCTGGCCGCCGGGCGCTCCCCTCGGTCACGGCGTTGTGTTCGTTGGAATGCATGCGCTCTCGTCCAGTGGCTTTTTTTCAAAGGTGCCGCCGTGGTGGGGCGCCGATGATCCTGATACTACGACGCCGTGGATGACGCCGCGATCTCCACGCCGCCCGCCTGGTGCAGGCGTCGCCGCGTCATCGGGCCAAAGCGCAACGCATCACACAGCGTGGCCAGCCGGGCCGCGTCGGCCCGATCCCGGGTGAAGTGCGCGTCATGCCCGGTCAACGGCGCGTCCAAGGCAATCGTGGTCAAGCGTCGGCACAGCAGCGCCTGCTCGCGGTGCGCCCGCAGCTTGGCGGCCGTGCTGGCCGCGCCGCGCAGTCGCAGGAACGGAATCTCCTCCACCCGGTCCAGCAGTGCATCCAGGGTGCCGAAATGGGCCAGCAGCGCCGCCGCGGTTTTCGCGCCGATGCCGGGCACGCCTGGAATGTTGTCCACGGCGTCGCCGCACAGTGCCAGGTAATCGGCGATCTGATGGGCCTGCACGCCATGACGTTCCGGCACACCCTCCATGCCCCAGCGTTGACCGCGAGCGAAGTCCCACTGCACGTCCTCGCCTTCGAGCAGTTGCGACAAGTCCTTGTCCGCGGACACGATCACGCCGCGGTAGCCCTGTGCGCGCATCGTCGCCAAGGCGCTGCCGATGAGGTCATCCGCCTCGTATGCCTGATGCGCCAACACTGTCAGTCCCAGCGCCTGGCACAGCGCCTTGCAGTGGGCGAATTGGCGCTTGAGTTCTTCCGGCGCCGGGTCGCGGTTGGCCTTGTAGGCCGGGTACAGCTCGTTGCGGAAACACGAATCCAGCGCTTCGTCGAAGGCGACGGCGATGTGCTGCGGGCGTTCGCGCTCGACCAGTTCCAGCAGGAAACGGGCGAAGCCATGCACGGCATTGGTCGGCCAGCCTTCGTCGTCGTGGAACTCGTTGGGCATCGAGTGCCACGCGCGGAACACATAGAGGCTGGCGTCGACCAGGTACAGCGCAGGCCGCGTGCGCGCTGGCGAGGTCACGTCGGCGACCATTCGGTCAGCAGCGCCTGCGGGTCCGGGCGCTGGCGCTCCGGGGCTTCCAGGGTCGGCGTGCCGATGTGGATGAAGCCCACCACGCGCTCATCGGCCTCCAGGTCCAGCCAGCCGTGCACCACCGGGTCGTAGGCAGGCCAGCCGGTCAGCCAGGTGGCGCCAAAGCCCATTGCCTGGGCGGCCTGCAGCAGCGCGAAACACACGCAGCCCGCCGACAGCAGGCGCTCCTGCTCTGGAATCTTTTCGTCCGGGCCGAAACGGCCCACCACCGTCACCACCAGCGGCGCCAGCGAGAAGCGCTCCCGATCCTTCTCCACCACGGCGTCCGCGGCGTCAGGGTCGCGTTCGCGACTGCGGGCCGCCAACCGCTCGCCCAAGGCATGGCGCGCGTCGCCGCGCAGGGTCACGAAGCGGAAGGGCACCCGTTTCCCGTGGTCCGGCACGCGCACCGCCGAAGTGAGCATCCGCAGCAGCGTGGCCTGGTCCGGGCCTGGCTCCGACAGGTGCCGGGCAGGCGTCGAGCGGCGGTGGTCCAGGCAGGTAAGGGAGGGTGGCGCGGCAATATCAGGCATCGGTCACAGAATTCGGGAAAGGAGGGGCGGCAGACTGCCGATCGTGCATCAATTGTGGCGTCACTTGGGATAATGTGACGCAAAGCGTCATTAACGTTGGGGAGGCCGTGTGTCCAGTCACCCGCCCGGCGCCATTCGCGCCATGAGGACGGATCCGTTTCGCGTGCTTGAGGAGCTCAAGCGCGCCGCATTGGAGCGGCTGGGCGGCATACCAGGCACATTGTACGGCCCCCTCGAGGACGCACTGGCGCAGTCGGCCACCCAACTGGAGAGGGATGCGTTCCAGTACGAGGACCAGGCAGCGCTGTGGAGCCTGCGTCACCAGCAGGCGGCCCAGGTCATGCGCTTCCGGCAACAGCTGGCCAAGGGCTTTGACGAGTTCCGCACGCTGCGTCAGCCGGGTCGCAATTACCTGACTCTGGGGCTGTTGGACGAGGCGCAGCTTGACCTGCACCTGGCGGGCGAGCGCATGGCCGAAGGCCTTGCCCAGCGTTACCAAAATCCCCTGGAGGCCCTGGAGTCTCGCCTGCGCACGCTGGCAGCGGTGCTGGGTCTCAAGACCATGGTCAATCCGCTGGGCCCAGTGCGCCTGGCGACGGCGTTTGTCGAAGCGTTCGAGGGCGCCCGCATCCCCGCCAAGCTGCGCGCGGATCTTTTCGGTCTCTACGAAGCCCAACTGGGGCGTGTGCTCGAGGGGTTGTATGCCCAGGCTTGCGCGCTGCTGGAGGAGGGGGGCTACGGACCGCAGGCCCAGCCGCTCACCCAGAGCTCCGCGGAGCCGCTGGTGCCGCCCGCCGTGCCTGTGCCTGTGCCTGTGGAGCCCCCCGCGCCCGCACGACAAGGTGCCGCGCCGCCGCCGCCCATGTCGTCCAGCGCCCCGAATGTCGCGCCGGCGCCCGTCACCCTGGATGAGCTTCGCGACCTGCTGCACGCATGGCGGGATGCGGGTCTGGGTTCTCCCGCTGCCGAGCCCTCGTCGCCCCAGCGCGCGCTGCAGGGACGACGTGACCTGCGCGCGGAGGAAGTCCTTAGCGTGGCTTCGCTGCTGCAGTGCGAGCCCACCGACGCGTTCGCCCGCGCATTCACAGCGCAGGGCGAACTTGCCGCCGTCATTCGTGAACGCCTGGGGGATGGCGCGCGCCGTCTCGGACTGAGCCCGGACCACACCAGCCTGGGCCGCGACAGCGAAGACGCGATCGACCTCGTGGCCATGGTGTTCGAAGCGTTGTTCTCCACGCAGGAGCTGCATGAGCGCTGCCGCCGCCTGTACTCGCGCCTCGTGCTGCCCTACGTGAAAGTGGCCTTGGGAGACCGCGGGTTGTTCGACCTGCCAGCCCATCCTGCCCGCAAACTGTTGGACGCGATTACCGAGGCCTGCGCAGGCAACAACGCCGAAACTCGGTTCGAGCGCGAGTTGTTCGAGCGCGCCGCACTGGTTGCCCAACGCATCGCAGTGGAATACCGGGAAAGCCTGGCGGTTTTCGACCAGGCCTTCGCCGAACTCGATGCCCTGTTGCTGCAGCAGCGGCAGCGGGTGTATCTGCAGGAAGAGCGTGCCGCACAAGCCGTGCACGGTCGCGAACGACTGCAGCACGCACGTGCGCAAGCCGATGCGGTCGTGGCGCGCCGTCTGTCGTTGCAGCCATTGAGTGAGGCGATCGCCGATTTCCTGGGGACGTCCTGGCGACACCACCTGGTCCAGGTGCTGCTGCGCGACGGACTCGAAAGCGCGCGCTTCTCCGAGGCCGTGGCACTGGGCAACGCGCTCGTGGAAGTGGACGGACTCGCCGCGCAGGCCAACGGTCGCGCGCTGGCCGATCGGTTGTTGGGGCTCCAGCGTACGATCGTGGATTGCCTTGCCAGTTCGGGTGGCGATGAATCGGCGGCGCGCCACGGGCTGGTCGCGCTGGTCAGGGGGTTGGCGTCACCGGATACGCCGCGCATGGTCCATCCGCTGCCGTCGCAGCCCGAGCTCGATGCCGGGAGCGACGAAGAGGGGCTGTGGCTCGTGGGCGGCACCGACACGCTGGCGCCGCAGGACCCGTCAATGGTCCAGGCATTGCGCGCGCTCGCGGTGGGTGACTGGGTCCAATTGACCGATGCCGAGGGGGTTGCGACCAAGGCCAAGATCGCCTGGATCAGCCCGCTCACGTCCCGGCGCATGCTGGTCAACGAGCGGGGTGGTCGCGTGCTCGTCGGTTCCGTCGAGGAACTGACGGCGCTCATGGCGCAGGGCCGCTTGTCCGTGGCGGGGACGCCCCATCCCTTCACCGAAGCGATGAACGCGGTGGGCGACCGGTTGCGCCGGATCGCCGCCTGATCCTCTCCTGCGCAACTGTTCACCCCTCGCGCCGCGTTTGGTTAGGATGCGGCGAGCACAGTCCGGAGGGATGGCATGTCGTCAACGGGTCAGGCAGTCAAGGTAGGCGTGGCCCGAGAGGCGGCCGCAGGTGAACGGCGAGTCGCACTGACGCCGGAAACCTGCCGCAAGCTGGTGGCCGCCGGCGTTGAGGTTCGCATCGAATCCGGCGCGGGGGCCGGGGCCGGCATGACCGACGAGGCGTACCGCCAGGCGGGCGGCCAGGTGGTGGCGGATGCTGGGACTGCGCTGTCGGATGCCGACATGGTGTTGTGCGTGCAGCCGCCGCCTCCGTCCACGCTGTCCGGATTGCGGGAAGGCGCCACGCTCATCGGCATGCTGGCGCCCCAGGCCGACGCGGCCCGTGGCGAGGCCATCACAATGCGCAAGCTTGTGGCGTTCCCGCTGGAGCGTCTGCCGCGCACTACACGCGCGCAGGCCATGGACGTCCTCAGTTCGCAGGCGGGCATGGCCGGCTACAAGGCCGTGCTCATCGCGGCGCAGCTGGCGCCGCGTTTCTTCCCGATGCTCACGACCGCGGCAGGCACCATCCGGCCGTCCAAGGTGCTGATCGTGGGGGCTGGCGTGGCCGGCTTGCAGGCCATCGCAACGACGCGGCGCCTGGGCGCGCAGGTCGAGGGGTTCGACGTGCGACCGGAGACGCGCGAGCAGATTGAATCGCTGGGCGGGAAGTTCCTGGACCTCGGCGTAAGTGCCGCCGGCGAAGGCGGTTATGCGCGTCAGCTCACCGACGAAGAACGCGCCGAGCAGCAACGGCGCCTTGGGGAACACCTCAAGGGAATGGACGTCGTGGTCTGCACCGCCGCTGTCCCCGGGCGGCCCGCACCCAAGATCATCACGGCCGCCATGGTCGCGGGAATGAAGCCAGGCAGCGTGATCGTGGACCTGGCTGCGGAAACCGGCGGCAATTGCGAACTCACCCAGCCAGGCGAGACCATCGACAGCAATGGCGTGGTGGTTGCAGGGCCGCTCAACCTGGCGAGCAGCGGGGCCGTGCACGCCAGCGAGATGTTCGCGCGCAACGTCTTCAACTTCGCCAGCCTGCTGTTGAAAGATGGCCAGATGCATTTCGACTGGGACGACGAACTGCTGGCCAAGACCGTGTGGCCGGAGCGCGCCGCCGGCTGATCCGGTCATGCTGCCCGCCATGCGTTGGCGGGGCCGGCAATGTCACGGCGCCCGCGGCGTTGGCTGCGGACCGGTTGGCGGCGTGATACCCCCAGTGCCTCGGTCCAGCGACATCGCTACCGATGCGGCAGCTGGTCTTCCCGCGCGGGCGCCGGATTGGCCTTTACCCACTCGGCGCGTTGCTCCGGGGACATTTGTCGCCACTTCGCCTTCAGGGCAGCACGCCCTTCCGGATCGAGGGTCCGCATCTTGGCGAACAGCGCGCGCATTTCCTCGCGCTGTGCCGGGCCCATTTCCTGCCAGCGGTGCATGCCGTGGCGGGCACGCGCGCGCTGCTCGGGCGTCATCGCCTTCCAGCGCGCCGCATGGTCGAACAGGCGCTGTCGACTTTCCGGCTCGGCATTCCAGCGTTCGCGCAACGGCGCGATCAGGGTGTCGCGCTGGGCGGGGGTCAGCTTGTCCCACGTTGGCAGCGGCGCAGTGGTCGCCTGCCCGGACGCCGTGGCGGGCGGCAGCACGGCCCACAGGAGGCCCAGCGCCAACACGAAGGCAAAGGAACGTCGCATCTCAGTGCTCCAGGGTGGTCGGCATGACGTCGTCGGATGACGCCAGCCAGAGATAGAAGTCGGGGTTCTCGTCGAGCGCCACCGCCGGGTCGCCGGATGCACCATCGGCAGTGTCCGGCGTTACGGCGCTGACTCGTGGCGCGGGCACGGCGGCCGGCGGTGGCAGCAGTTGCAGTGCCACGGCCAGCACGGCGATGGCTGCCAACACCGTCGGCAGGGCCCATGCGGCGCGATGGCGGGCGTCGCGGCGCGAGTCCGGCTGGCGGGCTTGGGCCAGGCGGGCCTGTGCACGGGGCGACAGTCGCTGCAGCGAGGCGCCATGGCTGGCGCGTGCATACGCGTCGAAGCGGGCGTTCGCATCGCCTTCGATCCCCGGCGCAGCGTGTTGGGCGTCGGTCGTGGTGTGGTTGGCCGTCATCGCCAGTCCTCCAGATGTCGCTGCAGCGCCTCACGGGCGCGCGATAGGTGTGTCTTGACCGAGCCTTCGCTGCAGCCCATGACATGTGCGGTGGTCGCTACGTCCAACTCCTCCAGGACGCGCAGGTGGAACGCTTCGCGCTGGCGCCGCGGCAGGGTGGCCATCGCCTCGGCAAAGCGCCCGTACGCCTCGTGGCCGTCGTGGGTCCGCGCGGGGTCGGGGCCCTCGTCCGCCCAGTCCGGCATCGCATCGTCATCGTCCGGTTGGCGTGGCAGCAGCCAGCGGAGGCGAAAGGCGCGACGGCGCTGCAGGTCCACCACGCGCCGACGCAGGATGCTCCAGAACAGGGGTGTCCATTCGCCGGCGGGGCGGCCGGCGTAGCCCAGTAGCTTCGTCATGGCGTCCTGCACGGCGTCCAGCGCGTCCTCGCGGTCGCGCAGCCCCAGTTCGGCGAAACGGAACGCGCGCGGCCCGATGTCCGCCAGGAACGCGTCCAGGGTCGGCGGCGGCTCCGGCGGCGCGCTACTGGCGGCAGCGTCGGGCGCGGGCGCGTTGTCGGCATCACGGGTCACGCGCAGCAGCATAGGGCATGGGTCGGCCGGGGCAGGGGTCACGAACGCTTCCAGCGGCAACCCTCGCCGGGTGGCACAGTGCCGTGGATGCAATCTGAAACGCCCGGACGCGCGTCGGGTTGACAGGCCCGGGGATGTCGCAACGCCGCCCGCCGGGACGGTTATGATCCGATTCAGGGACGCCAACACAGGCCGGATGGGGAGCTGGACCGATGGGTGATGGATTCGTCGCGCTGTACATCTTCATGCTGGCCGCAATCGCCGGCAACGTGATCATCTCGCGGGTGCCGGTGATCCTGCACACGCCGCTGATGTCGGGGTCCAACTTCATCCACGGCATCGTGCTGATCGGCGCGATGGTGGTGCTGGGCCATGCCGACACCACGCTGGAGAAAGCGA
This sequence comes from Lysobacter olei, assembly GCF_054777355.1. Lineage (NCBI taxonomy): Bacteria > Pseudomonadati > Pseudomonadota > Gammaproteobacteria > Lysobacterales > Lysobacteraceae > Lysobacter > Lysobacter olei. Next base: position 360,231 of record NZ_BAAHAT010000001.1, on the reverse strand, counting down.
TCGGCTTCCTCGCCGTGTTGCTGGGCGCGGGCAACGCGGCCGGTGGCTACGTCGTTACCGAACGCATGCTGGAGATGTTCAAGAGCAGCAAGCCGCCGACGGGTGGCAAGTGAGCGGCGGTGTGTCTGCCGTGCCGGCGCCTTCGCGCCTTTCAAACCGCGATGTTCTCCAGAGACTGAGTTGCCTGCAGCCCGCGTTGCCTGCGGATAGGAGCCAAGCATGAGCGCGTTGACGCTGGTCAAGCTGAGTTATTTCGTCGCGGCTACGCTGTTCCTGCTGGGCTTGCAGCGCATGGCGAGCCCCAAGACCGCACGCAGCGGCATCCAGTGGGCCGGCGTCGGCATGTTGATCGCCACGGGGGCCACGTTCTTCCTGCCGGGCCTGCACAACCTCGGGCTGATGGTCGCGGCCATCGTCATCGGCGTGGCGGTGAACTGGATGTGGGGCAAGAAGGTGGCCATCACCGACATGCCGCAGATGGTGGCGCTGTTCAACGGCATGGGCGGCGGTTCCGCGGCGGCGATCGGCGCGGTGGAGCTGGTGCGCTTTTCGGCCGGCGCCCCGGTGTCGTCCACCTTCACGCTCGCGCTGGCGGTGATCGGCGCGCTGATCGGCTCGGTATCGCTGACAGGCTCGGTGATTGCCTGGGCCAAGCTCGACGGGCGCATGGACAAGCGCTACACCTTCCCCGGCCAGCAGTGGTTCAACGCGCTGGTGGCGTTGGCTGCGGTGCTATGCGGTGCATTTGCGCTCCACACGCTGGCAATGCCGTGGATCATCGCGTTCTTCGTGCTCGCACTGGCACTGGGCGTGTTGATGACGCTGCCCATCGGCGGCGCGGACATGCCGGTGGTGATCTCGCTGTACAACGCGCTCACCGGTCTGGCCGTGGCCTTCGAGGGCTATGTGCTGGGCAACGAAGCGCTGATCATCGCCGGCATGATGGTCGGTGCCGCCGGCACGCTGCTCACGCAGCTGATGGCGAAGGCGATGAATCGACCGATCACGGGCGTGCTGTTCTCCAATTTTGGTGGTGGCGGTCAGGCGCAGGAAATCGCCGGCAGCCAGAAGCCGATCGAGGCCGGTGACGTGGCCGCAATGATGGCCTATGCCGAGCGCGTGGTGATCGTGCCCGGCTACGGCCTGGCGGTGGCGCAAGCCCAGCACAAGGTGTGGGAGCTGACGCAGAAGCTGATGGAGCGCGGGGTCAAGGTGAAGTTCGCCATCCACCCGGTGGCGGGGCGCATGCCGGGCCACATGAACGTGCTGCTCGCGGAGGCCGGCGTGCCCTATGACCTGATCGCCGACATGGACGACATCAATCCCGAGTTCCCGTCCACCGATGTATCACTGGTGATCGGCGCCAACGACGTGGTCAATCCGGTGGCCAAGACCGATCCCGCCAGCCCGATCTACGGCATGCCGATCCTCGACGTGGTGGCTTCGAAGAACACCATCGTCATCAAGCGCGGCAAGGGAACGGGTTTTGCCGGCATCGAGAACGCCCTGTTCTATGCCGACAACACGCGCATGCTCTACGGCGATGCGGCCAGCATGGTGGCGGCGCTGGTCAGCGAGTTGAAGGCGCTGGACGGCGGCGGGCACTGACGGGCTAAACGCGGGCCGGCAGCGTCCAGGTTTGAATCCGTCGTCCCGTTGCGGGGGGGCGCGGTCCGGCCGCTCGGAGGGGCCGGCGGGATTGGCGGGAGAAGAGGGCGAAGTCGGCAGGCTTCCCGCTTCAGCGAGACAGCCAGACCGCCATCGCCAGTGCCACGGCGATCCACAGCATGTCCATGGGGCCGTTGGCGAGTTGAGCCAACGTCCAGGCGTGGTCGCCGCCGAGCCGGGTGATGGATTCCCAGGGCTCGAGGCCCAACATTCCGCCCAATTGCGCGGCGATGATCGCCCAGTTGGCAAAGCCAATGATGGCCGCGGTGGCCCCTATCGCCGCGAACATGCGGGTGCGGCCCGCCGGCCATCCACTGAGTCGCAGCATCCACGCCACGTCCAGTGCGCCGACGACCGCCAGCCAACTCACCTGGCGACTGGTGTAGAGCGCCACCAGGGTCCAGATCGCGGCGAATCCGACAACGGTGAGCACCAGCAGCAGCGGTGACAGCCAGGGAATGGAAGGGGAGGGCGAGCGCGCGAGGGACATTGGGACGGGGCGGGGAGCAGGCCTCACAGCATAGCGGGGACCCGGCTGGGGTCAATTTGGACTAGAATGGTCCCATTCGAATCCAGCCCCCTTTTTCCTCATGTATTCCCGCAGCAGCGAGCCTGTCCGATTCGAGCGCGATTGCGACGTCGTGATGGTCCCGCAGGGTGACAAGGTCACCTTGCCGGCCGGCAGCGTCGGCTACATCACCCAGGCGCTGGGTGGCAGCTACACCGTCTTCGTGGAGGGCAACCTGTTCCGCGTGGCGGGCCAGGACGCCGATGCCATTGGCAAGGAGCCGGTGCCCCCGCTGGAACTGCCCGAGGGGGCGGACGACGAGGCGGTCGAACAGATGGTGTGGACGCAGCTTCGCACCTGTTTCGACCCGGAAATCCCGATCAACATCGTCGATCTGGGGCTGGTGTACGAGGCCTCGGTCAAGCCTCGCGAGGACGGTCAGCGTGAGGTTGCCATCCGCATGACCCTGACCGCGCCCGCCTGCGGCATGGGCGACATCCTCGTGGCTGACGTTCGCGACAAGGTGGAGATGATTCCCACCGTGGCCGAAGCCGATGTCGAGCTGGTGTTCGACCCGCCGTGGAACCGCAACATGATGTCGGAGATTGCCCGGCTCGAAACCGGCATGCTCTGACCGCATCCAGGCTCAGCGCGCGCCTTGCGCGGTGACCACCTGGATGGCGCCCTTCGCACGATCGGTGCGTGGGGCCATCCATGCCAGCGTCGCGCCGCGCAGGCCGGTGCGCTGGGCGAAGGCCGCGCGCGTCGCCCCCGTGCACGCCCCGACGACGGCACCAGGCGGCATCAGGCTGTGCACTTCCTGCTGGACGATGGCGTCGCCGACTTTGTGCGCTTGGGCATCCAATCGGGCCAGCTGGCGCGAGGCCGCTTCGGTCTGGCCGGTGGCGAGGCTGTGGCCGATGTCCAGTTCGGCCAGTCGGTTGGAGAGGAACCAATCCCCGGGCGGCAGGTCGGCCCGGGCCACCTCGGCATGCGCGCGGCTGGTCTCCCAGTCACCCCGGGCCGCCGCGACTTCCGCCAGGCCCAGCTCCACCATCCGTGACAGGTGCAGGTATTCGGCGCGTGCCGCGCCAGGCGCCACCGCACGGTAAATCGCTTCTGCCTGAGCCGGTTGCTTCGCCCGCGTCAATGCTGTTGCCAGTGAGATAGCGGGCCACCAGCGATCTGGCCCATCAGGCAAGGCGTCGATCCGGGCCTGGATTGCCTTCAGCGCCGCGGGCTCGGCGCCGCCGTCGTTGACGATGGCGTCCAGCATCAACGCGCCGAGGTCCGCGAGCAGCCGGGTCAGGTCGTGATCCATCTGGCGGCAAGCGGCGTACAGCGTGCGTGCGCGCGCCACCTTGCCCTGCACGGCCATCATTTCCGCCTTGCCGCACGCCACCCGGGCCCGCGAAATGGGCGGCAGCGGCGAGTTCCCGGCGTGCTGTGCCGCCACCAGACGATCCAGGGTGGCGAGGGCTGCGTCGTACCTGCCGTGCAGAAATTCGAGTTGCGCTCCGAACTGGGCCGCCCAGAAGGCCCTATCGCCGCGCAGGTCAGAGCTGCGCAGGCGCTGTAGCCGTTGCTCGGCGCTGGCAAAGTCGCCTCGGGCCATGTCCTCGTTGAGCAGGTCCAGGTCCAGATGCTGCTGGGCCACCGCGTCACCGGCTTCATTGGCCGCGGTCAGCGCCTGCGCGAGGCGGGTGCGGTATTCGGCCATGTTCCCGGCGACGTATTGCTGGAAGGCGGCGCGACGAAGGATCTCGATTTCCAGTTGCCGGTACCCGGACGCCCGCGCGCGCGCCAGCAGCGCCTCCAGCTTGGCGTCGGCGCCGGGGGCTCCTGCCGGTCGCGCGGACTCGGCGAGGAACCGTGCATAAAGCGCATCGATCTCGTCGCCAGCCGCCTCGAACTCGCGTGCTGCGCGTTCAAAGAGGCCCAGGTCGGCCTTGCCCTCGTATTGGACGGCATTGGCCTCTGCCTCAATCGTCAGGGCCATGGCGTGCTCGATCTGCCAGCCTCGTCCCGCGGCCTCAGCAAGCTTGCGCGCTTGGTCGGCGTGGACGCGTGCTTGTTGCGGGTCGCCCAACTGCAGGTGCATGTCGGCCAACGACAGCAACTGGGGAATGCGCAGGCCAAGCGCCTCGGTCGTCCAGTCCGGTCGTTCAAGGATCGCGCGAGCCTGGTCCAATTGGCCCGCGCGAGCGAGCAGCTTGGCCTGGTCGAGCAGGAAAGCGCGACGGTTCGGGTAGGCCTTGGCCAGTTCACCCGAGGCCTCCGCGGCATCCAGCAGGCGACGGGGGTCTGCGGCCAGTTGCAGGGCATCGATGACCTTGCCCGCGTCAGCGGGAAGCGGCTTGAGCATCGCCCGGGCGGTGGCGAACTGTTCGATCGCCAAGCCGGCCTGCCCGAGTCGGCCCAACGCCACCGCGAGTTGCAGCCTGGCCACGCCGAACCGTGGGGAGCGTTGGATCACGTCCTGCGCGGCGACCCGCGCGCTTGCCCAGTCGCGTCGCTCCAGGGCTTTGAAGGTGTCGGCAAAGCGCCGCGCGGACGCCGGATCCAGCGCCAGTGGGGGCCACACGTCTTTCGCCCGGCCCGGGATGAGGCGCCGCAGTACCTCATTGGACGCGGTATCGACGAGGCGGGGCAGGTCGTGGGCGGGCCCCACCACCTGGACGCTTTCGTTCCCCGCCAGGCCGTCAAAGCTCGCCCGGACATAGATGTCGCCCGCCCGATCCGGGGAGGCCCCGGTCGCCAGCAGCATGACGTTCGGCCTCGCCGGCGATTTCCCCGCCGCCAGGTTCTCTTCCCGAAGCACGTTCACGTCGGGCAACGCGCGGAGTTTCCAGTCCAGCCATGCGTGCAGCACGGTGGTACGCCAGTTTGCGTCGCCTTCCTGGGTGTCAGGAGGCTGGACCTCGATCAGCAACACGTCTGTGCTGGCGCTCGCGCGTCGGTCCGACTGGCCGCCAAACCAGCTGGCCGAAACCGCCAAGGCCGCCAGGCACAACATCGTGGCCGCAATCCACCAGCGGCGGGCAGGCGGGAAGGGTGGGGTCCGAATCGGCGGCGGGGGCAGGCATGGATCCTCCACGCTGGGCTTGACGTAGTCTTCCTCGGCCCCCAAGGGTGTGCCGGGTGGAGGGACGAGGGACGGCGGCGCTTGCGCTGCCAAGGGGGCGTTCAACGGCCCAGTCGCAATTCCTGATGGGTCGGCCTGTGCGGGCCCGGTCGCCGCGCCGTCCCCCACCGCCGTGATGGGCGCAGGCGGCTCAAACACATAGCCCCCTTTTGCCACCGTACGGATCCAGTCCTTGCGCTCCGGCCCCAGTGCCTTGCGCAGCACCCAGATGGCCTGGGAGAGGTTGGCGTCTTCGACGATGACCCCGGGCCAGACCCGCTGGAACAGGTCCGCCCGCGGATGCAGGACGTGGGGCTCGCGCAGGAACAGCATCAAGAGGTCGAACGTGCGCTGCGGCAGTTCAACCGTCTGTTCCGGGCGTACCACCCGGCGGTAGCGCGTATCCACGCGCACGTCGTCGATCTGTAGCAGCCAGGCATTGGCCGGCCACGTCTGGCGCGTTGATTCCGTCACTGCAGTGCCCCGAACACACGTGCTGCAACCCGTCCTTGTCGGCGTGCCAGGCACCGTCTACGGGCGGCCCCGCATCCTTGGTGGCCTCCGCAGGCGAGCCTGGTCGCATCTCCTGTCTGTCGATGTTCGCACGCGGAGCGGCCGTACGGAGGCGTCTGGGGCGGCTATTTTGGGGGCCAAAACGTGACCGATATCTCAAAAAGATCCGATTTTGAGAAGAATTTGATCCTTTCCCAGAGGTTCGCGCTCCGCCTCCTGGCCTACCAATGACGTGTCCGCTGGTTCACCACCCGGCGGACGGCCCGACGGTCCCGGCCGTTGGGCGGATCCCGCCTTCGGGAAACGGAACGCGCGACGCCCCCACTGTCGTGTGTACATCGGACGTACAAATTCAGGCACCGCGTGCCTGCCTACCCAGAATCACCAGAGGACTTTTCAGCAGTGGACCCTAAGCATTTCTCCGCACGCCGTTCCACCCTGGCCGTCGCAACCCTGCTTGCGCTGGCCGCACCGGCCGCCTTTGCCGGTGAGGTCAATCTGTCGGGCCTGGCCGATGGCGCCGCCGACCAGTTCATCGTTCGCTACAAGTCCGGCAGCGCGGAGCGCGCCGACGTGAACCGGGCCAAGGCCGCATTCGGTCGCGCGGTTGCGACCGGCGTGAGCGGCAAGGCCCTGGGGTTGACCCACCAGCGTCGTCTGGCCATCGGGGCCGACGTCGTCACGGCCAACCGCAAGCTGGACCGCGTCGAGGCGGAGAGCCTGATGCGCCAGATCGCCGCCGACCCGAACGTCGAGTACGTCGAGGTCGACGCCATCATGAAGCCGACCCTGTCCCCGAACGACACCTACTACACCAGCAACCAGTGGCATTACTTCGAGGCCACCGGTGGCATCAAGGCCGACCAGGCCTGGGACGTGACCAACGGAAACGGCGTGGTCGTGGCGGTGATTGACACCGGCATCACCAACCACAGCGACCTCAACGCCAACATCCTGCCCGGCTACGATTTCATCACCAACACCACCACCTCCCGCGACGGCAACGGCCGCGACAGCAACCCGGCCGACCAGGGCGACTGGTTTGCCGCGGGCGAGTGCGGTGCGACCTATTCCTCCAACTCGAGCTGGCATGGCTCGCACGTGACCGGCACCGTTGCGGCGGTGACCAACAACGCCAAGGGCGTTGCCGGCGTGGCGTATGGCGCCAAGGTCGTTCCGGTGCGCGTGCTGGGCAAGTGCGGCGGTAGCCTGTCCGACATCGCCGACGCCATCATCTGGGCGTCCGGTGGCAGCGTGTCCGGCGTGCCGGCGAACGCCAACCCGGCAGAAGTCATCAACATGAGCCTCGGCGGTGGCGGCACCTGCGGCAGCACCTATCAGGCCGCCATCGACGGCGCCGTCAGCCGCGGCACCACCGTCGTGGTGGCGGCCGGCAACGACAACGCCGATACCGTGGGCTACCGCCCCGGCAACTGCAACAACGTGATCGCGGTGGCCTCGACCACGCGCACCGGCGCCCGCTCCAGCTTCTCCAACTACGGCACCCTCATTGACGTGGCGGCCCCGGGCTCGACCATCTACTCGACGGTCAACGCGGGCACCACCACGCCGAGCACCGAGGGCTACAGCTCGATGTCGGGCACCTCGATGGCCGCGCCGCACGTGGCGGGCGTCGCCGCGCTGATGCAGGCCAAGGCCGGCGGCACGCTGACGCCGGCGCAGGTCGAGAGCAAGCTGAAGAGCACGCTCCGTCCCTTCCCGACCAGCATCGACCGCGCGATCGGCAACGGCATCGTCAATGCCAGGGCTGCCGTGGACTCTGTCACCGGTGGTGGTGGTGGCGGTGGTACGTTGACCAAGGGCGTGGCCGCCACCAACCTGTCGGCCGCGACTGGCGCCGAACTGGTCTACACGCTGGTGGTGCCGACGGGGGCGTCCAACTTGGCCATCACCATGTCCGGTGGTACGGGCGATGCCGACATGTACGTCAAGTTCGGTGCCCCGGCGACCGACAGCTCGTACGACTGCCGCCCGTACAAGACTGGCAATGCCGAAAGCTGCACCTTCGCCGCGCCGTCGGCTGGCACCTACTACGTGCGCCTGAAGGCTTACTCGGCGTTCTCTGGGGTCAGCCTGCTCGGCGACTACACCGTCGGCACCGGTGGTGGCGGAACCCGTCAGACGTACACCAACTCCGCGGACTATACCGTCGCCGACAACGTCACCGTGGACAGCCCGATCACGGTGTCCGGCCGCAGTGGTTACGGCCCGTCGGATGCGTCGGTGACGGTGGACATCCGCCACACCTACCAGGGCGACCTGAAGGTCGACCTCGTGGCGCCGGATGGCACGCTGTACAACATCCACAACCGTACCGGCAACGCCACCGACAACGTGATCAAGACGGTCACGGTCAACCTGGCCAGCGAAGCGCTCAACGGCACCTGGAAGCTGCGTGTCAATGACAACGGCACGGGTGACACCGGCTACATCAACAGCTGGAGCATCAACTTCTGATGTAAGGCTCCGTGTGCGTGGATCCTTGTGATCCACCCCCCTCTCGAAGGATTGAGCATTTCCGGATCAGGACGATCCAGGGGCCCCGGCTTTGGCTGGGGCCCCTTTTTTTGCGCCCGCACAGCCTGCTGGTCGCCCAAAGGGCCGGGCGTGTCCCGAATTGGGGTCGAACCCGTGAAATTTGCTGCGGGTGCAGCGTGAGCCGCCCCAAAAACGTGTGTAGCGTCCCAATCCGGTCAACCCCAGGGGGGGAGTTGGCCGCTCCCGTCCGTTCACCCGATAGACCCAGGGCCGCTGGCTTTGGTGTCGACCGGTGGCCGCGGCGCCACTGTCGTCGCCGTGCAGGATTCGCGGCGCTTTCACTTCAACTTCGGGGTTAAACGTAATGACCAAGTCAGTTTCGCGTCCTGTCCGCGTGCACGTGCTTGCGGCTGCCACGGCGCTCGTTCTGTCGTCGTCCATCCTGGTACCGGCGCATGCCGCCGGCCGCATGGACCTGAGCGGCCTTCAGGCCGGCCAGCCGACCGACCGCTTCATCGTGAAGTACCGTGATGGCAGCGCCCAGCGCGCCAATCCCTCGGAAATGCAGCGCTCCCTGCACGCGGCGGCCGCCGGGGCAGGCAAGGGCGTGGGACTGAACCACGTGCGCCGCATTGCCACCGGCGCCGAAGTCGTGCGTGCCAGCCGCAAGCTGGACCGCGTGGAGGCCGAGACGCTGATGCGTCAGATTGCGGCTGACCCGAACGTCGAATACGTCGAGGTCGATAAGATCAACAAGCCGACCTTCGTCCCCAACGACACCAACTACTCGCAGCAGTGGGGCTTCAACGGCACCTACGGCATCAAGGCCCAGCAAGCGTGGGACGTGACCAGCGGTTCGGGCGCGGTCGTCGCCGTGCTGGACACCGGCATCACCAACCACAGCGACCTCAACGCCAACGTCCTGCCCGGCTACGACTTCATCATCGATACCGCGGTGTCGAACGACGGCAATGGCCGTGACAGCGACGCCAGCGACCCGGGTGACTGGGTGACCGCGAACCAGTGCGGTGGCACTCATTCGGCGCAGAACTCCAGCTGGCACGGCACCCACGTGGCCGGCACGATTGCGGCCGTGACCAACAATGCCAAGGGTGTGGCCGGCACCGCCTACAGCGCCAAGGTCGTACCGGTGCGCGTGCTGGGCACCTGCGGCGGCTACGACTCCGACATCGCCGACGCCATCATCTGGGCCTCGGGCGGAACCGTGAGCGGCGTGCCGGCCAATGCCAACCCGGCCGAAGTGATCAACCTGAGCCTCGGCGGTTCGGGCGCGTGCGGCACCACCACCCAGAACGCGATCAACAGCGCGGTCGGCCGCGGCACCACGCTGGTCATCGCCGCCGGCAACGACAACACCAATGTGTCGAACGCCTCCCCGGCCAACTGCAACAACGTCATCGCGGTGGCGTCGATCACCAGCACCGGTGCGCGCTCGAGCTTCTCCAACTACGGCTCGCTGATTGATATCGCCGCGCCGGGTTCCAGCATCATGTCGACGCTGAATTCGGGCACCACCTCGCCGTCTACCGAGTCGTACGCTTCGTACAACGGCACCTCGATGGCGACCCCGCACGTGGCCGGCGTCGTAGCCCTGCTCCAGGCAGCGGCGACCACGCCGAAGACTCCGGCCGAAGTTGAGGCGCTGATCAAGGGCAACGTGACTGCGTTCCCGTCCACGCCGTCGCAGCCGATTGGCCCCGGCATCCTCAATGCCCAGGCCGTAGTCGCCGCTGCCAACGGCACCACGCCGCCGCCTACCGGCAATACCCTGACCAAGGGCGTGGCGGCTACCGGACTGTCGGCTTCGGCCGGCGCCTACGTGAAATACACAATGGACGTGCCGGCCGGCGCGACCAACCTGACCTTCACGATGTCCGGCGGTACCGGTGACGCCGACATGTACGTCAAGTTCGGCGCCGAGCCGACCGACAGCGTGTACGACTGCCGTCCGTACAAGACCGGCAACGCCGAGACCTGCACCTTCGCGGCGCCGTCGGCCGGCAAGTACTACGTCAACGTCAAGGCGTACTCGGCGTTCTCGGGCGTCAGCCTGGTGGGTGACTACGCCACCGGTGGTGGTGGCAGCCGCCAGACCTACAGCAACACCGCGGACTACACGGTGGCCGACAACGCCACCGTGGACAGCCCGATCACCGTGTCCGGCCGTAGCGGCAATGGCCCGTCCGACGCCTCGGTGTCGGTGGACGTTCGCCACACCTACCAGGGCGACCTGAAGGTGGACCTGGTCGCGCCGGATGGCACGCTCTACAACATCCACAACCGCACCGGCAGCAGCACCGACAACGTCATCAAGACCGTGACGTTCAACCTGACCAGCGAGGCCCTCAACGGCACCTGGAAGCTCCGCGTCAACGATAATGCTGGTGGTGACACCGGCTATATCAACAGCTGGAGCATCAACTTCTGATCGCCGTTTCGGGATAGAGGCAAACAAAAAAGCCCCGGGGTCATTCCCGGGGCTTTTCTATTGGCCATGATGGCTTGCCAGGCGTCGGAGGCTTGGCCTCAGTCAGCTGATTCGAAACGATTGGCTTCGACGTTCTTGCGCACCTTCGCCGGGTCCCAGATGCGGCCGTTCATCGCGATGTACACGCCGGGCGGCAGGGACTGCACCGCGCCCACTGCCGTGCCGATGTTGAACTCCGCATCCGAGCCGCGGAAACGCGCCGGGTTGAGGGCGCCCGTCAGCACGATGGTCTTGTCCTTGATGCTGGACAGCACCTTGGCCGTGGCGACCATGCTGTCGGTGCCGTGGGTGACCAGCACGTGGCGGGCTTCTTGCGCGGCAATGGCGGCGCGGATCAGCTCGCGGTCTTCGTCGGTGATGTGCAGCGAGTCCTTACGGATGATCGGGATCACGCTGTAGCGGAACGCCACGCCCAGCTCGTCCAGGATGTGGCCGATCTGCGGCTCGCCGACCTGGTAGTCCGACTTGTCGTCGAAGTAGATCTTGTCGATCGTGCCGCCGGTGGTGACGATGCAGAGCTGGTCCATCGCGCAGGGTCTTTCAGGTTCGGGGGCGCAATTATAGTCCCCTCGCGCTGCCGGCTCGAAGCGCGCCGCCGTGCGGACGCGTCGGGTACCCCGCCGGCAACGGCCGGCCCTTCAGGCCTTGCGCTTGCCCGCAAAGCGCGCCTGCAGACCGGGCAGGCTGGCCGCGAACACCACCACTACCGCCAGGAACACCGCCGCCAGCGCGAAGCCACGCTCGGGCGGGCGGCTCCAGGCCACCATGACCCCATGACTGAACCAGAACAGCGCGAGCACCGCCGCCCAGAACCCGGCGGTGCGGCGGCGCTGCCACACCCCAAGCGCCAGCAATGCGGGAGGCAGGGCGAATACCAGCCACTCGGCCCATGGGTCCGCGTCACCGGCGAACCAGGCGGCATACAGGGCCGCAAGCGCGGTCAATGACACCAGCAGCACGCCGCGGGCGCGCGTACGCAGCAAGGAAGGATGATTCATCGGGCCAGCCTCGCCGTGGTTTCCGCCAAACGGCGACCCAGCGCGCGCGCCAGCACGGCTTCGTCATCCGTGATCCGTGGGTCATCCTCCACCCCGGCCACATGGCTGGCGCCGTAGGGCGTGCCGCCGCCGCGCGTGGTGCTCAGGACCGGTTCGGTATAGGGAATGCCGGTGATCAGGCAGCCGTGGTGCAGTAGCGGCAGCATCATCGACAGCAACGTGCTCTCCTGGCCGCCGTGCTGGGTGGCGGTGGAGGTGAACACGGCGGCCGGCTTGCCGACCAGCGTGCCGCTGGCCCACTCGCTGCCGAGCCCATCCATCCAGTGCTTGAGTGGCGCGGCCATGTTGCCAAAGCGGGTGGGGCTGCCCAAGGCGAGGCCCGCGCATTCCACCAGGTCCCGGGCTTCCACGTACGGCGCACCTTCGTCGGGCACGGGTGGGGCAGTGGTCTGGGTGATCGCCGCCACCGGAGGGACGGAGCGCAACCGGGCGCTTACGCCATCGACTTCGCCGATGCCGCGCGCGATCTGGCGCGCTAGCTTGGCCACCGAGCCGCCGCGGCTGTAGTACAGCACCAGGATTTCGATCATCGCGTCCTCATTGCTGCCGGGCAGCACCAGCGTGAAGCATAGGCGATGCCGCTGGCGGTGCCCATCGGTTACCCTGCGGCCAATGGAGCCATTGGACACCCTCAATCGCTGGAGCGAGCGCGTGCGCGACCGAGCGCGCGTCGGGACGTTCTTCCGTTTCCTCGCCCGGCGCTTCCTGGACGACAACCTGTTCCAGGCGGCGGGCGCACTGTCGTTCACCACGGTGTTCGCCCTGGTGCCACTGTCGATGGTGGTGTTCGGGGTGCTGTCGGCCTTCCCGGCGTTCTCCGACTGGAGCGACCGGCTCAGCGACTACATCTTCTCCAACTTCGTGCCGTCCTCGGCGCGTTCGGTCGAGAAGTACCTCAAGCAGCTCTCCAGCAATGTCGGGCAGCTCACCGCAGCGGGTGTGATCGCGCTGGTGATCTCCTTGCTGATCACGCTCAATGGCGTGGAGACCACCTTCAACCGCATCTGGCGTGTGCATGCGGCACGGCCGCGACTGGGCCGCTTCCTGGTGTATTGGACCGTGCTCACACTGGGCGCGCTCATGGCCGCGGCCAGCCTTGCGATATCGGCGCGCTTCTTCGCCATGGAGGTGTTCAAGACCGATGCGGGGCACGTGCTGGAAAACGGGCTGCTGCAGCTGGCCCCGATGGTCATCGAATTGCTGGCCTTCACTGCGATCTACCGCGTGGTGCCCCACCGGACCGTTAAATGGCGGCACGCGCTCGCCGGTGCACTACTGGCCATGCTGTTGCTGGAAACGGTGAAAGCCGTAATGGGCCTGTATTTCGGCAGCTTCGCGACCTACTCGAAGATCTACGGCACGCTGGCCTTCGTGCCGATCTTCCTGCTGTGGATCTACCTGGGATGGGTTTCGATCCTGCTTGGGGCATCGCTTGCGTCCTCGGTATCGGCCTTCCGCTACCAGCCGGCGGCGATGCGGTTGCCGCTGGGTTACGAAATGTACGGGCTGCTGCGCCTGCTCGCTCGCTTCCAGGAATCGCGGGTGCAAGGGCGCGGGCTGCACAGCGATACCATCCAGCAGTTGGAGCCCCTGCTGACCGACAGTCTCGTGCAGGAGATGCTCGGCCAGCTCCACGACATCAAGGTTGTCCGCCGCGCCGAGGACGGTGAATGGCTGCTCGCGCGCGACCTGGATGAGCTGACGCTGGCGGAGCTTTACGAGGCCTGCCAGTTGCGGATTCCCATCGCCGAGGCCCATCTCCCGTGCCGCGACGACGCACTGGGGCGCTCGGCCGTGGCGGCAATGGACGAACTGCGCATGCCTTTGCGCGAACTTTTGAAACGGCGCGTGGCCTCGATCCACGCTGAAAACAAGGAATGAACGATGATGCATGTTCGCACTGCGGCTTTCGCCGCGTCCCTGTGCTTGCTGTCGGCCTGCGGTCAACGCCCGCAGGCCCCGGCCCCCGCGCCGACCCCGCCCACGGGGACGCAGGCTGACGCGCCCCAGTCAAAGACCCCGGAACCGGCCGTGGATGCGGCCAGCGCTGGCGGCGACGCGGCCGTGATCGTGCCCGAGCTGAAACTGCCGCTGATCGATGGCGGCGAATACGATCTGGCCGCGCGCCGCGGCAAATGGGTCGTGGTCAACTTCTGGGCCACCTGGTGCGGTCCGTGCCTGAAGGAGATGCCCGAGCTGTCGGCGCTTGACGCGATGCATGAGCACATCGAGGTCATCGGCCTTGCCTACGAGGAAATCGATGTCAGCGCGATGCAGGCGTTCCTGAAGGAACACCCGGTCGTGTATCCGATCGCGATCGTGGACACGTTCAATCCGCCCAAGGACTTCGATACGCCGCGTGGCCTGCCCATGACCTATCTCATCGGGCCCGATGGCAAGGTCGTTGAGAAGGTGTTGGGACCGGTCACCGCCCGCAGTATCGAGGTGGCGATTGAAAAGGCAGGTGGGCCCAAGGCCGGCTGACCACCAAACCCTGCATATCCGTCGGTTGTGTCGCGTACGCGCCGGCGGGTCGGGCCATCGCCTTGGCCAGAGCGTTTCGGCGGTGCGCTCAGTCCAGCGGGTAGGGTGCCAGTGGTTTCAGCACGCTGCATCGTTCCTTCAAGGGCTTCCGGTCCAGCGGCGGCAGTGAGATGCCGTCCGATGGCACCCGCGTGTCAGGCAACCTGTCCAGCAAGTCGCGAACCAGCGTCAGCCGACCCCGGCGCTGGTCGTTGAAATCCACCAGCGTCCATGGCGCATGCGTGGTGTGCGTCGCCTTGAGCATCGCTTCCCGGGCGCGCGTGTATTCGGCATAGCGTTCACGCGCCTGCAGGTCGATGGGCGACAACTTCCAGCGCTTGAGGGGGTTTTCCAATCGCTCGGCAAACCGCTCTTCCTGCTGGATCTGGTCGCAGGTCAGCCAGTATTTGAAGAGCACGATGCCATCGTCCACCAGCAGTTGCTCGAAGATCGGCGCCTGCTTGAGGAATGACTTGACCTGCGATGGCGTCGCATAGCCCATCACCTGTTCCACGCCCGCGCGGTTGTACCAGCTGCGGTCAAACAGAGTGATCTCGCCCGCCGATGGCAGGTGCGCCGCATAACGCTGGAAATACCACTGCGTGGTTTCGCGTTCGCTGGGCTTGGGCAACGCCACGATCCGGCACTGGCGCGGGTTGAGCGTGTCGGCAATGGCGTTGATCGCACCGCCCTTGCCGGCGGTATCGCGCCCCTCGAACAGAACCACCAGGCGCTGGCCGGTGTGTTGCACCCAGCGGGCCATCGCCACCAGCTCCAGCTTCATCGGCTCCAGCGCGGCTTCATAGTCCTTGCGCTTGAGACCACTCATGCGCGCGGGCTTGCCTTGCCTGAAGAACCCGAGGCGCGCGGCGCGGCCTTGGATGAGGCCGCTTTCGGCGCCGATGCCTTGGCCGCGCGCGGGCGGCGGCGAACGCTGCCCGCCATCGCGCAGGCGACCTCCAGCAGTGCGCCCTGTTGCTTCGTGCCAAGCGAACGGTAAGCAGCGAGGAGTTCGTGTTCCCCGGGGGATCGCGCCGGGTCGAGCGTGCTGGCCAATTCCGACAGCAATGCACCCACCGGCACGCCGAATGTGCGGGCGAGGGCATCCAACTGGTCGCGGCCAGGGGCCATCTCGCCACGCAACCACGCGCTGACGGTTTCCACGCCGGCGCGTGGGATCGCGGTGGCGATGTCGGTGGCATTCAGGCCGCGCGCAAGCGCCAGCAGGCGCAGGGTGGTGGCAAGGGGCATCGGCAGACTCCGTCCTGGCACCGGTGCAGCCTAACCCGACAGGGGCGGGGGCCGTCCAGCGATTGCGGCTGGGTCAGGTGAAATCGTGCGCCTGGGGTGGCAGTCCCTGGCGATGCCGGTCCGCCATCCAACGCACGGCGGCAGCGAAGTCGACCGCGAAGCCGCGCATGTCGAACAGGCTGGAGGTCTGTCGCCGCTCCGCCACGGTGGCCCGCAACGCGGCGAGTTGCCCGGGGGCGTTGCCCAGCGCGATCGCCGTGTCAACAAATGCCGCATCGTCCGCCACGTTCAGCGCGGGCACGCCAAGGTGGTGGTTCAGGCTGCCCGCCACGCGCGCGGCAAACGTGTCTCCCGGGGTGGTGAGCACCGGGCAACCCGCCCACAGCGCATCGGACGCGGTGGTGTGCGCGTTGTACGGGTGGGTGTCGAGGAACAGGTCGGCATGCCGCAACCGCGCCAAGTACTCGGGATGCGGCTGCTTGCGCATGAACACCAGCCGTTCCGGCACGACGCCCCGTTCGGCGGCGTGCGCACGGAGCCGCGCATCGGCATGCCCCGGCCCCGACAGCAGCCACAGCACGCTGTCCGGAACGCCTTTCAACACCTTCAGCGCGCGATCCACGCTGCGTGGATTGAGCTTGTAGCTGTTGTTGAAGCAACAGAAGACCACACTGCCGGGCGGCAATCCGCAAGCCTCCCGGCTCGGCGGGGTTGGGATGGTCCGAAGGCTGTCAGAGGGCTGGAAACAACGCGGCAACCGCACGACGTGCTCGCTGAAATGCGCGGTCAATGCATCGGGCAGGACAAAGGGGTCGGCCAACACATAATCGATCCATGGCGCGCCGCTGGTCCCCGGGTAGGCGAGCCAGTTGACTTGCACGGGCGCTGGACGCATCGCGAGTACCTCGGGGGCGCCGCCCCCGCCCCAGCCCCGCAGGTCGACCAGCGCGTCGATGCCCGCGGTGCGGATTCGCGAGGCCACGCGCGCGTGCGCAAGCGCGTTCACCTCGTGCCAACCGTGCGCGGCCGCCTTCAGGCGCGCCTGCACCGAGCTGCCGTCGTCGGCGTTCAACGCGAACAGGTGTACTTCGATGCCCGGCACGTCGCGCAATGCCTCAAGCATCGCCACCGTCAACAGTCCGGTCGGGTGTGCGCCGAAACCGTTCGATAACAGTCCCAGGCGTACCGGGCTACCGGGCGCCACGGCAGGCGCCGGCGGGAAAGGCACGATTGAGCGCGCCAACGCAGCGGCGCGCAACTGGGCGCACCGCAGTTGTTCATCCGGGCCGGCATCCTCACTTAGGAAGGCGAACGGCTCCACGGCTGCGCTACCCGATTGCACGGCCACACGTACCTGCGCCGACAGCGCCGCCAGGTCGCGCCAGTCGCACAGCTTGCGCTGCCAGGCCAGCCGGTAGGCGGCCAGTTGCGGCTGCTCAGGGGCCAGCGTGTGCGCGCGGGTATAGGCCTCGGCGGCCGCTTCCGCCTCGCCCGTGTCCTCCAGCACATGCGCCAGCCAGAGCGCGATGCCCGCGTGCAGGGGGGCGGCCGCGGCGGCTGCCCGAAGGCTAAGCGCGGCTTCGTTGAAGCGGCGTTGCATCCATTGCGCGCGTCCCAGCCGCGCCAATGCCTCGGGGTGGCCCGGCGCCAGCACCAACGCCCGTTGGACGGCCTGCTCGCCGGTATTGGCGTCGCCGGCGTTCAGGGCCTCTTCCGCCAACAGAATCCAGGCGATGGGACTGCCCGGCTCGCGTTCCACCGCCCGTCGTGCGGCGCCCAGAGGGTCGCGGCCGGTCACCGTCATGCGCTGGCCGTCAACCGCGCCAGTTCGTCGGCGTGGTGTTCCTGTTGCAGCCGTCCGACCAGCGAATCGAGGTCTCCGGCCAGCACGTTGGGCAGGTCGTACAGCGTCAGCCCCTCCACCCGATGGTCGGTGATGCGGCCCTGCGGGTAGTTGTAGGTGCGGATGCGCTGGCTGCGGTCGCCGCTGCCCACCTGCAACTTGCGGGTTTCCGCCACCGCCGCGGCCGCCTTGGCGGCCTGCGCCTCGGCCAGCATCGCGCTCAGGCGCTTCATCGCCTTGTCGCGGTTCGCGTGCTGGCTGCGCTCGGTCTGGCTTTCCACCACCACGCCGGTCGGCAGGTGGGTGATGCGGATGGCCGAGTCGGTCTTGTTCACGTGCTGGCCGCCCGCGCCGGAAGAACGGAACGTGTCCACCTTCAGGTCGGCGGGATTGAGTTCGATCGGTTCGCCCGCCGGTTCGACCGGAATGATCGCCACCGTCGCCGCCGAAGTGTGGATGCGGCCTTGCGATTCGGTTTCCGGCACGCGCTGCACGCGGTGGGTGCCGGATTCGAACTTCAATTTTGAATACGCACCCGAGCCTTGCACCAGCGCAATGACTTCCTTGAATCCGCCATGCTCGCCGGGATTGGCCGATTCGACTTCGACGCGCCAGCCCTGGCGTTCGGCGTAGCGTGAATACATGCGGAACAGGTCGCCAGCGAAGATGGCCGCCTCGTCGCCGCCGGTCCCGGCGCGGACTTCGAGGTAGATGTCGCCGTCATCGCGCGGATCGCGCGGAATCAGGTGGGCCATCAACTCCGCGTCCAGCGTTTCCAGTCGTGCAGTGGCGCTGGCGATCTCGTCGTCGGCCAACTCGCGCATGGCGGCGTCGTCGCGCAGCGCCGGGTCTTGGCGCATCGCCCGTGCCGCCTCCAGGTCGCGCTGGGCCTGTGCCTCCGCGGCCAGTGCCGTGGCCACCGGCTCCAACTGCGCAAACTCACGCGAGAGCCGTCGGAATTGCGCCGCATCGCCGATCACCGCCGGGTCGGCCAGCATGCGTTCCAGTTCCTCGCGCCGCTCGGCGAGTGCTTCGAGCTTACGGCGCAGGGTCGGCGTCATCGGGCGGGGTCAATCCGGGGTCGGGAGAGGGGGAAGCTGCCGGGAACATCCGATCCGCGGCCCGGGCCAGTTCGTGGTTGCCGGTCAGCGCGGCTTCGCGCAAGGCGATCGTCGGCGCATGCAGCAGGCGGTTGGTCAGCGTGTGCGCAAGGAAGTCCAGCACCTCCGACGGGTCCTGGCCGGAAGCCAATTGCTGACGCGCCTTCTCCAGGACTTCGGCTTTGGCCGCTTCGCCATGCGCGCGCAGGCGCTTCAGGGGCGCCGTGCGGGTCCTCGCGGCCATCGCCTCGACAAAGCGCGCCACTTGCAGGTCGACGATGGCCTCGGCCTCGGCGGCGGCTTCGCGGCGGCCTCGGCGGTTGTCCTCGATCGCGCGCTCCAGGTCGTCGACCGTGTACAGGAATGCGTCGCGCAGTTCGGCCACGTCCGCCGCGATGTCCCGCGGGACGGCCAGGTCCAGCAGCAGCATCGGCCGGTGCTTGCGCGCCGCCAGCGCTGCTGCCACGTGTGCCTTGTGCAGGATCGGGTCGCGCGCGGCGGTGGCGGAGAACACCACGTCGGCCTCGGCCAGGTGCCGCTCCAGTTCGGTCAGCGGCATCGCAACGCCCCCATGCCGGCTGGCGAGTTCCTGCGCGTGGGCGAGGGTCCGGTTGGCCACCAGCAGGCGCTTGGGCTTGGCCTGCATCAGGTGCCGTGCGGCCAGTTCGATGGTTTCTCCGGCGCCAATCAGCAGCACCGTGGACTCCTCGATCCGCGCGAACGATTCCTGCGCCAGTCGCACGGCCGCCGACGCCACCGACACCGGGTTGGCGCCGATGCGGGTGTCGGTGCGCGCGCGCTTGGCCGTGGTGAACGCCTGCTGGAACAGGCGGTCCAATTGCGTGCCCAGGCTGCCGGCTTCCCGCGCAGCCGCCCAGGCATCCTTCACCTGGCCCAGGATCTGCGGTTCGCCCAGCACCAGCGAATCCAGTCCCGTGGCCACGCGGAAGAGGTGGCGCACCGCTTCGGAGTCGCGGTGGCGGTACAAGTAGGCGTCCAGGTCGGCATTGCCGGTGCCGTGTGTCGACAACCAGTCGGCCAGGGCCACCCCGTCGTCATCGGTCACCGCGTACAGCTCGGTCCGGTTGCAGGTCGACAGCAGGGCCACTTCGCGCACCGTCGGCAGCTCCCGCAATGCCTTCAGTGCCGAAGCCACCCCGTCGCCGGCAAACGACACCTGTTCGCGCAGGCTCACCGGCGCGGTCTGGTGGTTCAGGCCAAGGACGAACAGGGTCATGGAATTCCGTTCAGGTGCTTGCGATAAGCTGCTGGCTACCGTGGGCCGCCATTCTACCGGCCCGAACCCCTTCCATGCCCGTTACCGTGCGTTCCACTGCCGTTGCCGTTCTCGCCGCGCTCAGCCTGGCCGGGGCACTGCATGCGGCGCCGCCCGCTTCCAAGCCCACCACCGACCCGGTCGGCGAAGCCGTCGAGCCGCTGATGGCCGGTGAGTTCGCGCTGCAGTCGGGCAAGCTGGAGGAAGCCGCGCGCTGGTACCTGGACGCGGCCCGCACCGCCCAGGACGTGGCGCTGGCCGAGCGCGCCACGCGCATCGCGCTGCTCGCCAAGGACGATGCGCGTGCGTCCGAAGGCTTGGCGCTCTGGCGCCGACTGGGGGGCTCCGGCCATGGCCTGACAGCCGCCGAGGCCACCTTGGCTTTGCGCAAAGGGCAGGAGCGGGTCGCCCGCAAGCACTTGACCACGTTGCTTCGCAGCGGCGACCAGGAGGGCTGGCGCCACGCACTGTCCGTGCTGGGCGGAGGCGCGGGCGAGCCTGGTCAGTCCGCGCGCCTGCTCACCCATATCCTTGACCGCAAGCTGTTGCCCAATGAGCTGCAGGCGTGGCTGGCATTTGGCGGCCTGGCGCAGCGTCTCGAACAGCCCCGGCTGGCCGAGCGCATTGTCGGTGAAGTCGTAAAGCGCTTTCCCGGCGAACCCCGCGTCGCCCTGCTGAGGGCCAGCCAGTTGCGTGAGGCCGGCAAGACTGACGAGGCGAAGGCCGCACTGGATGCCGTCGCCGATCACGCCGGCTCGGATGCGGCCCTGCGCCTGGCGCTCGCGCAGGAATACGCCCAGTTGGGTGACCCGCAGCGCGCCGAAGCCATCCTGGCTGTCGGCCCGCAGGACGACGAGACCTACGCCCATCGCGCATCGCTGCTTGCCCGCGCGGAGGACAAGGAGGGGCTGGGCCGGCTTTACGACGAACTCGCGCGCGGGGCCTCCCGGCCGGATCCGCAGCGCCGTTTGCTGCTCGGCCAGATCGCCGAGTTCCTTGACCGTCACCCGCAGGCCATCGATTGGTACGGGGGCGTGCCCAGCGGCCCGCTGCGTTGGCTGGCGCGTCTGCGCATCGCCAACGTGCTGCACGAGGTCGGGCGAGGCGCGGAGGCCTACAAGGCGCTGCGTGACCTGCAGGCCGACGGTGCGGCGCCGGATGAGGCGAGGCGCGACGCCTACATGCTCGAGGCGTCATTGCTCGCAAAGGACCGCAACGACGCGGGCGAACTGGATGCCTTTGCCCGCGGCCTGGCCGCCTTCCCGGACGATCTGGACATCCTCTACGCCCGCGCGTTGGGCTGGGAGCGGCGCGATGACATTGCCCGCGCCGAGGCCGACTTCCGCAAGATTCTCGTCGTCGAACCCGACAGCGTGGCGGCGCTCAACGCCTTGGGATACACCCTGGCCGACCGGACCGACCGCTACCAGGAAGCCCTCGAACTGATCGACCGCGCCCGAACCGCCGAGCCGGACAACGCCGCCATCATCGACAGTTACGGGTGGGTCCTCTACCGCCTGGGTCGCCTGCAGGACGCGCTGGTCGAACTCCGCCGCGCCTACACCCTGCAGAAGGATCCGGAGATCGCCGCGCACCTGGGCGAAGTCCTGTGGAAACTGGGGAAGACCGACGAGGCGCGCAAGTACTTCGACGAAGCGCGCAAGCTCGACCCCGATAACCGCTCCCTGAAGCGCGCACTGGAGAATGTTGGCGCATGACGTTTGCTTCCCCCTTCGCCGCGCGCGCCGCGGTCACCGCCTTGGTCCTGACCCTGTTGGCCGGTTGCGCGAGCGTCCCGACCACCGCGGTCCTCACGTCCGAGCAGCAGGCCGCCGCGGAACAGCGGCAGTCCGCCCGCGAAGCCGATTTGGGCGGTCAGGCGGGTTGGTCGCTCGCCGGCCGCATTGCCGTTTCCAATGGCGGCAACGGCGGCAGTGGCCGCATCGACTGGAACCAGGAACAAGCCGGCTACCGGGTCTCGCTCAGCGCCCCGGTCACCCGACAGAGCTGGCAACTCAGTGTCGACGGCGCCACTGGCCTGGCACGCTTGGAAGGCCTCGACGGCGGACCGCGCACCGGGCCGGATGCGGCGCTGCTGCTGCGTGAGGCCACCGGCTGGGACATTCCCGTTACGTCTCTGGGCCACTGGGTGCGTGGGTTGCGCTCGCCGGCGGCGGGCGCAGCGGTCATCCAGTTCGGCCCCGACCTGCGGCCGGCCCGGATCGCGCAGGCCGGCTGGGACATTGCCTACACATGGCCGGAGTCGGCCGCGACCGATGCCCTGCCGGCCCGGATCGACGCCCGCCGCGGCGAAGCTCGCGTGCGCCTGATCGTCGGCCAGTGGGGCGGGGCCGACGGCGTGGCTGGGCGATGACCCAAGGTCGTTCCGGCGCAGCGGACGCCCATTCCTCGGTCGATTCCGGCCAGATCCCGACCGGCGACGCTAATGAGGCGCGGGGCGCGGAGGGGTGGTCGTCCTGGCCGGCCCCCGCCAAGCTGAACCTGTTCCTGCGCATCGTGGGACGTCGCGCGGACGGGTATCACCTGCTGCAGAGCGTGTTCCGGATCCTCGACTGGGGTGACACGCTACGCCTGCGCGTCCGGGACGACGGTCGAGTGATGCGACATGGCGGCTCGGTCGAAGGCGTGGAAGAGGCCGCCGATCTCACTGTGCGCGCGGCAAAGTTGCTTCAACGTGAGGCTAATTGTGCGCTAGGTGTCGACATCGTCATCGAAAAGCGCATTCCCGCCGGCGGCGGACTGGGCGGCGGATCGTCGGACGCGGCCACCGTGCTGGTCGCACTGAATCGCCTCTGGGGACTGGATCTGGACGTCGGCCGGCTGGCTGCACTGGGGCTCAGCCTGGGGGCGGATGTCCCCGTCTTCGTTCGTGGTGAGAATGCCTGGGCCGAAGGCGTGGGTGAGCAACTGAGTCCCATTGCGCTGCCGCCCGCGTGGTACCTGCTGGTCGCCCCCGGCGTGCACGCCCCCACCGCGGCACTTTTCCAGTCGCCTGATTTGACGCGCAATGCTGCGCCCGCGACAATATCGGACTTCGTTTCGGGTGTACCGCTCGGGAATGCATTCGAGCCGGTGCTGCGCGGGCGTGAACCGGCGGTTGATGCCGTGTTCCAGGTCCTGTCGCACGTCGGCACGCCGCACTTGACCGGGTCCGGCAGCGTGGTCTTCGTCGAATTCGCCTCCCGCGAATCGGCCGAGGCGGCGCTGGCGGCGCTGCCCTCGGGCCTGCAGGCCTGGGTGGCTGCGGGCGCTGCGCGTTCACCGCTGCACGCCGCGCTCGAAGCCATGTGCTGAACAAGTTACTGCAGGGGCGTCGCCAAGAGGCCCAAGGCACCAGGTTTTGATCCTGGCATCCGTAGGTTCGAATCCTACCGCCCCTGCCATTTGCGCTACCCCACGCCCGCCCTCGCTGGAGTTCTCCCCGTGCAGTCCGATCGCAATCTGCTGGTGTTCAGCGGCAACGCCAATCGCCCGCTTGCCGATGCCGTCTGCCGTGAGCTGGGCGTGCGCCCGGGCAAGGCGCTGGTCAGCCGGTTCTCCGATGGCGAAGTCCAGGTCGAGATCGAAGAGAATGTGCGCCGGCAGGAAGTGTTCGTCATCCAGCCGACCAACGCGCCGACCGCCGAGAATTTCATGGAGCTGCTGGTGCTGGTGGACGCGCTCAAGCGCGCCTCGGCCTCCAGCGTCACCGCCGTGGTCCCGTACTTCGGTTATGCCCGCCAGGACCGCCGACCGCGCTCGTCGCGCGTGCCGATCACCGCCAAGGTCGCCGCCAAGATGTTCGGCGCGGTGGGCACCGACCGCGTCCTGACCGTAGACCTGCACGCTGACCAGATCCAGGGCTTCTTCGACCTGCCGGTCGACAACGTGTACGCCTCGCCGCTGCTGCTGGCCGACATCTGGCGCGCGCACGGCACCGACAACATGGTGGTCGTCTCGCCGGACGTGGGCGGCGTGGTTCGCGCCCGTGCCATCGCCAAGCGCCTGGATGACGCCGACCTGGCCATCATCGACAAGCGCCGTCCGCGCGCCAACGTCGCCACGGTGATGAACATCATCGGTGACGTCGAAGGCAAGACCTGCGTGCTGGTGGACGACATCGTCGATACCGCCGGCACTCTGTGCGCCGCCGCCAACGCCCTCAAGGAGCGTGGCGCGCGCAAGGTTGCCGCCTACTGCACCCATCCGGTGCTGTCGGGCGCCGCCCTCGACAACGTGACGAAGTCGCAGCTGGACGAGCTGGTGGTGACCGACACCATCAGGCTGTCCGACGCGGCCAAGGCCTGCAGCAAGATCCGCCAGCTCAGCGTCGCCGAGTTGCTGGCCGAAACCATCCGCCGCGTCGCCTTCGGCGAGTCGGTGAGCTCGCTGTACGTCGACTGACGCCAGCGGCAACAGAACCCGCGGTCTCACGGCTTCGGCCGGGACCGCAACCCGCTCATCTGGTCGCGGATGAGCGTTCCTTCCCGCCGCAAGGCGGGGCCATTGCAAGCAAAGTGAGACACTGAAATGTCCGAACACACCATCAAGGCCACGAGCCGCGCTGTCGAGGGGAAGGGTGCGAGCCGCCGCCTGCGTCACGCCGCTTCGATCCCGGCCATCGTCTACGGCGGCAAGTCCGCGCCGCAGGCCATCCAGCTCGACCACGAAAAGATCTGGCTCGCCCAGCAGAACGAGTGGTTCTACTCCTCGATCCTGAACCTGGACATCGACGGCAAGGTCGAGAGCGTGCTGCTGCGTGACATGCAGCGCCACCCGTACAAGCAGATCATCATGCACCTGGACTTCCAGCGCGTGGACGCCAGCCAGGCCCTGAAGGCCGCGGTTCCGCTGCACTTCCTGAACCAGGACAGCTCGCCGGCCGGCAAGGCTGCCGACGTGGTCATCACCCACGAGCTCAACGAAGTCACCGTCAGCTGCCTGCCGAAGGACCTGCCGGAGTTCATCGAAGTTGACCTGGGCGCGCTGAAGTCGGGCGACGTGATCCACCTGTCGCAGATCAAGCTGCCGAAGGGCGTCGAGCTGCCGGAACTGAAGCTGGGCAAGGAACACGACGTCGCTGTCGTGATCGCCAAGCCGGGCCGCGTCGAGGCCGAAGGCGCCGAAGGCGCCGCGGAGTAATCGCACTCCCGTGCCCCGGCCGGTTTCCGGGCCGGGGCCGCGTGCGAATGACGCATGGCAGGCTTGCGCCTCATCGTCGGGCTGGGCAATCCCGGACCCGAGCACACCCGGACCCGGCACAACGCCGGGTTCTGGTTTGTTGACGCCCTTGCGGAAAAACTTGGCGGCCGCTTCGGCCTGGAACCCAAGCTGTTCGGCGAAACCGCCAAGGTCGAGATCGCCGGCCAGAACGTCTGGCTGCTCAAGCCCGCGACGTTCATGAACCTGTCCGGCAAGTCGGTCACCGCCGCGCTGCGCTACTGGAAGATCGAGCCTGAAGAGGCGCTGCTGGCGCACGACGAACTCGACCTGCCGCCCGGTACCGCCCGCCTCAAGTTCGACGGCGGCCACGGCGGCCAGAACGGTCTGCGCGACACCATCCGCCTGCTCGGGCACGGCAAGTTCCACCGCCTGCGCGTCGGCATCGGCCACCCCGGCCACAAGGACAAGGTCACCCCGTGGGTGCTGGGCCGCCCGGGGCAGGCTGACGAAGCAGCCATCCTGCGCGCCATCGACGACGCCATCGACGTCCTGCCGCTGGCCATGGCTGGCGACTTCAACGAGGCCATGAAACGGCTGCACACCGCCCGCGCCTGACCTCGGCGGGGCAGGGCGCTTGCGCCACCCCACCGCTTGGCGGCCGGAAGCGGCCATACACAACAAGGGGCCGCCCGAGGCGGCCATTCGCAACATCGGGCCTGCCACCGGGCAGGCGCACATTCCGGGTCCGGCCCCGCCGGCCCACAACAGAGCGAGAACACGCGTCATGGGTATCAAGTGCGGCATTGTCGGTTTGCCTAACGTTGGCAAGTCGACCCTCTTCAACGCCCTGACCAAGGCCGGCATCGCGGCCGCCAACTTCCCGTTCTGCACCATCGAACCCAACGTCGGCGTGGTGCCGGTGCCGGATCCTCGTCTTAACGCGCTGGCCGAGATCGTCAAGCCCGAGCGCGTGATCCCCACCGCGGTCGAGTTCGTCGACATCGCGGGCCTGGTCGCGGGTGCCGCGAGCGGCGAAGGCCTGGGCAACAAGTTCCTCGCTCACATCCGCGAAGTGGATGCCATCACCCACGTCGTGCGCTGCTTCGAGAACGACGACGTCATCCACGTCAACAACAAGGTCGATCCGATCGCCGACATCGACACCATCGACACCGAGTTGGCCCTGGCCGACCTCGATTCGGTGGAGAAGGCCCTGCAGCGCGCCGAGCGCTCGGCAAAGACCGGCGACAAGGACGCCAAGGCCCGCGTCGAAGTGCTGGCCCGCGTCCGCGCCGGCCTGGACGCCGGCAAGGCGGCCCGCTCGCTGGGTCTGTCCGACGAGGACAAGGCGCTGCTGCGCGACCTGTTCCTGCTGACGCTCAAGCCGGTGCTGTACATCGCCAACGTGCTCGAGGACGGCTTCGACAACAACCCACATCTGGAGGCCGTGCGCGCCCGCGCCGTCACCGAGGGCGCCGAGGTCGTGGCCGTGTGCGCCGCGATCGAAGAAGAAATGAGCCAGTTGGAAGACGAGGATCGCGACGCTTTTCTGGCCGATCTCGGTCTCGACGAGCCAGGCCTTAACCGGGTCATCCGTGCCGCCTACAAGCTGCTCGGCCTGCAGACCTACTTCACCGCTGGCGTCAAGGAAGTTCGCGCCTGGACTGTCAGGGCAGGCGCCACCGCGCCGCAGGCCGCCGCGGTCATCCACACCGACTTCGAGAAGGGCTTCATCCGCGCCGAGACCATCGGCTATGACGATTTCCTCAAGTACAAGGGCGAGGCCGGCGCGCGCGAAGCCGGTCGCATGCGCTTGGAAGGCAAGGAATACCGGGTGCAGGAAGGCGATGTGCTGCACTTCCGTTTCAACGTCTGAGGCCCGGATCGCTCGGCAGGAAGCGAGGATTCGCGTTAGAATTGTCGGTCTGTCCCGCCGCGCGGGCTGAGAACGAAAATTTTCGCCATTCAGGCGTTGACTTCCGGGTTCAACATCGCCAGAATTGCGGGCTCTTCGGAGGGATACCCAAGCGGCCAACGGGGGCAGACTGTAAATCTGCTGGCTTACGCCTTCGGTGGTTCGAATCCACCTCCCTCCACCAGCTTCACCCGGTTCAAGTGACCTGGCGGAGATCGCAGTAAACCGGTGGCCTTACCAGCCAACGGCGCAGTACCCAAGCAGGTCAGTCCGGCGCGGGAGTAGTTCAATGGTAGAACTGTAGCCTTCCAAGCTACTAGCGCGGGTTCGATTCCCGTCTCCCGCTCCACCATTGATTGCCGCGACAGTTTGACCCGCTTGTACAACGTGCTCACGTAGCTCAGTCGGTAGAGCACCTCCTTGGTAAGGAGGAGGTCGAAGGTTCGATTCCTTTCGTGAGCACCATCCTTTCAAACGCATCCGCACAACCATTGAGAAGCAGCCATGGCCAAGGGTAAGTTCGAGCGCACCAAGCCGCACGTGAACGTGGGCACCATCGGTCACGTTGACCACGGCAAGACCACGCTGACCGCGGCGCTGACCAAGGTGGGCGCGGAGCGTTTCGGCGGTGAGTTCAAGGCGTACGACGCGATCGACGCGGCGCCGGAAGAGAAGGCGCGCGGCATCACGATCTCGACGGCGCACGTCGAGTACGAAAGCCCGACCCGTCACTACGCGCACGTGGACTGCCCGGGTCACGCCGACTACGTGAAGAACATGATCACCGGTGCCGCCCAGATGGACGGCGCGATCCTGGTGTGCTCGGCCGCTGACGGCCCGATGCCGCAGACCCGCGAGCACATCCTGCTGTCGCGTCAGGTCGGCGTGCCGTACATCGTCGTGTACCTGAACAAGGCCGACATGGTGGACGACGCCGAGCTGCTCGAGCTGGTCGAGATGGAAGTGCGCGAGCTGCTGAGCAAGTACGACTTCCCGGGCGACGACACCCCGATCATCCACGGTTCGGCCCGTCTGGCGCTGGAAGGCGACCAGTCGGAGATTGGCGTGCCGTCGATCCTGAAGCTGGTGGAGGCGCTGGACACGTTCATTCCGGAGCCGCAGCGTGACGTCGACAAGCCGTTCCTGATGCCGGTGGAAGACGTGTTCTCGATCTCGGGCCGCGGCACCGTGGTGACCGGCCGTATCGAGCGCGGCATCATCAAGGTCGGTGACGAAATCGAAATCGTCGGTATCCGTCCGACCCAGAAGACGACCGTCACCGGCGTCGAGATGTTCCGCAAGCTGCTGGACCAGGGCCAGGCAGGCGACAACGCCGGTCTGCTGCTGCGCGGCACCAAGCGTGACGACGTGGAGCGTGGCCAGGTGCTGGCCAAGCCGGGTTCGATCACCCCGCACACGACCTTCGAAGCCGAGGTGTACGTGCTGTCGAAGGACGAAGGCGGCCGTCACACCCCGTTCTTCAAGGGCTACCGTCCGCAGTTCTACTTCCGCACCACCGACATCACCGGTGCGGTCGAGCTGCCGGAAGGCGTGGAGATGGTGATGCCGGGTGACAACATCAAGATGGTCGTCACCCTGATCAACCCGGTGGCAATGGACGAAGGTCTGCGCTTCGCGATCCGCGAAGGCGGCCGCACCGTCGGCGCCGGCGTCGTCGCCAAGATCCTCAAGTAAGAGCGGTTGACACGGCAGCGTTGCTGTCGAGTTAACTCCCGCCGATCATCCGACCCTGTCGGGTCGGATATCGCCGGGGAAGCAGGAAAGGGCGATGGCGGCGGTAGCCGCCGTTGCCGTTTTCGGAACCAGTCAATACGCCAGTAGCTCAATTGGCAGAGCAGCGGTCTCCAAAACCGCAGGTTGGGGGTTCGAGTCCCTCCTGGCGTGCCACCTGGTAGCGGGCCTGTCCGCAAGAGCCCGGCCCCCGTGGCTGGACTTCCCTCAAGACAACGCGCCCGCCAAGGCGGGCGTGCGACGAGTCGGATGAACAGCAACGTCCAACAACCCAATTCCGCCAATGCCGGCGACATCGTCAAGTATGTCGTCGCGATCCTGTTGGCCGCCGGCGGCCTCTTTGGCTACAGCTGGTTCAGCGACTGGGCGGGCAGCCTCCGTGCGCTGCTCGTGGTGGTCGGCCTTCTGGCCGGTATCGGCGTGTTCATGCTGACCGCCAAGGGTATTCAGACCCGCGAGTTCCTTTCGGAATCGAAGTTCGAACTGCGCAAGGTCGTGTGGCCCACCCGCCAGGAAGCCCTGCAGACCACGTGGGTGGTCATGATCGCCGTCGCCGTGCTGAGCCTGATCCTGGCCGGTTTCGACGTGGTCATCCAGTGGGCGGTCAAGTGGTTGCTGGGGCGCTGAGGAGATGAGCGACGTGACGAACGAAGGCAACAAGCGCTGGTACGTGGTCCACGCCTATTCCGGCTTCGAGAAGTCGGTAGCCCAGGCGCTGCGTGACCGTATCGTGCGCGCCGACATGCAGGACAAGTTCGGTGACGTATTGGTCCCGACTGAAGAAGTGGTGGAGATGCGCTCCGGCCAGAAGCGCCGTTCCGAGCGCAAGTTCTTCCCGGGTTACGTGTTGGTGCAGATCGCTACCCATGACGAGGCGGGCATCCCGCGCATGGACAGCGAAAGCTGGCACCTGATCAAGGAAACCCCGAAGGTGTTGGGCTTCATCGGTGGCACCGCCGACAAGCCGCTGCCGATCGCCGACCACGAGGCCGCGACCATCCTGAACCGTGTTCAGGAAGGCGTCGAGAAGCCGCGCCCGAAGGTCCTGTTCGAGCCAGGCGAGATGGTCCGGGTCATCGATGGTCCGTTCAACGACTTCAACGGCGTGGTCGAAGAGATCAACTACGAGAAGAGCCGCCTGCGCGTGGCTGTGCTGATCTTCGGCCGTTCGACCCCGGTCGAGCTGGAGTTCGGCCAGGTCGAGAAGGCCTGATCTCCAGATGCCCCGGCTCCGGCCGGCGGCATTGTTTCGGCCAGCCCCTTGCTGCACGTTGTTGGGTGCTGGACCGCTCCCTCGCCATCCCGCTGCCCGGCAGTGCCCTGCAGCGGCGGTGAAACCCTGATATAGTGTGCGGCTCGCTCCCCGTGGCAAGCCGCCACGGAAGTTTCGGCCGCCGTCAGGCGGCCGTTCGCGCGAGCAAAACGTGAATGTCGGGACACGTGATTTTCCCGACGCGATGGGGAGCCTGACGTCAAGGCGTTTGCACCCGGAGACAGAAAAATGGCTAAGAAAGTAGTCGGTTACATCAAGTTGCAGGTCAAGGCCGGTCAGGCCAACCCGTCGCCGCCGGTCGGTCCGGCCCTGGGTCAGCGTGGCCTGAACATCATGGAGTTCTGCAAGGCGTTCAACGCTGCGACCTCCAAGCTCGAGCCGGGTCTGCCGACCCCGGTCATCATCACGGCCTACTCGGACCGTACCTTCACCTTCGTCACCAAGTCGACCCCGGCCACGGTGCTGCTGAAGAAGGCTGCCGGCATCACCTCCGGCTCCAAGCGCCCGAACACCGAGAAGGTGGGCAAGGTCACCCGCGCCCAGCTCGAAGCCATCGCCCAGCAGAAGGAAGCCGACCTGACGGCGGCTGACCTGGAAGCGGCGGTGAAGACGATTGCGGGTTCGGCCCGCAGCATGGGTCTGGTGGTGGAGGGCTAAGACATGGCAATGACCAAGCGCGAAAAGGCCATCAAGGCCGCTGTTGTCCCGGGCAAGTCGTACGCCTTCGAGGACGCGATCAAGATCATCAAGACCGCCACCAAGGCCAAGTTCGTCGAGTCCGTCGACGTTGCCGTGCGCCTGGGCGTGGACGCCAAGAAGTCCGACCAGCAGGTCCGCGGTTCGACCGTGCTGCCGGCCGGTACCGGCAAGTCGGTGCGCGTGGCGGTGTTCGCCCCGGCCGGTGCCAAGGCTGACGAAGCCCTGGCCGCTGGCGCCGAGGCCGTCGGCATGGACGACCTGGCCGAGAAGATGCAGGCCGGCGACCTGAACTACGACGTGGTCATCGCGACCCCGGACGCCATGCGCGTCGTCGGCAAGCTCGGCACCGTCCTCGGTCCGCGCGGCCTGATGCCGAACCCGAAGGTCGGCACCGTGTCCCCGAACCCGGGTGAAGCGGTGAAGAACGCCAAGGGCGGCCAGGTCCGTTACCGCACCGACAAGGCCGGCATCATCCACTGCACCATCGGCAAGGCCTCGTTCGAAGACGCCTCGCTGAAGGACAATCTGCAGGCCCTGCTGGCCGACCTGATCAAGGCCAAGCCGGCGACCTCGAAGGGTCAGTACCTGCAGAAGATCTCGATCAGCTCGACCATGGGCCCCGGCGTCACCGTCGACCAGTCGTCGCTGAACCTGAAGTAATGCGTTTCATGCCGCTCCGTTCGCGGGGCGGTTCGGGTCGGGGGTAACCCCGGTCCAAGTTTTTGAGGGCACCGTTCCGGCTTCGGTCGGAACGGCCGCCGTCAAAGACCGCAGGTGCGGTCAGCGCCTACCGGCGACGGGCACGGAAGCTCGACATGGCAAGGAATCGCCGTCGGTGGAAGCGAGGCTGCTTAATCCGGACCTCCGGGTCGACCTGCGTAGATGGTGCCTTCTGGAAAATTTTTCTGGAGTGGCCACCACCGGGAAGCCGCAAGGCGTCCCCGATGCCACGGACTGGTGTCGCCCAGGACCGCACGCGGCAGGAGCCGTAAGCGGAATTCAATTGGAGGAGTGCAATGGCTCTCAATCTGTCCCAGAAGCAAGATGTAGTCGCAGAGGTGGCTGAAATCGCCGCCAAGGCGCACTCCTTGGTCGCAGCCGAGTACGCGGGCACCACGGTCAGTCAGATGACCGCGATGCGCAAGAAGGCCCGCGAAACCGGCGTGTACTTGAAGGTTGTCAAGAACACGCTGGCGTCGCGCGCCGTGGCCGGTACCGAGTTCGAGGTCGTCAAGGACGCCCTGACCGGTCCGCTGCTGTACGCGTTCTCGCTGGAAGAACCCGGCGCCGCCGGTCGTCTGATCAAGGAAGCCGCCAAGGGCAACGACAAGCTCAAGCCGCGCGTCGTGTCGGTGGAAGGCAAGCTGCTGCCCGCCGAGCACGTCGAAGTGCTGGCTTCGCTGCCGACCCGCGAACAGGCCCTGGCCATGCTGGCCCGCGTCCTGGCCGAGCCGGCCTCGATGTTCGCCCGCGTCGTCAAGGCCGTGGCCGACAAGCAGGGTGGTGGCGAAGCCGCCCCCGCCGAAGCTGCTGCCGAAGCCTGATTCGCCCACGCGACTCAACTAACCGATTCGTAAGATCAATTTTCCAGAGGTAACTACAATGTCCCTGTCCAACGAGCAGATCGTCGACGCCATCGCCGCCAAGTCGCTGATGGAAGTGATGGACCTGGTGAAGGCCATCGAAGAGAAGTTCGGCGTCACCGCCGCTGCCCCGGTCATGGCTGTCGCCGCTGCCGGTCCGGCCGCCGTGGTCGAAGAGCAGACCGAGTTCAACGTCATCCTGAAGGATGCCGGCGCCAAGAAGGTCGAGGTCATCAAGGCCGTTCGCGCCATCACGGGCCTGGGCCTGAAGGAAGCCAAGGACCTGGCCGAGGCCGGTGGCGTCGTGAAGGAAGGCGCTTCGAAGGAAGACGCCGACAAGTTCAAGAAGGAACTCGAGGCCGCTGGCGCGACCGTCGAGCTGAAGTAAGCGGTACTTGCGTCGCCGGCCACCACTGGCGACCACCCAAGGCTGGGGTCGAAAGACCCCGGCCTTTGGCCGTTGTTGAAGTCCTGCGATCGGGCGTGCCCGGCGGCAGGCAGGAAACCCAACCGAGTTGGTAGTTGGAAGCAGCAGCAGAAGGCGTGCGGGTGCCGGCAATACCCGCGGCTTCCAACTGACAGTTCTTCGTTCCCCCAGGGTCGCGGACGCGCGGCCCGCCCGAGGCCCGCGACGGCGGCCCTCGTACAACAAAACCGAGGCGGTAGCTCCCCATGACGACGTACTCGTTCACCGAAAAGAAGCGCATCCGCAAGGATTTCGGCAAGCGCCGGTCCATCCTTGAAGTGCCCTTCCTGCTGGCCATCCAGGTCGACTCGTACCGCGAGTTCCTGCAGGAGCACAAGGATCCGGCCAAGCGCGACGACAAGGGCCTTCACGCTGCCCTGAAATCGGTCTTCCCGATCTCCAGCTACAGCGGCAATGCCGCGCTGGAATACGTCGGCTACAAGCTGGGCGAGCCTGCCTTCGACGAGCGCGAGTGCCGTAACCGCGGCCTGTCGTACGGCGCGCCGCTGCGCGTGACCGTGCGCCTGGTGATCTACGACCGCGAGTCGAGCACCAAGGCCATCAAGTACGTGAAGGAGCAGGAAGTCTACATGGGCGAAATTCCGCTCATGACCGACAACGGCACCTTCATCGTCAACGGCACCGAGCGCGTCATCGTTTCGCAGCTGCACCGCTCGCCGGGCGTTTTCTTCGACCACGACCGTGGCAAGACCCACAGCTCGGGCAAGCTGCTGTACAGCGCCCGCATCATTCCTTACCGCGGCTCGTGGCTCGACTTCGAGTTCGATCCGAAGGATGGCCTGTTCACCCGTATCGACCGTCGCCGCAAGCTGCCGGTCACTGTGCTCCTGCGCGCCCTCGGCTACACCAACGAGGAAATGCTGCGCGAGTTCTTCGAGGTCAACACCTTCCACATCGACCCGAAGGAAGGCGTGCAGCTGGAGCTGGTGCCGGAGCGCCTGCGTGGTGAAACCCTGGACTTCGATCTGGCCGATGGCGACAAGGTCATTGTCGAGGCCGGCCGCCGCATCACCGCCCGCCACACCAAGCAGCTGGAAGCCGCTGGCATCGCCGCGCTGGCCGTGCCGGACAGCTACCTGGTCGGTCGCATCCTGTCGCATGACGTGATCGACGCCAACACCGGCGAGCTGCTGGCCAACGCCAACGACGAGATCACCGAAGACCAGCTGGCCAAGTTCCGCAAGGCCGGCGTGGCCTCGGTCGGCACCCTGTGGGTGAACGACCTGGACCGCGGTCCGTACATCTCCAACACCCTGCGCATCGACTCGACCAAGACCCAGCTCGACGCGCTGGTCGAGATCTACCGCATGATGCGCCCGGGCGAGCCGCCGACCAAGGACGCCGCGCAGAACCTGTTCCACAACCTGTTCTTCACCTTCGAGCGCTACGACCTCTCGGGCGTGGGCCGGATGAAGTTCAACCGCCGCCTGGGCCGCAAGGCCACCGAGGGCGCACCGGTGCTGTACGACACCAAGTACTTCGCCGACCGCAAGGACGAAGAATCCGCGCGCCTGCGCGAGCAGTGCACCGGTTCGGACATCCTGGACGTGATCAAGGTGCTGACCGAGATCCGCAACGGCCGTGGCGTGGTGGACGACATCGACCACCTCGGCAATCGTCGCGTGCGCTCGGTCGGTGAAATGGCCGAGAACGTGTTCCGCGTGGGCCTGGTCCGCGTCGAGCGTGCGGTCAAGGAGCGCCTGTCGATGGCCGAGTCCGAAGGCCTCACCCCGCAGGAGCTGATCAACGCCAAGCCGGTCGCGGCCGCCATCAAGGAGTTCTTCGGCTCCTCGCAGTTGTCGCAGTTCATGGACCAGAACAACCCGCTGTCGGAAGTCACGCACAAGCGTCGCGTGTCGGCCCTCGGCCCGGGCGGCCTGACCCGCGAGCGCGCCGGCTTCGAAGTGCGCGACGTGCACCCGACCCACTACGGCCGCGTCTGCACCATCGAGACGCCGGAAGGCCCGAACATCGGCCTGATCAACTCGCTGGCCGTGTTCGCCCGCACCAACCGCTACGGCTTCCTCGAGACGCCGTACCGCAAGGTCGTGGACGGCCGCGTCACCGACGACGTCGAGTACCTGTCGGCCATCGAAGAGAACGAGTACGTCATCGCCCAGGCCAACGCGCCGCAGGACGAGAACGGCGCGATGACCTCGCCGTTCGTGAACTGCCGCTTCCAGGGTGAAAACCTGCTCAAGCCGCCGAGCGAGATCCACTTCATGGACGTCTCGCCGATGCAGACCGTGTCGGTCGCGGCGGCGCTGGTGCCGTTCCTGGAGCACGACGACGCCAACCGCGCACTGATGGGCGCCAACATGCAGCGCCAGGCCGTGCCGACGCTGAAGGCGCAGAAGCCGCTGGTCGGTACCGGCATCGAGCGCGCCGTGGCGCGCGACTCGGGCGTGACCGTGAACGCGTTGCGCGGCGGCGTGATCGAGCAGATCGATGCGGCCCGTATCGTGGTCAAGGTCAACGAGGCCGAGATCTCGGGCGAGCACGATGCCGGCGTCGACATCTACAACCTGATCAAGTACACCCGTTCCAACCAGAACACCTGCATCAACCAGTCTCCGCTGGTGAAGGTCGGTGACGTGATCGCGCGTGGCGACGTGCTGGCCGACGGTCCGTCGACCGACATCGGCGAGCTGGCCCTTGGCCAGAACATGCTGATCGCGTTTATGCCGTGGAACGGCTACAACTTCGAAGACTCGATCCTGCTGTCGGAGCGCGTGGTCCAGGAAGACCGCTACACCACGATCCACATCGAGGAGCTCACCGTCCAGGCGCGTGACACCAAGCTGGGGCCGGAGGAAATCACCGCCGACATCCCCAACGTGTCCGAGCAGGCGCTGAACCGCCTCGACCAGTCCGGCGTGGTGTACATCGGTGCGGAAGTCCGCGCCGGCGACATCCTGGTGGGCAAGGTCACGCCGAAGGGCGAGTCGCAGCTGACTCCGGAAGAGAAGCTGCTGCGCGCGATCTTCGGTGAGAAGGCCTCCGACGTAAAGGACAGCTCGCTGCGCGTGCCCCCGGGCATGGACGGCGTGGTCATCGACGTCCAGGTCTTCACCCGCGACGGCATCGAGAAGGACGCGCGTGCGCGTCAGATCGAAGAGAGCGAGATCAAGAGCGTCAAGAAGGACTTCGACGACCAGTTCCGCATCCTCGAAGCCGCCATCTACGACCGCCTGCGCTCGCAGTTGGTGGGCAAGGTGGCCAACGGCGGCGCCGGCCTGAAGAAGGGCGACACCGTCACCTCGCTGGTGCTGGATGGCCTGTCCAAGAAGGACTGGTTCAGCCTGCGCATGAAGGACGAGGACGCCATCGAGGCGATCGAGCGCGCGCAGAAGCAGATCGACGTCCACAAGGACGAGTTCGAGAAGCGCTTTGCCGACAAGCGCGCGAAGATCATGCAGGGCGACGACCTGGCACCGGGCGTGTTGAAGATGGTCAAGGTGTTCCTGGCCGTGAAGCGTCGCATCCAGCCGGGTGACAAGATGGCCGGCCGCCACGGTAACAAGGGTGTCGTCTCGACGATCGTGCCGGTGCAGGACATGCCGTACATGGCCGACGGCCAGACGGTCGATATCGTCCTGAACCCGCTGGGCGTGCCGTCGCGTATGAACATCGGCCAGGTGCTGGAAGTCCACCTGGGCTGGGCCGCAAAGGGCCTGGGCCAGAAGATCCAGCGCATGCTCGAAGCGCAGGCCAAGATCAACGACCTGCGCAAGTTCCTCGACGACATCTACAACCACGACCGCAAGGCGCACGGCGAGCGCGTTGACCTGACCCAGTTCTCCGACCAGGAGCTGCTGGTGCTGGCCAACAACCTCACCGACGGCGTGCCGATGGCGACCCCGGTGTTCGACGGTGCCGCCGAAGCCGAGATCAAGCGCATGCTTGAGCTCGCCGAACTGCCGACCAGTGGCCAGACCACGCTGTACGACGGTCGCACCGGCGAGGCGTTCGACCGCAAGGTGACCGTGGGCTACATGCACATGCTGAAGCTCAACCACCTGGTCGACGACAAGATGCACGCGCGTTCGACCGGTCCGTACTCGCTCGTCACCCAGCAGCCGCTGGGCGGCAAGGCGCAGTTCGGTGGCCAGCGCTTCGGTGAAATGGAAGTCTGGGCGCTGGAAGCCTACGGCGCGGCCTACACCCTGCAGGAAATGCTGACGGTGAAGTCCGACGACGTGCAGGGCCGTAACCAGATGTACAAGAACATCGTCGACGGTGAGTACGAGATGGTCGCCGGCATGCCGGAGTCCTTCAACGTCCTCGTGAAGGAAATCCGCTCGCTCGCGATCAACATGGAGCTGGAAGAGAACTGATCCCAAGGGCAGGGGAGTGCAGCGTCACGCGCGCTCCCCTCGCCGCGCAGTCGGTAATCCACAGCCCCTCGACGAATTCCTCCGGACTGGAGAAAAGAAATGAAAGATTTGCTGAACCTGTTCAACCAGCAGCGACCGGCGCTCGACTTCGACGCCATCAAGATCGCCCTGGCCTCGCCGGACCTGATCCGCTCGTGGTCCTTCGGTGAAGTCAAGAAGCCGGAAACCATCAATTACCGCACCTTCAAGCCGGAGCGCGACGGCCTGTTCTGCGCCGCCATCTTCGGGCCGATCAAGGACTACGAGTGCCTGTGCGGCAAGTACAAGCGCATGAAGCACCGCGGCGTGGTCTGCGAGAAGTGCGGCACCGAAGTCACGCTGGCCAAGGTGCGCCGTGAGCGTATGGGCCACATCGACCTGGCCTCGCCGGTCGCCCACATCTGGTTCCTGAAGTCGCTGCCGTCGCGCATCGGCCTGATGCTGGACATGACCCTGCGCGACATCGAGCGCATCCTGTACTTCGAAGCCTACGTCGTTACCGAGCCGGGCCTGACCCCGATGGAGCGCGGCAACCTGCTGACCGAAGAGCAGTACATGCAGGCGCGCCAGGAGCATGGCGACGATTTCGAAGCGGCCATGGGCGCGGAAGCGGTCTATGACCTGCTGCGCACCATCGACCTGCAGTCCGAAGTGGTCACCCTGAAGGAGGAGATCGCCTCCACCGGTTCGGAAACCAAGCTCAAGCGCCTCACCAAGCGCATCAAGCTGGTCGAAGCCTTCCTCGAGTCCGGCAACCGTCCGGAGTGGATGGTCATGACCGTGCTGCCGGTGCTGCCGCCGGACCTGCGTCCGCTGGTTCCGCTGGACGGCGGCCGCTTCGCGACCTCCGACCTGAACGACCTGTACCGCCGCGTTATCAACCGCAACAACCGCCTGCGCCGCCTGCTGGAGCTCAACGCTCCGGACATCATCGTGCGCAACGAAAAGCGCATGCTGCAGGAGTCGGTCGATGCACTGATGGACAACGGCCGCCGCGGCCGCGCCATCACCGGCACCAACAAGCGCCCGCTCAAGTCGCTGGCCGACATGATCAAGGGCAAGCAGGGCCGCTTCCGCCAGAACCTGCTCGGCAAGCGCGTCGACTACTCGGGCCGTTCGGTCATCGTGGTCGGCCCGTACCTTAAGCTGCACCAGTGCGGCCTGCCGAAGAAGATGGCGCTCGAGCTGTTCAAGCCCTTCATCTTCGCCAAGCTGCAGCGTCGCGGCCTGGCCACCACGATCAAGGCCGCCAAGAAGCTGGTCGAGCGTGAAGAGGCCGAGGTGTGGGACATCCTCGAAGAGGTGATCCGCGAGCACCCGGTGCTGCTGAACCGCGCCCCGACCCTGCACCGCCTCGGCATCCAGGCGTTCGAGCCGGTGCTGATCGAAGGCAAGGCGATCCAGCTGCACCCGCTCGTGTGTACGGCGTTCAACGCCGACTTCGACGGTGACCAGATGGCCGTGCACGTGCCGCTCTCGCTGGAAGCCCAGCTGGAAGCGCGCGCGCTGATGATGGCCTCCAACAACATCCTGTCGCCGGCCAACGGCGAGCCGATCATCGTGCCGTCGCAGGACGTGGTGTTGGGCCTGTACTACATGACCCGTCAGCTCGTCGGCAAGAAGGGCGAGGGCATGGTGTTCGCCAACGTCGCCGAAGTGAAGCGCGCGTACGACACCAACGACCATGACGGCAAGCGCGTGGTCGAGCTGCACGCCGCCATCAAGGTGCGTATCACCGAGAAGGTGAAGAACGAGGACGGCACCTTCGAGCAGAAGACCTCCATCGTCGACACCACCGTCGGCCGCGCTCTGCTGCGCGAGATCCTGCCGGAGGGCCTGCCGTTCGCGCTGGCCAACGTCGAGCTGACCAAGAAGAACATCAGCCGCCTGATCAACTCCTGCTACCGCATGCTCGGCCTGAAGGACACGGTCGTGTTCGCCGACAAGCTGATGTACACCGGCTTCGCGTTCGCAACGCGTGCCGGCGTGTCGATCGGCATCGACGACATGATCATTCCGGACGAGAAGAAGGGCATCCTGGCCGAGGCTGAGGCCGAGGTGCTGGAGATCCAGGAGCAGTACCAGTCGGGCCTGGTCACCGGCGGCGAGCGCTACAACAAGGTGGTCGACATCTGGTCGCGCACCAACGAGCGCGTGGCCAAGGCGATGATGGACACCATCGGTACGGAAAAGGTCGAGAACGGCAAGGGCGAGATCGTCGACCAGAAGTCGATGAACTCGATCTACATCATGGCCGACTCGGGCGCGCGTGGTTCGCAGGCCCAGATCCGCCAGCTGGCGGGTATGCGCGGCCTGATGGCCAAGCCGGACGGCTCGATCATCGAAACGCCGATCACCTCCAACTTCCGCGAAGGCCTGAACGTCCAGCAATACTTCATCTCGACCCACGGCGCCCGTAAGGGCCTGGCGGATACCGCGCTGAAGACCGCGAACTCCGGTTACCTGACCCGTCGTCTGGTCGACGTGGCGCAGGACGTGGTGATCACCGAGACCGACTGCGGCACGCTCGAAGGCCTGATGATGACCCCGATCGTCGAAGGCGGCGACGTGGTCGAACCGCTGCGCGACCGCGTGCTGGGCCGCGTCGTGGCCGAGGACGTGTTCCTGCCGGGCAACGACGAGGATCCGATTGTCACCCGCAACACCCTGCTCGACGAAGCCTGGGTGCAGAAGCTGGAAGATGCCAGCGTGCAGGCCATCAAGGTCCGCTCGACCATCACCTGCGAAAGCTCGTTCGGCGTGTGTTCGCACTGCTACGGTCGTGACCTCGGCCGCGGCCACCTGGTCAACCACGGCGAAGCGGTCGGCGTCGTCGCCGCGCAGTCGATCGGTGAGCCGGGTACCCAGCTGACCATGCGTACGTTCCACATCGGTGGTGCGGCGTCGCGTGCGGCCGCCATCGACAACGTGACGGTCAAGACCACCGGTTCGATCAAGTACAACAACCTGAAGTTCGTCGAGCACAACCAGGGCCACCGCGTGGCCGTGTCGCGCTCCGGTGAACTGTCGGTCCTCGATCCACACGGTCGCGAGCGCGAGCGCTACAAGCTGCCGTACGGTGCCACCGTCAGCGTCAAGGACGGTGCCGAGATCAAGGCCGGCCAGACCGTGGCCAACTGGGATCCGCACAACCACCCGATCGTCTCGGAAGTCGCCGGTTTCGTCCGCTTCATCGACTTCGTCGATGGCGTGACCGTGATCGAAAAGACCGACGAACTGACCGGCCTGGCCTCGCGCGAGATCACCGATCCCAAGCGTCGCGGCTCGCAGGGCAAGGACCTGCGTCCGCTGGTCCGCATCGTCGACAAGAACGGCAAGGACCTGTCGATCCCGGGTACCGACCTGCCGGCGCAGTACCTGCTGCCGCCGCGCTCGGTCGTCAACCTGCAGGACGGCTCGCCGGTCGGCGTGGGTGACGTGGTTGCCAAGATCCCGCAGGAAGCCTCCAAGACCCGCGACATCACCGGTGGTCTGCCGCGCGTGGCCGACCTGTTCGAAGCCCGCAAGCCGAAGGATCCGGCGGTGCTGGCCGAGCGCTCGGGTATCGTCAGCTTCGGCAAGGACACCAAGGGCAAGCAGC
This sequence comes from Lysobacter olei, assembly GCF_054777355.1. Lineage (NCBI taxonomy): Bacteria > Pseudomonadati > Pseudomonadota > Gammaproteobacteria > Lysobacterales > Lysobacteraceae > Lysobacter > Lysobacter olei. Next base: position 319,510 of record NZ_BAAHAT010000001.1, on the reverse strand, counting down.
GCCTGATCATCCGCGACACGGACGGCAACGAGCACGAAGAGCTGATCCCGAAGTACCGCCAGATCATCGTGTTCGAAGGCGAGCACGTGGAGAAGGGCGAGACCGTGGTGGACGGTGAGCCGAGCCCGCAGGACATCCTGCGCCTGCTGGGTGTCGAGCCGCTGGCCGTGTACCTGACCAAGGAAATCCAGGACGTCTACCGCCTGCAGGGCGTGAAGATCAACGACAAGCACATCGAAGTGATCGTTCGCCAGATGCTGCGCAAGGTTGAGATCACCGAAACGGGTGACTCCAAGTTCCTGCAGGGCGAGCAGGTCGAGCGCCAGCGTCTGGTCGAAGAGAACGCCAAGGTGCTGGGCCGCAACGAAATGCCGGCCAAGTACGACCCGGTGCTGCTGGGTATCACCAAGGCCTCGCTGGCGACCGAGTCGTTCATCTCGGCGGCTTCGTTCCAGGAGACCACCCGCGTGTTGACCGAGGCGGCCGTCCGCGGCACCCGCGACAACCTGCGTGGCCTCAAGGAAAACGTGATCGTGGGTCGCCTGATCCCGGCGGGTACCGGCCTGGCGTACCACAGCCAGCGCCGCAAGAACGCTTCGGGCCTGACCGACTCCGAGCTTGAAGTGCTGGCCGGTCCGGCCGTGACCGAGGTGGCCGAAGCCGCCGACGTGGCGGGCGAGGACTCCACGGCAGAGTAAAAACCGGGTACAATCCCGGCGTTAACCCGGGCGGTGCGGTCAAACGCACCGCCCCAGATCACCAAAAGAGGTCGCAGGAAGCGCCTCGTGTTGGGTCCAGGACGGACGGGATCGCAGATTCTCCAGTCGGGGTGCGTTCGCGCACCCGGTGCTGGAAACAGGTTTAGTCCGCGTTGACCGCAGGGTCTGACGCGGGCTATACTTTTTCGTCTCGGTTGGCCGAATGTACCCGGCTGGCCGTTCGTTTTTCCCGCGGAGGCCGTCCCGGCCCCTCACCACAAGAGCTCCAGATGGCGACTATCAATCAGCTGGTGCGCAAGCCGCGCAACCCTGAAACCTACAAGAGCGCTTCCCCGGCGCTGGCGAACTGCCCGCAGCGTCGTGGCGTTTGCACCCGCGTCTACACCACCACCCCGAAGAAGCCGAACTCGGCGATGCGCAAGGTGGCCAAGGTGCGCCTGACCAACGGTTACGAAGTCATTTCGTACATCGGCGGCGAAGGTCACAACCTGCAGGAGCACTCGGTGGTGCTGATCCGCGGCGGTCGTGTGAAGGACCTGCCGGGCGTGCGCTACCACACCGTTCGCGGCTCGCTCGATGCCGCCGGTGTCGCCAAGCGTCGCCAGCGTCGCTCCAAGTACGGCGCCAAGCGTCCGAAGTCCTAAGCGACCGCTCACACAGCGCGGTCCGCTTCGGCGGGCTGCCCGATCAAGATTTGACGAAAGGTACGCAACATGTCGCGTAAAGGCTCCACCCCCCAGCGTTCGGTCCTGCCCGATCCCAAGCACGGCAGCGAGACGATCGCGCGCTTCATCAACATGGTCATGCAGAGCGGCAAGAAGTCGATCGCTGAAAAGATCGTCTACGGCGCCATGGACGTGATCGGCGAGAAGAACCCGAACGCCCTCGAGCTGGTCGAGAAGGCCCTGGGCAACGTCGCCCCGGCCGTCGAGGTCAAGTCCCGCCGCGTCGGCGGCGCGACCTACCAGGTCCCGGTCGAAGTGCGTTCGTCGCGCCGCATGGCGCTGGCGATGCGCTGGCTGATCGAGTCGGCCCGCAAGCGTGGCGAGAACAGCATGCCGCGCAAGCTGGCTGCTGAACTGATGGATGCCTCGGAAAACCGTGGCGGCGCGATCAAGAAGCGCGAAGAAACCCACCGCATGGCAGACGCGAACAAGGCGTTCGCGCACTACCGCTGGTGATGGACCGCCCCGCCGCCGGCTAAGCCGGGCGGGGCGCCCACGGCGCAGAAGCGCTGACGCGGCGGCTTTCGCCGCCACGCGAACCGGAGGCCGCCCCCGAGGCGGCGTCCGGCCATCTGGAAATCACAAAACTTACGAGAGGGTCCCGTGGCTCGCACCACTCCCATCGAGCGTTACCGCAACTTCGGCATCATGGCCCACATCGATGCCGGCAAGACCACCACGTCCGAGCGCATCCTGTTCTACACCGGCAAGAGCCACAAGATCGGTGAAGTGCATGATGGCGCCGCCACCATGGACTGGATGGAGCAGGAGCAGGAGCGTGGCATCACGATCCAGTCCGCTGCCACCACCGCGTTCTGGAAGGGCATGGACAAGTCCCTCCCGGAACACCGCTTCAACATCATCGACACCCCGGGCCACGTCGACTTCACCATCGAAGTCGAGCGTTCGCTTCGCGTGCTCGACGGCGCGGTGTTCGTGCTGTGTGCCGTGGGCGGCGTGCAGCCGCAGTCGGAGACCGTGTGGCGCCAGGCCAACAAGTACCACGTGCCGCGCATCGCGTTCGTCAACAAGATGGACCGCACCGGTGCCAATTTCTTCAAGGTCCGTGACCAGCTGAAGTCGCGCCTCGGCGCGGTGCCGGTGCCGATGCAGGTGCCGATCGGTGCCGAAGACGGCTTCGAAGGCGTGGTCGACCTGCTGAAGATGAAGGCGATCCATTGGGATACCGCCTCGCAGGGCATGAAGTTCGAGTACCGCGACATCCCGGCTGACCTGCAGGCGACTGCCGAGGAAGCACGCGCGTTCATGGTCGAGACGGCGGCTGAAGCCAACGAAGAGCTCATGGACAAGTACCTCGGCGGCGAAGAGCTGACCGAAGCGGAGATCGTGTCCGCGCTGCGCGAGCGCACGCTGAAGACCGAGATCGTGCCGATGTTCTGCGGCACCGCGTTCAAGAACAAGGGCGTGCAGGCCATGCTCGACGGCGTCATCCAGCTGCTGCCGTCGCCGGTGGACGTGCCGGACGTCAAGGGCGTCGACGTCGACGACGAGACCAAGGAGCTGTCCCGCAAGTCGGACGACAAGGCTCCGTTCTCTGCGCTGGCGTTCAAGATCATGACCGACCCGTTCGTGGGTTCGCTGACCTTCTTCCGTGTCTACTCCGGCACGCTGAACGCCGGTGACCAGGTGATGAACTCGGTGAAGGGCAAGAAGGAGCGCATCGGCCGCCTGTTGCAGATGCACTCCAACAACCGCGAAGAGATCAAGGAAGTGCTGGCCGGCGACATCGCTGCGGCCGTGGGCCTGAAGGACGTCACCACCGGTGACACCCTGTGCGCCCAGGACGCGCCGATCGTGCTCGAGCGCATGAGCTTCCCGGAGCCGGTGATCTCGATGGCCGTCGAGCCGAAGACCAAGTCGGACCAGGAGAAGATGGGTATCGCCCTCGGCCGTCTGGCCCAGGAAGATCCTTCCTTCCGCGTGCGCACCGACGAAGAGTCGGGTCAGACCATCATCGCCGGCATGGGCGAGCTGCACCTGGACATCATCGTTGATCGCATGAAGCGCGAGTTCAACGTTGAGGCCAACGTCGGCAAGCCGCAGGTGGCCTACCGCGAGACGATCCGCAAGTCGGACGTCAAGTCGGACTACAAGCACTCCAAGCAGTCCGGTGGTAAGGGTCAGTACGGTCACGTTGTGATCGAACTCTCGCCGATGACCGAGGCCGACAAGGCGAACCCGGATGTCGAGAACGATTTCCTGTTCGTCAACGACATCACCGGCGGTGTGATTCCGAAGGAATTCATCCCGGCGATCGAAAAGGGCCTGCGCGAGACCATCACCAGCGGTCCGCTGGCTGGCTTCCCGGTGGTGGGCGTGAAGTGCAAGCTGACCTTCGGTTCGTACCACGACGTCGACTCGTCGGAAATGGCGTTCAAGCTGGCCGCCTCGATGGCGTTCAAGCAGGGCTTCGCGAAGGCGGATCCGGTGCTGCTCGAGCCGATGATGAAGGTCGAGATCGTCACCCCCGAGGACTACGTCGGTGACGTCATGGGCGACGTGAGCCGTCGTCGCGGCCTGCTCCAGGGTCAGGACGACAGCCCGTCGGGCAAGATCATCAACGCGATGGTCCCGCTGGGTGAGATGTTCGGCTACGCGACCTCGCTGCGTTCGATGTCGCAGGGTCGCGCGACGTTCTCGATGGAATTCGACCATTACGCCGAAGCGCCGACCAACATCGCCGAAGCGGTCATCAAGAAGGGCTGATGCCGGGCCGGCTGATGCCGGCCTGGTTTCACCAGAATCAACAGTTTCCAATTTAGAGGTATAGGACAATGGCAAAGGGTAAGTTTGAGCGCACCAAGCCGCACGTGAACGTTGGCACCATCGGTCACGTTGACCACGGCAAGACCACGCTGACCGCGGCGCTGACCAAGGTGGGCGCGGAGCGTTTCGGCGGTGAGTTCAAGGCGTACGACGCGATCGACGCGGCGCCGGAAGAGAAGGCGCGCGGCATCACGATCTCGACGGCGCACGTCGAGTACGAAAGCCCGACCCGTCACTACGCGCACGTGGACTGCCCGGGTCACGCCGACTACGTGAAGAACATGATCACCGGTGCCGCCCAGATGGACGGCGCGATCCTGGTGTGCTCGGCCGCTGACGGCCCGATGCCGCAGACCCGCGAGCACATCCTGCTGTCGCGTCAGGTCGGCGTGCCGTACATCGTCGTGTACCTGAACAAGGCCGACATGGTCGACGACGCCGAGCTGCTCGAGCTGGTCGAGATGGAAGTGCGCGAGCTGCTGAGCAAGTACGACTTCCCGGGCGACGACACCCCGATCATCCACGGTTCGGCCCGTCTGGCGCTGGAAGGTGACCAGTCGGAGATCGGCGTGCCGTCGATCCTGAAGCTGGTGGAGGCGCTGGACACGTTCATTCCGGAGCCGCAGCGTGACGTCGACAAGCCGTTCCTGATGCCGGTGGAAGACGTGTTCTCGATCTCGGGCCGCGGCACCGTGGTGACCGGCCGTATCGAGCGCGGCATCATCAAGGTCGGTGACGAAATCGAAATCGTCGGTATCCGTCCGACCCAGAAGACGACCGTCACCGGCGTCGAGATGTTCCGCAAGCTGCTGGACCAGGGCCAGGCAGGCGACAACGCCGGTCTGCTGCTGCGCGGCACCAAGCGTGACGACGTGGAGCGTGGCCAGGTGCTGGCCAAGCCGGGTTCGATCACCCCGCACACGACCTTCGAAGCCGAAGTGTACGTGCTGTCGAAGGACGAAGGCGGCCGTCACACCCCGTTCTTCAAGGGCTACCGTCCGCAGTTCTACTTCCGCACCACCGACATCACCGGTGCGGTCGAGCTGCCGGAAGGCGTGGAGATGGTGATGCCGGGTGACAACATCAAGATGGTCGTCACCCTGATCAACCCGGTGGCAATGGACGAAGGCCTGCGCTTCGCGATCCGCGAAGGCGGCCGCACCGTCGGCGCCGGCGTCGTCGCCAAGATCCTCAAGTAAGACCTGTTAACACGACAGCGTTGCTGTCGAGTTAACTCCCGCCGTTGATCCGGCCCTCGCGGGCCGGATAACGCCGGGGAGGACGTGGGGAGGCATTGGCGGTGTCAGCCGCCAATGCTGAACCGGTCGGGGCATTTCCGTAGGTCCATTCCAGCCATGCTTGCACTGGCTGTGGATATCCGGTTAGAATGCACGACCACTGCGGCAACTCGTCCATTCGAGGGGTCGCAACCAGCGAAATGAGGAGCAGGACGCGCCTCGTATTCGCCAGACAGGGATATGTCGCACGGCGTGCTCCGTACGTTCCGGGCCTTCGGGCAACCAAGGAACGCTAAACGGGGCCTTTCGTGCGTTCTGCTCAGTCTGGGCGGGTCGGGAAACCGATCTGCCTTTGTTTTTCCAGGCAAGGAGGCTCCGGGGCGAGGGTGTAGCCCCGGGGTGTTTGCGTTTTCATGGGGTTCGGCACACCCGGAGGCCGGCCCGTCGCTCTTTAACGAAGGAATACCGTCATGGCGGACCAAAAGATCCGAATTCGGCTGAAGGCGTACGATCATCGTCTGATCGATCGCTCGGCCAGCGAGATCGTTGAGACGGCCAAGCGTACCGGTGCCCAGGTCAAGGGCCCGATCCCGCTGCCGACCAAGATCGAGCGTTACACCATTCTCGTTTCGCCGCACGCCGACAAGGACGCGCGCGACCAGTACGAGACCCGCACGCACAAGCGCGTGCTCGACATCGTCGACCCCAACGACAAGACCGTGGACGCGCTGATGAAGCTCGAACTCGCGGCTGGCGTTGACGTCCAGATCAAGCTGACCTGAGGCCACCACCATGACCGCGAAGAAGTATTCGTTGGGCATCGTCGGTCGCAAGGCCGGCATGAGCCGCCTCTTCACCGAGGATGGCAAGTCGGTTCCCGTGACCCTGATCGAGGCCACTCCGAACCGCATCACCCAGATCAAGACCCAGGACACCGACGGCTACAGCGCCGTGCAGGTCACCGTGGGCGCCAAGCGCGCTGCGCTGGTCAACAAGCCGGCCGCCGGTCACCTCGCCAAGGCGAAGGTCGAAGCCGGTCGTGGCCTGTGGGAGTTCCGCGTTGCCGACGACCTGATCGATGGCTTCGAAGTCGGCGGCGAGATCAAGGCCGACATCTTCGAAGTTGGCCAGACCGTCGACGTGCAGGGCGTGACCAAGGGTAAGGGCTTCCAGGGCACCATCAAGCGCTGGAACTTCACCATGGGCGACGCCACCCACGGTAACTCGCTGTCGCATCGCGCGCCGGGTTCTATTGGTCAGCGTCAGACCCCGGGTCGCGTGTTCCCGGGCAAGAAGATGGCCGGTCACATGGGCGCCGTGCAGCAGAGCACCCAGGGCCTGGAAGTGGTCAAGGTCGACGCCGAGCGCGGCCTGATCGCCGTCAAGGGCGCGGTGCCGGGCGCTCCGGGTGGCGACGTGATCGTCCGTCCGACGAGCAAGGCATAAGGAGACGATGACGATGGAACTCGCCATCAATAACAGCAGCAAGACCGTCTCGGTCTCCGACGAGATCTTCGGTCGCGAATTCAGCGAAGACCTGGTCCACCAGGTGGTCGTTGCCTACCGCAACGCCGGTCGCGCCGGTACCAAGGCGCAGAAGACCCGTGCGGAAGTCAACGGCACGACCAAGAAGTCGAAGAAGCAGAAGGGCGGCGGTGCGCGTCATGGCGCACTGACGGCTCCGATCTTCGTCGGCGGCGGCGTGACCTTCGCGGCCAAGCCGCGCAGCTTCGCGCAGAAGGTCAACCGCAAGATGTATCGCGCCGCGATCGCCGCGATCCTGTCCGAGCTCAACCGCCAGGGCCGCATCATGGTCGTCGAGAACTTCGAGCTTGATGCTCCGAAGACCTCGGGCCTGGTTGCCAAGCTCAAGGGTCTGGAAGTCGGCCAGCGTCCGCTGATCGTCACCGAAGACGCCACCGAGAACCTGTACCTCTCGGCGCGCAACCTGCCGTACGTCCAAGTGCGTGACGTCCAGGGCCTGGATCCGGTCTCCCTCGTGGGTGCGGATACGGTCGTGGTCACCGCCGACGCGGTGAAGAAGATCGAGGAGTGGCTGGCATGAACGACGCCAAGCTCTATAACGTCATCCGTGCGCCGCGCGTGTCCGAAAAGACCGCCCGCGTTCAGGAAGTTTCCAACCAATACGTCTTCGAAGTCGCGACGGACGCTACCAAGGCCGACATCAAGGTCGCCGTGGAAAAGCTGTTCGACGTCAAGGTCGAGTCGGTGAACGTCGTCAACGTGAAGGGCAAGACCAAGTCCTTCAAGTTCCGCGAAGGCCGCCGCAACGACTGGCGCAAGGCGTACGTGAAGCTGGCCGAAGGCCAGTCGATCGACGTGATGGCCAAGGCCTGAGGATAGATACCCATGGCATTGATGACTTTCAAGCCCACTTCGCCCGGCCGCCGCAGCGCGGTCCGCGTCGTGACGCCGGACCTGCACAAGGGTGCGCCGCACGCGCCGCTCCTTGAAAAGCAGAACAAGACCGGTGGCCGCAACAACTACGGCCGCATCACCACCCGTCACATCGGTGGTGGCAGCAAGCAGCACTACCGCATCATCGACTTCAAGCGCGACAAGGTCGGTATCCCCGCTCGCGTCGAGCGCGTCGAGTACGACCCGAACCGCACCGCGCACATCGCGCTGCTGTGCTACGTGGACGGCGAGCGCCGCTATATCATCTCGCCGAAGGGCCTGAAGGCCGGCGACCAGGTGATCGCGGGCCGTGACGCCCCCATCCGCACCGGCAACACCCTGCCGCTGAGCAACATCCCGGTCGGCACCACGGTGCATTGCGTCGAGATGAAGCCGGGCAAGGGCGCCCAGCTGGCCCGCGCCGCTGGCGCTGGCGTCTACCTGGTCGCGCGTGAGCACGGTTACGCCACCCTGCGTCTTCGCTCCGGCGAAATGCGCAAGGTGCCGGTCGAGTGCTGCGCCACCATCGGCGAAGTCGGTAACGACGAGCACAGCCTTGAGAAGCTGGGCAAGGCCGGTGCCAAGCGCTGGCGCGGCGTCAAGCCGACCGTCCGCGGTGCGGCCATGAACCCGGTCGACCACCCGCACGGCGGTGGTGAGGCCAAGGCTGGCCAGGGTAACCCGCATCCGGTCACCCCGTGGGGCGTGCCGACCAAGGGTTACAAGACCCGCAAGAACAAGCGCACCCAGCAGTTCATCGTGCGCGATCGTAGGAGCTAATCGGCCATGGCACGTTCACTCAAGAAGGGCCCGTTCATCGATCACCACCTCGCCAAGAAGGTGGAGACCGCGGGCAACAACAAGAAGCCGATCAAGACCTGGTCGCGTCGTTCGACGATCCTCCCCGAGATGATCGGTTTCACGATTGCCGTGCACAACGGCAAGAACCACATCCCCGTGCTTGTCAACGAGAACATGGTTGGCCACAAGCTCGGCGAGTTCGCCCTGACCCGTACCTTCAAGGGTCACGGCGGCGACAAGAAGTCGAAGTAAGGAGATGACCATGGAAGCGAAAGCAATCCTGCGCACCGCGCGCATCTCCCCGCAGAAGGCCCGCCTGGTCGCCGACCAGGTCCGTGGCCTGTCGGCTGAACGCGCCGTCAACCTGCTGAAGTTCTCGGACAAGAAGGCTGCCCACATGATCCGCAAGGTCGTGGAGTCCGCCATCGCGAACGCCGAGAACAACCAGGGCGCCGACATCGACGAGCTCAAGGTCAAGACCATCATGGTGGACGAGGGTCCGACGCTGAAGCGCTTCATGGCGCGTGCGAAGGGCCGCGGCACCCGCATCCTCAAGCGCACCAGCCACATCACTGTGGTCGTGGGCGCGGGCAAGTAAGGCGGAGTCAGACAATGGGTCATAAAGTACATCCGACTGGCATCCGCCTGGGCATCGCCAAGGACTGGAATTCCAAGTGGTTTGCCAACAAGAAGCAGTACGCCGAGTTCCTGGCCGCTGACCTGAAGGTCCGCGAAATGCTGCGCAAGAAGCTGGCGCAGGCTGGCATCTCGAAGATCTTCATCGAGCGTCCGGCCAACAACGCCCGCGTCACGATCCACACCGCCCGCCCGGGCGTGGTGATCGGCAAGCGTGGCGAGGACATCGAGAAGCTGCGCAAGGAAGTCTCTGACGTGATGGGCGTTCCGGCGCACATCAACGTCACCGAGGTCCGCAAGCCGGAGCTCGACGCGCAGCTGGTCGCCGAGTCGATCGCGCAGCAGCTGGAGCGCCGCATCATGTTCCGTCGCGCCATGAAGCGCGCTGTCGGCAACGCGATGCGCCTGGGCGCCCTGGGCATCAAGGTCAACGTCGCTGGCCGCCTCAACGGTGCGGAAATCGCCCGTTCGGAGTGGTACCGCGAAGGCCGCGTGCCGCTGCACACCCTGCGTGCCGACATCGACTATGGCTTCGCTGAAGCCAAGACGACCTACGGCATCATCGGTATCAAGACGTGGGTCTACCGCGGTGAAATCTTTGATTTCTCCCAGGTTGGCCAGGAAAAGCAGGACGACGCCGCTCCGCGCGCTGAGCGTGGCGAACGCGGTGACCGTCGTGATCGCAACGACCGTCCGGCCCGCCCGGCCCGCGAAGCGAGGTAACCCAACATGTTGCAACCCAAGCGAACCAAGTACCGCAAGGTACACAAGGGCCGCAACGAAGGCCTGAGCTGGAGCGGTAACGCTGTCAGCTTCGGCGAGTTCGGTCTGAAGGCAACGGCGCACGGTCAGCTGACCGCGCGCCAGATCGAGGCCGCGCGTCGTTCCATCAGCCGTTACGTCAAGCGTGGCGGCAAGATGTGGATCCGCGTGTTCCCCGACAAGCCGATCACCAAGAAGCCGATCGAAGTCCGAATGGGCTCCGGTAAGGGCGGCGTCGAGTACTGGGTGGCCCAGATCCAGCCCGGTCGCATGATCTATGAGATCGAGGGCGTCAGCGAGGAAGTGGCACGTGAGGCGTTCCGCCTGGCCGCTGCCAAGCTGTCGGTGACCACCACTTTCGTTACCCGTACGGTGCGCTAATGGAACTCAAGCAATTGCGCGAAAAGTCGGCTGACGAGCTGAAGTCCCACCTGCTGGACCTCCAGAAGGAGCAGTTCGCCCTGCGCATGCAGAAGGCGACCGGCCAGCTCGCCAAGACCCACGACGTCCGCCGCGTGCGCCGCGAGATCGCTCGCGTGAACATGCTGCTGGGCGACAAGAAGTAAGGACCTTGCAATGACCGACAACAATACAGAGAAGGCGATTCGCACGGTTGAAGGCCGGGTCGTCAGCAACAAGATGGACAAGACCGTCACCGTGCTCGTGGAGCGCCAGGTCAAGCACGCGCTGTACGGCAAGTACATCCGTCGCTCGACCAAGCTCCACGCCCATGATGCCGACAACGCCTGCAAGGAAGGCGATGTCGTGCGCGTGAAGGAGATTGCGCCGATGTCCAAGACCAAGAACTGGAGCGTGGTTGAGATCGTCAGCCGCGCCGCCGAGTAAGAGGAGAGCTAACCATGATCCAGATGCAAAGCTACCTCGATGTCGCTGACAACTCGGGTGCCAAGGAAGTGATGTGCATCAAGGTGCTCGGCGGTTCCAAGCGCCGTTACGCCGCGATTGGCGACATCATCAAGGTCACCGTGAAGGACGCGATCCCGCGCGGCAAGGTCAAGAAGGGCGACGTCTACGACGCCGTCGTGGTGCGCACCCGCAAGGGCGTGCGCCGTCCGGACGGTTCGCTGATCCGCTTCGATGGCAACGCTGCCGTGCTCCTGAACAACAAGCAGGAACCGATCGGTACCCGTATCTTCGGGCCTGTGACCCGCGAGCTGCGTTCCGAGAAGTTCATGAAGATCGTCTCGCTGGCGCCTGAAGTGCTCTGAGCGGAGGAATAGAAAATGAACCGTATCCGCAAGGGCGACCAGGTCGTCGTCATCTCCGGCAAGGACAAGGGCAAGAAGGGTGATGTGGTGCGCGTGGCCGGCGACAAGGTCGTCGTGTCCAACATCAACATCATCAAGCGCCATACCAAGCCGAATCCGCAGGCTGGCCAGCCGGGCGGCGTGGTCGAGCGCGAAGCGCCGATCCACATTTCCAACGTGATGCTCTTCAACCCGGCCACTGGCAAGGGTGAGCGCGTCGGTTTCAAGGTGCTGGAGGATGGACGCAAACTGCGTGTGTTCCGCTCCAGCGGTGAGGCGGTTGACGCCTGAGGAATGCATAAATGACCACCCGGCTTGAAAAGTTCTACCAGGAAGAAGTGGTTCCGCAGCTGACGAAGAAGTTCGGCTACAAGAACCCGATGGAAGTGCCGCGCCTCGTCAAGGTCACGCTGAACATGGGCGTGGGCGAAGCAGCGACCAACAAGAAGGTGCTTGAAAACGCCGTCGCCGACATGACCAAGATCTCGGGTCAGAAGCCGATCGTGACCAAGACCCGCGTCTCGGTCGCGTCGTTCAAGATCCGTGACGGTTGGCCGATCGGCTGCAAGGTGACCCTGCGTCGCGCCAAGATGTTCGAGTTCCTCGACCGCCTGATCAACATCTCGCTGCCGCGCGTCCGCGACTTCCGCGGCGTGTCGGGTCGCGCGTTTGACGGCCGTGGCAACTACAACATGGGCGTCAAGGAGCAGATCATCTTCCCGGAAATCGACTTCGACGCCGTCGACGCGGTCCGCGGTATGGACATCGCGATCACCACGACTGCGAAGACCGATGCCGAGGCCAAGGCGCTGCTCGAAGCCTTCCGTTTCCCGTTCCGCAACTGATACTCGAGGACTGACACAATGGCCAAGACCTCCATGGTCAACCGCGAGATCAAGCGGGCCAAGCTTGCCAAGCAGCACGGCGAGAAGCGTGAAGCGCTGAAGAAGATCATCGCCAGCCCGACCGCTTCGTACGAAGAGAAGATGGACGCCGCGACCAAGCTGCAGAAGCTGCCGCGCGACTCCTCGCCCTGCCGCCAGACCACCCGTTGCGCCCTGACCGGTCGCCCGCGTGCGGTCTACAGCAAGTTCGGCCTGGGCCGCAACAAGCTGCGCGAAGCCACCATGCGTGGCGACGTGCCGGGCCTGCGCAAGGCCAGCTGGTAAACCCCAGCCGGTTCTTGTACTATTACGAGTTCCCCGCCTCCGGGCGGGGAACTCGTTGTTACAACTGAATTCGCATACCGCGGATATCGGTGCACTCATAAGGACTCATCCATGAGCATGACTGATCCCATCGCCGACATGCTGGTTCGCATCAAGAATGCGGCCGCTGTTCGGAAGCAGACGGTGAAGATGCCGTCGTCCAAGATCAAGGCCGCGATCGCCACCGTTCTGAAGAACGAGGGCTACATCGCTGATTTCCGCGTGACCCAGGACGGCGCCAAGGCCGAACTGGAAATCGTGCTGAAGTACTTCGAAGGCAAGCCGGTGATCGAGCGCCTGCAGCGCTACTCCCGTTCGGGCCTGCGCCAGTACCGCGGGAAGAGCGATCTGCCGAAGGTCCTCGGTGGCCTGGGCGTCGCCATCATTTCCACCTCCAAGGGCATCATGACCGATGCGCAGGCGCGCCAGCAGGGCGTCGGCGGTGAAGTCCTGTGCTTCGTGGCCTAAGGGAGAACTGAGCCATGTCCCGCGTTGCCAAGAAGCCGATCGCCCTGGCCAAGGGCGTTGAACTGAACATCCAGGCCGACTCGATCACCGCCAAGGGCCCGAAGGGCACCCTGGCGATCGCCAAGCCCGCCGCCATCGAGCTGAAGGTTGAGGACGGCCACGCCGTGTTCTCGACCGAAGATGCCGCGTTGATCCCGCTGACCGGCACCCTGCGTGCCATCCTCGCCAACATGGTGAAGGGCGTGTCCGAAGGCTTCGAGCGCAAGCTCGAGCTGGTCGGCGTCGGCTACCGTGCCGCCATGCAGGGCAAGGACCTGAACCTGTCGCTGGGTTTCTCGCATCCGATCCTGTTCCCGGCGCCGGAAGGTATCACCATCGCCACCCCGACCCAGACCGAAGTCGTGGTCTCGGGCGCTGACAAGCAGCGCGTGGGCGAAGTTGCTGCCAAGATCCGCGGATTCCGTCCGCCGGAGCCGTACAAGGGCAAGGGCGTCAAGTACGCCGGCGAAGTCATCATCCGCAAGGAAGCCAAGAAGGCCTAATGCGGTCCGGGTCCGGCCGGTAACGGTCGGCCCGCTCAGCGAAGCTTTCAGCTTTCGGAGACTAGATCATGAACAAGAACACCGCTCGCCTGCGTCGCGCCAAGTCGACCCGTGCACACATCCGCGAACTCGGCGTGCCGCGCCTGTCGGTGCTGCGCACCGGCCAGCACCTGTACGCCCAGGTCTTCACCGCCGACGGTTCCAAGGTCCTGGCTTCGGCCTCGACCGTGCAGGCCGACGTCAAGGAAGGCCTGAAGAACGGCAAGAACGCAGACGCCGCCGCCAAGGTCGGTCGTCTGGTCGCCGAGCGCGCCAAGGCGGCTGGTATCGAGAAGGTCGCCTTTGACCGCTCGGGCTACCGCTATCACGGCCGCATCAAGGTGCTGGCTGACGCCGCCCGTGAAGGTGGCCTGCAGTTCTGATGCTTGAAGGCGTGGGGATTCGTCCCCACGCCTCCTGTATTCAAAGGGTATTGCCGCCGACGGGGCTTGCCGTCGGACGCGTCGTCCGGATTGCCGATTGCGCGGAACGCCCGATGTAACCACAACCATAAGCGGCCAAGCCGCAAATCCTTCAACTACAGAGAATTCGAAAATGGCAGAAGAACGTGCACCGCGGGGTCGTGATCGCGACCGTAACCGCGAAGAGATCGACGACGGCATGATCGAGAAGCTGATTGCGGTCAACCGCGTCAGCAAGACCGTCAAGGGTGGTCGCCAGTTCACCTTCACCGCGCTGACGGTGGTGGGCGATGGCAACGGCAAGGTTGGCTTCGGCTATGGCAAGGCGCGCGAAGTGCCGGTCGCCATCCAGAAGTCGATGGAATACGCCCGCAAGGCAATGAACAACGTCGACCTGAATAACGGCACCCTGTGGCACGCGGTCAAGTCCGGCCACGGCGCAGCCCGCGTGTTCATGCAGCCGGCCTCGGAAGGTACCGGCGTGATCGCCGGTGGCGCGATGCGCGCCGTGCTGGAAGCTGTCGGCGTTAAGAACGTGCTGGCCAAGGCCGTTGGTTCGCGCAACCCGATCAACCTGGTCCGCGCCACCATCAAGGGCCTGACCGACATGCACTCGCCGTCGCAGATCGCGGCCAAGCGCGGCAAGAAGGTGGAGGATCTGATCAATGGCTAAGAACGAAGCTGCTGCCGGCACCATCAAGGTGCGCCTGGTCAAGGGCCTGCGTGGTACCCAGTCGCGTCACCGTCTGTCGGTGAAGGCGCTGGGCCTGGGCAAGCTGAACAGCGTCCGTGAGCTCAAGGACAGCCCGCAGGTTCGCGGTCTGATCAACCAGCTCCACTACCTCGTTCGCGTGGAGGAGTAATCATCATGCGTCTCAACACTCTGCAACCCGCCGAGGGCGCCCGTCAGGAGCGTACCCGCGTCGGTCGTGGTATCGGTTCGGGCCTGGGCAAGACTGCCGGCCGCGGCCACAAGGGCTCGTTCGCGCGCGCCGGTAAGGGCAAGATCAAGGCCGGCTTCGAAGGCGGTCAGATGCCCATGTACATGCGCCTGCCGAAGGTCGGCTTCCGCTCCAAGCTGAAGAACGACACCGCTGAAGTGCTGCTGTACCAGCTGGACAAGCTGGACGCTGGCGAGATCGACTTCGCGGCCCTGCGCGCTGCCAAGCTGGTGCCGAGCACCGCCAAGCAGGCCAAGATCGTGAAGAAGGGCGAGCTGAGCAAGGCCTTCGTGCTGAAGGGTCTGCTGGCCACCGCCGGTGCCAAGGCCGCGATTGAAGCGGCTGGCGGCAAGGTCGGGGAGTAATCGACGCATGGCGCGGAGCGGCAACGCGATGGCCGGCGTAGGTGGCGGGCTCGGTAAGTTCACCGAGCTCCGCCAACGTCTGTTGTTTGTAATCGGCGCTCTGATCGTCTACCGCATCGGTTGCTACATTCCGGTGCCGGGCGTCAATCCGGAGGCGATGCTTCGCCTGATGGAGACCCAGCAGGGCAC
Organism: Lysobacter olei; assembly: GCF_054777355.1. Classification (NCBI taxonomy): domain Bacteria; kingdom Pseudomonadati; phylum Pseudomonadota; class Gammaproteobacteria; order Lysobacterales; family Lysobacteraceae; genus Lysobacter; species Lysobacter olei. The sequence goes on along the minus strand of NZ_BAAHAT010000001.1, from coordinate 303,982 downwards.
CATCGTGGACATGTTCAACATGTTCTCGGGCGGTGCGCTGGAGCGGTTCAGCCTGCTGGCCTTGAACGTGATGCCGTACATTTCGGCGTCGATCATCGTCCAGTTGCTGACCCAGATCGTGCCGAGCCTGAAGGCCATCCAGAAGGAAGGCGAATCGGGCCGTAAGCGCATCAACCAGTGGTCGCGTCTCGGTGCGATTCCGCTCGCCATCTTTCAGGCGTGGGGCATCGCGACGGCGCTGCAGGCCGGTGGCGCCAGCCAGGGCATTCCGGTGGTGTATAACCCCGGTCCGGGCTTCGTCATCACGGCTGTGATCGCCCTGACGGCGGGCACGATGTTCCTGATGTGGCTGGGCGAGCAGGTGACGGAGCGGGGCATCGGCAACGGTGTGTCGCTGATCATCTTCGCGGGCATCGTCGCGGGCTTGCCGGCTGCGCTGATCGGCATGTTCGAGCAGATCCGCAACGGCGACATGAGCCCGATCATTGCGATCCTGGTGGTCGCCATCGTCCTCGTCTTCACCTATCTGGTGGTGTTCGTCGAGCGTGGCCAGCGTCGGATCACGGTGAATTACGCGCGACGCCAAGGCGGTCGCAACGCGTACATGAACCAGTCGTCGTTCCTGCCGCTCAAGCTGAACATGTCGGGCGTCATCCCGGCGATCTTCGCCTCGAGCATCGTGATGTTTCCGGCGACGGCCGCCACCTGGTTTGCCCAGGGCAGCTCCAATGCCTGGTTGCTCAAGCTCAGCAACATGCTGAATCCGGGCGAGCCGCTGCACATGGTGCTGTATGCCGCGCTGATCACCGGCTTTGCTTTCTTCTATACCGCGCTGGTGTTCAACTCCCAGGAAACCGCGGATAATCTGAAGAAGTCGGGCGCGCTGATCCCGGGCATTCGTCCGGGCAAGGCCACGGCGGACTACATCGATGGCGTGCTGACCCGTCTGACGGCGGCTGGTGCGATCTACCTGGTGGTGGTCTGCCTGTTGCCGGAAGTGATGCGTACCCAGATGGGCACCTCGTTCTATTTCGGTGGTACGTCGCTGCTGATCGTAGTGGTCGTGGTGATGGACTTCATTGCGCAGATCCAGGCGCACCTGATGTCGCACCAGTACGAGAGCCTCCTGAAGAAGGCCAACCTGAAGGGCGGTTCGCGCGGCCTGCCGCGCGGCTGAGAAAGTTGTTTGGCGTCTCCGCACCAGCGGCGGATTGACGACAAGAAGGGCGACCCGGGCGGCGGTCTCGCGCACGGGTGAGTTGGAGCCGGTCCTCGCGCCAGAGTAGCGCGGGGGGTCGGGAGAGGGGTTAGACAGCCTCTCCCAGACAGTTCCCTCTCGTCGCCGGAGCATGGGCACACTCCCCATGCCGGAGATCCTGCGGTGCCCTCGGGCCCCGCAGGCCTTCCTATTGACCCGAGACCTTGATAAACTTGTCGATTCACTCCGTCGGATGGACTCATCCGGCCGCCAAACTAGTTGGAGATCGCGTTATGGCGCGTATTGCTGGCGTCAATTTGCCTGCCCAGAAGCATGTCTGGGTCGGGCTTCAGAGTATTTACGGCATTGGCCGTACCCGTTCGAAGCAGGTCTGCGATGCCGCAGGCGTGACTTCGACCACCAAGATCCGTGACCTGTCCGAGCCGGAAGTCGAGCGCCTGCGCGCCGAAATCGGCAAGTACGTCGTGGAAGGCGACCTGCGCCGTGAGGTCGGTATCGCCATCAAGCGCCTGATGGACCTGGGCTGCTACCGCGGCCTGCGTCACCGTCGCGGCCTGCCGCTGCGCGGCCAGCGTACCCGGACCAATGCTCGCACCCGTAAGGGTCCGCGCAAGGCCATCAAGAAGTAAGGGGTATAGATCATGGCCAAGCCTGCTGCAGCCAAGACCAAGAAGAAGATCAAGCGCGTCGTCACCGACGGCATCGCCCACGTCCACGCTTCTTTCAACAACACCATCGTCACGATCACCGACCGCCAGGGCAATGCACTGAGCTGGGCGACCTCGGGCGGCGCCGGTTTCCGCGGCTCCCGCAAGTCGACCCCGTTCGCGGCCCAGGTTGCCGCCGAAAAGGCCGGTCGTGCTGCCCTCGATTACGGCCTGAAGACGCTCGAAGTGCGTATCAAGGGTCCGGGTCCGGGTCGCGAGTCCGCCGTTCGTTCGCTGAACAACGTCGGCTACAAGATCGCCAACATCATCGACGTCACGCCGATTCCGCACAACGGCTGCCGTCCGCCGAAAAAGCGCCGCGTCTGAGGAGCTGAAGAGACATGGCACGTTATATTGGTCCCAAGTGTAAGCTCTCCCGCCGCGAAGGCGCCGACCTCTCGCTGAAGTCGCCCGTCCGCGCCCTCGACTCGAAGTGCAAGCTGGAGCAGAAGCCCGGCCAGCACGGTCCGACCGCCCGCAAGGGCAAGCTGTCGGACTACGCCACCCAGCTGCGTGAAAAGCAGAAGGTCAAGCGTATCTACGGTCTGCTGGAGCGTCAGTTCCGCAACTACTACAAGAAGGCCTCGAACAAGAAGGGCAACACCGGTGAAAACCTGTTGCAGCTGCTCGAGACCCGTCTGGACAACGTCGTCTACCGCATGGGCTTCGCGGTGACCCGTCCGGCCGCCCGCCAGCTGGTCTCGCACCGTGGTGTGACGGTCAACGGCAAGTCCGTGAACCTGCCGTCGTACCAGGTCAAGGCCGGCGACGCGATCGCGCTCTCCGAGCGTGCCCAGAAGCAGCTCCGCGTGCAGGAATCCCTGTCCGTGGCGCAGCAGATGGACCTGTCGCCGTCGTGGGTCGAGGTGGACAGCAAGAAGTTCGCGGGCGTCTTCAAGGCCGTTCCGGACCGTGCTGACCTGCCGGCCGACATCAACGAAGCGCTGATCGTCGAGCTGTACTCGAAGTAATGACTTTGAATCCCCCGGCCCCCGCCGGGGGAAACGCAGGAGACACCACCCTATGACGGTAACCGCAAACCAGGTACTTCGCCCCCGCGGTCCCCAGATCGAGCGCCTCACGGGCAACCGTGCGAAGGTCGTGATCGAACCGCTGGAGCGTGGCTACGGCCACACCCTCGGCAATGCGCTGCGTCGCGTGCTGCTGTCGTCCATCCCCGGCTTCGCGATCACCGAAGTCGAGATCGACGGCGTGCTGCACGAGTACACCACCGTGGAAGGCCTGGAAGAGGACGTGCTGGAGGTTCTGCTGAACCTCAAGGACGTCGCCATCCGCATGCACACGGGCGATTCGTCGACCCTGTCCCTGTCCAAGCAGGGCCCGGGCGTCGTCACCGCCGGTGACATCAAGACCGACCACAACGTCGAGATCCTCAACCCGGAACATGTGATCTGCCACCTGACCAAGGACACGGCACTCAACATGCGCCTGAAGATCGAGCGCGGTTTCGGTTACCAGCCGGCCGCCGCCCGTCGTCGCCCGGACGAGGAGACCCGCGCCCTGGGTCGTCTGATGCTGGACGCGAGCTTCTCGCCGGTCCGCCGCGTCGCGTATGCCGTGGAAGCGGCCCGCGTGGAGCAGCGCACCGACCTGGACAAGCTGGTGCTGGACATCGAGACCAACGGCACGATCGACGCCGAGGAAGCGATCCGCACCGCCGCCGAGATCATCACCGACCAGTTGTCGGTCTTTGGTGACTTCACCCAGCGCGGTCCGGGCACCCAGAAGCAGCAGCCGACCGGCGTTGACCCGATCCTGTTGCGTCCGATCGATGACCTCGAGTTGACCGTCCGTTCGGCCAACTGCCTGAAGGCCGAGAGCATCTACTACGTCGGCGATCTGATCCAGAAGACCGAGGTCGAGCTGCTCAAGACCCCGAACCTGGGCAAGAAGTCGCTCACCGAGATCAAGGAAGTCCTCGCTCAGCGCGGTCTTTCGCTCGGCATGAAGCTTGAGAACTGGCCGCCGGCGGGCATTGCCTCGCACGGCATGATGGGCTGAGTTCGGCAGTAACGTGGACCCCCGCCCATCGGGCGGGGGTTCATTGCAGTACCGCAGCACCCCGTCGACGGGCCTGAAGGCCCGCGGCATGACCGGTCAGGGAGGGCCGGCACGGACCAACCGCAGTCCAAGTGGCAACGCCGGGATGGCGACAGCGAAGTTCAACAGCCTCAACATTCTCATTAAGGAAACCTACCCATGCGCCACCAGAAGTCCGGCCGAAAGTTCAACCGCACCAGCGCCCACCGCGATGCGATGTTCACCAACATGGCCGCCTCGCTGATCAAGCACGGCCTGATCCGCACCACCCTGCCGAAGGCCAAGGAACTGCGCCGCGTTGCCGAGCCGCTGATCACCCTGGCCAAGGTTGATGGCGTTGCCAACCGCCGCCTCGCTTTCTCGCGCCTGCGCGACAAGGAAGCCGTGGGCACCCTGTTCACCACGCTGGGTCCGCGCTACGCCGCCCGCAACGGTGGCTACACCCGCATCCTGAAGTGCGGCTTCCGCGCCGGCGACAACGCGCCGATGGCGTACGTCGAGCTGCTGGACCGTCCGGCCGCTGCGGAGTAATTCCCGCGCTGGACACGGGTCGGGAGCGCATGCGCTCCGACCAGGCGAAGCCCCGGCAAGCCGGGGCTTTCGCGTTTTTGATGGCGGTTCTTCGCGTGTGAACTTTTGGGCACGTTCGGGGTCGAGTAGACATGCGAACGGGTGCCTACCGGAACTGTTGCGCGGCGAAGCGAGTGCTTCGCTTCCCCCATGCCAGCGATTAAGCTCTAGCCATGATGAATGCCCTGTTGCGCGGCTCGTTCCGCACTCAATTCCTGCTCGGGTTCCTTGCTTGCGCGGGCTTGCTCGCGTACGCCATCTACACGCAGCTCCACGATGGCCTGGAGCCCTGCAATCTCTGCATTTTCCAGCGCGTCGCCTTCTTCGGCCTGGGGATCGTCTTCCTCGTCGGGGGGCTCCATGGGGCGCGTGGCGCGGGCCGGCGCGTGTACGGCGCGCTGGCGGGACTGGCAGCGCTGGCCGGCATCGCGATCGCGGGTCGTCACGTCTGGATCCAGATGTTCCCGTCGCCGACGGCAAGCTGTGGCGTGCCGCTGTCGTTCATGCGCGAGACGATGTCGACGACGGACGTCATCCGCAAGGTAATGACGGCCACGGGCAATTGCGGCGACATCGACTGGACGTTCCTCGGCCTGTCGATGCCGTGGTGGAGCCTGATCTGGTTCGTGCTGCTGGGCGTTTGGGCGCTGTACGCGGCGTTCCGTCGCGGCTGAAGCGGGTTACCCGTTGCTGACGTAACGGTTGCAGCACGCTGGGGCGCGGCGGATGATGGGTTGCTGCTCCGCAACAACCCGTCGTGAATGCCATGTCCAATCCCGGTCGTCCCCTGCAACCCGTCAACCTGCCCAGCGAATGGACGCCGTCGTCCTGGCGCGCCTACCCGGCGCTGCAACTGCCGCAGTATCCGGACGGGGACGCGCTGGAGGCAGCACTGGTGGAGCTGCGGACCCTGCCGCCGCTGGTGACGTCCTGGGAAATCCTGGCGCTCAAGCAGCAGATCGCCGACGCGCAGGAAGGCAAGCGCTTCCTGCTGCAGGGTGGCGACTGCGCCGAGACGTTTGCGTCGTGCTCGTCGGAGGTCATCTCCAATCGGCTGAAGGTGCTGCTGCAGATGAGCCTGGTGCTGGTGCACGGGCTGCGCAAGCCGGTGGTGCGCGTGGGTCGCTTCGCCGGCCAGTACGCCAAGCCGCGTTCGTCCGATACCGAGACCGTGGACGGGGTCACCCTGCCGAGCTACCGCGGTGACCTGGTCAACGCGCCGGAGTTCACCGCCGGCGCACGCATCCCCGATCCGCGCCGGATGATCAAGGGCCATGCGCGCTCGGCGATGACGATGAACTTCGTGCGTTCGCTGATCGATGGCGGTTTCGCGGACCTGCACCACCCCGAATACTGGAACCTCAGCTGGGTGGGGCACTCGCCGCTGGCCGACGAGTACCGGCGGATGGTGAACGGCATCGGCGATGCGGTCCGCTTCATGGAAACGCTGTCCGGTTCGCAGGTGCACAACCTCAACCGCGTCGACTTCTACACGTCGCACGAGGCGTTGCTGCTGCCGTACGAGGAGTCGCAGACGCGGCAGGTGCCGCGCCACTGGGGCTGGTTCAACCTCAGCACGCACTTCCCCTGGATTGGAATGCGCACGGCGGCGGTCGATGGCGCGCACGTGGAGTACTTCCGCGGTATTCGCAACCCGATCGCGATCAAGGTCGGACCGTCGGTGACGCCGGACCAGTTGTTGCGGGTGATCGATGTGCTGAATCCCGAGGACGAGCCGGGCCGCCTGACGTTCATTCACCGCATGGGTGCGGCGCAGATCGCGGAGAAGTTGCCGCCGCTGCTGGAGGGGATGCGCCGCGATGGCCGGCGGGTGCTGTGGGTGTGCGACCCGATGCATGGCAACACGGAGAGCACCACCAACGGTTACAAGACGCGTCGCTTCCGCAATATCCGCAGCGAGTTGGAGCAATCCCTGGACCTGCACGCGGCGGCGGGCACGCGTCTGGGCGGCGTGCACCTGGAACTGACGGGCGAGGACGTGACGGAATGCCTCGGCGGTGCACGTGAATTGACCGAGAGCGACCTGGAGCGGGCATACCACTCCACGGTCGACCCGCGCCTGAACTACGAGCAGGCCCTGGAAGTGGCGATGCTGATCGTGCGCAAGCAGGAGCAGATCTCCGCGCCGGTGTGATCGCTCCGCACGACGCGGACGGGATGGGAACAAAGAAGGCCGCGGATTACTCCGCGGCCTTTCTGTTGGGATGGCGCTCGAGGGTCACGGCTGGTCGACCGACCCGCCGGGCAGGGTGGTGGGGCGAGGGCGCGAGCGAGCGGGCGTGGACGCGCTGGCTGCGGGCGCTGCCGCACCCGCCGGTGCGGAAGTGGCGGCCGGATCGCTGGGGACATTGGCGGCCTGCGAGGCGGCCGCCGTCGCGATGGGGTCCGTCGAAATGGGGGCTGCGGGAGGCGGCGCGGGATCCGCACCGATGCTCGCTACGAAGCGTGGCGCCTTGCGGGCCTTGGTCGCCTGTTCAAAGCTGTAGGCCAGGCCGAGCAGGCGTGGCTCGCTCCACGCCGGTCCCATGAAGACCACGCCAACCGGCAGGCCCTTCACTTCCCCCATGGGCACGGTGACGCTGGGAGTGCCGGCGACGGCCGCCAGCCCATAGCCGGCGCCCAGGAAGTGGTCACCGTGGGCCAGGTCGGTGCGCCACGCGGACGATGTGGCGGGTGCGATGAGCGCATCCAGGGCATGGGCCGACAGGGTGGCCTCCAGGCCTTCGGTGCGCGCCAGACGCCGCGCGTCCGACCGCGCGGTTTGATAGGCGGGCTCACCGAGCGAGCCCTTCGCCTGGGCCTGTTCCAGCAGTTCCTGCCCGAAATGGGGCATGGTCGCCTGCCGGTGGCGCTGGTTGTATTCAATGATCTGCGCGAGCGCGCCCACCGGCGCACCGCTGTTGGCGAGGTAGTACTCGACGCCTGCCTTGAACTCGTACAGCAGGACCTGGAATTCGGCGTCACGCCATTGGCCCCAGGTGGGCACGGTGACGTCAACGACGACCGCACCGGCTTTGCGCATGGCGCTGATGGCCCGCTCCATCGTCGCATCGGTGGGGACGTGGTAGCCCATCGCCTGGCGGACCACGCCCAGGCGGGCCCCGCGCAGGGCATCGGGCCGCAGCCGCGCTTCATAGTCGAACACGGCACGGCCGGCGCTGTCGGCGGTAATGGGGTCGCGCTCGTCTCGGCCGACCATCACCGACAACAACGCGGCCGCATCCGCCACGCTACGCGCCATCGGGCCGGCGGTGTCCTGCGTCCGGGAGATGGGGATGATGCCGCTGCGGCTGACCAGTCCCACGGTTGGCTTGATGCCGACCAGCCCGTTCACGGCGGACGGGCAGATGATGCTGCCGTCCGTTTCCGTGCCGACGCCGACCACGGCGAGGTTGGCGGCAATGGCCGCGCCGGTGCCGGAACTGGAGCCGCATGCATTGCGATCGAGCACGTAGGGATTGCGGGTAAGGCCGCCCCGGCTGCTCCAACCGGATGTGGAATGGGTGGAGCGGAAGTTGGCCCATTCGCTCAGGTTGGTCTTACCCAGCACGACCGCGCCGGCATCGCGCAGGCGACGCACGAGGAAGGCATCCGCCTTGGGCCGGTGGTTGGCGAGCACCAACGTGCCCGCCGAGTTGGCCATCGGCGTGGCGTCGATGTTGTCCTTGAGCAGCACCGGGATGCCGTGCAGGGGGCCACGGACACGGCCGGCGCGTCGCTCGGCGTCGCGGGCTTCGGCTTCTTGCAGCGCGAGTGGATTGAGCTCGAGGACGGCGTTGAGCGTGGGGCCGGCGTCGTCGATCGCGCTGATGCGCTCGAGGTAAGCCTGGGTGAGGGCGCGGCTGTTCAATTCGCCCCGCGCCATGCGCGCTTGGAGGCTGGCGATGTCCGCTTCGTCAAACGCGAGAGCGCTGGTCGCCGACGCGGGTGCATCGGACTTGCGCGTGGCTTCGGAGGACAGGTGTGGCACGGACGCGCGGTCGCACCCCGCCGTGGCCGCGACCAGTGCAGCCAGGACAAGCAGTCGCATTGCGATTTCCCCTTTCGCAGAGAGCGGGCCGAGCATAGCGCGGCTGAATGCGGGGGGACGGGGCGCGTGCGCAGACTGGGACCCCGGTCAACCACAGGATGGGATGGTTACACCGAATGTCAGTTGGGGGTGGCGTGCACCCTGGGGGCCGGTCTAAGTTCGGTCCCCAAGAGCCGAGAGCCGAGTGCTGATCGCCGTGCGCCGGGCGAAGAGGCCATGTGGGCAGTGCCGACGGGCCGTGCGGGCGAGCGGGCGGGTAGTGTGGCCCGACCGACTATTGGCGGCGCTTGACCAGGTCGCGGGCCAGGATCCAGACCACAAGCAGGTTGATGGCGAGGACGGAGGCCTCCAGCCAGCCCGGATGCGTGATGAGCGCATAGAGCTCGAAGGGCAGGTACACGGCTGCCCCGATGCAACCCATCCAGGACCCCCAGGCCCGGGCGCGCCACAGGCCCCACGCCTCGATGAAGCGCATCAGCGCATAGGCGAGGGTGATGGTGATGGCGACGACAATGGATTCAGGGTTGATGCCCCGTAGCAGCGAGGCGACCGGACCGTGCGAAGGGTTCAGGTGCAATTGCGCCGCCAGACCGTCCAGCGCGTGCTGCAGGGCGGCAGGGCCGACCCACGCGAGGCCGGCGGCGGCCAGAAGGGCAACGAGCCCCTTGGCCGCCTCGAACACGGCGATGGCATGCAGCCCCGGATGCGCATGCGGATCCGGGTTGTAGTGAGGCTGCGCCCCCATCGCCGTGCCGTGTGCCGCCGTGTTCAGGCGGCGCGCGATGCGCGCTTGCGATCGTTCTCGGTGCGGAATTTCTTGCGCAGGCGGATCTGCTTGGGCGTGACTTCGACCAGTTCGTCGTCGTCGATGAACTCCAGCGCCTGCTCCAGCGACAGCTTGATCGGCGGGATCAGGCCTTCGTCCTTGTCGGTGCCGGAGGCGCGGAAGTTGGTCAGCTGCTTGCCGCGCAGGGCATTGACGGTCAGGTCGTTGTCCTTGGCGTTGACGCCGACGATCTGGCCTTCGTAGATCTCCTCGCCCGGCTCGATGAACAGGCGGCCGCGCTCCTGCATGGCGATCTGCGCGTAGGCCGGCGACGGACCGGTGCCGTTGGAGATCAGCACGCCGTTCTGGCGCTGGCCGATGGTGCCCTCCATCTTCGGGCCGTAGTGGTCGAACACGTGGAACAGCAGGCCGGTGCCCGCGGTCAGGGTGCGGAACTCGGTCTGGAAGCCGATCAGGCCACGCGCCGGGATGATGTAGTCCAGGCGCACGCGGCCCTTGCCATCGGGCTCCATGTTCTGCAGCAGCGCCTTGCGCTCGCCCAGGCGGCCCATGACGCCACCCTGGAACTGCTCGTCCATGTCCACCACCAGCGACTCGTACGGCTCCTGCATCACGCCGTCGATTTCCTTGATGATGACCTCGGGGCGCGACACGGCCAGCTCGTAGCCTTCGCGGCGCATGTTCTCGATCAGGATCGACAGGTGCAGCTCGCCGCGGCCGGAGACCTTGAACTTGTCGGCGTCGGCAGTGTCTTCGACCTTCAGCGCCACGTTATGCGCGGTTTCGCGGGTGAGGCGATCACGCAGCTGGCGCGAGGTCAGGAACTTGCCGCCGCTGCGGTCCTTCACGCCGGCGAACGGCGAGTCGTTGACCTGGAAGGTCATCGAGATGGTCGGCTCGTCCACGGCCAGCACCGGCAGTTGCTCCACCGCCGACGGGTCGCACAGGGTGTCGGAGATGCCGATGCCCTCGATGCCGCTGAACGCAATGATGTCGCCGGCCTGGGCCTCGGCCACTTCAAGGCGCTCCAGGCCCATGAAGCCCAGCACCTGCAGCACCTTGCCGTTGCGGGTCTTGCCCTGACGGTCGATCACGGTGACGGTCTGGTTGGGCTTGATCTTGCCGCGCTGGATGCGGCCAACACCAATAATGCCGACGTAGTTGTTGTAGTCCAGCGAGGTCACGCGCATCTGGAAGGGGCCGTCCGGATCGACCGGCGGCGCGGGCACGTGCTCGCAGATGGCCTCGAACAGCGGGGTCATGTCGCCTTCGCGCACGTCTTCGGTCATGCCGGCGTAGCCCTGCAGGCCCGAGGCGTAGACGGTGGTGAAGTCGAGCTGGTCGTCGGTGGCGCCGAGGCGGTCGAACAGGTCGAAAGTCTGGTCCAGAACCCAGCTGGCGCGTGCGCCCGGGCGGTCGACCTTGTTGACCACCACGATCGGCTTGAAGCCCATCGCGAAGGCCTTCTGGGTGACGAAGCGCGTCTGCGGCATCGGGCCGTCCATCGCGTCGACCAGGATCAGCACCGAGTCGACCATCGACAGCACGCGCTCGACCTCACCGCCGAAGTCGGCGTGGCCCGGGGTGTCGACGATGTTGATGCGCCAGTCCTCGCCCGTCTTGGGGTTGGTCCAGCGGATGGCGGTGTTCTTCGACAGGATCGTGATGCCACGTTCCTTTTCGATGTCGTTGCTGTCCATCACGCGCTCGGCGAGCTGGGTACGCTCGTCGAAGGTGCCGGACTGCTTCAGCAGCTGGTCGACGAGGGTGGTCTTGCCATGGTCGACGTGGGCGACGATGGCGATATTGCGCAGGCGTTCGATGGACATCGGCGAAGGGCACCACGGTCAGTGGCGCCAGTTTCTGGAAGGAAGCGGGCCAGTATACCGGAAGCGGGGGCTTGGCCGGGGGGCGCTGGCTGAACGGCCGCTACCCCTTGTGTACCGACCCGGTCGTCGCCATCTCCGGCGGGATGGGCCGCCGGCCCGACCCGAATGCCGGGGCGGACGGAGCCCGGCCTGATGCACCCCATTCCCCATAGGAGACGGCCATGAGCCTGATTGCCCACTTTGACACCGAGCGCGGCCCGATCCGCATTGAACTGGCGGCCGACAAGGCGCCGCTGACCGTGGCCAACTTCGTCAACCTGGCCCAGCGCGGCTTCTACGACGGCCTGAACTTCCACCGCGTCATCGCCGACTTCATGATCCAGGGCGGTTGCCCGGAAGGCCGTGGCACCGGCGGCCCGGGCTACCGTTTTGAGGACGAGACCCGCAATGGCCTGAGCCATGAGCGCGGCGTGTTGTCGATGGCCAATGCCGGCCCGTCGACCAACGGCAGCCAGTTCTTCATCACCCACGTGGCGTGCCCGTGGCTGGACGGCAAGCACACCGTGTTCGGCAAGGTGATCGAAGGCCAGAACGTGGTGGACAGTGTGAAGCAGGGCGACAAGATCAACTCGGTGAAGATCGAAGGCGATGCCGCCGCCGCGATTGCCGCCAAGGCCGATCGCGTGGCCGAGTGGAACAAGACGCTGGACGCGAACGCGCGCGCCTGAGTTTCAGAACAGCGTTGATCTGCGCGAACGCCCACCCGGGTTGCCGGGTGGGCGTTTTGCTGAGGGCGCCGCGGGGGGCGCCAATTCGCCGGGCCCACACGGGCAGGGCGGAGGTTGCGGGTCGCGCCGGGCTGCCGGAGGGCGCGTGTCATCCACGGCAGAGACCCGGGGGGCGTGGGCAGCAGCAGACGGTGGATGCGGAGGCAGACCCTCAAGAGTCACCGGGAAGTGTCGGCCACGGCGGCACCTCACCAAACCGGGGCGAGGCGCGGTGGCCGATAAGACCAGCCGTTGCAGCGGCAAACGGTGCCGGGTGAGACCATCGTCGGCCCGGTCCGGGCGGGGGCCCCGTGGTACCATTTCAGGGCTCTGTACCGGGCTTTCCGCCCTCCCCACACGCTTCCCACGAGGTTTCTCGCGATGCCCCAGCTCGCCGCGCGCATTGGACGTGCCAAGCCCAGCGCCATCATGGCCGTTGCCGAAAAGGCCAAGCGCCTGAAGGCCGAAGGCCGCGACATCATCAGCTTCTCCATCGGCGTGCCGAACTTCCTGCCGGGCCCGCACGTGTACGAAGCCGCGCGCCAGGCGGTGGAGAAGGACAGCGGCCAGTACGGTAGCAACCGCGGCCCCGACGCGCTGCTGGACGCCTTCCTCAAGCACATCGAGCAGATCGGCCTGACCGGCTACACGCGCGCCAACTGCGCGACCGGCATCGGTGCCAAACACGTGATCTACAACCTGGCCGAGGCGCTGCTGGACGAGGGCGACACGATCGCCTTCCCGGCGCCGTACTGGACCAGCTACATGGACATCGCCGAGATCGTCAACGCGAAGGTCCAGCTGCTGCCGTGTCCGGCCAGCCAGAACTACAAGCTGACCCCGCAGCAGCTCGACGAGGCGCTGGCGAAGAAGCCGAAGGTGTTCCTGTTCAACAACCCGTCCAACCCGACGGGCATGGTGTACACCAAGGACGAGATCGTTGCGCTGGCCGACGTGCTGGTGAAGTATCCGGACACCTGGATCATCGCCGACGACATCTACAACCGCATGCTGTTCGACGGGCTGGAGTACTACAACTTCGTGCTCGCCCGCCCGGAGTTGCGCGACCGCGTGATCTTCCTCGACTCGCTGTCCAAGACCTACGGCATGCCGGGCTGGCGCCTTGGCTTCATGGTGGGCCCGGAGTCGGTGGCCAAGGCGCTGGTCACGCTCAACTCCAACCACATCACCAACGTGCCGGAAGTGGTCAACGCCGCCGGCATCGCGGCGCTGACCGGCCCGCAGGACGTGCCGACGCAGAAGTGCGCGGAGTTCCAGGGCAAGCGCGACCAGGTCATGGCCGTGATGAATGCCATCCCGGGCCTGGTGTGCCCGCGTCCGCAGGGCGCGTTCTACGTGTTCCCGGACATCAGCTGCGCATTCGGCAAGACCCACGGCCCGAGCGGCACGAAGATCGGCAACGACGTCGACTTTTGCAACGCTCTGCTGGAAGCCAAGGGCGTGGCCTGCGTGCCGGGTTCGGCGTTCGGTGAGCCGCGCGCGCTGCGCATCAGCTACACCTGCCCGACGCCGCAGCTCGCCCCCGGCCTGCAGCGGTTCCAGGAGTTCTTCGCGGAACTCGTCTGACAAGGAGCGTTGCTCATGCGCATGGTCTGGGTGCTGGTGGGGTTGGCGGCGATTGGCGGATGGATGCATTTCCGCGGCGATCCCGAGCCCACCCTGCACCCGGACGATCCGCGTGTGGTCACCGGTGATGACCGCATCGTGATGATGGCGGCCGAGTGGTGCGGTTACTGCCGCAAGCAGCAGAAGGAATTCGAGATGGCCAACGTGCGCTATCGGATTCTGGATGTGGATACGCCGGAAGGCGACCGCGCCATGCAGGCGCTGGGCGCGCGCGGCGTGCCCACCACCGTCATCGGCCAGCAGGTGGTGTACGGCTACAACACCGCCGAACTCAAAGAAAAACTTGCCCCCTTGGGCTATCGCGTGTTCTGACGCGCTGGCCGTCCCCACTCCAACCTGTTACGCAAGGAAACTTCCATGAAGACCCCCGTCCGCGTTGCCGTTACCGGTGCTGCCGGCCAGATCGGCTACTCGCTGCTGTTCCGCATCGCTTCCGGCGAGATGCTGGGCAAGGACCAGCCCGTCATCCTGCAGATGCTCGAGCTGCCGATGGAGAAGGCCCAGGCCGCGCTGAAGGGCGTGATGATGGAGCTGGAAGACTGTGCGTTCCCGCTGCTGGCCGGCATGGTCGGCACCGATGATGCGGAAGTGGCGTTCAAGGACGCCGACATCGCACTGCTGGTCGGCGCGCGTCCGCGTGGCCCGGGCATGGAGCGCAAGGACCTGCTGCTGGAGAACGCCAAGATCTTCACCGCGCAGGGCGCCGCGCTGAACAAGGTCGCCAGCCGCAACGTGAAGGTGCTGGTGGTCGGCAACCCGGCCAACACCAACGCCTACATCGCCATGAAGTCGGCGCCGGACCTGCCGGCCAAGAATTTCACCGCGATGCTGCGCCTGGACCACAACCGTGCGCTGTCGCAGCTGGCCAACAAGGCCGGCGTGGCCGTGGCCGACATCGAGAAGCTGGTGGTGTGGGGCAACCACAGCCCGACCATGTACCCGGACTACCGCTTCGCCACCGTCAACGGTGAGTCGCTGAAGGACAAGATCAACGACGCCGACTGGAACGCCAACACCTTCATTCCGCAGGTGGGCAAGCGCGGCGCGGCGATCATCGAGGCGCGTGGCCTGTCCTCGGCCGCCTCGGCTGCCAATGCCGCCATCGACCACATCCGTGACTGGGTGCTGGGCACCAACGGCAAGTGGGCCACCATGGGCGTGCCGTCCGACGGCAGCTACGGCATCCCGGAAGGCGTGATCTACGGCGTGCCGGTGACCTGCGCCAACGGCGAGTACACCCGCATCGAAGGCCTGCCGGTCGACGAGTTCAGCCGCGCGGCGATGGACAAGACGCTGGCCGAACTCGAGGAAGAGCGCGCCGGCGTGGCGCACCTGCTGGGCTGAGTGCGCGGCCCAACGATGGGCCTGTGCAGCTGGCGACCGCGATGCACTCCGGTGCTCCGTGGTAAGTGAATCAAGGAGCGGGGCGGCCTTCGGGTCGCCCCGCTTTGTTTTGAAACGGAAACTCCCGTTCTCATTGCTGCTGTGCGGCGAATGGCGCGTTGCAGCATTTTGAGATTGTTGGTGGCGACCAGGTCTTCAGGCACCTGACGAGAACTCCGTTAGACGTTCCTTCGCTGACTTTTCGACCAATGTCGTAGCGCGACCACCTGCTGCGCCGCGATAGCCTCGACGGATAGTCGTGGAGGAATGGACATGCGGTACGAGGAGTTCTATCGCCGTTCGATCGAGCAGCCGGAAGCCTTCTGGGCCGAGCAGGCACAGGCCATCCATTGGCGTCGCGTGCCGGACAGAATCCTTGATGATGCGAACCCTCCGTTTCGCAAATGGTTCGTCGGCGGCGAAACCAACCTCTGCTACAACGCGGTGGATCGCCACCTCGACGCGCGTGCCGACCAGCTGGCGCTGGTCACCATTTCCACCGAAACCGGCCTGACCCGCGAGATCACCTACCGGGAGCTGCACCGCGAAGTGAATGCGTTCGCCGCGGTGATCCAGTCACTGGGTGTGGAGCGCGGGGATCGCGTGGTGATCTACATGCCCAACATGGCGGAGGCCGTGTTCGCGATGCTGGCCTGCGCGCGCATCGGCGCGGTGCATTCGGTGGTGTTCGGTGGCTTCGCCTCGCATAACCTGGCGCTGCGCATCGACGATGCGGAACCGAAGCTGCTGATCTGCGCCGATGCGGGCATGCGCGGTGGCAAGGTCATCCCGTACAAGCCGCTGGTGGATGCGGCGTGCGCCGAGGCCACGTCGCCTCCGGCGCATGTGCTCATCGTCAATCGCGGGCTGGATCCCGACCTGACCCGCATCGACGGCCGAGACGTCGACTACGCCACGCTGCGCGCGCAGCACGAGGGCGCCGAGGTGGACGTGGCGTGGCTGGAGTCCAACGAGCCCAGCTACCTGCTCTACACCTCGGGCACCACGGGCAAACCCAAGGGCGTGCAGCGCGACGTGGGCGGCTATGCCGTGGCGATGGCGATGTCGATGTGGGCGATCTACGACATCCAGCCGGGGCAGGTGATGTTCTCCACCTCCGACGTGGGCTGGGCGGTGGGGCACAGCTACAACGTGTACGGCCCGCTGATCGCCGGCGCCACGTCGATCCTGTACGAAGGGTTGCCGGTCAACCCCGATCCCGCGATCTGGTGGCAGATCTGCGAACGCTACGGCGTGCGCACGATGTTTTCCTCGCCCACCGCGATCCGCGTGCTGAAGAAGCAGGACGCGGCCTACCTCAAGCAGCATGACCTGTCTGCGCTGAAATACCTGTTCCTGGCCGGTGAACCGCTGGATGAGCCCACCGCGAAGTGGATCACCGAGGGCATCGGCAAAACCATTGTCGACAACTACTGGCAGACCGAGACCGGTTGGCCGGTGCTGGCGCTGATGCCGGGGCTGGATATGAAGCCGGTGAAGTTCGGCTCACCCGGCCTTCCCACCCCCGGCTACAACCTGCGGGTGATCAACGACGTCACTGGTGAGGACGTGGCGCCAGGCGAGAAGGGCGTGCTGGTCATGGTGCCGCCGCTGCCGCCGGGTTTCATGACCACGATCTGGCGCGACGACGCGCGCTTCTTGTCCAGTTACTTCGGCCATTTCAAGGAGCTGCTGTACAGCTCGCTCGATTGGGCGATCCGCGACGCCGATGGCTACACCTTCATCCTGGGCCGCACCGACGACGTGATCAATGTGGCCGGCCATCGGCTGGGCACGCGCGAGATCGAGGAGTCGGTCTCCACCCATCCCTCGGTCGCGGAGGCGGCGGTGGTGGGTGTGCACGACGAGCTCAAGGGCCAGGTGCCCGTGGTGTTCGCCACACTCAAGCAGGGTGCCGAGGGCATCAGTGCGGTGGAAGTGGCGGCGGCCATGCAGAAGCGGGTGGTGGAACAGCTGGGCGCGGTGGCGCGCCCGTCGCGGGTGTACGTGGTCAACGCGCTGCCCAAGACCCGTTCGGGCAAGCTCCTGCGGCGGTCCATCCAGGCGCTGGCCGAGGCGCGCGACCCGGGCGACCTGTCGACGTTGGACGACCCGGGGGCACTGGATGAGGTGCGGCGGGCGCTGGGGCGGGGGGCGGACGCGGGCAATTGATGCCCGGCGCCGCACGCGATGCCGCTTCGTCCACTCAGCTAAAATGACGGGCTGAACACAGGAGACACCATGGCCCTCGCACCGTCCGCTGGCGCGCGCTTCCGCGCCGCCCTCTCCGAAGAATCCCCGCTGCAGGTGATGGGCGCCATCACCGCCTATGCCGGCTTGATGGCCAAGCGCGTGGGCTACAAGGCGCTGTACCTGTCCGGCGGCGGCGTGGCCGCCAACTCGCTGGGCATGCCGGACCTCGGCATCAGCACCATGGAAGATGTGCTGACCGACGCGCGCCGCATCGTCGACGCCACCGGCATGCCGCTGCTGGTCGACATCGACACCGGTTGGGGCGGCGCGTTCAATATCGGTCGCACCATCCGCAACTTCGAGCGCATTGGCGTGGCTGCCGTGCACATGGAAGACCAGGTGGGGCAGAAGCGCTGCGGCCACCGCCCGGGCAAGGAGGTGGTGACCAAGGACGAGATGGTCGACCGCGTGAAGGCTGCGGTGGATGCTCGCACCGACGCCGGTTTCGTGATCATGGCCCGCACTGACGCGGCCGCGGTGGAAGGCATCGACAGCGCCATCGAGCGCGCGGTGGCCTACGTCGAGGCCGGCGCCGACATGATCTTCCCGGAGGCGATGAAGACGCTGGACGACTATCGCAAGTTCAAGGCCGCGGTGAAGGTGCCGATCCTGGCCAACCTGACCGAGTTCGGCAGCACGCCGTTCTTCACCACCGATGAGTTGCGCGACGCGGGCGTGGACATCGCCCTGTATTGCTGCGGCGCGTACCGCGCAATGAACAAGGCGGCGCTGAACTTCTACGAGACCGTGCGCCGCGAAGGCACGCAGAAGAACATCATCGACACGCTGCAGTCGCGCGCCGACCTTTACGACTACCTGGGCTACCACGCGTACGAGGACAAGCTCGACGCGCTGTTTGCCCGCGACAAGTAATGCGGTGACGGCATGGTCGGCCGACGGAGCGTACAGGACCCCGCGATCCCGGGTTTCCCCTGTCCCACCTCCGCCGGCGCGTCCGTCCGCCCCCGACCGCAGCGGGCGCGATCTGGCCCGCCACGGTCGCTGCGACTTGCCAGTCGCAAAACAGGCTTTTTTTCTCTGTGTTCCCTAGCGTTTGATAACGCCGCGCACGACGGTGACCGGACAATCCGCGCCACCGCATGCCGCGTCCACCAGGAGTAATCCCATGACTGAACCAGCCCAGGTACTGCCCAAGGCCAAGAAGTCCGTTGCACTGAGCGGCACGGCCGCTGGCAACACCGCGCTGTGCACCGTTGGTCGCAGCGGCAACGACCTGCATTATCGTGGCTACGACATCCACGACCTGGCCACGAAGTCCTCGTTCGAGGAAGTCGCACACCTGCTGGTGCACGGCAAGCTGCCGACCGCGTCGCAGCTCAAGGCCTACCGCACCAAGCTCAAGCGCCTGCGCGGCCTGCCGGCCATCGTTGCCGAGGCGCTGGAGCTGGTCCCGGCCAACGCGCACCCGATGGACGTGCTGCGCACGGGCTGCTCCGTGCTGGGCACCGTGCTGCCCGAGCGCGAAGGCCACCCGGCCAACGAAGCGCGCGATATTGCCGACAAGCTGATCGCCAGTTTTGGTTCGATGCTGCTGTACTGGTGGCACTTCACCCGCAACGGTCGCCGCATCGACGTGGAAACCGATGACGAGACCACCGCCGGCCACTTCCTGCACCTGCTGCACGGCGAGACGCCCAGCGCGCTGCACGCCGAGTCGCTGGACAAGTCGCTGATCCTGTATGCGGAGCACGAGTTCAATGCCTCGACGTTCACCGCGCGCGTGATCGCCGGCACCGGCTCGGACCTGCATTCGTGCATCACCGGCGCGATCGGCGCGCTGCGTGGTCCCAAGCACGGCGGCGCGAATGAAGTGGCGATGGACATCATCAGCCGCTATGGCACCGCCGACGCCGCCGAGGCGGACATCCGTGCACGCATGGAGCGCAAGGAGATCGTCATCGGCTTCGGCCACCCGGTGTACACCATCGGCGATCCGCGCAACCCGATCATCAAGGAACTCTCGCGCAAGCTGTGCGCCGACGGCGGCAACCAGACGCTGTTCGACGTGTCCGAGCGCATCGAGAACCTGATGATGGACACCAAGAAGATGTTCCCGAACCTGGATTGGTACAGCGCGAGCGCGTACCACATGATGGGTATCCCGACGCCGATGTTCACGCCGTTGTTCGTGATCGCGCGCACCACCGGCTGGAGTGCGCACGTGATCGAGCAGCGCGAGGACGGCAAGATCATCCGCCCGAGTGCGAACTACACGGGGCCGGAGGATCAGGAATACGTGCCGATCGAGAAACGTTGAGTTGTGTTTGAGGGGCCACGCGGTTGCGTGGCCCTTCTGCTTTTTGGGGTGCGGGGGGCAGGCCGGGGCCCAAGGGGCGTCACAAGTCGCGGCCCGTTATCCGCTTGGTTGTGGCGCCCCTTGGGCCCCGGCCCGCTGACTCGGTTGTTGGAAGCAGAAGAGCCACGCAATCGCGTGGCTCTTCTTGTTTGGGGGAGTGGGGGCTTTGGTGAAGAGCCGCCTTCGGGTCGCTCAGGCCGCCAGGCCCTCGGCCTGGAACACCGCCTGCACGCCGGGGTCCTGGTCCATGCGCGCCTTGAAGGCCTGCAGGCGCTCCAGGCCAGTCAGGTCCACGCCAGTGAGGCCGGCCCAGCGCAGGGTGATGTAGAGGTAGGGGTCAGCGAAGCTGCGGAAGCCGGCAAGCCAGTCGCGGCCTTCCAGCTGCTGCTCGGCACGCTCGTACAGGCCACGCAGGCGCTTGCGGGCGGCTTCGCGCACGCGGTCGTGCTCGGCGGCATCGGCATGGAAAGCGGCAGGCGCGAACAGCGGTACGTAGGCGGGGTGCATGTCGGCGTTCATGAAGGCGAGCCAGCGGGTAGCTTCAGCGCGCTGGCGGGGACTGCCGTCGCCAGCGAGGCCGGCCTCGGGCTTGTGGTCGGCCACGTAGCCCAGGATGGCGGCGTTCTGGGTCAGGACGAAATCGCCATCGACTACCGTCGGCACCGCGCCGGTGGGGTTGATGGCCAGGTAAGCCGGTGACTTGAGTGCGGCGTAGTCCGGGAGGATCTCGCACTCGAACGGCACGCCGCTCCACTGCAGGGCGATGTGGACCGCGGTCGAGCAGGCCCCGGGCTTGGTGTAGAGCTTCATGCAATCTCCGTAACGGAAACGGGCCGTCCATCGTGGACGACCCGCCCGGAGGTGCTCAACACCGTGGGTGCAACGCTGCGTCACGGGCGCACGGGTTGCGTGCGCCGGGGCGGCGACTCAGCCGCGGCGCGGCTTGAGTGACTGCACCTTCAGGAAGGTGTGGTCGCCGATGGTGGCCACCTGGTAGGCATTGCGCCAGCTCGGGTTGGCGATGGCGTGGGCCATGAAGTGGCTGGCGCCCGGAACGATTTCCTTGCGTCGGCCCGGGGGCAGGGCCCAGTTGCGTTCGGCTTCCAGCGCGATGGTCACCGACTCCGCCCACGCTTCGGTGTTGCTCAGGCGTGTCGCCGGCGACACCAGCGTCGGCGCGAACTGCTTCTTGGCGGTGACCACGTCACAGATGGTGTTGCCCCACAGGCCGCTGTCGCGGCGGCGCAGGGCCACCTCGGCGACCGCCTTCTGGCCGCGCACGGACTGGTCGCGGGCTTCGAGGTAGACGGTGGTGCTCAGGCAGAGCGAATCTGCAGTCTGCGGCGGCAATACCGAGGCCAACCACAGGATCCAGGCCAGCTTCATTTCGGACTCCTTGCTCCGTTGCGCCCGTTCGTCTCGCGGCTTCCATCCCCTCGGGGATCTGCTGGAAGCCACTGCTCGGACCGGCATGGCGTACTGGGGAGGGCGGCGGCTCTTCGGCGCGCTTTGCCCCTTCACCTAAACCGTGCGGGGTGCACGGCCGGTGTGGGTTCCGCCAAGGCTGGGCGGAAAAGTTGGCGCAAGGTACTGGCGCCAACATAAACGTCGCGTGAATGCCGTGTTACTAACTTGCGGAAAATTCTCGGTTTTTTACCGCGTGGATGGGGCCCAAGCCCTTGCGGAGCAAGGCTTTGGGGTTGTCAAGAGCGAGGCCCTCGTCACAGATTTGCGGCCAGCCGGCTGCCTTGCGCGATGGCCCGTTTTGCGTCCAATTCCGCCGCCACGTCGGCTCCGCCGATGACGTGGACGGTGGCCTGGCCGCCCGCTAGGGCCGCCAGAAGGGGCTTGAAGGGCTCCTGGCCGGCACAGATCACGACGTGATCCACCGGGAGCAGCTGTTCCCGCCCCTCCACGCGAATGTGCAGGCCCGCGTCGTCCACCCCCAAGTACTCGACGCCGCCCAGCATCTGGACCCGCTTGGCCTTGAGCGTGGCGCGGTGGATCCAGCCCGTCGTCTTGCCCAGCCGCGCCCCGGGCTTGCCGGCACTGCGTTGCAGCAGCCACACCTCGCGCGCCGGGGGCTCCGGCGCCGGTCTCGCCAGGCCACCCTGCGCCGTGGTGTAGCCGAGGTCCACCCCCCACTCGGCCCGCCATCGGACGGGGTCCAGGCTGCTCGAGTGGCCTTCATGGACGAGGAATTCGGCTACGTCGAAACCGATTCCACCCGCCCCGATGACGGCAACCCGCGCTCCCGGGACCACTTCGCCACGCAGTACCTGAAGGTATCCCACCACCTTGGGGTGATCCGCACCCGGGAAGTCGACCTTGCGAGGGGCAATGCCCGTGGCGAGCACCACGTCGTCGAAGGCGGCGAGATCGGCGGCCTCCACCCGGGTGCCCAGCCGCAGATCCACGCCCGTCTGCGCCACACGCCGGCCGAAGTAGCGCAACGTCTCGTGGAACTCTTCCTTCCCCGGAATGCGCTTGGCGACATTGAACTGGCCGCCGATCTCGTCCGCAGCGTCAAACAAGGTCACCCGGTGGCCGCGCTCGGCGGCGACGGTCGCGCACGCCAGGCCGGCGGGACCGGCGCCCACGACTGCGACGCGCCGGGGCCGCGGGGTGGGGCGGTACACCAGCTCGGTTTCCGCGCAGGCACGCGGATTGACCAGGCAACTGGCGGTCTTGTTTTCAAAGACGTGGTCGAGGCAGGCCTGGTTGCAGGCAATACACGTATTAATGTCGTCGGCACGCCCGGAGCGCGCCTTGGCCACCCACTCGGGATCGGCCAGCAGCGGGCGCGCCATCGAGACCATGTCCGCCTCGCCCCGGGCAAGGACGGCCTCGGCCACGTCGGGCATGTTGATGCGGTTTGTCGTCACCAGCGGCACGCTGACCTCGGGCTTCAGCCTGGCGGTGATGCCGGTGAATGCCGCCCGCGGGACGGACGTCGCAATGGTGGGCACCCGCGCTTCGTGCCACCCGATGCCGGTGTTGATGATCGTCGCACCGGCGGCCTCCACCGCCTTGGCCTGCGCCACGACCTCGTCCCACCGGTTCCCCCCCTCCACCAGGTCCAGCATCGACAGCCGGTAGATGATGATGAAATCCGGACCGCAGGCCTCGCGGATGCGGCGCACGATCTCGACGGCAAATCGCATGCGCCGCGCGGTGTCGCCGCCCCAGGCATCCTCGCGCCGGTTGGTGCGCGACACGGTGAACTGGTTGAGGAGGTATCCCTCCGAGCCCATGACTTCCACGCCGTCGTACCCGGCGTCCCGGGCAAGCTGGGCCGTGCGGACGAAGGCGCGGATCTGCCGCACGATGCCGCGGGCGGACAGCGCCCGCGGCGTGAAGGGATTGATCGGTGCTTTCAGTCTGGAGGGTGCCACCTGGAGTGGGTGATAGCCGTAGCGCCCCGAATGCAGGATCTGCAGGCAGATGCGACTGCCGTGTCCATGTACGGCCCGGGTCACCTGCCGGTGTTTGCCCACCTCCCACGACCAGCCCAGCTTGCCGCCCAGTGGCTTGAGCCAGCCCTCCATGTTGGGCGCGAAGCCTCCGGTGACGATCAACCCGACGCCGCCTGCGGCCCGCTCGCCGAAATAGGCGGCCAGCTTGGGAAAATCCCGCGCCCGGTCTTCCAGCCCCGTGTGCATCGAGCCCATGAGCACGCGGTTGGACAGGGTGCAGAACCCCAGATCGAGGGGGCGGAACAGATGGGGATAGGGAGGCGGCGAGGTTGTCATCAGCGTACGCAAGCGTATGGATTGCCGCACGATGCCCGGAAAACGCGGCCCCGGCAAGGAGGCATGGACGGTGGGTGGGCGAGGTTACGTTTTTGTTCCCAACCGCTGCTTCCTTCCCAGGGAGGGGGGGCCTTCACCGCGCCTGCATCCGCGGTGGGGCTCAATATGAACCGACGCTAAGGTACGGTTGCAGATTGCGGGAACTTGGCGGATTGTTAGACACGTGTTAACACGGCTTTCACACCTGTAAACTTAACCTGCCCGGGATGGCGTCGAACGGGTCGCCGTCCTGAACGGTTGCAACACCGTAGACGCGGTTTCCATTTTTGATCCAAGGAGAGATGAGAATGAACAAGAAGCTTCTCTGTGCTGCCCTGCTGGGCGGTCTGTCGGTCGCTCATGTGGCTGGTGCGCAGGAATTTGATGACCGCTGGTACCTGACCGGCTCGACCGGCTTCAACATCCAGGACAACGCGCGCGGCACCCGCAACGCGCCGTTCGTGGGCCTGGGCCTGGGCAAGATGATCAGCCCGAACTGGTCGCTCGACGGTGAGCTGAACTACCAGAACCCGAATTTGGACGCCAACCAGAACCTGAACTGGAGCCAGTACGGCATTTCGCTGGACCTGCGCCGCCACTTCATGCAGGAAGGCCGCAACTGGAACCCGTACGTGCTGATGGGCCTGGGCTACCAGCGCTCGGAAGAAGAATACGACGCCTTCCCGAGCCCGGATTCGCCGGGTCAGCGTGAAGACGGCAACCTGGCCGCCAAATTCGGCCTGGGCATGCAGGGCGGTGGCGAGCGCGTGAAGATTCGCACCGAGCTGGCCTACCGCCTGGACATGGATGATTCCAGCATCAACGCCCCGGGCGAAGACAGCTTTGGCGACATCCTGGCTTCGGTCGGCGTGGTCATCCCGCTGGGCGCTGCCGCTGCCCCGGCTCCGGCTCCGGCCCCGGCTGCTCCGAACTGCGCCGATCTGGACGACGACGGCGACGGCGTGAACAACTGCGACGACAAGTGCCCGGGTTCGCAGGCTGGCCAGACCATCGGTCCGGACGGCTGCCCGGTGCCGGTGTCGATCGACCTGAAGGGCGTGAACTTCGACTATGACAAGTCGAACCTGCGTCCGGACGCCGTGGCCATCCTGGCCGAGGCCACCGAGATCCTGAAGCGCTATCCGGAGCTGAAGGTCGAAGTCGCCGGTCACACCGACTCGAAGGGCACCGACGCCTACAACCAGGGTCTGTCCGAGCGCCGCGCCAAGGCGGTGTACGACTACCTGACCAGCAACGGCATCGATGCTTCGCGTCTGGCCGGTCCGAACGGTTACGGCGAGAGCCGTCCGATTGCTCCGAACACCAACGAAGATGGTTCGGACAATCCGGAAGGCCGTGCGAAGAACCGTCGCACCGAGCTGAACGTCCAGAACTGATCTGGATGAAAGTCGGCGTGCGGTCCACGCACGCCGACGGTGTTGCCTCGAAGCCCGGCCCAGTGCCGGGCTTCGTCGTTCCGGTTCCTCACATTCACGTCGTTGAATCGAGACGCCGTAGGCAGTTGTCGATGCTGGTTCGCGCCATGCGTCGGGATTGTGGCGCGATTCACTTTTTTCCGCTGGGAAAACGCCGGGTTCAGGGCTACAGTCTGCCGACACCACATGCGGAGCCCACCATGCGTCGTTTCATGCTTGCACTTCCGATGCTGATGTTGTCCGGGCTTGCGCTTGCGCAGGACGGTGCATGCGGTGCGATCGCTCAATCGCAATCGTCCGCTGTTGCCGTCGCGCCTGAGTTGACCGCGCGCACCACGCGCCTGGGTGCGCCCGCCGGCGTGCTGGTGCAGGCCTATGACGAAGCGCAGTCGGTCGACAGCGTGCTGAACCGCATGCGCTTGGATGAGTGCCGCAGCGTGGCTGCGAAGCGTTCCAGCAAGCCTGCCGCCACCCCGGCAGCCACGCCGGCCGCCGCTTCGGCCCCTGCCGCCGACGCCCCCATCGATCCGGCCACGTACAAGCCCAAGACGAAGGACGACAACACTCCCTGGCGCTTTGACATGAGCCAGAACGGCAAGCGCATGACCGCCGAGGAGTTCGATGCGTGGATGAAGGCGCGTGGGGTTCGCGTTGCCAAGGGTGCGCCAGCGCCCGTGAAGGCCGCAGAGGCCCCTGCGTCGACCGGTGAAAAGGCGAAGTGACGAACGGCGGTGCCTGGCACTGCGCCGGGCGCCGTGAAGGACTGCGACAACCCAGGAACAACGGCCGCGTATGCGGCCGTTTCGCTACGTGACGAAAACCCTCTTGCCTCGACATGGACTGGCGCGCGTGCTTTCCAAGCACGGCGTGTGCTCGCGCACACAGGCGGCCCAATGGATTCTTGACGGACGCGTCGCGGTCAACGGTGCCGTCGTCCGCAATCCCGAATATCCCATCGTTCAAGGGCAGCATCGCGTGGAGGTGGACGGCCACGCGCTGGATGGGGCCGAGCGCATCTACGTGATGCTCAATAAGCCGCGGGGCCTGGTGACGACCGCAAAGGACGAACGCGGCCGGGACACGGTGTATCGATGCCTCGATGGCGCGGGCTTGCCTTGGCTGGCCCCGGTGGGGCGCCTGGACAAGGCCAGTGAGGGCTTGCTCCTTTTCAGCAATGACCCCGAATGGAGCGCCTGCATCACCGATCCTGCCCACGGTTTGGACAAGACTTATCACGTGCAGGTGGATACCTTGCCCACGCCGGAACTCCTGCAGGCGTTGAAGGCAGGGGTGGAAGACGAAGGCGAACGGCTGTCTGCCCGGCACGCTGCGCTGTTGCGCAGCGGCACGCGCAACGCCTGGCTGGAAATCGTGTTGGACGAAGGGCGCAACCGTCAGATCCGCCGACTGCTCGCCGCGCACGGCGTCGGAGTTCTCCGCCTGATTCGGGTTCGCATTGGGGAGTTGGGGCTGGGAGACCTTTCCAAAGGTGGGTGGCGCAGGTTGACCGGAGACGAGGTTGCGGCGCTTCGCGCCAGCTGAGCCTGGCGTCTGCTCAATCACTGCGTGCGCCTAAGAGTTGTGCGCTGACACAGGCGGAATGCTGGACTGTGCGCGCGGACAAAGTTTGCGCCGCGGGCCTCACTAGACTGCGGAAAACCGTGCAGGGGAGTGGGGCAGGATGCGAAAGTGGATGCTGGTGATGACGCTGGTCGCGTCCCCGATGGCGTGGGCGCAGACGGTACCTTGTGAGAACGGCCACGCGGTCACGCCGGCCGCCAGCCAACCCTCGGGCAACGGCAGCGGTGCG
Organism: Lysobacter olei; assembly: GCF_054777355.1. Lineage (NCBI taxonomy): Bacteria > Pseudomonadati > Pseudomonadota > Gammaproteobacteria > Lysobacterales > Lysobacteraceae > Lysobacter > Lysobacter olei. Next base: position 277,354 of record NZ_BAAHAT010000001.1, on the reverse strand, counting down.
GCCGGGGGCCTTTTGGCCCAGGCCTACGCGCAGCACAGCCGCGCAACCCAAGCGTTGACCAACCCGGTCATAGGGTGTGGCCAGGTCACGGCGGAGAAAGCCACGCCCAAGTCGCGCCCACGCACGCGGGGCCGCGACGCAAACCGCTTCTACATGGAGCAGAACGGGAAAAAGATGACGGCGCGCGATTTCGATGCGTGGATGAAGTCCCGCGGGATTCGCGTTGCGACCGGCAAGCCCAAGCCCGCGCCTAAACGCAAGGGCGGGGGCTGAGGGAGCGCGGGAAGGGGCCGCGCCACCGCGCGCCCCGTGCCTCAATTCTTGATGACGCCCAGCTCGCGACCGATGCGGATGAACGCATCGATGGCCCGGTCCAGGTGCTCGCGCGTGTGCGCGGCCGACATCTGCGTGCGGATGCGCGCCTGGCCCTGCGGCACCACCGGGAAGAAGAAGCCGATGGCGTAAATGCCTTCCTCGAGCAGTCGCTCGGCGAAGCGCTGCGCCAAGGGCGCGTCGTACAGCATCACCGGGCAGATCGGGTGCACGCCGGGCTTGATGTCGAAGCCGGCGGCGGTCATGCGCTCGCGGAAGTAGCGGGTGTTCTCCTGCAGGCGCTCGCGCAGGTCGCCGGCAGCGGACAGCATCTCGAAGGCCTTGATGCCTGCCGCGACGACGTGCGGCGGCAGCGAGTTGGAAAACAGGTACGGGCGTGAGCGCTGGCGCAGCATTTCCACAACCTCGCGCTTGGCGGTGGTGAAGCCGCCCAGTGCGCCGCCCATGGCCTTGCCTAGGGTGCCGGTGAAGATGTCGATCTTGTCCATCACGCCCTTGACCTCGGCCGAGCCGCGGCCGGTGGCACCGAGGAAGCCGGTGGCGTGGCACTCGTCGATGTGCACCAGCGCGCCGTACTGCTTCGCCAGTCGCGTGATCTCGTCCAGCGCCGCGATGAAGCCGTCCATCGAGAACACGCCGTCGGTGGTGATCATGATGGTGCGCGCACCGTCGGCCTTGGCCTGCTGCAGCTGCTTCTCCAGATCGGCCATGTCGCAGCTGGCGTAGCGGTAACGCTTGGCCTTGCACAGGCGCACGCCGTCGATGATCGAGGCATGGTTGAGCGCGTCGGAGATGATCGCGTCCTGCTCGCCCAGCAGCGGCTCGAACAGGCCGCCGTTGGCGTCGAAGCAGGCGGCGTAGAGGATGGTGTCCTCGGTGCCGAAGAAGTCCGCGATGGTCTTTTCCAGCTGCTTGTGCAGGTCCTGCGTGCCGCAGATGAAGCGCACCGAGGCCATGCCGAAGCCGTGGGTGTCCAAGGCCTCCTTGGCGGCGGCGATCACGTCAGGGTGGTCGGCCAGGCCCAGGTAGTTGTTGGCGCAGAAGTTCAGCACTTTGCGCCCGTCGGCGAGGGTGATCTCGGCCGACTGCGGGCTGGTGATGATGCGCTCGGACTTGAACAGGCCCTGCGCGCGGATCGCGTCGAGTTCGTCGGCGTAGCGGGCGGTCAGGGAGGCAGTGGCGTCGGACATGGCGGATTCCGTGGAGGGCGCGGGGACGGGGCGCATTCTAGTCAATGCGCCGTTTGGGACGGCTGCGTGCACCGCGGACCACCGTGGCGACCAGGCCGAGCAGCAGCACGGCCACCACCGAACCCAGTACCACGGCAGTCACGAGCGACTCAGTTCCAGCTGAGCACGACCTTGCCGGCCTTGCCCGATTCCATCAGTTCGAAACCTTCCTGGAAGGAATCGATTGGCAGTTGATGCGTCAGCACTTTGCCCAGCGGAAAACCGCCCAGCACCAGCTGCGTCATCTTGTACCAGGTCTCGTACATCTTGCGGCCGTAGATACCCTGCACGGTCAGGCCCTTGAAGATGATCTTGTCCCAGTCGCAGCCGGCGCCCTTCGGCATGATGCCGAGCATCGCGATCTTGCCGCCGTGGTACATGCAGTCGAGCATGTCGTTGAAGGCGCGCGGGTTGCCGCTCATCTCCAGTCCCACGTCGAAGCCCTCCATGTGCAGGTCGGCCATCACGTCCTTTAGCGAGGTGTTGGCGACGTTGACCACGCGCGTGGCGCCCATGTCGGCGGCCAGCTTGAGGCGGTAGTCGTTGACATCGGTGACGACCACGTTGCGCGCACCGATGTGCTTGCAGATGCCCGCGGCGATGATGCCGATGGGACCGGCGCCGGTGATCAGCACGTCTTCGCCCACCACGTCGAATTCCAGCGCGCAGTGCGCGGCGTTGCCGTACGGGTCGAAGAACGCGGCCAGTTCGCTCGGGATCTGGTCGGGGATCGGCCACAGGTTGCTGGCCGGCATGACGATGTATTCGGCGAAGGCGCCGTTGCGGTTCACGCCGATGCCCACCGTGTTGGGGCACAGGTGCTGGCGGCCGGCGCGACAGTTGCGGCAGTGGCCGCAGACGATGTGGCCTTCGGCGCTCACGCGCTGGCCGACCTTGTAGCCGGTGACGCCGGCGCCGAGCTCGACGACGCGGCCGACGAACTCATGGCCGATGACCAGGCCGGGCTTGATGGTGCGCTGGCTCCACTCGTCCCACAGGTAGATGTGCAGGTCGGTGCCGCAGATCGCGGTCTTCTCCAGCTTCACCAGCACTTCGTTCGGGCCGGGGGCGGGGATCGGCACTTCCTCCATCCAGATGCCCTTGGTGGCTTCGCGCTTCACCAGCGCCTTCATCATCGTCTGCGTCATGGAGGGGTGTCCTTCGCGGGCGTCCAACACGGGCGCCGGGGGCAACAATTATACGCGGGCGTCCTCGGCACAGCCGGTTGAATCACGTTCCGTCGGGTGGCCCCGGGGTGGGGCGGTCCCGGGAATGCGGTTTGCCGTGCGCCGGGCCGTGGCCTATCGTTCCTGTCCCGCTTTCCACCGGATCGACCATGCGCCGCCGTCTGCTCGCCCTGTCACTTTCCTTGGCCGCCACCGGCGCCATCGCCAACGAGGGCATGTGGATGCCGTCACAGCTGCCGGACATTGCCAAGCAGCTCCGTGAGGCCGGGTTCCAGGGCAAGCCGGGCGAGTTGGCCGGGCTGGCGCGCCCGCCCATGAACGCCGTGGTCAAGGTCGGTGGGGCCAGCGGTGCGTTCGTGTCGAAGGACGGGTTGGTGCTCACCAACCACCATGTCGCCTTTGGCGTGATCCAGTACAACAGCAAGCCCGGCCGTGACCTGATCCAGGACGGATACATCGCCGCCGACCGCGCCGCGGAGCTGCCGGCCAACCCCGATTACCGCGTCCTGGTGACGACGGGTTTCGACAAGGTGACCGACCGCATCCTGGCCGACGCGCGCGGCAAGCAGGGCAAGGCCTATTACGACGCAGTGGACGCGGCGACCAAGGCGGTCGTGGCCGAATGCGAGCGCGATGCCGGCTACCGCTGCAGCGTCGCCAACATGTACTACGGCACGGATTTTTACCTGGTCAAGCAGTTGGAGTTGCGCGACGTGCGCCTGGTCTACGCACCGCCCAATGACATTGGCAACTACGGTGGCGAGGTCGACAACTTCATGTGGCCGCGCCATACCGGCGACTTCACGCTTTTGCGTGCCTACGTGGGCAAGGACGGCAAGCCGGCCGACTATTCGCCGGACAACGTGCCGTACGTGCCGCCGGCGCACCTGCAGGTGTCCACGCGCAATGTGAAGGAAGGCGATTACGCCATGCTCGCCGGTTATCCGGGCGTCACCTTCCGCCACCGCATGGCCTCGGAGTTCGCCAACCAGATCGAGTGGCAGTTGCCTTCGCGGGTGGCGCTGTTCGACGGCATGATCAAGACCATCGAAGCCGCCAGCGCCAAGGACGAGGAAGCGCGCGTTCGCTACGCCTCGCAGGTGAGGAGCTTCAAGAATTCACTCAAGCGTGCGCAGGGTGAGTTGGATGGCCTGCGCCGCAGCAATGCGGCGGCCGTCCGCCGCGATGACGAGGCGGCCATGTATGCGTGGCTGGCGCAGCAGTCCGATGCGGCGGCCATCCGGACCGACATCGCGGCGGCACAGGCCGTACTGGATCGCGGCGTTGCCACGCGTGAGCGCGACCAATTGCTGGCCGCGATCAACGGGCACGCCCAGCTGCTGCGCTCGGCGATCACGCTGCAACGCCTCGCGCACGAGCGCACCAAGCCGGATGCCCAGCGCGAGTCGGGCTTCCAGCAGCGCGATGAGGTACTGATCACCGGCCAGCTGAAGCAGGTGCAGCGGCGTTATTCGCCCTCGGTAGAAAAGGCACTACTGATGCATCTCCTGGCGCAGTACCAGGCGCTGCCGCCCGCCCAGCAGGTGGCCGAATACGACGCCGTGTTCGGCACCACGCTGGAGCAGGCGAAGGCCCGGCTCGATGCGCTCTACGCGGGCACGGGGCTGGGCGAGGAGGCCGCGCGCCTGCAGGCCATGCAGGCCGACGTGGGTGCGCTGCAGGGCTCCAAGGACCCGCTGTTGCAGGCGGCGGCAACGCTGCTGCCCGCGATCCTACGCCTGGACGATGAGTCCAAGGCCAGCGCGGGTGAGCTGCTGCGACTGCGTCCGGCGTACATGCGTGCGCTGATCGGCTTCCGCAAGTCGCAGGGCCGTGCGGTGTACCCGGACGCCAATTCCACGCTGCGCGTGAGCTACGGCCGCATCCAGTCGATGGATCCGCGTGACGGCATCCATTACACGCCGCTGACCACCGTGCAGGGCATCGTCGAGAAGCACACCGGCGTGGATCCGTTCATCGCGCCCAAGCCGCTGCTCGATGCGATCGCCAAGGGCGACTTCGGCACCACGGCCGAGCCGAGCCTGAAGACGCAGACGGTCAACTTCCTCACCAACCTCGATACCACGGGTGGCAACTCCGGCTCGCCGGTGCTGGATGCGAAGGGGCGGCTGATCGGCCTGAACTTCGACAGCAATTGGGAGGCGGTCAGCGCCAGCTGGATGTTCGACCCGCGTTACAAGCGCGCGATCCATGTGGACATGCGTTACATGCGCTGGCTGATGGCGAAGGTGTATCCGGCGCCGCACCTGCTGCGGGAGATGGGGCTGCCGGCGGAGTGAGGTCGGGTGGGGCGGGAGATGTCCATGGCGGGCATTGCTCCAGCCCTCCGTCGCGGCATCCTGCCGCGAGTCGGGCCGCGGGCCATTCATGGCCCGCTTTTCCGCAATGCCCGCCATGGACACCTCCCTAATCAGTGCCCAGAGGGTTCGCGTTTCGAACCGGAACTTGCCTCCTGCCCCTGTCATAAGTCATGGGCGCGCCCGCCCCAACCCCGCTAGACTCGCCGTTTCGCATTTCGCAAACGGAGTAGAGGCATGCGTCATTCGGTGTTGGCCGCCGCCATCGCGCTGGCAGGCATGGGGACCGCGGTAGCGGGCGAGGGCATGTGGGTGCCGCAGCAGTTGCCGGAAATCGCCGGTCCGCTGAAGAAGGCCGGTCTGAAGCTCAGTGCCCAGCAGCTGTCCGATCTCACCGGTGACCCGCTGGGCGCCGTGGTCTCGCTGGGCGGCTGCACCGCCGGCTTCGTGTCGCCGCAGGGCCTGGTCGCCACCAACCACCACTGTGCGTACGGCGCCATCCAGCTGAACTCCACCCCGGAAAAGAACCTGATCCGCGACGGCTTCTACGCCGCCACCCCGGGCGAGGAGCTGTCCGCCGGCCCGAATGCGCGCATCTACGTGCTGGATGCGATCACCGACGTGACCGACCAGTTCAAGGCCACCATTGCCGCCGCGCCCGACGCGCTGGCCCGCACCAAGGCCGCCGATGCGCTGGAGAAGAAGCTGGTCGCCGACTGCGAAGCCGAAGCCGGTTTTCGCTGCCGCGTGTACAGCTTCTCCGGCGGCAACGTGTACCGCCTGTTCCGCAACCTCGAGATCAAGGACGTGCGCCTGTCGTACGCCCCGCCGAGCAGCGTGGGCAAGTACGGCGGCGACGTCGACAACTGGATGTGGCCGCGCCACACCGGCGACTTCTCGTTTTACCGCGCCTACGTGGGCAAGGACGGCAAGCCGGCCGCGTTCTCGACGGACAACGTGCCTTACCAGCCCAAGCACTGGCTGAAGCTCGCCGACAAGCCGCTGGGCGAGGGTGATTTCGTGATGGTCGCGGGCTACCCGGGCCGCACCGCGCGCTACGCGCTGGCCAGCGAGTTCGACGACACCGCCGGCTGGACCTACCCGACCGTAGGCCAGCACTACAGGAACACGATCGCGATGATCGAGGCCGCCGGCGCCAAGAACCCGGACATCGCGGTGAAGTACGCCGCGACGCTGGCCAGCCTCAACAACACGATGAAGAACTACGACGGCCAGCTCGAAGGCTTCAAGCGCATCGGCGCCGCCGAAACCAAGCGCAAGGAAGAGGCCGCGGTGCTGGAGTGGCTGCGTGCGCAGGGCGACGCCGGCAAGGCCGGTCTGGCCGCCCACGCCAAGCTGATCGAGCTGGGCAACATCGCCCGCGCCACCCGCGAGCGGGACCTGGTGTTCGGCAGCCTGCGCAACAGCGGCATCCTGGGAGCGGCCTCGCAGCTGTACCGCCTCTCCCTCGAAAAGGCCAAGCCGGACGCCGAGCGCGAGCAGGGTTACCAGCAGCGCGACATGCCGGCGTTCGAAGGCGGCATGAAGCAGATGGAGCGCCGCTACCACCCCGACATGGACCGCGAGCTGCAGCAGTACTGGCTGCGTGAGTACGTGAAGCTGCCGCAGGCGCAGCGCGTGGCGGCCGTCGACAAGTGGCTGGGCGGCAACGACGAGCAGGCCATCCAGCGCGCGCTGGACAGCCTGGCCAAGAGCGAACTGCGCAATGCCGACAAGCGCATGGCACTCCTCGGTGCTGACCGCGCCACGCTCGAGGCCAGCAAGGATCCGGCCATCCAGTTCGCCGTGGCGGTGATGCCGACCGTGCTGCAGCTGGAAGAGACCGCCAAGACCCGCGCCGGCGAGTCGCTGCTGGCGCGCCCGGCCTACCTGCAGGCCATCGCCGACTACAAGAAGAGCAAGGGTGAGTTCGTCTATCCGGACGCCAACTCCAGCCTGCGCATCACCTTCGGCAACGTGACCGGCTACACCAAGCTGGACGGCAGCAAGCAGAAGCCCTTCACGGTGCTCGAGGAAATCCCGGCCAAGGACACCGGCGTCGATCCGTTCGACGCGCCGAAGGTGCAGCTGGAAGCCATCGCCACCAAGCGTTACAGCGGCCTGGCCGACAAGCGCCTGGGCACGGTACCGGTCAACTTCCTGTCCAACCTGGACATCACCGGTGGCAACTCCGGTTCGCCGGTGCTGGACGCGCAGGGCAAGCTGGTGGGCCTGGCGTTTGACGGCAACTGGGAATCGGTCAGCTCCAACTGGGTGTTCGACCCGGTCATGACCCGCATGATCACCGTCGACCAGCGCTACATGCGCTGGATCATGCAGGAGGTCTTCCCGGCCCCGGCGCTGCTGAAGGAAATGAACGTGGCGCCGAAGGGCAAGTAAGCCGCGCGTCATGGGCAATACGAGGAACGCCGGCCCCGCGCCGGCGTTTTTCGTTTCGCTCGCAACGGTTGCGGCCCGGTTGTCGTCTGCTAGGCTCCGGTGTCCCCGCGTCCCCAGCATCCGATTCCCATGCGCATCCTGCTTGCACGCCACGGTGAGACCCCGTGGAACGCCGAAGGCCGTTACCAGGGCCAGGAAGACATCCCGCTTTCGCCCGTGGGCGAGGGTCAGGCCCGCGCACTGGGCGAACGCCTGCGCGAGGTGGCGATCACGCGTGCCGTGGCCTCGCCGCTGCGCCGTGCGCGCTACACCGCCGAACTCGCGCTCGGCCAGCGCGACCTGCCGCTCACGCTCGACCCGGGCCTGATGGAAATCGCGCACGGCACTTGGGAGGGCCTGCTGGCCAGCGAGATCCGCGAGGCGGACCCCGAGCGCCTGCGCCTGTGGCGCGAAGCCCCGCACGAGGTGCTGATGCCTGAAGGCGAATCGCTGCAGCACGTGCTCGACCGCGCCTGGCCGGCGTTCGCCCGCGCCACCGAGGGGCTGGGCGACGACGACACGCTGCTGGTGGTCGCCCACGACGCGGTGAACCGCGTCCTGCTGTGCAAGATCCTGGGCATTCCGCTGGCGCAGTTGTGGGGTTTCCGACAGGCGCCGACGACCGTCAACCTGTTGGAAGGCCCCGATGTCGACCACCTCGAGGTGGTGCGTCTGAACGATTGCAGCCACCACACCGCGCTGTTCGGGGAGGCGGTCCACCGGGCGTTGTGATGCAATAGGCGCCCCCACCGCCGCATGCCGCCCGCTTCGGGCGCGCCCGTGACCTTGAGCAAGCCCCTGACGCTGGCCGATTGGCTGGCCTACATCGAACGCCAGCACCCTCAGTCCATCGACATGGGGCTGGAGCGCGTGCGCACCGTCGCCACCGCCATGGGGCTCAAGCGTCCCGCCAAACGGGTGATCACCGTGGGCGGCACCAACGGCAAGGGCTCCACCGTCGCGTTCATCGAGGCCATCGGCCGGGCCGCAGGCTGGAAGGTCGGCGCGTACACGTCCCCGCACCTGCTGGCGTACAACGAGCGCGTGCGCATCCATGGCGAGGACGTCGACGACGCGGCGCTCGTGGCCGGCTTCGAGGCCGTGGAGGCCGCGCGAGGCGACGTGCCGCTGACCTACTTCGAGTACGGGACGCTCTGCGCGTTGTGGTTGTTCGAACGCGCCAGGCTCGACCTCGCGGTGCTGGAAGTGGGGCTGGGCGGGCGGCTGGACGCCACCAACATCGTCGACCCCGACGTGGCCGTCATCACCACCGTCGACCTCGACCACCAGGCCTACCTCGGTGACGACCGCGAGGCCATTGGCGCGGAGAAGGTCGGCATCGCGCGGCCGTGGAAGCCGCTGGTACTGGGCGACGATGACCCGCCCTCCAGCGTGCTGGGCCATGCCTACACCATCGGCGCATCGGCCATCCGCGCGCGCTGCGACTTCTTCTTCGAACCGATGGATGCGGACAGCTGGCGCTGGCGCGAAGTGGGCTTCAGTGCCACCTTGCCGCGCCCGCAACTGGCGGCGCCCGTCCAGTTGCGCAATGCGGCCACCGCCATCGCCGCCGTGCGCGCGCTGCCCAAGCGCCCGCCCCGGCAGGCGCTGGCAGCCGGCGTGGCCCAGGCCCGGCTGGTGGGCCGCCTGCAACAGATTCAGCGGGATGGCGTGGAAATCATTGTCGATGTGGGCCACAACCCGCAGGCGGCGGCGGAACTGGCCGCGTGGCTCAAGCAGGCGAAGGCCCGGCAGCGCCCGGCCGCGGGCGTGACCCGCGCGGTGTACGCCGCGCTGGCAGACAAGGACGCACAGGGCGTGGTCGACGCCCTGGCGGGGGAGGTTGATGCCTGGTACCTGGCGGGACTGGCCGAGCATGGACCGCGGGGAGACGGCCCCGAGGCCCTGGCGGCCCGGTTGGCCGGCACGGCCGCGGCGTCGGCGCCGCAGTTCCCCGGCGTGGCGGACGCATTGGCCGCAGCCCGTCGCGACGCCAGTGCCGGCGACCGCATCCTGGTGTTCGGCTCTTTCCATACCGTCGCGGATGCGTTGGTGGCCTTGGGGGCTGAATGAAGCTGCACCCGGCGGCCCGGCCCGCGGGTCGCTCCCGGGTATAATTCGCCCGGCATTTCCGCCCGTGGCGTGCGAGATCCGATGGAACCTGCCCTGAAACAGCGACTGATCGGCGCGACGGTGCTTGTCGCCCTCGCAGTGATCTTCCTGCCGATGCTGATCAAGGGCCCCGCGCCGGAAAGTGGCGTCTCGGACGTCCCGCTGCAACTGCCGGACACGCCGGAAGGCGGCTACGAGACCCGTGAACTGCCGCTCGTCTCGCCGGGCCAGCCGGCTGCAGGCGGGGCTCTGGGCATGGAGACGGCGCCGGACAAGCTGCCCAACGTGGACGCCGATGCCGCGGTGGCCGCCTCCACCGACAGCGGGATGATGCCACCGCCAACGGCCGGCGGCAGCCATGCCGTCACCTTTGGCAGTTACGCCACCAGCGCGGACGCCGAGCGGGTGGTCGCGGCGTTGACCGCGTCGCAACTGCCGGGCTACCAGGAGTCGGTGAAGACCGCCAGCGGCCGCACGCTGTTCCGCGTGCTCATCGGGCCGTATACCAGCCAAGCCATCGCCGAATCGGCCCGCCTGCGCGCGGGCCACGTGCGCGATGACGTCGGCGCGAAGGTGATCGTGCTGGATGCCTCGGCGGACGACGCAGCGCCTGCCGCGGCGTCGGTATCCCAGCCGGCCCCGCTGCCGGCGCCCTCCGTCTCCAAGCCGGTGGCGTTGGCCGAAAGCAAGCCGGCGACCGCCGCGCGCCTGCCCGAGGCGCCCAAGCCGGCGCCCGCGGCGCCCAAGCCTGCGGAGAAGACACCCGTGGCGGTGCCGACGCCCAAGCCGGCAGCGTCCAATGTCGGGTTCGCGGTTCAGTTGGGCGCGTTCAGCAACGCCGCAGAGGCCACCCGCCTGCGCGACCGTGCGCGCGCCGCCGGTTTCAGTGCCTTCGTCGAATCCGTGCGCACCGACAAGGGTGCGCTCAGTCGCGTGCGCGTGGGCCCGGTGGCCGACCGCGCTGCCGCGGAGCGCTTGCAGGCACAGGTGGCGTCGAAGCTGGGCGTGAACGGCATCGTCCGTCCGCATCCCTGACGCCGCTTCATTTTTTTCGAGGCGCGCGAACGGATGGGTGCAGTGGATTGGGTGTTGCTGGCCATCATCGGCGCATCGGCCCTGCTGGGTGTGATGCGCGGGTTCGTGGGCGTGGTGGTGTCGTTGCTCGCGTGGATGCTGGGTGGCTGGGTCGCGTTCCGTTACGGCGGCGACGTCGGTCTGGTGCTGGCCTCCGATGGCGAGCCCGGCGCGACCGAGCTGTTTGCCGGCCATGCGCTGGCCTTCATCGCCGTGATGGTGGTGGTGGGCGTGGTGGGTTGGCTGGTGCGCAAGCTGGTGCAGTCGGCCGGCCTGGGCGGCATGGACCGGATGCTGGGGTTCATGTTGGGCCTGGTGCGTGGCGGGTTCGTGGCCTGCGCGCTGGTCCTGATCCTGGCGTTGACGTCGATGCCGCGCGAACCGCAATGGCGGGCCTCGCCGGTGGTGCCGGTGTTGGTGCCGGGCGCGCAGTGGCTGCGCGGATGGCTGCCCGAATGGGTGGCGACGCAGGTGGATTTCACGGGCGACGGTGGGGCGACAATCCCGGCGTTGCAGGACAAGGCGGCGGCACTGCCGGCGCCGGCATTCGGCGGCTGAGTCCGCCATTCATTCAAGTTCAGCAGGATTACTTTCCATGTGCGGCATCATCGGTATCGTCGGCCACAACGACGTCGCGGCGCAGCTTTATGACGGCCTGACGGTGCTGCAGCACCGTGGCCAGGATGCGGCGGGCATCGCCACCGCCGACGGCAAGAAGCTGCGTGTGCACAAGGGCAATGGCCTGGTCAGCGACGTGTTCGACGAGAACGCCATGGGCCTGTTGCAGGGGCACATGGGCATCGGCCATTGCCGTTACCCGACGGCCGGCAGCGAAGGCTCGGACGAGGCACAGCCGTTCTACGTCAACTCGCCGTTCGGCATCGCGCTGGCGCACAACGGCAACCTGATCAACACCGAGGCGCTGCGTCGCGAGGTGTTCGAACAGGACCGCCGCAACGTCAACACCGAGTCGGACTCGGAAGTGCTGCTCAATGTCTTCGCCCATGAGCTGGATATGCAGAAGGCGCTGACGCCGGAGGCCGCGTTCAAGGCCGTCGAAGGCGTGACGCGCCGTTGCGTGGGTGGCTATGCGGTGGTGCTGACGGTGCTGGGCCTGGGCCTGGTGGCGTTCCGCGATCCCAACGGCATCCGCCCGCTGGTGCTGGGCAAGCGCGTGAGCAACGGCCGCGACGAATACGCGGTGGCGTCGGAGTCGGTGGCGCTGGATCTGATCGGGTTCGAGCGCGTGCGCGACGTGCGTCCGGGCGAAGGCGTGGTGATCACCACCGACGGGCAGCTGCACGCCCGCCAGTGCGTCGAGCCGGGCAAGTTTGCGCCGTGCATCTTTGAATACGTGTACTTCGCGCGTCCCGATTCGATGATGGACGATGTGTCGGTGCACAAGGCGCGCATGCGCATGGGCCAGGCACTGGGCGAGAAGATCCTGCGCCTGATGCCGAACCACGACATCGACACGGTGATCCCGATTCCGGATACCTCGCGCGACGCCGCGCTGGAGATCGCCAACGTGATCGGCGTGAAGTACCGCGAGGGCTTCATCAAGAACCGTTACGTGGGCCGCACCTTCATCATGCCGGGGCAGGGCCAGCGCGCGAAGTCAGTGCGTCGCAAGCTCAACCCGATCCCGCTGGAGTTCCGTAACCGCGTCGTGCTGCTGGTGGACGACTCGATCGTGCGCGGCACGACCTCGCAGCAAATCGTGCAGATGGCGCGCGACGCAGGCGCGCGCAAGGTGTACCTGGCCTCGGCCGCGCCGCCGGTGCGCTATCCCAACATCTACGGCATCGACATGCCGTCGGCGGAGGAGCTGGTGGCGCATAACCGCACCGAGGAAGAGGTGCAGAAGCTGCTGGGCTGCGACTGGCTGATCTACCAGGACCTGGAGGCGCTGGAGGCTTCGGTGTCGGGGCCCAAGCACCGCATCGAAAGCTTCGATTCGTCGTGCTTCAACGGTGAGTATGTCACTGGCATCGAGGAAGGTTATTTCGAGCGCATCAAGCAGATGCGGTCGGATGAGGCTAAGAAGGTGCGGCGCTCGGCGTGAAGTGGCTGGGGGGCTGCTGCGGGATGACCTGCCAAGTCGCTCCCCGATACTCGCTTGGTTGGCATGCCATCCCGCAGCCGCCTTCCAACGGTGATGTGGTTCGTGCCGTGCGCCGAAGGTGGCGGAGTGTGAATGAATCTGTTTGATGCTGCCCGCGGGTGCTTAGATGCCTCCTCTCCCGAGGAGAAGGTGGCGTCCACGTTTGCGGCGGCTGACGCGTTCGCGCGCGGGGAGCTGGCCATTCCCGCGGACGCTACTAAGCCAGAACCGATCCGGATGCCGGGGCGGCCTGAGCGGCCGCTGCTGGTGCATCCGCGCAACCTGCCCAAGCGCGGGCTGGGTACGCCCGAAGGGCGGGCGGCGTTCGTGCACGCGATCGCGCACATCGAGTTCAATGCGATCGACCTGGCGTGGGACGCGGTGTATCGCTTTCGTGGCTTGCCGCTTGAATTCTATGCGGACTGGGTAGAGGTGGCGCGCGACGAGGCGCGGCATTTCCAGTTGCTGCGTGCGCGGTTGCAGCAGCTGGGTCACGACTACGGTGACTTCGACGCGCACAACGGCCTGTGGGAAATGGCCGAGAAAACCGCGCACGATGGTCTGGCTCGGATGGCGCTGGTGCCGCGTGTGCTGGAGGCGCGCGGGCTGGACGTGACGCCGGGAATGATCGTCAAGCTGCGCTCGATGGGGGATGAGGCCACGGTGGCCATCCTGGAGGTGATCCTGCGCGAGGAAGTGGCCCACGTGGCCGCCGGTTCGCGCTGGTTCCGCTGGTATTGCGAGCGCGCCGGCGTGGAACCGCGGGTCACGTTCCGCTCCTTGTTGGCCGAGTATGCGCGCGCGGTGCTGTACGGACCGTTCAACGTGGAAGCACGGGCGGCGGCGGGCTTTGACGAAGATGAGTTGGCGGCGTTGAGTCAGTACGCCAACTGACTCTTGCGGGCTCGATCGTGGTTGGGATCGTGTCCGGGCCAGCCGGCGAGGGTTCGCTCAGGCCAAGGTCGCCAGATCGAGGCCGTCCGTACTTACGCGCAACACCGAACCCTGCTCGTACCAGTCGCCCAGTACGATGCGACGACAAGCGTGCGCACCCGCGCGCAGTTCGTGAACCGCAGGGCGGTGCGTATGGCCATGAATCAGCGTGTCCACGCCGTAACGCGCCAGCGTGCCTTCGACAGTGGCGGGTGCGACATCGGTGATCGTCTCCATCTTTCCCTGCATGCCCGCCTGGTGTGCCTTGCTCGCCGCACGCGCCTGCTGGGCGAACGCGAGGCGCGCGGCCAGCGGCTGCGAGAGGAACTGGCGCTGCCAGTCGGGATTGCGGGTCTGGGCGCGGAACGCCTGGTAGGCGGTGTCGTCGGTGCACAGCAGGTCGCCGTGCATCAGCAGGGTAGGCTTGCCGTACAGCATCACCACGGCCGGGTCGGGCAGCAGCGTCATCCCGGCGCGGCGCGCGTAGTCGGCGCCGAGCAGGAAGTCGCGGTTGCCGCGCATGAAGTACACCGGCACGCCCGCATCGCGCACCGCGCGCGTGCCCGTGGCCACCGCGGCGCCCACTTCGGATGGATCGTCATCGCCCACCCATGCCTCGAACAGGTCGCCGAGGATGTACAGCGCATCGGCGCGCATCGCCTCGTCACGGAGAAAGCGCAGGAACAGCTCGGTGACGTCCGGACGCTCGGCGTCCAGGTGTAGGTCGGAGATGAACAAGGTGGTCATCGGCCCATTGTAGAAGCTCCGGTAGGGAGCGGCGCCCGGCATGTGCGTTTCATGGAGAAGGCCTTGGGTAAAAGCAGGCTGCTTACGCGGCATTGCCACGTGGCCCGATTGAACGCCCGGTGCACCGCCCCGGCCCGGACGGGCCTGCGGTGACTCGAGACAGGATGTCCCGACTTGTCGAGGCGCAATGCCCACGCTGGACGGCGCGTCCCGGAGCCGCACATCGTTCTACACCGGGACCTCCCCCCAACTCCGGGTAAAATGCCCCCTTTCCGCCCGAGCCACCCCCGCATGACCTGCCGCACCCGTTTCGCCCCCAGCCCCACCGGTTACCTGCACATCGGCGGCGCCCGCACCGCGCTGTACTGCTGGCTGGAGGCGCGCCGCCGCGGCGGCCAGTTCATCCTGCGCATCGAGGACACCGATCGCGAGCGCAGCACCCAGGAGGCCATCGACGCCATCCTGCTGGCGATGGACTGGCTGGGCCTGGACTATGACGAGGGTCCGATCTACCAGACCCACCGCGTCGAGCGCTACAAGGAAGTCGCTGAGCAGCTGATCGCGGCCGGCAAGGCCTATTACGCCTACGAATCCAAGGGCGAGCTGGACGCGATGCGCGAAGCGGCAATGGCCAAGGGCGAGAAGCCGCGCTACAACGGCGCCTACCGCGAGCAGAACGCGCCGTACCGCGACGATCCCAATCGCGTCATCCGCTTCAAGAACCCGCAGGACGGCGTGGTGGCGTGGGAGGACAAGGTGAAGGGCCGCATCGAGATCGCCAACAGCGAGCTCGACGACCTGGTGATCTTCCGCCCGGACGGCTATCCGACCTACAACTTCGCGGTGGTCGTCGATGACCTCGACATGCAGATCACCGACGTGGTGCGTGGCGACGACCACATCAACAACACCCCGCGCCAGATCAACCTGTACGAAGCGCTGGGCGCGCCGGTGCCGCACTTCGCGCACCTGCCGATGATCCTCGACCCGGAAGGCGCCAAGCTGTCCAAGCGCACCGGCGCCGCCGACGTCATGCAGTACCGGGACATGGGCTACCTGCCGCACGCGCTGCTCAACTACCTGGTGCGACTGGGCTGGTCGCACGGCGACCAGGAAGTGTTCTCCATCGCCGAGATGACACAGCTGTTCGACCTGACGGATGTCAACTCCAAGGCATCGCGCCTGGACCCGGCCAAGCTGGGCTGGCTGAACCAGCAGTACCTCAAGGCCGATGCGCCGGAAGCGGTGGCCAGGCATCTGGAGTGGCACCTCAAGGCGCAGGGCTACGACCTCGCGCATGGGCCGAAGGCGGCAGACATCGTCATCGCGCTGCGTGACCGCGTGCAGACCCTGAAGGAGATGGCCGAGCGCGCGGCGGTGTGGTTCCACCCGCTGACCGCCTACGACGAGGCGGCCGTCACCAAGCACCTGACCGCCGCCGCGCAGGCGCCGCTGGCCGACGCGCGCGCGCGCCTGGCCGCGTTGCCGGCTTGGTCCGCCGAAGCGGTCTCCGCCGCACTGCACGAGACCGCCGAGGCTTGCGGCGTGGGCATGGGCAAGGTGGCCCAGCCGATGCGCGTGGCGATCACCGGCACCCAGGTCAGCCCGGACATCTCGCACACTGTGTACCTGGCCGGGCAGGCCGAGGCCGTGAAGCGCATCGACGCCGCGCTTGCAAAGCTGCCGGCCAGCGCCTAAATCAGGGGCATGAGCCACGCCCACGCCTGCACCGACCCCAAACACCACGTCCACGACGGCGATGCCTTCGTGGCCGAGGTGGAAAGGGCGTGCGAGGCGCGTGGCTTGCGGCTGACGCCGTTGCGCGCCAGCGCGCTGCGCTTGATCGCCGATGCCAGCCGGCCGATGAAGGCCTACGACCTGCTTGACCGGATGAAGCAGACCCACGACGCCGCCGCACCGCCCACGGTGTACCGCGCGCTCGACTTCCTGCTGGAGCATGGCTTCATCCACAAGCTGGCGTCGATCAACGCCTTCGTGGCGTGCCACCACCCGGGCGCACCGGCGCATGCCGTGCCCTTCCTGATCTGCGACCAGTGCCAGTCAGCCACAGAGCTGGAGGACGAGCGCATCGTGCAGACGCTGGATGCGCGTGCGCGTGCGCTGGGGTTCACGCCGCGCAGCCAGACGCTGGAAGTGCATGGCGTGTGCGCGGCGTGCGCCGCGCCGGTCGCGGATACGCCGCACGACTGATTCATCGCGCCAGTGGCTCAGGCAATCCAGAGCGCACGCCAACGTCTGCCGGCTTCGCGTGCATTGCCCGCGAAGCGGATTGCCTGCGTGAGTCGTAGCGGGTCAATCGCGGACGTCGCGCTCTCGCAACAATCGTTCAATCAGCGTCAGCTGTCGCTGCTGCTCTTCCATCAGCGCCGCCAGCTGTTCGTCGCGCATGCGGTCCAGCTTTTCATGCAGCGACATGATCTCCAGCTCAGCCTTCAGGTTGACCTCGTAGTCGTGCGCGGCGGTCACGCGGTCTTTTTCCGCCTGCCGGTTCTGCGACATCATGATTACCGGCGCCTGCACTGCCGCCAGCATCGACAGGATCAGGTTCAGGAACACGAAGGGGTAGGGGTCGAAGGGGTGGCGCAGCAGCACCAGCGTGTTGAGCACCACCCACGCCACCAGCACCAGCATGAATAGGATGATGAAACCCCACGAGCCACCGAAGCGCGCAATGCGGTCGGCCAGGCGCTGGCCGAACGTCAGGCCTTCCTCGTAATCGGCCTGGGGGTCACGCGACAGCGGCGGGCGACGCGACAGGCGCTCGAGCAGGCTGCGTTCCAGCGCGGTGAACTCGGTGCGGCCGTGCTCCAGCAATGACCGGGCAAGGTGACTGATCTGCTCGCTCATGACCCCGTCCTTCTGCAAGTTGGGGCCAGTCTAGATCGCTGGGACGCCCGTTGCGCGACGCGGGGCGGCGCCGTTGCGATCACGCCCGCGCGGCTTCCAGGCCCAACGGACGCTCGCGGATTGGGAGGTTGACCGCCGCTGCCGCCAGCGCCAGGGCCATGTCGGCGTACCACATCCACGTGTAGTCGCCGAAGCGCTCCATGACCAGGCCGCCGACCCAGGCGCCGAAAAAGCCGCCGATCTGGTGCGACAGCAGCGTGAGTCCGAACAGCGTGCCGCGGTAGCGCGGCCCGAACAGCTTGGTGACCAGTCCGGCGGTGGGGGGCACGGTCGCCAGCCAGGTCAGGCCCAGCCCAGCCGAGAACAGGAAGAACGTCATCGGGGTGGGCGGCGACAGCAGGTACACCACGATTAACAGCGCGCGGCTGGCATACATGCCCGCCAGGATGTACTTCATGCGGTAGTGCTGGCCCAGCCAGCCCGCGGCGAGGCTGCCGCCGATATTGAACAGGCCGATCAGTGCCAGGCTCACTGCGGACACGTTGGCCGACAAGCCGCACATCGCAATCTCGGTGGGCAGGTGGGTCACGAGGAAGGCCACGTGCACGCCGCAGGTAAAGAAGCCCAGGTGCAGGCACCAGTAGCTGCGGTCGCGCGCGGCGATGCGCAGTTGTTCGCGTAGTCCAATGGCGGCGGACGGTTGAGCTGCCGCGGCCTGCGTGGCGGCAGCAGGCGCTTCGCGTCGCCGCAGGGGCCACGCCAGCGGCAACGTGGCCAGTGCGGTCGCCGCCAGCGCCCACATCGCGGCGGCCCAGCCGGCGGCGGCGATCACTGCCTGCACGAACGGTGCGAACAGGAACTGACCCATCGATCCGCCCGCATTGATCATGCCCGCGGTCATCGAGCGCTTCTGCGCGGGAATGTGCTGCGCGGTCGCGCCGATCAGGATGGAGAAGCTGCCGGCGCCGGCGCCCGCCGAGGTCAGCAGGCCCAAGGTCAGCAGCAGGCCCCAACTACTGGGCAGCGCGGGCGCGAGCAGCAGGCCCACGATGAGCATCAGCCCACCGGCCACCAACACCCGGCCGGGGCCGTGCTGGTCGGCGACCATGCCGAACAGCGGCTGCGACGCGCCCCACATCAGCTGGCCTATTGCCAACGCGAAACTGATCTCGGCGATGCCGAGGCCGGTGTCACGCCCCAGCGGCTCCATGAAGAGCCCCAGCGACTGGCGGATGCCCATGGTCACCAGCAGGGTGGCGGTGGCGGCGAGGACGAGGGGCCAGTAACGAGGCGTGTGGGCGGTGTGCGGCATGGGTCGTTGATACACCTGCGTCTGCGCGACGGTAAACCCCACCATCGTCTTTCTTGGGTGGCGCGGAGCGAAACGACGAAGCCCGCCAAGGGGCGGGCCTCGTCACGCAGCGTGCGGTTCAGGGCATGTCGTGTCGACACGCCTGGGGTGGATGGCCTTTCGTCAGAAGAATGCGCGTACGCCCACCACGAAGCCGCGGCCCGGCAGCGGCGACAGTTCCTTCAGGAACGAGGTGTGCGGCCGCGCCTCTTCGTCGAGCAGGTTGCTGCCGTCGACAAACACTTCCAGACCGTTGCCACCGGCGGTATCCAGGTGCCACGCGACATGCGCGTCAACGAGGGTGTAGCCGTCGGTAGGACGTTCGTATGCCGCCACGCGGTCCTGCTCGGCGTAGCGCACCGCGCCCAGCGAGGCGCGCCATTGGCCCAGCTCCCAGCGCAGTTCGGCACCCAGGCGCGACGGTGCGATGCGCGGCAGGTTGCCGTCCTGTGGCAGCTCGGCAATGTAGTCCTCGCTGACGCCTTCGTGCTCCAGCGTGAAGGCCACTTCGCGGGTACCGCTGCCGGCCAGTTCGCCGCGGACCAAGTCGCCGAACACGCGCAGGTCCCACTGGCCGCTGGCGTTGTCGGCGAAGGCCCAGCTGGCCTCCGCTTCGGCGCCATTGAAGCGGGCGTCGCCCTGCGTCCACAGGCGGATCGGCACCTCGTGTTCCACCAGTCCGGTGTCGGCCAGGTAAAGGTAGTCGTCGAAACGTACGTGATAGATCGACGCGCTGGCCTTGAACGGGCCGTGGTGCCAGTGGATGCCCAGTTCCGCGCGGTTGGCGGTTTCCACGTCCAGCGTGGGCGTGCCCAGTTCCAGGCTGTTGGTGGCCACGTGCAGGCCGTTGGAATACAGCTCTTCGGCGCTCGGTGCGCGCTGCGCCCGGTCCAGGCCGAACATGATGTGCACCGGATCAATCGGCTCCCACTTCAGGCCGGCCGACAGGCTGGTGGTGTCGAAGTCGCGGCTCGGGCCGATGGCCACGCTCTCGTCCACGTCCACCTTGCTGCGGTCGTGGCGCGCACCCAGTTCCAGCTTCACCGGACCGACGTCGCGCTGGCCGATCCAGAACAGGCCGGCGTCGCTCGAACTGGAGCCCGGGACGAACGCCTCGTCGCCCACGGCCACGAAATCGCGCTGCCCCCACTGAACGCCAAACGCGCCGTTCCAGCCGGCCAGTGGCTGGTGCACCAGTTCGATGCGGGCCTCGGTGCTGTCGTTGTCGAATACGGTGCCGACCGCGTCGCCTTCGTATTCGGTGTGGGTGTATTCGGTGCGGGCGACCTTGGCGCGCAGCGACTGGAACATCCCCAGGTCGTTCAGGCCCGCACGCAGCTCGGTGCGGCGCTGGTCCATGTCGATGTGCACGCCGTCGCCGTGGGCGTCGCCTTCGCCATCGCCCTCGTCGGCATGCGCATGGCCACCGCCCGGGATGCCGTAGCGTGAATTGAACAGGCTGTAGCCCATGCCCACGAAGCCGCGCGAACCCACCCACGACACGCCCAGGGCGGCGCTGTCGTTGCGCACGAAGCTGTTGGGCAGGCGGCCTTCGTTGGCGGGATCGGCCTCCTCGCCATGCTCGGCGAGCAGCCATGCGCTCTCCGCCTGGCCGGGGATCTCGACCTCGCCGGTTTCGCGGTGCAGGGCGTCGAAATGGAACACGAGGTTGCCCGAGGCGGAGGTGCCGTCCAGGCGCACCATGCCGGTCTTCTCGTCATTGACGCTGCCCGCGCGCAGTTCGGCGCGGCCCTGCAGCGGCTGGTCGGTGACGGCCTCCGGCACGCGGCCATCGATCACGTTGACCGCGCCGCCGATGGCGCCGCTGCCGTACAACAGGGTGGCCGGGCCTTTGAGCACTTCGATCTGGTCGGCCAGGAACGGCTCGATGCTGACCGCGTGGTCCACGCTCACCGTGGACACGTCGCCGCTGCCCAGCCCGTCGCTCACGACCTGCACACGGGCGCCGTCGAAGCCCCGGATGATCGGCCGGCCGACACCAGGGCCGAAGTAGGAGGACTGCACGCCCGGCAACTTGTTGACCGTTTCGCCCAGCGAGTTGGCCTTGGCTTCGTCCAGCTCCTCACCGGTCAGCACTTCCACCGGCCGGGTCAGCTCTTCGGCGGTACCGGCCAGCGGGGTGGCCTTCACGATCACCGCATCCAGGTCGACGGCGTCGTGCTCGTGTTCGGTCTGCGCCTGCGGTGGCTCGGCGGCGTGAACTGCGGGCAGGACCAAGGCGAGGGCGAGGGCCAGTGGCAGGCGACGGGGTGCGCGAATCCGGTTCATGCGGAGCAAAGCGTCCAGCTGACGAAGTGATGCGTAATGTTATAGTATTGCAATTATGGATTCACCCCTCCCGGAAGTCACGGCCATGCCCCAACACCGCATCCGCCACCTGCTCGACCGCTTCGGCGCCATGGGCTCGCTGGTGTGTGCCGCGCACTGTGCGCTGATCCCGGTGGCCATCGCGCTGCTGCCCGCGTTGGGGCTGGCCAGCCTCAGCAGCGATGCGTTCGAGTTTGCTTTTGTCGTGTTCGCCTCGCTGCTCGGGCTGTTCAGCATCGTCTGGGGCTACCGCCGGCACCGCGCCATCCGCGCCATCTCGCTGCTGGCACCGGGCCTGATCGTGCTGTGGACGGGGGTGCTGTACGCGCCGCTGCACCATTCGCTGGTGCCGCATGCGGTGGCGATGACGCTGGGCGGCACGCTGGTCGGGCTGGCGCACCTGGTCAACCTGCGGCTGAACCACGGCCACGTCCACGACGCCCAGTGCGCCCACTGAGGCGGCCGGGGGCCGGCTTGTGCTAGGCTTTGCGGTCTCGCGCGCGACAGCCGCGATCCCGATTCGGTGCCTGCGGCGGGGCTGGACGTCCCGGCGCGGCATCTTTGTTCAACTTTTGAGTACCAGTTCAGGAGCACGACCATGGGTAAGGGCGACCGCAAGACCGCCAAGGGCAAGCGCTACAACTCCAGCTACGGCAACGCCCGTGCGGCCAAGGCCGTGACCAAGGCGACCGGCAACGCTGCCTCGCCGGTGGCCAAGAAGACCGCCAAGACCGTGGCCAAGGCCCCGGCGAAGAAGGTCGTGGCCAAGAAGGCCGCCGCCAAGGAATAAGCGCTGCCAGCGCTGACGAAAAAGCCCCGCAATGCGGGGCTTTTTTGTGGGTGCCGGTCTGGCGTGGCGGGGCGTCACTGGGTGTCGCTGGCGGGGAAGGCGCGGCGGGTTCGGCTCAGCCGATGCGTTGACCGCCGGCGTACACCGCGTCAGCCAAGCGGCCCCCGAGCCAGTAACACAGCTCTGCCGGGTGCCTGACCTGCCACTGCACGAAGTCCGCACGGGCGCCCACGCGAAGCACGCCCCGATCCGGCAGCCCCAATGCGCGTGCAGCATGCACGGTGGCGCCGCGCAGCGCCTCCTCGGGCGTCAGGCGGAAATGGGTGCAGGCCAACTGCATGGCCTGGCGCAACGACAGCAGCGGCGACGTGCCGGGGTTGCAGTCCGTTGCCACCGCCATGGCCACGCCATGGTTCCGGAACGTATCCAACGGCGGCAGCTTGGTCTCGCGCAGCACGTGGAAGGCCCCCGGCAGCAGCACGGCCACCGTGCCATTCGCGGCCATGGCACGGACGCTGTCCTCGCTGGTGTGTTCGACGTGGTCTGCCGAGAGCCCGGAGAACTCGGCCGCCAGTGCCGCGCCGCCCAGGTCGCTGAGCTGGTCGGCATGCAGCTTGACCGGCAGTCCCAACGCGCGAGCCGCCGCGAACATGCGCCGGGTCTGGGCCGGGGTGAAGCCGATGCCCTCGCAGAAGGCATCCACCGCATCGACCAGGCCTTCGTCGTGCAGCGCCGGCAACCAGCTGCATGCCGCATCGATGTATTCGTCGGCGCGCTCCTTGTACTCCGGTGGCAGCGCGTGCGCCGCGAGGTAGGTGGTGCGCACGTCCACACCCAGTACTTCGCCGACTTGGCGCGCCACGCGCAGCATCTTGCGCTCGCTGTCCAGGTCCAGGCCGTAGCCGGATTTGATCTCCAGCGTGGTGGCACCGTCGGCCAGCAGGGCACGGGCACGCGGCAGCGATTGGCGCAGCAGTTCGTCCTCGCTGGCCTCCCGGGTGGCGCGAACCGTCGAGAGAATGCCCCCGCCCGCCCGGGCGATCGCTTCGTAGCTGGCACCCTGCAGGCGCAACTCGAACTCGCGCGCGCGGTCACCGGCGAACACCAGGTGCGTGTGGCAATCGATGAGGCCGGGGGTAATCCAGCCCGACGCGTCGACCACCTCGCGGGCCAGTCGCTCGGGCGCATCCGGCAGCGCCGTGCGGGCGCCGACAAAGGTGAGCACGCCGTCGCGCCAGCCCAGCGCACCATCCTCGATGGCGCCATAGCCTTCGGGGCCATCGAGCGTGGCCAGCGAGACGCCGGTGATCAGGCCATCCCATGGGAATGCGTTGGTATCGGTCATCCGCGCATTCTAAGCCGCCCGGTGGGCGACCTCAGGCGGCGAACAGGTCGTCGCGGGGCAATGCGCCTTCCAGTTGCAGCAGGAACCGCTTGGCGGGGAGTCCGCCCCCGAAGCCGGTCAGGCTGCCGTCGGCACCGATCACGCGATGGCAGGGCAGCACGATTGGCAGCGGGTTGCGGCCGTTGGCGGCACCCACGGCGCGCATGGCCGTTGGTTTGCCTACCCGTTGCGCGAGTTGCGCATAGCTGATCGTCTCGCCAAACGGGATGCCGGACAGCGTGCGCCAAACCGCGCATTGGAAGGGGGTGCCGCGCGGTGCGAGCGGCAGGTCGAACGCGCGGCGTCGGCCGGCGAAGTACTCGTCCAGCTGGCGGACGGCGTCGCGCAGCAGCGCGTGGTCGCCCACTTCCCAGTCCGGGCCGCGGGACACGCGGTGCCGTGATTCGTGGAACTCGATGAGATGCAGTCCGTCATCGCTGGCGGCGAGCAGCAGCGGACCCACGGGGCTGTCGACGGTGGTGTAGCGGATCATGGGGTGGCTCCAGGCGTCGCTCGCCGTGCCGTGGCGATGCGGGAAGGGGATTGGCGCGACGGCTTCGCGGCGAATGCCGCCTGCAGGGCCGCGTCGCGCCACAAGTGCATCACGGCGTAGGCGCGCCACGGACGCCACTGTTCGGATACCCGGGCGAGGGCCTTGCCGGTGATGAGGTCGCCGTTGCCGGAGGCCTGCTGGCGCAACACCAGGTCGTCCGTCGGGAAGGCGTCCGGATGGCCCAGTGCGCGCATCGCGACGTACTGGGCCGTCCAGGGACCAATGCCCGGCAGCGCGACCCAGCAGGCGACGAAATCATCCAGCGTGCGCTCGGGGCGGAAGTCGACGCGCCCTTCGAGCAGGGCACGCGCAACCGCACGGACGGTATCGGCGCGTGCGCGTGTCAGGCCGACGCTGGCGAGGTCGGCGTCGACCAGCGCCTCCGGCGTCGGGAACAGGCACTCCAATCCGTCGGCGAGCGGCGTCGGCAACACGTGGCCGAAGCGATGGACAATGCGGGTCGCCAGCGTGCGGGCGGCCGCCATGCTGACCTGTTGGCCCAGGATGGCGCGGACCGCGATCTCGAACCCCTCCCAGCCGCTGGGCAGGCGCAATCCGGGGTGCCGGTCCAGCAGCGGTTTCAGGCGAGGGCTGGCGCCCAGCGCATCGGCGATGGCCCTGGGGTCGGCATCGAGGTCGAACATGCGGCGGATACGGTTGACCGTGTCCAGCAGCGCGCTCGCGGGAATGCCATGCAGTTCCAGCTTCAGCGCATGGTCGCCGCCGGGCCAAGCGCTTACGCGCAGCCAGCCCGGAGCGGTGCCCGTCGCGACCACGCGCGAGTAGCCATGGGCATCCACGCGCTCGACACCCGGCAGTGCCCGGCCGCGCAGGAAGTCGAGCATGGCATTGAAGTCGTACGGGGGCCGGTAGCCGAGTCGCAACGTCAATCCGTCCTCGCCACGCGGGACGGTCCGCTTGCGCAGGTCCCGGGGCGCCATGTGGTAGGCCTCGCGGAACGTGGTGTTGAAACGGCGCAGGCTGCCGAAGCCGGCGGCCATCGCGACGTCGGTGATGCTCAGGTCGGTTTCGGTCAGCAGTTGTTTGGCGAACAGCAGCCGTCGCGTGCCATGTACCCCAACCGGCGGCGCGCCCAATCGCTCCACGAACAGCCGCCTCAGCTGCCGTTCGCCCAGGTTCACACGCTCGGCCAGTGCGGACAGCGGCTGGTCGATCAGCACGCCGTCGTCGATCAGCTTCAGTGCGCGGGCGATGACCGCATCGCCGCGTCGCCAGGCGCCATCGCCCGGCGACAGTTCCGGCCGGCAGCGCAGGCACGGGCGGTAACCGGCGGATTCGGCGGCGGCGGCGCTGACGTAGTAGCTGACGTTTTCTGGCTTCGGGGCAGGCGCCGGGCAAACCGGCCGGCAGTAGATGCCGGTGCTGGACACGGCGGTGAAGAACAGGCCGTCGAAGCGCGCGTCCCGGCTCAAGCGGGCCTGCTCGCAGACCTGTGGCGCGGGCAGGGCGCTGCTGGCGGCAAGGGCAGGGGTGGGGGCGCTGGACATGAAAGCAGGCTAGCACCGGGGGGTGGCGTTGACTCGCCGGATTCGGACATCAATGCCGGCGGGCCGCGCACGCCGGGCGTCGCCAAGCGCGGCCGCAGCGGCGACAATTCGCGCCATGCAGACGATTCCCCAGGCAAAGGTATGGACCGCGGCGGGCTGGAGCGCGCCCCGGGGTTTGGCGACGGGTGCCGATGGGCGCCTGGAATCCCCGCAGCGGGAACGCCCAGCAGGAGACGAGGGCGCGGTGGCCGCGGCGAGCGCGTCGCCGCTGGTCGCCCACGCGACGCCCGCGCGCATCGTGCCCGGCATCGCCAACCTGCACTCGCACGCCTTCCAACGTGCCATGGCCGGCATGGCGGAACGCCAGACGGATCCGGCGGATTCGTTCTGGACCTGGCGCGAGACGATGTACCGCTTCGCCGCGCGCTTCACCCCCGAGCGGCTGCAGGCCGTGGCCTCGCAGCTGTACGCCGAGATGTTGGAGGCCGGCTACACCACGGTCTGCGAATTCCAGTACCTGCACCATGCGCCGGATGGCCGTCCGTATGCGGACCCCGCCGCCATGTCGCGAGCGCTGATCGCGGCCGCGCGCGAAACCGGCATTCGCCTGACCCTACTGCCGGTGCTGTACATGACCGGCGGGTTTGACGGGCGCCCGCTGTCCGAGCGCCAACGCCGCTTCGGTCACGACGTCCAGGCGTACCTGCGACTGCTGGATAGCCTTCGCGCCGATGAAGACGATGCCTTGCGCGTGGGGTGCGCGCTGCATAGCCTGCGTGCGGTCCCGGCCGACGCGATGCGCGACGTGCTGGTCGCGTTGCCACGCGAAAGCCGCATCCACATCCACATCGCCGAGCAGACGGCGGAAGTGGACGAATGCGTGGCCGTGCGCGGTGCGCGCCCGGTGCGCTGGTTGCTGGACAACGCGACGGTGGACACGCGCTGGACGCTGGTCCATGCCACGCACCTCGATGCGGATGAAGTGCAGGGCGTTGCGCGCAGCGGCGCCACGGTTGCCATCTGCACCACCACCGAGGGCAACCTCGGGGACGGGTTGTTTCCGTTGCGCGAATACCTGGATGCCGGCGGCCGCTGGGGCGTGGGCTCGGACTCGCACATCTCGGTGTCACCGGTGGAGGAGCTGCGCTGGCTGGAATACGGTCAGCGGCTGGTGACGCGTCGGCGCAACATTGCCGTCGGCAGCGCGTCAACGAGCGTGGGCGAGACGCTGATGCACGGGGTCATGGCCAGCGCGGCCGATGCCACCGGGCATGCCATCGGCCTGCTGGACGAAAAACGCCATGCGGACCTGCTGGTGCTGGATGCCGACGCCCCGGCGTTTGCCGGCGCGACCGACGCCGACGCCGTGGACCGCTGGTTGTTCAGTGGCAACCGCAACCTGGTGCGGGAAACCTGGGTGGGCGGCCGCCGCGTGGTGGCCGAGGGGCGGCACATCGAGCGCGATGCCATCGAGGCCCGTTACCGCGCCGCGATGGCGGAGCTGCTGGCGGACTGAGCCGCGGCGCGCCGTCGGCGCGTGTGGACGGGCCACGGTACCGACGTGACGGGTATTCACCCGTCGTCGTCCGTCATGGAGCGGTCAATGGGCGGATATGCGTGCCGGCGTGGCCAGCGCGCCGTCCAGCGCGCCCGGTCGGCCATCATGGGGCGCGGCCGGGATGCCGAGCAGGCGGGTGAGGAGCGGGTACACGTCCACGTTCTCCACGGGGGGCAACACACGGCCCTGTGCGAATGCGGGGCCCCGCGCCACGAACACGGCGCGCATCGACGGCAGGGCCGGGTCAAAGCCGTGGGCGCCGCGCAGGCCCATCTGCCGACGGCGCTCGGCGACGACGCGTGGTTGCGCCGCCCAGCCTTCGTCCATCTGGCAGACGATCGACGGCACGCGCGGGTGGCGGCCGTAGCGCCAAGCTGCGGGCAGTGCGTCCTTTCGCCAGCAGGCGTAGTGGTCATGCCGACCCAGCAACTGCTTTTCGGCGGCGTCGCGGCGTCCGGGCAGGGGTTCGAAGCCCACCGATTCGCCCGAGGCCACCACGCGTGCATCGGTCGGCGCCACTATCGCTTCGGTATTCAGTTGGTGCTCGGCAGGGACCGGGGCCATGCCGTGGTCGGAGACCACCACCACGTTCACGCGATCCAGCAGGCCGCGCGCCTGCAGCGTGTCGCTCAGGCGGCCCAGTTGGGTGTCGATGTCACGCAGGGCGGCGAGGGCCTCGGGTGAATCGGGGCCGTGCTCGTGCGCGCTCTTGTCGAGCCGGTCGAAGTACAGCGTGGCCAGGTGCGGGCGCCGGTCCTCGGGCTCGGACAGCCAGCCCAGCACTGTGTCCACGCGGGCCGCGTTGGTGATCGTGGCGTCATAGGGCTGCCATCGCTGTGGACGGATGCCGTGGATGGCGGCCTCGGTGCCGGGCCAGAACATCGTGGCGGTGCGCAGCCCCGCCTTCTCGGCGCCTACCCACACCGGCTCGCCCTGCCACCAGGCGCTGTTGCCCACGGCCTCGCGTCGGGACAGCGCGAAGCCGCCGAGCGCCTCATCCCACATCGTGTTGTGCACGATGCCGTGCCTGTCCGGCCGCAACCCGGTGACCAGCGTGTAGTGGTTGGGGAAGGTGAGCGAGGGGTAGGACGGTGTCATCCACTGCGCGCGAACGCCTTCGGCGGCCCATCGGGCCAGGTTCGGGGCCAGCGCGCGGTCGAGGTAGTCCGCGCGGAACCCATCGATGGACACCAGCAGCACCGGCGTGGCAGCCGGCCGGGGCGCAGCCACCGCCGCCGTCGGTGTGCTGCCGACGGTGGTGCAGGCGGAAATGGAAACGGCGAGGGTGGCCGCGAACGCGGCAGTCAGGAGGCGAAAACGCATGGGGCGATTTTATGCCAGCCGTGTGTTGCAGCCGATGCCGGACATGGGGTGGACTTTGGTCGCAAGGGGCCGCGGGTCGGACGTTGCTGAGGCGGACTTGAACGGCCCCGTGATGGCACATGCCGGTCGCGCCACATGGGCGTATACCTGCCACTGGGCGCCGACGCGGCCGTCGGCCCATACGTGTGAGGTGTCGCCATGAAGCAACTTCTGCTTACTGCCCTGTTGGTCGGCGCGATGCCGGCAGTCTTTGCGCAAACGGGGACGTCCGAACCGGTTACGGCTTCCAATAACGCACGCACCGACGAAGCGAGCGAGCCGCTGTCCGATCGTAACTGCCTGCGCGAGACCGGCTCTCGCATCGTGGCGCGCCAGAGCGCGAAAGGCCAGAAGCGCTGCACCGGGATGCCGGGCCACGCCTATACCCGCGAGGACCTGGATCGCACGGGCCAGATCAACACCGCCGATGCGCTGCGTACCTTGGACGCCTCGGTGTACTGAGTCCGCTCAGGCTTGCAGTCCTGCCAATAGGCGTTGCAGCGACGCGTCATAAAACGCGCGGAAGCTGCGTTCGTCCAGGCTGAAGCGCCCGGCGCGGTACAGCGCCACCAGGCCGTGCGTGTGCGCCCACAGGGTCATGGCGACGTCCCAGGCGTCGTCGCGGCGCAGGGTGCCCGCGTGCATGGCGTTTTCGACCGCGTCGGCCACCACGGTGAGCGTGGGCGAGCGGCGTTCGCGGAAGTCCTCGGGAAAGCGGCGTGCCTGGCCGCGCTGGATGCCGAACGCATAGTCGAACAGGTGCGGATGCGCCAGCGCGAAGTCGAGGTAGATGCGTTGCGTGGCCAGAACCTGCTGCAGCGGGTCGCCACCCCGTGCGCGCGCCTGCCAGTGCCGCGCGATCTCCTCGAAGGAATCGTCGCAGATGCGCCACAGTAGCGCGTCGCGGCTGTCGAAGTGGCGGTAGATGGCCATCGGTGTCACGCCGGCCTTGGCCGCCACCCGGCGCATGCTCACCGCCTCGGCGCCCTCGCTTTCGAACAGGGTGCGGGCGGCGTGCAGCAGGCGGTCGGCGGTGGGGCGTGCGGCGGGCATGGAGGGTGCAGGGGCGTTGGGGTGGGGTCGGGCGTCATGCGGCCGCCGTGGGCGAGGCAGCGGCAAACGGACCCGGAATGTATACAGCGTAAACAATCTGCGGTCTGGGGGTGCGAATTCGGCCTTCGACCTGCTGAAACGGGCCTCGGGCCACCCTGCCGCGCTGTCGCATCGCCGTGCCGGGGGCAATAATTCCCCCATTACCGCTGCCGCAGGAATGGCCCATGTCCACCCGTCGCGATCCGTCCCGCACCATCCGCGCCCCGCGCGGTGCCGAAAAGTCCTGCAAGTCGTGGCTGAGCGAAGCCGCGTACCGCATGATCCAGAACAACCTCGACCCGGACGTGGCGGAGAACCCCGCCGAACTGGTGGTGTACGGCGGCATCGGCCGCGCCGCGCGCGACTGGGAGAGCTTCGACGCCATCCTTAAGTCGCTGCACGAGCTGGAAGACAACGAGACCCTGCTGGTGCAGTCGGGCAAGCCGGTCGGCGTGTTCCCCACTCACCCGGATGCGCCGCGCGTGCTGCTGGCCAACTCCAACCTGGTGCCGCACTGGGCCACGTGGGATCACTTCAACGAGCTCGATAAGAAGGGCCTGATGATGTACGGCCAGATGACGGCCGGCTCGTGGATCTACATCGGCAGCCAGGGCATCGTGCAGGGCACGTATGAAACCTTTGTGGAGATGGGCCGCCAGCATTACGGCGGCGACCTGACCGGCAAGTGGATCCTGACCGCGGGCCTGGGCGGCATGGGCGGCGCGCAGCCGCTGGCCGCGACCATGGCCGGCGCCTGCATGCTGGCCATCGAGTGCCGCCAGAGCAGCATCGACATGCGCCTGCGCACCCGTTACGTGGACGAGCAGGCCACCGACCTGGACGACGCGCTGGCGCGCATCGAGAAGTACACCGCCGCCGGCGAAGCGAAGTCGATCGCGCTGCTGGGCAACGCGGCCGAGATCCTGCCGGAACTGGTGCGCCGTGGTGTGCGTCCGGATGCCGTCACCGATCAGACCAGCGCGCACGACCCGCTGCACGGCTACCTGCCGGCCGGCTGGACGCTGGAGCAGTGGCTGGACAAGCAGAAGACCGAGCCGGAGGAAGTGGTCGAGGCGGCCAAACACTCCATGCGCGTGCACGTGGAGGCGATGCTGCACTTCGAGGACATGGGCGTGCCCACCTTCGACTACGGCAACAACATCCGCCAGATGGCCTTCGACATGGGCTGCAAGGATGCGTTCGACTTCCCGGGCTTCGTGCCGGCGTACGTGCGACCGCTGTTCTGCCGTGGCGTGGGCCCGTTCCGCTGGGTGGCGCTGAGCGGCGACCCGGAAGACATTGCCAAGACCGATGCCAAGGTGAAGGAGCTGATTCCCAACGATCCGCACCTGCACAAGTGGCTGGACATGGCGCGCGAGCGCATCAGCTTCCAGGGCCTGCCGGCGCGCATCTGCTGGGTCGGGCTGGGCGACCGTCATCGCTTGGGGCTGGCGTTCAACGAGATGGTGCGCAATGGCGAATTGAAGGCGCCGGTGGTGATCGGCCGCGACCACCTGGACAGCGGCAGCGTGTCCTCGCCCAACCGGGAGACCGAGGCGATGATGGACGGCTCCGATGCCGTGTCCGACTGGCCGCTGCTCAACGCCATGCTCAATGTGGCCGGCGGCGCGACCTGGGTGTCGCTGCACCATGGCGGCGGCGTGGGCATGGGCTACAGCCAGCACAGCGGCGTCGTCATTGTCTGCGACGGTTCGGAAGAAGCCGACAAGCGCCTCGCCCGCGTGCTGTGGAACGACCCGGGTACCGGCGTGATGCGCCATGCCGATGCGGGCTATGAGATCGCCAAGCAGTGCGCCAAGGAACAGGGGCTGAAGCTGCCGATGCTCTGAGCCCTGCGCCGCTCACGATGCAAACGGCCCGGGATGTCCGGGCCGTTTGCGTTTCCGGGGATCGGCCTTTGCTTTGCGGGCCGGGCGACCGGCGCATTCACTACCGGGCAATATCGGTCGATGGGCCGCACGGTGTGACCTGCCGCGTCCATGAGCGCTTGCCGCGGGCTTGCTAGCATGCGCGCTACTCCTGCACCCGAGAATCGCGTGCCGATGCAGCTGTCAGGCCTTTACATTTACCCGGTCAAATCCACCGCACCATTGGCCGTTGAGCAGGCGGTGGTCGAGCCGCGTGGCCTGCAGCATGACCGTCGCTGGATGGTGGTGGACGAGCAGGGCAAGTTCCTGACCGGCCGGCAGTTGCCGCAGCTGACCCTGGTGCGCGCGACGCCCGACGCCACCGGCCTGGTGTTGGAGGCGCCGGATATGCCGTCGTTGCGCGTGGCCATGGCGCCAATTGGTGGCACCTTGCCGGTCACCGTGTGGAAGAGTGCGGTCGACGCCCATTTGTCGGGTGCCGCGGCCGATGCCTGGCTCAGCACCTACCTGCAGCGACCCGTGCGGTTGGTGTACATGGACGATGACGTGCACCGACCGGTGCAGTCAACCCGCGCACGTCCCGGTGACGAAGTCAGCTTCGCCGACGGCCACCCGCTGATGCTGATCACGCAGGCGGCGTTGGATGCATTGAACGAACGGCTGGCCAAGCCGGTGTCGATGCTGCAGTTCCGGCCCAATCTGGTCGTCGACGGCGCGCCCCCGCATGCCGAGGATGACTGGACCCGCGTGCGCATCGGCAATGTCGTCTTCGACGTGGCCAAGGCCTGCACCCGCTGCGTGTTCATCACCATTGATCCCGCACGCGGCGAGCGCGATCCGGATGGCGAGCCGCTGCGCACGCTCACTCGTTACCGCCGCACCCCGGATGGCGTGACCTTCGGTCAGCACCTGATCCCGCGTTCGGCGGGCGTGGTCCGGGTAGGCGACACGGTCGAGCCACTCGCATAGGCCACTCGGAAAGGAAGACTGCGGCGCTAATGGCAGTCCATTGGCCGTAGGCCGCTCCGAAGCGGCTCCCGCTTGGCTACCCTTGGGAAAAAGGCCACGCCCATGCGCGAAACACTTCTCGACAATCCGTTCTGGTCCTCGCTGCAGACCCGGCACGCGCACGTTGCGCAGCGCGCGGACGGCGTCGCGCGTTTCCCGGCCGAAGTCGCGCCGTTCCTGGGGGTGGCCGAAGGGGGACTCAACGCCGACGAAGCCCTAGGGACGCTGGTGGCCCCGGGCGAAAGCGTCTACCTGCTCGGCGTTACGCCGCAGGTGCCGGAGGGCTGGACACTGGAGCCGTTTGGCCCGTTGGCACAGATGGTGTGCGAGGTGCCGCTGGACGTGGTCGCGGGGCCGCAAATCATTCCGCTCAGTGACGTGCACCGCGCGGACGTGCTGGCGCTGACTGCGCTGGTTTATCCCCACTACTTCCGCGCCCGCACCATGGAGCTGGGGCGGTACTTCGGTATTTACGAAGGCGATCGGTTGGCCGCTATCATCGGAGAGCGGCTGGGCACCGACCAGCATGTCGAGATGAGCGCCATCTGCACGCACCCCGACTTCCTGGGGCGCGGGCTGGCGAGCCGACTTACCGCGTTCCTCACCAATGACACGCTGGCGCGCGGTGCCACGCCGTTCCTGCACGTCAGTCCGGCCAACACCCGGGCGAAGGCGCTGTACGAGCATCTCGGCTACCGGGTGCGCGCCGAGCTTCCGTTCTTTGCGCTGCGCCGTCCCTGACACAGGCAGCGCAGGCCGGGCAGCGCGCCCGACCTGCTCACGACCACGACGTGGGGGCCAAGTGCTCGTGGGGACTCAGTGCTTGGGCTCGGAGACTTCCTTGACCACCTCCACGGTGGCCTCGTCCTTGCCGTGCAGTGCCAGGTCGGCAATCGAGACCATGCCGGCGAGGTGGCCCTTGGCGTCCACCACCGGCACGCGGCGAATCTTCGACGCCTCCATCAGGCAGACGGCATCCTTCAACGGGCTGTCCGAGCGCACGGTCTGCGCCGGGCTGCTCATCGCATCGGCCGCGCAGCCATGCAGCGTGTCGCGGCCGGAGGCCACCATGCGCACGGTGATGTCGCGGTCGGTGATCACGCCCAGCGGCGTGCCGGCATCGTCGACCACCGGAATCTGTCCGCAGTCGTGCTTCACCATCATCTGCGCCACGTCGCGCAGCGGCGTCTTGGGCGTGCAGCAGGCGGGATTGGCGGTCATGACGGATTGAACGTTCATCGTGGGCTCCTTTGGGGGGAAGGGGGGTGGCCACAGCCTCGCGCGGCGGGAGTTGGCAGGGCGTGAAACGGCCGCTTCGGCCGATTGCCGCATTCAGGTCGCCCGCAAAGCGGCTGGCGACGGCGCCGTCACGCGGCGACAATTCCCGCATCCCCTTTCAGGCCGGCGCCCTTGGACATCATCCGTTCCCGACAGAACCCGGTGGTCAAGCATCTGGTCAAGCTGGCGGAGCAGCGCCGCGAGCGTCACGTCTCCCAACAGACGTTGCTGGTGGGCACGCATCTGATCGCGGCGGCGCGCGACGCGGACTGGCCGCTGCAGCGCCTGTTCGTGCGCGAAGGCAGCGAGCATCGCGGCGAAGTCTCGGCGTTGCTGGCGGCGCATTTCGCGCCGGCGACGGTGCTGGCCGCCGAGCTGTTCGATGCGATTGAGCAGTTGCCGAGCACCACGGGCCTGCTGGCGCTGACCGGCATCCCCGAGGCCCCCCCGCTGCGCACCGACGGCTGCTGCCTGCTGCTGGATGGGGTGCAGGACCCGGGTAACGTTGGCTCCATCCTGCGCACCGCCGCGGCCGCGCGCGTGGACCAGGTGTGGCTGGCGCTGGGCGCGGCCGACGCGTGGTCGCCCAAGGTGCTGCGCGCGGCGATGGGTGCGCACTTCGTCGTGCCGGTGATCGAACGTGTGGACCCGCTGCAGGCGTTGGCGGCCTTTGCGGGCCGCGTGGCCATCACCACGTTGGCGCAGGCCACCGACCTCTACGACACCGACCTGCGAGGAGACCTGGTCCTCGCCATGGGCAGCGAAGGCGCAGGCGTGTCCGAGGCGGTGTTCCAGCGTGCCGACGTGCGGCTGCGCATTCCCATGCACCCGGGCGTGGAGTCGCTGAATGTGGGCGCGGCGACCGCGGTGTGCCTGTACGAGCGGGTCCGTCAGCAGCGCTACGCCTGAGCGGCCGCCGCCCCGGCCGGTCAACGGCATCCGGCGTGCGGCGTTCCAATATCCATCGTTCAACAGCGTGCATCGCGCCCAAGCGGCACAGGACGCGGTGAGCGCCGGCCCAAGGCCCCGATTCGGCACGGTGTGGCCCCCAACCATCGACACACGTGACGGTGGGGGTCTGCGCCTAGAATCGACGGGTTAGCCGATCCACAGGGGACCACCGTGAAGCATTGCCTCATTGCCCTGGCCGCGTGCCTGGGGCTGGTCGGCGCCGCGCGCGCCACCGAACCCGTCGACCACGCCATGGTCGGCAAGATCCGGCAGGAAGCCTTCCATCGCTCCCAAGTCATGCAGACCCTGTCGCAGCTCACCGAGGACGTTGGCCCACGCCTGACCAATTCGCCCGGCATGGCCAAGGCCAACGCCTGGGCGCGCGAGCGTCTGTCGGGCTGGGGTCTGGCCAATGTGCACGACGAGGCTTTCGGCCCGTTTGGTCGCGGCTGGGAGTTCCGCAGCGCGAGTGTCGAGGTCCTTGCGCCGCGGCCGTTCCCGCTGCACGCGCTGCCCAAGGCGTGGACGCCGGGCACGGCGGGAACGGTGGAAGGCGAGGCGATCGCGGTGACGCTCAAGACCCGCGACGACCTGGACAAGCACCGCGGCAAGCTGCGCGGCAAGATTGTGTTCCTGGATGCCGCGCGCGAGTACAAGCCCGGCGAAAAGCCCGACAGCGACCGCTATGACGACCACGAGTTGGACGAGCTGCGTGCGTTCACCGTGCCGAAAGACCGCGATCCCGCGAAGCGGGCCAAGGACGCCAAGGAGCGACTGGGCGAGATCGAGCTGGCCGCAGCCACCAACACCTTCCTGGCCGAGGAAGGCGTGCTGGCCACCGTGTCCATCAGCAGCTGGGACAACGGCATCATCCGCTTGGGTGGCGGCGGCTCGCGTAAGGCCGGTGAGCCGGTGGGCGTGCCCGCGCTGACCATGATGGCCGAGCACTACAACGCGGTGATGCGCGCGCTGGAGCGCAAGCAGGTGATGCGCCTGCGGGTGAACGTGGATGCGCGCTTCACCGGCGACACCGACGAGATGGGCCACAGCACCTTCGCCGAGATCCCGGGCCATGGCGCGTTGAAGGACGAGGTGGTGATCATCGGTGCGCACCTGGACTCGTGGCACGCCGGCACCGGCGCGGCCGACAACGGTGCGGGCGTGGCGGTGATGATGGAGGCCATGCGCATCCTCAAGGCGGTGGGCGCCAAGCCGCGCCGCACCATCCGCATCGCGCTGTGGGGCGGCGAGGAACAGGGGCTGCTGGGCTCCAGCGAGTACGTCACCCGCCATTACGGCGGCTGGCCGGAACCCACCGACCCGCAGCAGAAGAAGCTGCCGCTGTCGTTGCGCGAGTCGACCGGCCCGCTGCAGCGCAAGCCGGCGCACGCCAAGCTGAGCGCGTACTTCAATTTCGACAACGGCGGTGGCCGCATCCGTGGCATCTACACCCAGGAGAACACGGCCGTGGCGCCGATCTTCGCCGCGTGGCTGCAACCGCTGAACGACGTGGGCGCCACCACCGTGACCCACCGCAACACGGGCAGCACCGACCACGTGCCGTTCGACCGCATCGGCCTGCCGGGCTTCCAGTTCGTGCAGGATCGGCTGGATTACTTCAGCAACGTCCACCACACCCATCTGGACGTGCTGGACCACGTGGTGCCCGAGGACTTGAAGCAGTCCGCTGCGGTGGTGGCCACGTTTGCCTGGCACGCGGCCACGCGCGAAGAGAAGCTGCCGCGCATGCCGGTACGCGAGCCGTAAGGCGCGCTAGTGGAAACAAGGCCGGTGCCGCACGCACGGTGCCGGCCAATGAGCGGATCGCGCGCCCGCGCGCGATGCGCCATCGCGACGTGCCTCAGTCCGCGATGACGTGGATCTCGATGTCTTCCAGCGTCACCACCTGGCCCGCGTGGATCTTGCAGGTCTTGCGCAGTTCGGTCACGCCGTCCACCTGCACCGCGCCGCTGGCGACGATGGCCTTGCCCGCGCCGCCGCTGTCGCACAGCCCCACCAGCTTGAGCAGCTGATTGAGTTCAACGAAGTCGCGGTCGAGGTGGAAATCGATCTGTTGCATGGGCGCTGGCCGTGGGGACGGCGCTCAGGTTCGCAGCGTGGCCCACGGGGCGCAAGGTCTGCGTAGACCCGGAGGTGCTCAGTCACCGTCGTTGGTGAAACGGGGCAGGTCCGGCGAGGTCGCCCCCTGCGCATACAGCGCCCGTTTGCGCGCCACTGGCAGGCGTTTGACGGCATGCTCCGCACGACTGGCGCTTGCACGGTCGGGGTAGGGGAACGTGGCAAGCACGCGCAGCGGCGGCCGAGCCCGGGTGTAGCGCGCGCCCTTGCCCGCCACGTGCTGGGCGAAACGCCGCTCCACGTCGACGGTGATGCCGGTGTACAGGCTGCCGTCGCGGCATTCGAGGATGTAGAGGTACCAGGCGGACATGGCGCCAGCGTAGCCGAACGCCGTCGGGTGGGCGGGGCCATCGTCCGCCCGGGCGCGATGGGGGGGCACAGCGCAGGCGCGGCCAATAGCTGCGAAAATGGCGCATGACCGACACCGCCCCCGCTGCCGCCGCCGCCCCCGGCCCGGCCGCCACCGATTTCGCCTCCCTCGCGCTCACCCCCGCCCTGCTGCAGGGCGTGGACGCACTGGGCTACACCGCCATGACCCCGGTGCAGGCGCACAGCCTGCCGGCCGTCCTCGACGGCCGCGACGTGCTGGCGCAGGCACCCACCGGCAGCGGCAAGACCGCCGCCTTCGGCCTCGGCCTGCTGCACACCATCGATGCGACCAAGATCCAGACCCAGGCGCTGGTGCTGTGCCCGACACGCGAACTGGCCGACCAAGTGGGCAAGCAGCTGCGCAAGCTGGCCGTGGGCATCCCCAACCTAAAGGTGTCGGTGCTGTGCGGCGGCATGCCGCTGGGCCCGCAACTGGCCTCGCTGGAAACCCACGACCCGCAGGTGGTGGTTGGCACCCCCGGCCGCCTGCAGGAGCTGCTGCGCAAGAAAGCGTTGCACCTGCGCGGCGTGCGCACGCTGGTGCTGGATGAGGCCGATCGCATGCTCGACATGGGCTTCGAGGAGCCCATCAAGGAGATCGTCGGCAAGCTGCCCAAGGAGCGGCAGGGCCTGCTGTTCTCCGCCACGTTCCCCGAGGCGATCCGCGCCATGGCCACCGCGATGCTGCGCGATCCGGTGGAAGTCACCGTGGAAGGCGGCGAGCAGCACACCGCCATCGAGCAGCGCTTCTACGAGGTCGAGCCGGCGAAGAAGACCCCGCTGCTGGCGGCGCTGCTGTTGGAATACCGTCCCGAGTCGTGCGTGGTGTTCTGCAACATGCGCCGCGACACCGAGGAAGTGGTCGGTTCGCTGAGCCACTACGGGTTCACCGCCCTGGCGCTGCATGGCGACATGGATCAGCGCGACCGCGACGAGGTGCTGGTGCGCTTCGCCAACCGCAGTTGCAACGTGCTGGTCGCCAGTGACGTGGCCGCGCGCGGGCTGGACGTGCACGACCTGGCCGCCGTGGTGAACTACGAGCTGCCCACCGACCCGGACGTGTACGTGCACCGCATCGGCCGCACCGGGCGCGCCGGCAAGGCGGGCCTAGCGCTTAGCCTGGTGGCCCCGCGCGAAGTGAACCGCACCGAGCCCATCCAGGCCCGGCAGGGCGGCACGCCGCTGCGCTGGGACAAGGCCACCCCGCTGGCCGGCAAGGCCAAGAGCGCGCCGGTGGCGGCGATGGTCACGCTGCGCATCGACGCCGGCAAGACCGACAAGCTGCGCCCCGGCGACATCGTCGGCGCGTTGACCGGCGACGCCGGGCTGCCGGTCGCGGCGGTGGGCAAAATCGACGTGTTTGCCACCCGTTCATACGTGGCGATTGCCCGCGGACAGGCCGACAAAGCCTTGGCCCGCCTGCGCGAGGGCAAGATCAAGGGGCGCAAGTTCCGCGTCAGCCGGATGTAGGCCCGCCCCCCGGTGTCGGCCGCCAACGCCCCCGTCCTGTAGGATGGGGGGTATCCGTGCGTGCAGCTCCCTGCGTACGGTCGCGCAGCAGGCTTCGCCTCGCTCCCTTTCATGTGTGAACCACCCCTTCGTGGGGTGAGGCCCCCAGGAGCGACCATGCCCCCTGCCTTCCACCGCCTGGCGTCGTCTTGACCGCCCAGCAACCGTCCGACACCCCGCCCCCGGCCGACTGTTCGCGCTGCGATGCCGTTTGCTGTCGCCTGACGGTCGTCCTGCAGCCCGAGGACCACCCGCCGCCCCACCTGACGACGGTGCTTCCCAGTGGCCTGCACGTCATGGCCCACGACGAGGACGGCTGGTGCGTGGCGCTGGACAGTGCCCGCATGAACTGCGGAATTTACGGCAGCCGTCCCTCTGTCTGCCGCCGGTTCGTGATGAATGGCCCGTACTGCCAGGCCGTGCGCCAGGAATACGCCGAACAAGGGCACCGCCATATCCCGCTCGCGCTGAAATGACCCCGGCCAATTCGAAAAGGAACATCTCCATGTCCAGCCCTCGCGGCAAGAGCGGCGCCAGCAACGTCGCGTCGGTATTCACCAAGCCCGTCCACGACAAGACGCTGACGCACGAGCGCCTCGCAGAGGAGGTGGAGGAGTTCCGTAAGGCGGGTGGCCACGTGGAGGTGCTGGGCACCACCCCGTTGCGCCGCAAGGGCGAGACCCCGGTGACGCCCTCGCTGGAGCGCGCGCCCGCGCCGCAGGCCAGCACCCGGTCGGCGCGGACCAAGGCGCGCTGAGCCCCCGATCCAATCCCCTTTCACCGTCGTATCAGGAGCCAACGTGGCTAAACCCAACTACTCGTTTGAAAAGCGCCAGCGCGAGATCGCCAAGAAGAAGCAGCAGGATGAAAAGGCTGCCAAGAAGCGCGCCGCGCGCGAAGAAGCCAAGCCGGTCGATTCCGCCCGGACCGCCGAGCCCGGACGCGATCCCGCCACCGACCAAGCGTGAGCGCTGACGCCGCCGGTTCGCCCCAGATCTGGGTCGACGGCGACGCCTGCCCGGGCGTGATCAAGGAAATCCTGTTTCGGGCCGCGGAGCGTGCGCGGGTCCACGTGACGCTGGTCGCCAACCACTGGTTGCGCTGTCCACCGTCGCGTTACCTTCGCGCCCTGCAGGTGCAGGGCGGCTACGACGAGGCCGATACCGCCATCGTCGAGCGCCTTGGGGCCGGTGACCTGGTCGTCACCCAGGACATTCCGCTGGCGGCTCGGGTGATTGAGAAGGGCGGCGTGGCCGTCAGCCCGCGCGGCGAGCCCTTCACGGCCGACAACATGGCCGAGCGCCTGTCGATGCGCAACTTCATGGAAGAGCTGCGCGGCGCCGGCGTGCAGACTGGCGGCCCAGCCGCCCTGCATGCGCGCGACCGGCAGGCGTTTGCCAACTATCTCGACCGTTGGTTGGCGCAGCGCGGGGCGTAGTCGTTTGCGTTCAGCCGCGCGCGATCTGCGCCTGTGGATCAACTTGCGCTGACGTGCTCTCGCGCTGCCTTGTGGAACAACTGCGCCGACAGCAGCCACATCGCCGCGAAGAAGCCGGTCAGGACCCACAC
Source organism: Lysobacter olei (assembly GCF_054777355.1). NCBI lineage: Bacteria > Pseudomonadati > Pseudomonadota > Gammaproteobacteria > Lysobacterales > Lysobacteraceae > Lysobacter > Lysobacter olei. The sequence goes on along the minus strand of NZ_BAAHAT010000001.1, from coordinate 237,372 downwards.
GTGGGTCTGCTCCAGGAAGAACGTGACCACCGCGGCCGCCAGTTGCGCCACGGCGGTCGCTTCCATCGCGCGCGCCAGCCGCAACGGCTGCAGCCGCGACAGCACCGCGCCGAACATCGCCACCAGCAGCACGCCAAAGAAGATCTGGTTGGCGGGATTGTTCTCGTTGCCGATGATGCCGACGGCCAGGTTGATCCACGTCAGCAGAAACCCCGTCACCACCGCCACTCCCGCGCCGACCACATAGGCGTGGCTGCGGGCCACGCGCACCGCCAGCTCGAATGCCAGGCATACGGTGCCCAGCATCACCGCCATCGCCGCGAAGTCGAAGCCGGTCCAGTTGACCTCGGTGGTGAACTGCATGGCGACCAGCGGCAGCACCAGCAAGGCAGCCGCGCCGCCCCAGACCACCCAGCGGATGCGACGCCAGAGCGGGCTGCGGTGGAAGATGAGATCGGTGGTCATGGCGGCGTCCCCGGGTGGATGTGGGGTGAGTCTGCGCCTGGCGTGTGAGGCGAAGAGGGCTGTTCTGTGAAGCGGGGGCGAAGTCACTCTGGCGTAGGCGGCTTTCTAGAGCGCGTGGCGTGACGTCCGATGAATGGCGCGGCAGCTGGTGGCTGCCCCGACCCATTCGCAGTAAGCTGCTTTGCGGCTCGACTGGGTTCTCCTTGCGACGCGGCACCGGTCGACAGCCTCGTTGGTCTCGCCTCGACGGCGCCGCCTCATCGGGATCGCTCTAATGAGATCGTTGCCCTTATCCAAGGCCTTCACTCTCATCGAGCCGGGCCCGGTGGTGCTGGTCACCACGCACGACGGGCTGCGCGCCAACATCATGACGATCTCCTGGACGATGGTGCTGGATTTCACCCCGCGCTTCGCCCTGACCACTGGGGTCTGGAACCATTCCTACAAAGCGCTGCGCAAGACGCGCGAGTGCGTGATCGCGGTGCCCACCATTGACCTGCTCGACACCGTGGTGGGCGTGGGCACCTGCTCGGGCGTCGACACGGAAAAGTTCGAGCTCTTTGGTTTGACAGCAGTGCCCGGCAAGCAGGTCCGCGCGCCGCTGATTGCCGAGTGCCTGGCCAACATCGAGTGCCGGGTCGTGGACATCGTGCGAAAGCACGACATCGTGGTGCTGGAAGGCGTGGCGGCGCACATCGACGCCAAGCGCGAGGAGCGCCGCCTCATTCATGCCGTCGGTGACGGTCACTTCATCGCCGACGGCCGCTCCTACGACCGACGCCGGGCCATGCGGTCGCGGCTGCCGTCGGGCGTCTGAACTACGCCCGGTGGAAACTCGCGCCTAAAGCTTGAACAGCGGCTGCAACTGCCGCGCCATCCAGCCCGAGAACCGCAGCGGCGCATTCAACGCTGATACGCAGATGCAGGCGGTGCCCGGCACGGTCACCGGTTGGTGTTCGATGCTGCTGTCCAGGTCGGCCACGTCGCCGGGGGCGAAGTGGCCCAACGCATCGTGGTACGCGCCCCGCAGGATCTGGGTCAGCTCCGTGCCGCCGTGGCTGTGCACCGGCATGCTGCGCCCGGGGCCGATCTTCAGCAGCAGCAGCGTGCCGCTGCGGGTGCCGGGGGCGCGGATGCAGTGCACGCCCGGGGCCATCCACCGCCACTTCAATGCGCGGTACGAGGTGCCGAAGTACGGGTGCAGCGGTGCAGGCAGGCGGTCCTCTTCCTCGTAGGGTGCGCTGCGTGCAGCCGCGGGGGGCAGGGCAGGGGGTGCGTCATCCAGCTGCCGCAACATCGCGTCGCGCAGTTGTGCATGGCGCTGCTCCGGCACGGGCGAGGGCAGCGGCTGCTGCTGTTCGATCAGGCAGCCACCAATGCGTTCGGCCTCTTGCAGCCGCTCGCGGCAGTGGGCGCAGGTGGCCAGGTGCGTGGCGGCCACCACGGCCATTTCCACGGTTAGGCCGCCCGCCGCATAACTGACCAGCGTGGAGGGGTCGAGGTGGTGGTGCGGGTTCATTGCGCACCTCGCAATTGGCCTTGCAGGCGCAGGAACGCGCGCCGCAGGTGGGACTTCACCGTCCCCAGCGGCATGGCCAGCTCGTCGGCGATTTCCTGGTGGCTCTTGGCCTCGAAGTACGACATCCGCATCAACCGTGCCTGCGTGGCTGGCAACTCGTCGATGCGGCCCTTGAGGTGTTCGTGCTCGGCATAGTCTTCGGCGGTGGTGAACGAACGGTCGGCATCAGGCTCGGCCTCCGCATGCCCTTCCTCCAGCATCTGCGCCCAGTGGGGCTCGCGGCGGATGCGGTCAATGTGGAGGTTGCGGGCGATGCGGAACAGCCACGTCGACACAGCGGCCTGCTGGGGGTCGTACAGGGTGGCGCGCTGCCACAGGCGCAACAGCGACTCCTGCGTGAGCTCCTCGGCCACGGCCTCGGGGTTGCCCAGGCCGCGCAAGTACAGGCACAGGCGCGGCATGAAGTGGTCGTAGATGCGCATGAAGCTGTCGCGGTCGCGCAAGCGCGCCACGGCGACCATTTCGCCGGCCCAATCGTGGGTGTCCTTGGCGGAAGCCGTGGGCGTGGACATGGTCCGTGTTGCCCCGGAGGGGCGGGCGCTCCTGGTGAACCTGACAGGCATGGTAAGCCACGTCTCTGCTGCTGATCGTGATTGACCGTGCATACGCAAGTCCGGGCGGATTGGATGCGCCGGCCGGGCAGGTCCGCGCGCCTTGCCGCTGCATCCGCGGGGGCCTTGGCCCCGTAGAGGGGCGAGTTCTGGCCAGAGGGTCATCCCATGCATCCACCCACCCGCTTGCTTCCCCTGTTCGTGGGCGTGCTCGCCGTGCTGGGCGCCAGTCCCGCCGGGGCCCGTGCCCCGGTCCTCGCGCAGGACGCGCTGGCCCATGCCCGCGACGGCGGTGCGCTGCTGTACCGGGAGTCGCACTGGCTGTACCGCGAGGGCGCTACGGCACGTCGCCTGGTGCTGTACCGGTGCCCGGACGGTCGCCCCTTTGCGCGCAAGACGGTATTGGAGCGTACCGCGCCGCACGCGCCGGACTTCGATTTCGAGGACGCGCGCGATGGCTACCGCGAAGGGGTGCGCAGTACGCCAGGTGGCCGGGTGGTCTATGTCCGCCCGCACGCCCGGGCCCCGCTGCGCGAGCGCCGGGTGGAGATGCCGCCCGGGGCCGTGATCGATGCGGGCTTCGACGCCAGCGTGCGCCAGCACTGGGATCGGTTGCGCGCCGGCCGTGAACTGGCGCAGCCATTCCTGGTGCCCAGCCGGATGGGCTTCGTTCCGGTCCGGGTGCAGCCCGGTCCCAAGGTGCATTGGCGCGGCGTGCAAGCGCAACGCATGACCATGCGCCTGGACCGCTGGTATGGGTTCGCAGCCCCGTCGATGGAGTTGACCTACGCCAGCGAGGACCGGCGGCTGCTGGAGTTTGCCGGCATTGCCACGATCCGCGACGCCTCGGGGCGGCATCAGGACGTGCGCATCGTGTTTCCCCAAGCGCCCGCACCCGCGGATGCCGGCGCGCTGCAACGGGCACTGACCTCCCCACTGGTGGGCCGATGCGGGGGATGAGCGCGGCGCGTGCATCCAATTCGTCCGGGCATGCGTATGCGCCGTGGATGAAATGGAGAAGTGCGCGATGACCGCCCCCGTGATTTCCCCCCAACCGTTGACCACGCGCATGCTGACCACCGTGTCCCGGTGGTTTGACACCCAGGCGCCGGTTGAGGAGGACTCCGAGGGGGGCAATCGCATCGATTGGTTGCGCGCCCTGCCTTTCATTGGCATGCACGTGGCGTGCGTGGCGGTGCTGTGGGTCGGGGTGTCGGCCACAGCGGTGGGCGTGGCGTTGGCGCTGTATGCCGTGCGCATGTTCGCCATCACCGGGTTCTACCACCGCTATTTTTCGCACCGTACGTTCCGCACCTCGCGCGCGGTGCAGTTTGCGTTTGCGCTGATCGGCGCATCCAGCGTGCAGCGCGGGCCGCTGTGGTGGGCGGCGCACCACCGCAACCACCACCGGCACGCCGACACGCCGGGTGACCCACATTCGCCGACGCAGCGTGGCTTCTGGTGGAGCCACGTCGGCTGGTTCCTGACCCGTGAGGGCTTCCGCACCGATTGGGCGCGCATTCCCGACTTGGCCCGTTATCCGGAACTGCGTTGGCTGGACCGCTTCGATACGTTGGTGCCGGTGCTGCTGGCGGCCGTGCTGTACGCCGCCGGAGAACTGTTGCAGCACGTGGCACCACAGCTGGGCACCGACGGCCCGCAGTTGCTGGTGTGGGGTTTCTTCGTTTCCACCGTGGTGCTGTTCCACGTGACGGTCACGATCAACTCGCTGGCGCACCGGTTTGGCCGCCGCCGCTTCGATACCCGTGATGACAGCCGCAACAACGCCTGGCTTGCGCTGCTGACTTTTGGCGAGGGCTGGCACAACAACCACCACTTTTTCCCGGGCACGGCGCGACAGGGCTTTCGCTGGTGGGAGGTGGACATCACCTGGTACGGCCTGCGCCTGCTGGCCGCGCTGGGACTGGTGCACGATCTCAAGCCGATCCCGGCCTGGGTGTTGGCCAAGGCAAGGGGTTGAGCATGCGCATTGCAGTGGTCGGTTCGGGCATCGCGGGGCTGGCGTCGGCATGGTGGCTGTCGCGCCGGCACGAAGTGGTGCTGTTCGAGGGCAACGACTACGTCGGGGGGCACACGCACACCCACGATGTGGAGATGGCCCGGCAGCGCTACGCCATCGACAGCGGCTTCATCGTGTTCAACCCGGATAACTATCCGCTGCTGAGCGCCTTGTTCGAGACGCTCGGTGTGGCGTCGCAGCCCACCACGATGAGTTTCTCGGTGCATAGCGAGCGCAGCGGCGTGGAGTACAACGCCACGTCGCTGGATGCGCTGTTCTGCCAGCGGCGAAACCTGCTGTCACCGCGCTTCCTTGGCATGCTGGCGGACCTGGCGCGCTTTTACCGGGAGGCCCCGGCCTTGCTGGAGGAGGAGGGCCCGGGGCCCACGTTGGGCGAGTACCTGCGTGCGGGCCGCTACGGCAGCGCCTTCCGCGACGAGCACCTGGTGCCGATGGCGTCGGCGCTGTGGTCGTCGCCGCCGAGCCGCATCCTGGAGTTCCCGGCACGCTACCTGGTGCAGTTCATGGCGCACCACCAGATGCTGTCGCTGGGGCGGCGGTCGCCGTGGCGGGTGGTGCAGGGCGGGTCGGCCACGTATGTGCGGGCCCTGCGGAAGCGTTGGCGCGTTCAGGAGCGACTCGGGTGCCCGGTGGAGGCAGTACGCCGAGATGAGCAAGGGGTCGAGCTGGAGACGGCCCGCAGCCGGGAGCGCTTCGATCACGTCGTGCTCGCCTGTCATAGCGACGACGCGCTGGAATTGCTGCACGATGCCGACGAGCGCGAGCGCAGCATCCTGGGCGCCATTCGCTACCAGTCCAATGACACGGTGCTGCATACCGACGCCCGCCTGCTGCCGCGGCGACGCAAGGCTTGGGCGGCGTGGAATGCGCATGTGCCTCGCGATCCGGAGGCGCCCTGCACGGTCAGCTACTGCATGAACGTGCTGCAGGGGGTAGAGTCGCCGGAGCCGTTCGTGGTCACGCTCAACCGCAGCGAGGCGATCGATCCGGCGCGCGTGCTGAAACGCATGCATTACCGGCACCCGGTGTACGACCACGCGATGGTGGCCGCGCAGCAGCGTCGGTCCGAGATCCAGGGTCAGCGTCGGACATGGTTCGCCGGTGCCTACTGGGGCTGGGGCTTCCACGAAGATGGGATCCGCAGCGCGCGAGATGTGGTGGCCGCGCTTGATCCTTATTGTCAGGATGTTGCGCCTACGTGCGTGCAGGTCGCGCACGAGGAGCCGGTGCCCGCATGAGCGCAGCGCCGACCGCCAGCGCCGTCTACGAAGGCCGCGTGCAACACCGCCGCCATGCGCCGCGTCCGCATGCGTTCCAGTACCGCATGGCGCAGCTGTACCTGGACCTGGATGAGGTCGAGTCGACGCTGGCGCCGCGCTGGTTGTGGTCTGTCAACCGCCCCAACATTGCCGAATTCCGTCGCAATGACTATTTGGCGCCGCACGCGCAGCCGCTGAGCGATGCCGTTCGTGACCGCGTGGCACCCCACCTCGGGCATCGCCCCGACGGGCCGATCCGCCTGCTCACGCACCTGCGCTACTTCGGCTACGTGTTCAATCCGGTGAGCTTCTACTACTGCTTCCAGCGCGACGGCCAGACGCTGGAGGCGGTGCTGGCCGAGATCACCAACACCCCCTGGCGCGAGCGCCACAGCTACGTGTTGCCTGTTTGCGACGGCAAGCCACAGGGCGATGGCTGGGAATGGGGATTCGACAAGTCCTTCCACGTCTCGCCCTTCCTGCCAATGGACTGCCAGTACCGCTGGCGCTTCAACACGCCTGGCGAGGCCTTGCGCGTGCACATGCAGGTGGCGCGGTCGGGCGGGCGTGCCTTCGACGCCACGCTGTCCTTGCAGCGCCGCCCACTGGACGGCCCCTCGCTGGCGCGCGTGTTGTGGCGCTACCCGCTGATGACCACGCAGGTGATCGGCGCGATCCATTGGCAGGCGTTGCGCTTGTGGCTCAAGCGCACGCCGGTGCACGACCACCCTTCCATTGCACGTGAGCAGCCATGAACGAGATCGCACATCCAAGTACCCCGATCGCCACGTATGGCGCGTTGGAACGCTGGCTCCGCACCCAATTGCTGGCGCGCTTCAGCGACCTGCGCGGCGGTGTGCTGGTGGTGCGCGATGCATTGGGCGAACAGCGCTTCGGTGACTCGGGACCGGCGGGGCTGCCCGCGGTTCACGTGCACGTGGACGATGCGGCGTTCTATCGGCTGGTCGCGGCACAGGGCAGCGTCGGCGCCGGTGAGGCCTATCTGCAAGGCCATTGGCGATGCGACGACCTGGTCACGTTGGTGCGTCTGTTGGTGCGCAACCGCGCGCTGCTGGACGGCATGGAAGGCGGACTGGCGCGGGCGGGCGGGCTGGCCCTGCGCGGCTGGAATGCCCTGCGCCGCAACACGCGCGCGGGCAGCCGGCGCAATATCGCCGCGCACTACGATCTCGGCAATGATTTCTTCTCGCTGTTCCTGTCCTCGGACCTGATGTACTCGTCCGCGATGTACGCGGCCGAGGACGACGAGCTGGAGACGGCATCCCGGCGCAAGCTCGACGCGGTGTGCACCAAGCTGGCGCTGTCGCCCGACGACCGGGTCATCGAGATCGGCACCGGCTGGGGTGGCTTCGCACTGCATGCGGCGCGCCATTACGGGTGCCATGTCACCACCACGACCATTTCCCGCGAGCAGCACGCACTGGCCACCCAGCGCGCGGCCGAGGCGGGCCTGCAGGATCGCGTCACCCTGCTGCTGCAGGATTACCGCGACCTTCGCGGCGAGTACGACAAGCTGGTGTCGATCGAGATGGTGGAGGCGATCGGGGCACAGTACCTGGACACGTTCTTCGGGCAGTTGGGGCGGCTGGTGCGGCCCGGTGGTCGAGCGCTGCTGCAGGCCATCACCATCGAAGACCACCGCTACGTCCAGGCGCGCGACACGGTGGACTTCATCAAGCGCTTCGTGTTCCCCGGCAGCTTCATCCCGTCCTTGAACGCGCTGTACCAGGCGAAGACGCGCGCCAGCGACCTGCAGGTGCTGCACCAGGAGGACTTCGGCCTGTCCTACGCATACACACTGCGGGCGTGGCGTCAGCGCTTCCTCGCGCGCCTGCCGGAGGTGCGCGAGCAGGGCTTCGATGAGCGCTTCATCCGCCTCTGGGAGTTCTACCTCGCGTACTGCGAAGGCGGCTTCCTGGAGCGCTCCATCGGCGTGTCGCACCTGTTGATGGCGCGCCCCGGCTACGGTGCAGGTGACTGCGCATGAGCCTGTTCTCGGTCCTGGCGGTCGTTGGCGTGCTTACGCTGCTGATCATGACGGCCGGCTGGCACTGGCAGCGAAGGCACGCCAACGCCGGGATCGTGGACGTGCTGTGGACGGCCTGCGTCGGTGCCAGCGCCGTGCTGCTGGCGGCCATGGGCGATGGGGCTGCGCCTGCCCGCGCCGCACTGGCCGTTCTGGGTGGCCTGTGGGGTCTGCGGCTGGCCGTGCATCTCTGGCAGCGCGTTCGGCACGAACCCGAGGACGGGCGTTACCGCTACCTGCGCACGCACTGGAATAACCACCAGGGCAAGTTCTACCTGTTCTTCGCTGGCCAGGCACTGCTGGTCGTGCTGTTTGCCTTGCCGTTTGCCGCGGTGTCGCGCAGTCCGGTGGCGACGTTCTGGCCATGGATCGCGCTCGCGCTGGCGATCGGGGCCGTCAGCGTGGTCGGGGAGGGCGTCGCCGACCGCCAGCTCGCACGCTTTCGCGCCAATCCCGCAAACCGGGGTCGCACCTGTCGCGAGGGACTGTGGCGTTACTCGCGGCACCCCAACTACTTCTTCGAGTGGCTGCACTGGTTTGCGTATGTCGCGCTCGCAGTGGGTTCGCCATGGGCATGGATGGCCTGGCTTGGACCGCTGCTGATGTACGCGTTCCTGCGTTGGATCAGCGGCATTCCCTTTACCGAGGCGCAGGCGCTGCGCACCCGCGGGGACGATTACCGCGACTACCAACGCACCACTTCGATGCTGATTCCGTGGCCGCCGCGGCCCCACGCACAGGACAGGACCCGATGAACACCACGCTCGCCGAGTTGCCGCTTGACCGCCCCGCCGACGGTCCCTTGGGATTGGCCGAACGCGGCCTTCTGCATGATGCCGTCATCCGCGCGGGCATCCGCCGCATGTGTGCCCAGCGCCTGCAGGACGAGTTTGCCGGCGGCGTGTCCGCCCAGTCCGAGCGCCTGCGCCAACGGCTGCAGGATCTGCGGACAGGCGTGGTGGCCCTCCACACTGACGCTGCCAACCGCCAGCACTACGAACTGCCACCTGCGTTCTTCCAGCACTGCCTGGGACAGCGGCTGAAGTACAGCAGTTGCCTCTACCCCACCGGCAAGGAATCGCTGGAGCAGGCCGAGGAAGCGATGCTGGCGCTGTACGGCGAGCGTGCGGCGTTGGCCGATGGGCAGGACATCCTGGAATTGGGATGTGGCTGGGGATCCTTGACCCTGTGGATGGCCGAGCGATATCCCAACGCGCGGATCACTGCGGTATCAAATTCGCACTCCCAGCGCGCCTACATCGAAGCCCGGTGTGCCGAGCGCGGGTTGGGCAACGTCCAGGTCATCACCTGCGACGTCAACGACCTGCAGCTCGAGGCGCAGCAGTATGACCGTTGCGTCTCGGTGGAAATGTTCGAGCACGTGCACAACCATGCCGCGCTTATGCAGCGAATCCACCACGCCTTGCGTCCGGGTGGCGTGCTGTTCGTGCACATCTTCGTGCACAGGACCGTGATGTATCCGTTCGAGACGCAGGGCGAGGACAACTGGATGGGCCGGCATTTCTTCACCGGGGGGATGATGCCGTCGGCCGACCTGCTGTTGTTCTTCCAGGAACACCTGCGATTGGAGCAACGCTGGCTGCTGGATGGCACGCACTACGAGCGCACGGCCAACCACTGGCTGGAGCGGCACGATCGCAACCGCGACGCAGTAATGGGGGTGTTGCGCGAAGCCTACGGCGCGGCGGCGGCGCCGCTATGGAACCAGCGCTGGCGCATGTTCTGGATGGCCTGCGCGGAACTGTTCGGGTACCGCGACGGGCAAGAATGGATGGTCGCCCATTACCGCTTCGTCCGGCCGTGACGGGGAGCCGACATGACCCCCTTTCGATTGGCCGTAGTGATCGCCCTCATGGTCGCCCTCGCCGCATGCCGCTCCGGCAGCGTCAAGCCCAGCATCCCACCGGTTGCCCACGTGGATATCCCGCGCTTCATGGGCGACTGGTATGTGATTGCGCACATTCCCACCTACCCCGAGCGCGATGCCTATGCCGCGGTGGAGTCGTATGCCCTGCGCTCTGACGGCCGCATCCAGACCACGTTCCGCTATCGAAAGGGTTCTCTGGACGCCCCGATCAAGACCATGTACCCCGTCGGCACCGTGCGTGAGGGCAGTCGTGGCGCGGTGTGGGACATGCAGTTCGTGTGGCCGATCCAGGCCGAGTACGTGATCGTGTACGTGGACGACGATTACCAGCAGACCATCGTCGGTCGCAGCAAGCGCGACTATGTGTGGCTGATGGCGCGCACTCCGCAGATTCCAGCGGCAGACTACGAGGCACGCATCCGCCAGATTGCGGCGCTGGGCTATGACGTCTCGCGGATCCGGCGCGTGCCGCATTAGCGGGCGCGCCGGTTGGCTTGGCTGACCCGGTTGGCCGCGCGAAGCAACGCCGGGCGCACGTTAGTGGCCCGCGCTGAACCCTGCCGCCGCACTGCGGTGGGTGCCCACGCGCTCCACCAGTGTCTCGCTGGCATGGTTCAGCCCCACCACCTCCACGTCGGCGCCATGCGCGCGCAGCTTCAGCACCACCCGGTCCAGCGCACCGACCGCGCTGAGGTCCCAGAAGTGCGCCTGGTTCAGGTCGATGATCACTTTCCTTGGCGAATGCAGGAAGTCGAAGCTGTTGCCGAACTGCGTCGCTGAAGCGAAGAACACCCCGCCTTTCACCGTGTAGACGCGGGCGCCGTCCTCCCGGTCGTGGTCCTCCACCTGCAGCATCGCGCTGACACGGCGGGTGAACGAGAGTGCCGTCAGCAGCACGCCGGTGAGCACGCCCTTGGCCAAGTCATGCGTGGCCACGGTGACGATAACCGTGCCGAGCATGATGATCGTGGCGCTGCGCGGGTGCGTGCGCATGTCGGCAAACGACCTCCACTGGAAGGTGCCGATGCTGACCATGATCATCACCGCCACCAGTGCCGCCATCGGGATGCGCCCCACCCAGTCGGAGGCGTACACCACCAGCACCAGAAGCACGACGCCGGCAATGAGGCACGAAAGGCGCCCGCGTCCGCCAGAGGAGACGTTGATCATCGACTGGCCGATCATCGCGCAGCCGGCCATGCCGCCGAACAGGCCGGTGACGATGTTGGCCGAGCCTTGGCCGGCACACTCGCGGCGGCGGTTGGTGGGGGTGTCGGTCATGTCCTCCACGATCTGCGCGGTCATCAGCGACTCCAGCAGGCCCACCACGGCCAGCGTGGCCGACACCGGCAGCAGCACCCGCAGCGTTTCCCACGTCAGCGGCACGTCGGGGATCAGGAAGCGCGGCAGTTCGCTGGGCAATTGGCCCATGTCGCTGACGGTGCGGATATCCCAGCCCAGCCACATCACGACCGCGGTCATCACCACGATGGCCACCAGCGGCGAGGGCACCGCGCGGGTGACGCGCGGCAGCAGGTAAATGATGGCGAGCGCCGCCGCGCAGACCGCGTACACCATCCACGGCATGCCGATCAGCTCGGGCAGTTGCGCCAGGAAGATCAGGATAGCCAGCGCGTTGACGAAGCCGGTTACCACCGACCGCGACACGAAACGCATCAGCGTGTTCAACCGCAGCGCCGCAGCGCCAATCTGCAGGATGCCCGTGAGGATGGTGGCCGCAAACAGGTACTGCAGCCCGTGGTCCTTGACCACGTCCACCATCAGTAGCGCCATCGCGCCCGTGGCGGCCGAGATCATGCCGGGCCGGCCACCTGCGATGGCGGTAATGACCGCGATACAGAACGACGCGTACAACCCCACCTTGGGGTCCACACCGGCGATGATGGAGAACGCGATCGCCTCCGGGATCAGGGCCAGTGCGACGAGTAGGCCGGACAGCAGGTCACCGCGGACATTGCCGAACCACTGCTCGCGCAGGGTGTAGGAAACAGACATGGACAGCACTCCGCGCGCGCCACCGGCGCACGCCTTTTGGGGATCAGGGAAGCAGGCACACACCACCACGCCCGGGGAGGGGCGTTGACCGTTGGCAGGGGTCTAGGGTGGCGTCATCGTGCGGGGAGTGCCCGAGGGTAGGTCGCAAATATACTTTCGTACGGCATGCCGGCTCAACCCGAAGAGGCCGGCGCGGTGCGGGGCTTACTCTGATTCGACGATGTCCGGGGTTCGATCGGCGGCTGCCTGGGGCATGATTGCGCCGCTGGCGCTGGCGCGTGAATCGATGTTCCGCAGCAGGCATGTGATTTGGCCAGCATTGGCGACGATGGCGTGCATGTCGGTGCCCAGCGCTGCAAGCGGAACCGACCACGCGAACCCACGGCCAGGGGCGTCGGACTCAACGACGCCTAGCATCAGCAATGGTCCCATCACGCGCTCGATCTGAATGCTCGGGCGCATGCACAGCGAGACCAGGACAAGCGGGCCGCGCAACGTCGGATTACGGTAAACGCCGATCTTCATGGCCGGGCCGAGTCTACGCTTGCGCGGCAGCGTGTCCGTGAACATGGCTTCAGCTTCGCTATCTGAACGCGCAATCGATCACGCAGAACCTACGATTCTTTCGCGTGGTTCGAATGCCGTAGGTTGCACTCTGCGACCGCAGTCAAACGCTGCGCAATTGAAACGAGGTTTCTGCAATGCCGACTCACAACACGAACCAGAACCAGAATCAGAAGAAGGACGAGCACCGCGGCCAGCAGGGCATGGGTCGCAACGAGGACAGCCAGCGCCAAGCGAGCGAGCGTGAACAGGATCAGGACCGCACCCGCAAAGATGCGCCGCGCCACGACAACGAGCGCAATCGCTGACTTGCACTGAGAAAAAAGGCGCGAACTCCGCGCCTTTTTTCTTCGGTTGGTGCTCGTGCCCCAGTGCCTATTCCGCGAGCCACCCCGACACGTAGGGACGTCTGCAGCGCTCAACGATTTTGGGGTCTTCTGCCTTACCGCAATGATTTGGCATCTCACACTGCTAAAGCGCATCCGCTCGCCAAAGCGTCGCTGGGTCGTGCCGGTGCCGCGCAAGGAATAAGTCTGGGCGCTGTGCTTCCGCTCAATAACCTGGAGTCATCATGGTGGTGTCGCGGTCATTGCGGTATCGATCAGGTGAGGTGCATAAAGCGCCGCTGAACAGACTCGGTACAGCTCGAGAATGATGCTTCATTCGTGCCGATGCCTTCACGGAAGCGACCCTAATTTCCGCTCCATGGACAGATTCGTGAACCCGTACCTGGATCAGTCAATGCGCGAACTGTGGCAGGCCTGCCAGAACCGCGCGAGTGACCTGCTGAATCCAGGAGACCGCCAGCGCTCGCGTGAGGAGCGGCAACGGCTGGACATCGATACAGCCCAGTTGCTGATGACCATTGCGAAGGAGCTTCACCCCGGCGAGGTACTGGCGACCATTCCAGAAGCAGAGGTGACCGAGGCCTCGCCTCGGGTGGCCGATGCTTTTCTTCGCCACCACGCACGCGAGGCTTATGGGCTTCGTTACAAGACGCTCAATCGCGCCGCTGATTTCGTTCTGGGGGCTGCCAGGCACGATTGGGTTGCCGCGGCCGAAATTGCAGGGAAGCGTCTTTACGACGTGGCCTTGGGCAGCGATGAAGGCTTGCGCCTTGCGCTGAACAAGTTGGAAAAGGAGCAGCGAGCCAAGCGCTGAGGACGGCGGTGGATGCCGCCGCCGGCGCTAGGCCAGCCTGGGCTCCCACTCGGCCCAGCAGTTGCGCCCGTTTTCCTTCGCCGCATAGAGCGCCTCGTCGGCGCGCTGAAGCAAGCGGTCCAGACGTTCGCCTTCCTCACCTCTGGCGACGCCGAGGCTGACCGTGACCCGAGCATCCGTCGCATCGGCATGGGGCATGCCCAATTCGTACAGGTCCTGCCGGACCCGCTCCGCGATCTGTATGGCTGCGCTGGCGGGAGTGTGGGGCAGGAAAAGCAGGAACTCCTCGCCGCCGACACGGGCCAGCCGATCATGTTCGCCACGCAACGCAGCCAGGGCGATGGCCGCGACCCGCCTGAGCACCTGGTCTCCGGCGGGGTGTCCGTAGCGATCGTTGAAGGCCTTGAAGAAATCCACGTCGAACATGACGATGGCGACAGGGTAGCGAAGGCGGCCCCCGGCATCGGTTGCCTCGGCGTAGCACGCGTCCAAGCCGCGGACATTGAGGGCGCCGGTCAACGCGTCGGTCTGGCTCAGCAGCTTGAGCTCGCCATTGGCGGCTTCCAGTTCCGCGGTGCGTTGCTGCACGGTCTGTTCGAGTTGCTCGTTGGTATGCTTGAGGTTGGCCGTCAGGACGGCCTCGCTGGCCAACGCGTCAGACAGATCCGCATTGGCTTGTTTCAGCCGTTCCGCCAATTGCACGACCTGCTCGGCGACGGGCTTCAGTTCCGCGGGCACATCGTTCAAGGGTGCCCCGGGTCGGCGCTCTCCGGCCGCAATAGCGCGCAGGTTGTCCAGCGTGGCATTCGCAGCCCGCGCGATGTTCCGGATCTGCAGATGCGCCACGATCATCACCAGCAACGTGACCAGCAGGAGCACCGCCGCCGTTTGTGCGGCGTGGCGCCAGATCCCCGCCAGCGCCTCCCGACGAGGCTCGAAGACGACCACGCGCCAACCGGAATGCAACCGCGCCCACGAAACCCAGGCGCTGCCAGTCGGAATGGACGCCTTGTCCAGAACTGCCCGACTGGCGCCTTCGTGTTCCACACCTTCAAGGAAGGATGCATTGGCAACGGATTGCTGGAACTTGAAGGGCAGTCCCGCACTGGCGTAGATCACCCGTTCTTCGCGGTCGATTACCAGCATTTCCTGACCGCGTGAACGCAATGCGCTGGATCGAAGCGCGGTGAACTCATCCACCTTGATCGATCCCTCGACAATCCCGCGGAACTCGCCTTGGGAAAGAATGGGGGCGGACACGGCCACCAGCGGGTCCGAGCCGAGGCCGCGCCCCACAAACCCATTGGAAACATAAGGGCGGTTGACCGTCGCAGGTACCCGGAAGTAATCCCGGTCCGCGACGGTGCGTCCGATACCGCCCGGGGCGCGGTAGGCGGGTTCCACGGCCGTGATCCTGCCGGTGCTGTCGGCGGTCAGGGCGGTAAGGAAAGCCGGGAACAGGCTTCGAATGCCGGGCAGGTCCGGCGCTGCACCGTAGGTGGAGGCCGTGTTCGCGGCCAGACCAATGGCGGACGCGTGCGTCTGGACGAACTGGTCGATGGAGGTGGCAGTCAGTCTGACGGCAAGGCGCAGCCGGTCATGCTGCTGCCGCTCCACTTGGCGGTATTCGAAATAGACCTGCAGCACCGCGAGGACGAGGGCGGGGGCGAACACCGCGCCGACGAGCAACCCGAAGACCTGCCTGCGCAACGCGCCGGTAGGCGGCTCGGCAGCGTCCTTGGCAGGGGACTCCGCAGGCGGAACGATCTCGGGGGTGGAGTGGCTCATCTTTTACCAATCGGTTGGGATGGGGCCGGACAGCGCAACCGCCCTTCAGTGATGGTGTTGCTTGGCGTACATGGCGCCGGGCAACACGGCATGGGTGCAGTCGGCTTGATGGTAGTCCCAAGCCGAGGGTTTTCGTAAGTTGCTGAACCCGGCCACGTGGCCGCGGTAGATGGTGCGTGAGCCCGCGGCCACGGGGCGTCCCGGGCGGGCGCAGGTGGTGTTGAAGGCGGTCATGGGCCGGGCTCGGCTCAGTAGGGCGTGCCGTCCGTGTGCGCGAAGGACCAGCGGCCATCGACCCACTCAGCCTTCAGGTCGTCGTCCGGGTAGGTGACCGCATCTCCGGGACTGCGATCCCCGACCTCCAGGTACACCACCTCGTCGGCGGTGTCGTTGCTCAAGCGGTGGCCGTTGCCCGTGCCTGCGCGGAACCCGGCGCACTGACCGGGACCCAGGCGCGTCGCGCCTTCGTCGGTGTGCAGGGTGGGGTGGCCCTGCAGGACGAACACGAACTCATCCTGGCGCGCATGGGCATGCCGCAGCGCAGACCCCGCGCCCGGTGCCAGCCGGACCAGGTTCACGCCGAAGTTGGACAGGCCGAACAGATCACCGAGCGGGTGCTTGGTCCGACCGTGCGTGCGCGGGTGGAAGACCGCGGGATAGACCGAGGGCGTGGTGCGTGCAGGCGTAGTAAAAGCGTCGAGTGCGACGGGCAGGGTCACGTTGTCGTCCAAGGGGGACCAGCGAGAGATTGTGCGGTCAAAGGACGCGGCTGGGGAGGTGCCCGCGCGATGCTCGCGACGTGCCGCTCACCTGGTTCCACCTAGTGTCGGGGGCCTTCTCCCATGAAGGTGCGACATGCCCGGCCGTGCTTGCGCGTTACCCGCGGATACCGCTGCGCGCGTGGCGGGATTGCGTTATGTGGACGACACCATGCCGGGCATCCGGCGGCGCGGTGCGCCCACGCGACCGCAGTACGTGGACGCCGACGGACAACGCGTGCGGGACAGGCCCACGCTCGATCGTATTCGGGCTTTGGCTATCCCGCCGGCATGGCGCGAGGTGTGGATCTGCGCGATCGCCCATGGCCACGTGCAGGCCACCGGTCGTGACGCGCGAGGCCGCAAGCAGTACCGCTACCACCCGGAATGGGTGCGCGTTCGCCACGAGGACAAGCATGCGCGCAGCATTGCCTTTGGGGCCGCGCTGCCCGCGTTGCGCCGGGCCCTGCGCAGGAGCCTGGCCAATCCGGGCTTTCCCAAGGAGAAAGTGGTGGCCATGGTGGTGGCGGTGATGGGCTCCACCCTGATCCGCATCGGCAACCCTGAGTACGCCGCCGGAAACCGGTCCTACGGGCTCACCACGCTGCGCAACCGCCATGTGCAGGCCGTGCGCGGTGGCCACCTGCGGTTCGAGTTCCGCGGCAAGTCCGGCAAGCAGCACGAGGTGCTGCTGACCGACGCGCGCCTGACGCGGATGGTGCGCCGATGCCAGCAACTGCCCGGGCAACCGTTGTTCCAGTATCTGGACGAGGAAGGGCGATGCCAGCCCATCAACTCCACGGACGTAAACGAGTGGCTGCGCGCGACCATGGGCAGCGATTTCTCGGCGAAGGACTTTCGCACGTGGGGCGCCACCGCCATGGCCTTCCGCGCATTGGCATTGACGCCATTGCCAACCAAGAAGGATGGAACGCCCGGGTCGGAGCGCGCGATTGCCGCGCTGGAGGCGAGAATCGTCGAGCAAGTGGCCGAAGTGCTGGGCAATACCCGGAGCGTCTGTCGCAAGTCCTACATTGATCCGATGCTCTTCCAGGCATGGCGCGAGGGACGGCTGGCGAACGCGGCGCGCGGCGCAACGGGGCCGCGGCAATGGGAAGCGGCGACACTGCGGTTTCTGCGCGCGCAGCGGCGGCGGACGAGGGTGCGCAAGGCCGGCGGCATGGTTACCTAGCGCTTGCGCTAACGCGAGAGGCGCTTGGCATTGGCGACTGCCTTCCTGTGCACCGGCGCGAGGCCTGCCGACATCACGCCCATGGCCGAGCGAGATGCCAGTGCGAAGGCCGACGCGGGGGCGAGTGTCGTCGCCTTGGCCAGTTCGAACGGCGCCATCCACGCGGCCATCCACATGGCGGACCAGGATTGGTAGAAGGCGTGCATTTTCTCGGTGCCCATGCGGACGAACTCGGCATGATCACGACCGGTGGGCAGGGTGCCCGCGACGGCCATGCGCGAAGTGCGCTGCGCGACCACCTGTGGCGCGGCGAATGCGAGCTCGGTCATCTGCCGGGCGAGGCGTTGCGATGGGTGCTTGCGACGGGCCATGGCGCGACTCCGGCGTGGGTTTTCCACCCTAACGCAGGGGCGTGAAGTTCTGGTTACCACGCGGTCCACGCCCACCATCCCAGCAACGCCACTGCCCCGATCCACACCAGCACGATGGCCACCGCGCGGGACGCGCTATGGCCGCGTCGGTCGCCCACCCAACGCCGGGCACGCCACGTAACCGCATCTTCACGCGCCGTGGATGACCATGAACAATCAAGTGTCGCGGGATGTCAGGGGATGCAACAACAGCTGAGCAATGCAACGCCTGCTGCGGAGGGCCTGGACTACTACCGGTTGCTGGTGGAAAGCGTGCAGGACTACGCGATCTTCATGCTCAACCCGGATGGCACGGTGGCAAGCTGGAACCGTGGCGCAGCCAAGAACAAAGGCTACGAAGCGCACGAGATCCTCGGCAAGCACTTCTCGATCTTCTACCCCGAGGACAAGGTCAAGAGCGGGTGGCCCGACGAGGAACTGCGTAATGCGCTGCGCGACGGCCGGTTCGAGGACGTGGGCTGGCGCATCCGCAAGGACGGCTCTCGCTTCTGGGCCAGCGTGGTGATCTCGGCGGTGTACGACACGCAAGGCCGGCACATCGGTTTTGCCAAGGTCACCCGCGACTTGACCGAGCGCCAGCGCATCGAGACGCTGGAAGACGAGGGCCGGCGCATCAGCACCTTCCTGGCCATGCTGGGCCACGAGTTGCGGAATCCCCTGGCGCCCATGGCCAATGCGGTAGCGCTGTTGAAGATGGACACCTCGGCCTCGGACACCTCACGCATGGCGGCAGACGTGATGGACCGCCAGTTGCGCCAGATGACCCGGCTGGTGGACGACCTGCTGGATGTGGGGCGCATCACGAGCGGCAAGATCACCTTGCAGCGCGCGCCGGTGTGTGTGCGTGAAGTGCTGAGCGATGCGCTGGAGGCCGCCGGACCGCTGATGCGCGCCAAGCAGCACCAGCTGCGCTTTGACGTGGACGAGCCCGGCCTGCGCGTGTCGGGGGACCCCGCACGGCTGGTGCAGGTGTTCAACAACGTGCTCAACAACGCCGCCAAGTTCACCCCGGAGCGCGGCACCATCAAGGTGCGCATGTCGCGTGTGGGCGACGAGGTGGAAGTCGCCATTGCCGACAACGGCCCGGGCATTCCCCCGTCCAAGCTGCAGGACGTGTTCAACTTGTTCGTGCAGGGCGACGACAACCCGCAGAACCGGCAGTGCGGCCTGGGGCTGGGCCTGAGTCTGGTGCAGCAACTGGTGCAGTGCCACGGCGGCAAGGTCAGTGCGTTCAGCGTGGGACAGCCGGGGCTGGGGACCGAAATCGTGATCCGCCTGCCACTGTTGTCGGTCGACGCTACAGAGGCCGCGCGGGCGGCGCCTGTGGCCGAAGACGCACCCAGCCGCAGTCGGTTGAAGGTGGTGGTGGTCGACGACAACCGCGACGCCGCCAATACCTTGCAGATGCTGATCAGTCATCTTGGGCATGACTGTTCGGTTGCGTTTGATGGCGAGGGCGGGCTGCAACTGATCCGTCGCGAGCGGCCAGACCTGGCCTTCCTCGACTTGGGCCTGCCGGGACTCACGGGGCTGGAGGTGGCACGCGCGTTGCGGGAGGCGGAGCTCAGCACGGAGCTGGTGGCCGTGACGGGCTACGGCCTGCCCGAAGACCGCGAGGCCACCCACGAGGCCGGCTTTGATGGGCACCTCACCAAGCCGGTTTCGCTGGAGGCCGTGCAGGCCATTCTCGCGGGCCTGGCGGAGCGTCTGCAGGCAGGGCGTACCGCCTAGTTCAGGGGCGATTGGCCCCTCAGCGCCTCGAGTTTGTCCGCCAGCGTGGCGCGGGTCAGTTCCCCCATGTGGACTTCGGTGAGCCGCCCGTCCGCGTCGTAGAACGCCGTGGTTGGCAGCGCACGCGCACCCAGTTCGGTGGAGAGCAGCGATTGGGGATCGAGCAGGACGTTGCGCAGCGACAGGTCCGCACCGCTCAGCATGAGGCTGACCTCTTCGCGGCTCTCGCCCTGGTTGGCGAACACGAAGTGCACGCCCGCATGTTCGCGCTGCGCCTGCGCCAACGTAGGCATTTCCCGTCGGCAGGGCGGGCACCAGGTGGCCCACAGGTTGATCACCACCGGACGGCCACGAAACGCCGACAGCGACAGCGGTACCCCTTCGACCGTGTGCAGGGTGATGACGGGTAGCGGCCGTGGGGCCGGGGCGAGCCACGCCCTCACGCCCATCAGGGTGAGGAACACCAGCAGCGCGGCGACGCTTGCCGCCAGCAGGGGCGTGCGCAGTGTTGGTTTGCGGCGCACCGCGTACACCGCTACAGCCAGGGCGGCCGGCGCGGCGGCCCACGCCGCGTACCCGCCATCCCCCAGTCGCAGGATCGACCACGGGTCAGCACGGTACTGCGGCCACCACTGCACGACGAACGCCAGCCGCGCAGCCACGAGGGCCGCGAATGCCATGTCCAGCAAAGGCGATACCGGGCTGGTACTTTCCGAGGGCTTGCGGTGCTGGGCCCATTTGCCGACGGCGGCGCCCACGACCAGCGCGATCGCGGCCAACACCGCGGGCATCGGAAGCACTGGCATCAGGTCAGCGGCCCCGCAGCCGGCCGGTCAGCATGTCGAACCACATCCGCCAGTCTCCCAGGAAACTGTAGAACGGATGGCTGAAGGTGGCGGGCCGGTTGTGCTCGAAGAAGTAGTGACCGATCCAGGCCCAGGCGTAGCCCTGTACCAGTGCCACCAGCAGCCAGTGCCAGCGCCCGGTGGCCAGTGCCAACACGATCAAGGCCAACGCGATCGATGTGCCGACGAAATGCAGGCGACGGCAGGTCGGATCGCGATGCTGAGACAGGTAGAACGGATAGAACTCGCGCATCGAGGCGTAGCGTGGCTTGTCCATGACTCGCTCCAGTTGGGGCGGCCATCGTGCGGTGCCGTGGCGCCGGCACCGCGCGGTGGGAAGACGCTTACTTGTTGTTTGCGCTGTAGCTTCCCGGGCCAAGCAGCGCCACCGCCAATGAGCCGGCAAGGAACATGCCCTGCAGCTCCAGCGCCCAGCCACCCTGTTCGTTCAGTTGGCCCATCTGGCCCATGTGCGCCAGCCAGATCGCCACCAGCATGTTGATCGCGATGATGATGCCGCCGATGCGCGCGTAGGCGCCGATCAACACCATCACCGGCGCCAGCACTTCGCCCACCAGCACACCATAGCCAATCCAGCCGGGCAGGCCCTGTGCTTCGACCATGCCGACGATGCCCGACACGCCGCCTTTCAGCTTGGCGATGCCGTGCAGCAGGATCAGGACACCGACGGCAACGCGCAGGATGAGCTTGCCGAAATCGGCCTGGGTGTTTGGATTCATGGCATTGAGTCCCCTGGTGAGTGGTGGTGAGTATGAGGGTTGTCGCGCTGTGGTGTTCCCCGGGCCTCAGCGTACCGGTACGCGCAGGCGAAGGCCTTTCCACGCCAGCACCACGCCGTCCTGGTCGATGCGCTCGACCACCGACTCGCCGATGCGGTCGCCTTCCCCCACGCGGTTGCCATCGATGATCGCAAAGCGCTTGCTGCTGTCGGGGCCCCACATGTGCATGCTCATTTTCAGCGCAGGCAGTTGTTGCCGGTCGGCGGTGCCCAGGTCGGAAAGACGCAGAACGCCATTGCCCGTGGCGGAGCGCGTGGGCAGGCCAGGCAACGAGGGCGTGGCTCCAGCAGTCGGTGTCCCGGTGGACGCGCTTGCTGTTGGACTGGCGGGTGGCTCGCTGGCTTCCGGAGAGGTCACAGGAGGCGGAGCGGCAGTCACCGCGACGGCATTGGGCGGCGAGGCAGGAGCGGCCACTGGCACTGGCGCCTGCGCTGTCGTGGGCCCCGCGGCGGCGGTAGTGGAGGATGATGCTGAAGGGGTAGCCCGAGCCGCGGCCTGCACCGCCGTCGCCGCGGCCTGATCGCCAGCTGGGGGCACTGCAGGCGCGATAGTGATCGGTTGCGGGTTCGGCACTGGTCCGGCCAAGCCCTCATCCAACTTCGCCGTCGTTGGCGGCGCCGGCGTCACTGAAGTGGCGCTGTCACTGTCGGGAATTTTCGTCGGTGTGGGTTGCGTCAACAACAGCCAAGCCGCTGCGGCCGAGGCCAGCACCGCGAAGGCCACGCAGGGCCACACCCACGCCGGGATGCCGGTCCGTGCCGAGGGAGGCAGGCGCGGCAGGTGGGCCAAGGCATCGTCGGCGGCCTGCGCCTGGCGGCGCTCGGCTTCGGATTTACGCAGCGCGTCGAGGATCAGTGACATCGCTTACTCCAGCACCGTGCGCAGTTGCGGGCCGGGATCGCGCGCGGCCAGGGCCATCAGGGTTTCCGGCCCGATCACGCCATCGGTGGCGATGCCCCGGGCGGCCTGGAAACGACGGATGGCAGCGGCCATGGCCGGATCGAGCACCTTGGGTCCGGAATAGGCCGGTTGTAGCCGAGCGTGGATCCAGTCGATCGCGGGACCGTACTGGCCCGCAGTGAAGGGCGGCTGCACCGCAGGCGGGGCACGCCAGAATGCGGCGTACTGCCCTTGCCACACCTGGTCCAGTAACAGGCGGTCGACATGGATCCGGCGTCCACCCAACTGCACGCGCAGTCGTATGGCGTCCGCACCCTCGAGCAATGCCCAGGCGTCGTGGTCGGGGCTGCGCAGTTTGAGCAGTACAGGCCGACCCAGTGCCAGCAGCGCATCCAGCCGTGCGTGGCCCTGCAGGCAGTGCAGGTCATCCGCCCATCGGGGCGGGCAGGTCGCGACCGCGGCGGCGTCGGCATCGGTCGCGGGCAGCGACCAGGTTTTGAGCAACTCTTGCCACGGCAGGGTGGGTGAACGCGCTGCCGCGGCGATCGCCGGCCCCAGGCCCGCGGCGTCCAGGTGCGGTACGACTCGGGCGCTGTCGTCCACGGCGGCGTTGCCGTCACGGGTGGACGCGCCATTGGCAGCGCGATCGTCACCTTGGCTGGCGACGTTTCCCGCGACGGCACCGGCCGCGGTGGCCGGCATGGGTGGTCGCAGCGTGGCGCCCGCAGTCGGCTCGGTCGCAGTGGCCGGCTGTGCACGTGGCCACAGCCAGGCGGCGGTGGCCAACGCCAGCACAGCCACGCCAGCCGCCAGGGCAATGGGCGTGCGCCGAGCGCGTGACGACGGCGGCGCCAACGCCTCATGGGCGGCGGCATCCACCCACTTCGGCCCGATCATGCTTTCGTCATGCGCATAGCCGGCCAGCAATGCGCGTTCGGCGATGACGTTGGTCAACCGCGGCACGCCGCGCGACCAGGTGTGGATGCGGCGGGTCGCTGTCTCGGTAAACGGAAAGCGCTGACCGCCGGCCACCTTGTAGCGATGCCGGAGGTAGGCGTCGGTCTCGGCGGTGCTGAGCGGTGTCAGGTGGAAGCGCGCCGTGATGCGCTGCGCGAGTTGCCGCAAATCCTCGCGCGCCAGCATGGTGCGCAACTCGGGCTGGCCAAGCAGGATGATCTGCAGCAGCTTCTGCGTGTCCGTCTCAAGGTTGGTGAGCAGCCGCACCTGCTCCAGCGCATCCACTGACAGGTTCTGTGCCTCGTCGATGATCAGCACCACACGCAGTCCCTGCGCATACGCGTCAAGCAGGTACTGGTTGAGCAGGTCCACCAACTGCTTGACGCTGCCGCGCCGGCCCTCCAGGTCGAGGTGCAGTTCCTCGCAGATGGTTTCCAGCAACTCCACCGGACTCAGGCGCGGGTTGAGCACCAGCGCGACGCGCGCGTTCTCCGGCACCTGTTCCAGCAGCACGCGTGATACGGTGGTCTTGCCGGTGCCGACTTCGCCGGTCAGCTGCACGAAGCCGCCACCGCCGCCCTGGCCGATGCCGTACAGCAGGTGCGCCAAGGCGTCCCGGTGGCGCTCGCTGAGGAACACGAAGCGCGGGTCGGGGGTGATCGAGAACGGCGGTTCCTTGAGGCCGTAATACTCGAGGTACATGGCTGCCCGCGTGGCGGATGTCGGTGTCTAGCCTGCCACGAAACCCGTCAGTCGGCGACGTGCTTGGCCTCGGCCGTCCCCAGCACTTCCGGGTGCTCCACCGGATGGCGGTTGGCCAGCCGGTTGAGCAGCGGTTGCGCGAACACAGCGGCCAGGATGATGACCACGCCCACGTAGAACTGCGTCGTCAACTCGTGCTGCTCGCCCAGCAGCACAATGGCCAGCACGATGGCGTACACCGGCTCCATGTTCACGGCCATCTGCGCGGCGAAGGCGTTCATGTGCCGCAGCGCCACCAACGACAGGGTGAAAGGCAGCAACGTGCAGGCCATTGCCAGCGCCAGCAGGTAGAGCGCGTCGCTGGTGGAGGGCACGACGAACAGATCGCCGGCAAAGGCCGGGAAGATCGCCGGCATCAGCGGCGCCAGCAGGGTCAGGGTCAATGCGCCCGCACCCAGCTCCAGCGCGGTGACGGTGAGCGCATCACCATGCTCGACCAGGCGTTTGTTGAGCGATCCGAACAACGCCACGAACAGCGCCGACAGCGCACCCACCGCGATGCCCAGCCGCATGTCCGCGGGCACGCCACCCACCACCAGCGCCACGCCAGGCAGCACCGCGATACCCAGGATCAGTTCCCGCTTGTAGAAGCGGGTGCCGGCCAGCCACGGTTCGACCAGTGCGGTGAACACGGTCGCCAGCGCCATGCAGGTGGCCCCGACCGAGGCGTTGGACAGCTTGATCGAGCCGTAGAAGGTGAGCCAATGCAGCGCCACCAGCGCGCCGATGCCGGCGTAGGCCAGGATCAGCCGCCCCGGCATCGCGCGCAATCCACGCCATACGCGCGGCACCAGCGCCAGCGCGACCACCACCAGCACCATGCGCCACCACACCAGCGGCAGGGCGGGCAGCGTGATCAGCTTGCCGAGGATGGCGGTGAAGCCCCACAGCAGGACGCAGAAGTGGATCTGGAGTTGGGCTTTGGCGGCAGGGGACATGGGCATGGCGGGATTATCAGTGAGGCGGGTTGCGGTCGTCGCGTGTTCTCGGTGAGCTGGAATGACTTTGGTCGCACGGCGCGTGCGCCTCAGTCCTTGGGCAGCGCCATCAGCCAGTCAAGAAACGTCCGGGCGGCGGGGCGTAGCCGGCGGTGCGAGGGATAGACGACGTAGTAGTTCCAGCGTGCGGCTACCACGGGGCCGGGCAGCCGGACCAGCCGGCCGCTGGCCAGGTAATGGGTGGCGATGCGGTCACGCGCGACCATGGCGCCAAGGCCGCGCGCAGTGGCTTCCAGCGCATCGGTGGAGTCGCTGAAGACGTAGCGGGCGTCGGTGTCCACCCCATGCACGCCGGCGGCGCGGAACCAGTCGGGCCAGCCTTGGCGACCAAGGTCGGCGACCAGCGGCAGGCGCGCGATGTGCGCGGGTTCGGTGACCTCATCGATCCCTGCCAGGGAGGGGGAGGCCACCGGGAAAAGCGATTCATCCATCAGCGCATGCGCGGTTAGTCCGGACCAATGGCCCGCACCGTGGCGGACGCCAAGGTCGGGGCCGCCCTCGTCGAAGCGGGTAAGGGCGATCTCGGTGTCAATGTTGATCCGCACGTCGGGGTGGGCGGCGGCAAACTCCGGCAGTCGCGGCAGCAGCCAAGTATTGGCCCAGGAATGCAGGGTGGTGATGCGCACGCGGTTGGTTTCGTGGCGCGCTGTCCGCAACTGGCGCAGGGCCTCTTCCATGTCCGCCAATGCGCTGCCGGCGGCATCGGCCAACTGGCGGCCCTCGGCGGTGAGCGAGACGCCACGGGCGTGGCGTTGGAACAGGACAGCGCCCAGCCTGCCCTCCAGTTTGCGCACGTGGTGGCTGACCGCGCTGGCGGTCAGGTGCAACTCCTCCGCCGCGTGCGCGAAGTTCTGGTGGCGGGCGGCGGATTCGAACGCCGCCAAGGCCGGGAGCCAGTCCGATCGCAGTGCCATGAAAGCCTCAAATCTGATTTGTGCCTGACCCCGAAAGTATGCGCTTGTCCGCAGCTCGCGGG
This sequence comes from Lysobacter olei, assembly GCF_054777355.1. Classification (NCBI taxonomy): domain Bacteria; kingdom Pseudomonadati; phylum Pseudomonadota; class Gammaproteobacteria; order Lysobacterales; family Lysobacteraceae; genus Lysobacter; species Lysobacter olei. Next base: position 211,663 of record NZ_BAAHAT010000001.1, on the reverse strand, counting down.
ACTGGAAAATGGGTGTCCGGCAAAAGCCAGATTGGAGCCTCCCCATGAACAGCGTCGCGGTCCCCACCCTCGACACCCCCTCGGGCCGCGCGTGGCTGACCCCGCTGGAGCTGGGGGTGCTGGGCGCCATCTGGGGCGCCTCGTTCCTCTTCATGCGCGTGGCCGCCCCCCACTTTGGCGCCATGCCGCTGGTGGAAGTGCGCCTCGCGCTGGGTTCCATGGTCCTGCTGCCGTTCCTGTGGCGGGCGCGTGCGCAGTTCCCCGCGCGGCTGTGGCCCAAGCTGGCGATCATCGGCGCGATCAATTCGGCCGTGCCGTTCATGCTGTTCGCTTGGGCGGCGCAGCGCGCACCCGCGGGCGTCGGCGCGATTGCGAATGCGATGACGGTGCTGTTCACCGCACTGGTGGGCTTCATGTTCTTTGGCGAGAAGATCGGCACGCGCCGCGCGATGGCATTGCTGGTCGGGTTCGCGGGCGTGGTGGTGCTGGCCAGCGGCAAGGCCGCGGGCGCGAGCATTTCGTGGGCCGTGGCGGCCGGTGCGGGCGCGGCCTTCCTGTACGGCATCGGCATCAACCTCGTGCGTCGCCACCTGACGGGGCTGCCGCCGGCGGCCGTGGCCTCGGCAACCTTGGGGGTGTCGGCGCTGCTGACGCTGCCCCTGGCGGTGGCAACGTGGCCGCAGGCGCCGGTCCCGGCCTCCTCGTGGTTCTCCGCCGCGATGCTGGGCGTGGTCTGCACGGGTGCGGCCTTCGTCATGTACTACCGGCTGATTGCCCGCATCGGTGCCAGCCGCGCGTCGACGGTGACGTACCTGATTCCGGTGTTCGGGGTGGCGTGGGCGTGGATGCTGCTGGACGAACCGCTGACGTTGACCATGGGCATCGCCGGCGCATTGATCCTGGGCAGCGTGGCGATCAGCCAGAAGGGCGGCTGAGAAGGGTCGCCGCACCCCTCGATGGCCACAGGTGTGATGGCGGGCACGCTTCCCCGTGCCCTCTACTTAATGCGAAATTGACGCGTGCTTAACCCCGTGCCTAGGATCAGCCATGAACAGGGGGATGCTGGCTTGGGCTTTACTCGTGCTCGCGTTACCCGCGACGGCCGCGGACGTGCGCGTCACCGCCAAAGCGCTGGAAGCCCAACCCGAGTTTCCTGCCGCGTACGACGGCATGTCGTACCCGGAACGCGTCGAGTGGCTGCAGCGTCAACTTGCCTCCACGAACGACCCGGTGCGCCGGTACCGGCTGGTGTCCGAACGCGCAATCGAGCATTACGTCAACGGCGAGAACGCGAAAGTCGTGTCCGACTGCACGCTCGCCGCGCCGGAAAAATTCGATCTGCGATATCGCGTTGCCTGCGCGAACGTCGATGACAGCGATCTGGCGCGACAAGTCCGCGTCTTGATGGAGGTCCACGCGGACGCCATCAGCGCAGGCAACGTGGACGTTGCCGCGCAGGTGCTGTCTGCCGCCGCCTGGGCCCAGTCGTCGATGGGGGATATCTCGGCGGCCTTCCAGACCTATGGGCAGGCGCTGCAGCTGGCCGAGAAGGCCCGCCCGGCCACCTTGATCGACGTGACGTTGAATACCGCGACCCTCTACGTGATGCACGGCGACCGTGAGTACGTGCAGAAGGGCGTCGCATTGCAGGAGGAGGCCATCGCGCGATTCCGCGCGTTAAAGGCCCAGCACCCTGAAGAGGCCGCCTTCTACGACAGTGTCACTACCTTGACCCAGTACAACGCAGGCGTCGCCTATGCGTTGCACCTGCATGATTACGAGCAAGCGCTGCGCTGGTTTGGCCAGATGGATCCGCGCAACCAGGAACTGCGCCAATCCGCCCTGGTGTTTTCTGCGCTGTCGGCCGTGGAGCTGGATCGAAACGCGCAGGCGCGGCAATGGCTCCGGCAGTCCTACGGCGCCCGGACCAGCACGGAGGTGGACACCGCCTACCTGGCTTGCTACCAGCAACTGGTGAAGTTGAAGCTGGATGGGCAGGCCGACCTCGCCCCCTGCCGCAACCTCTCGCCCCAGACGCCGCTGGAAGTCAGCCACGACATCTACAAGCGCCTGGCGGAACTTCCCCAGCCGGACTGGCGCCTGGTAGGACTTGAGGGGTTGCATCGCCTGTACGTGGGTACGTTGGAGCCCCAGCTGAAGCAGAGTTCGGTGCGTGCCGCGTCGCGCGCGGAGCTCAATCGCCTGCAACTGGAGTCCAAGCTCAAGGACCAGTTGCTGGAAAAGGAGCTGGCGCTCAAGCGCGCCGAGCAGGAAAAACTCGCCACTCAACGTTTGCTGGCGGCGGCCGCGGTGGCCATCCTCCTGCTGGTGCTGCTGCTGATCGTGCTTCGACTTCGGCAGAACCGCAAGCTGGCGCGCCTGTTCCTGTCCATGAGCATCCACGACGGCCTGACCGGCCTGCACAACCGCCGTTACTTCGAGCACAACATCGAGCGCGAGATCAATCTGGTCAAGCGGTCGCGGCTGGACGGAGCGGGGCACTCGATCGCCATCTGCCTCTTCGACATCGACCACTTCAAACGCATCAACGACACCTACGGCCACGAGGTCGGCGATCAGGTACTGGTGGAATTCGCGCGCCGGATCAAGGCGGCCACGCGCGATTCGGACATGCTGGTGCGGTGGGGCGGCGAGGAGTTCCTGCTGGTCGCGCGCGTGGTCCACGCGGGCGAGCCGCACCGCATCGCCGACCGCATCAACGCCGTGGTCGCTAGTCAGCCGTTCGTCCTGCCGGGCGATGTCTCGTTGAACGTGACCTGCACCATCGGCGCCGTGACCTATCCGCGCGTGGAAGGCCGCGAGGAGGTGGATATCTCTTGGCATCGGCTGGTGCAATTGGCCGATGCGGCCCTGTACATGGGCAAGCGCAAGTGGCGCAACTGCTGGGTCTGCGTCGACGCCATAGACGATATCGAGGCGCTGGACCGGATCGTGGCGCAGGATCTGGAGGCCTCCCAGCGGGAAGGCCTGATCATGCTGAGCGACAGCAAGAGCACGTCCGAGGTGGCCATCCTGGCCGTTCCGGCGTAGGCCCCTCCCCGGGGGCGGGTTAGTGTTGCGCCTGCGCGGGGAGATACCGCCTACGGCCGTCACGGGGCGGCACGCAGGCTTGCCGGGCGCGCCCGTTACATGATCGCCTCGCCCAGCAGCATCTGCCGCACGAAGCGGACCGGCGGCGCACCGTAGGACAGCACGGCATCGTGGTAACGCTTGGCGTTGAAGTTGGCACCTTCCTTCGCCTCCACGGCCTTGCGCATGTCGAAGTGTTCCTGCGCACCGACGAAGTAGGTCGGCAGCTGCGCGCTGGTCAGCTGCGCGCGCACCCACTTGCCCGCGGCCTCGCGCTCCTGCTGGAACGCGCCCTTGGTCATCAGCTCCATCGCCTGCTCGCGGGTCCAGTTGTCCACATGCACGCCCTGGTCCAGGATCGCGTTGGAAATGGTGCGCAGGTAGAACTTCAGCTGGACCAGGCGGAACAGCGGGTCGTTGTCCAGGTAACCGGCGTCGGCCAGCACGTCCTCGGTGTAGACGGCCCAACCTTCGGCGAACAGGCCCGAGCGCAGCACCGCGCGCAGGGTCGACTTGTTCTGCACCGAGTGCGCGCCTTCCAGGTAATGCCCCGGCATCGCCTCGTGGATCGACAGCAGGTGGATCATGCGGTTGTTGTATTCGCGCAGGAACGAATCCACCTGCTCCTGCGACCAGTCATCCGGGATCGGCGAGATGGCGTAGTAGGTGTCCAGGCCCTTGTCCAACGGGCCGGGCGAGTCGCAATACGCCACCGCCACGCCCCGCTGGAACTCCGGCATGAGGATGATCTTCACCGGGTCCGCGGGCACGGTGACCAGGTCCTTGGCTTTGGTGAAGGCGGTGGCATCGGCCAGCGTCTGCTTGGCAAAGTCGACGACCTGGTCGCGCGCGGGACGCTCGGCGTAGGCCAGTTCCAGCGCGGCCTCGATCGCGGCCTGCTGTTGCTCCGGGTTGGGCTTGGTCGGCAACTCCGGCGCACCCGGCTTGTCCTTCAGCACCTGCTGGGCGATGGCATACATCTCGCCGCGCACGCGGGTCATCTCAGTCTCGGCCCGCTGCTTGATTTCCAGGCGCGACAGCGACGAGTTCAGCGAGAACTTCAGCTTCTCGTCGTACAGCGTCTGGCCCAAGCGGAAGTCGCCCTTGGCTGCCGGGACCAGGGTCTTGTCCAGCCATTCCTGCTGCTCGGCCACGGCCTTGCGCAGGGTAGCCACCGCGTCATCCAGGCGCTTGCGCTCGGCGCCCTTGAGCTGGCCGGCGTTGGGGGTGATGAACGTGTCGATCAGGCTCAGCACGCCCGCGTGTTGCTTGGCGACTGTCTCGGCATGGATCTTCGGCACCCGCGTCGGGTCCAGGTTCTCCCGCATCTGCTGGAACAGCGCCGGGATCTTCTCCATGCGCGCGGCCGCGGCATTCAGTCGCTGCGGCATCGGCGCGAACTCACGCGCCATCAGGTTGTAGATGGCGCCGCCGGCCACGCCACTGTAGACCTGCGGGTCCCAGGCCCAGGCCTGCAGCGTTTCGGTGCCCCAGATGTCGGCCTGCAGCTGGTTGCGCAGGATGGCCGCATCGATCTGGTTCTCACGCGACAGGTGGTTGGTGTCCAGTGCGTCCAGCTCGGCCAGCAGCTTCTTGCTGAAGTCGATGGCCTTCTGGCGGCCGGCGGCACTGAGGTCGTCCAGCTGGTTGTCGAAGCGGTGGTCGCCGATCTGCGTGGCGGCCACGGGGTTCAGCGGCAACCAGCCGTCCAGCCAGCGCTTGGACAACGCGGCGAACTGCGCATCGGCCTGTGCGGTGGAGGCGGCCGGGGCCGGGGCCTTCGCGGCCGGCGCAGGCGGGGTGGACGGTTGGCAGGCGGCGATCGAAGCGGCCAGCAGGGCCACGGACAGGGGCAGGAGCGAAGGACGCATGGGGGACTCGAACAGGGCGGCAAGACCGCGACCGCCCGAGGATAGCCGCAGCGCCGCCGCGCCGCATGCGCCAGAGGTTGGGGCTATTCGTCCTCTTCCTCGAATTCCACCAGCACGTCGAGCTCGAACGCCAAGGCTTCCACCGCTTCGCGCACCTTGTGCGCGGTGGAGGGGTTGGGTGCGTCGATCTCGATTTCGTGCACGTCGGGGCCGCTGACATCGCTGAGCCCGGCCGAGCTGGAATCGAAGTCGTCCATATGTGCCATCAGGTCACCGACTTCCTCGACGTGCTCGATGCCGTCCAGGCTGGTGAGCAGATTGCCGATGGCGCGGACGTCGTCCTCGCTGCCGGTGACGCGCATGCGGAGCAGGGGCATGGGAACCTTTGGGGGGCGTGGGGTGGAGTTCAGACTAGGCAGCCGTTGGCTAAGGCCGTGTGATGGTATGGACGGGGCGGGGGTGTGTGGCCGGCCATCCGACCATCGCCGGCGAAGGCGGCCGCTGGATCGTTGGGGGTGGGCTGCGCGTCACCCTGTCATCGCCGGGCAGGTGTAGGGTGTCCGGATGGAAAGGATTTCGCCTACGGTGACCCTGCGCCCGCTTGAGCGGGGCGACCTGCACTTCGTGCACGTGCTCAACAACAACCGCAGCGTGATGGGCTATTGGTTCGAGGAGCCCTACGAGTCGTTCGTCGAGCTGGAAGAGTTGTACCGCAAGCACATCCACGACCAGTCCGAACGCCGCTTCATCATCCAGGACGCCGCCGGCGAGCGGGTGGGTCTGGTCGAGCTGGTCGAGATCGACCACCTGCACCGTCGCGCGGAATTTTTGATCATGGTCTCGCCGGAGCAACAGGGCCGCGGCTACGCTCGGGCGGCGACCCGGCTGGCGATCAGTTACGCCTTCCGCATGCTCAACCTCTACAAGCTCTACCTGCTGGTGGACGTCGACAACGCGCGTGCCATCCGCATCTACGAAGAAGCCGGATTCCGCCGCGAAGGCGTGCTCGTCGACGAGTTCTTCAGCGACGGGCGCTACCACGACGTGTTGCGCATGTGCCTGTTCCAGCACGAAGTCCTGGGGCGCCTGCGCAAGATCGGTGAGTGATCCCGCGCCCCGGATCGGAACGCGAATGCGAATGCGAATCTCGATCCAGATCGTGGTCGGGATCGAGGGCACCAAGGCGTCCGCCGCATCCATGCGGACCGAGGCCGTTCAATGCGCTGTCCCCCCTTCTATGGGGGCATGGACGATCCCCGCCCCGGCCGGCTAGATTGGGGGTGTAACGGGGGGTTCCATCCACTTTCGGGGACATTGCCAATGCTTTCCACTGCACGTCGCACCACGCTGTGCCGAGCCGTCGCGCTCGCGCTTTCACTGCCGCTGACCACCGCCGCCCTGGCCCAGGAGGCCGCACCCAGTGCTACGCCGGACGAACCGGTGACCCAGATGGAGACTGTGCGGACCATCGGCTCGCGCCGCATCGATCGCACCTCTGACACCACGTCGCCCGTGCCGGTGGACGTGCTGCCCATGGCCGACGCCACGGAGAAGGGCGCGCATTTCGACCTGGCGCAGACGCTGCAGTACACCGCACCCTCATTCAATTCCACCCGCCAGACCGGTGCCGACGGCGCCGACCTGATCGACGGCGCCGCGCTGCGTGGCCTGGGTTCCGACCAGACCCTGGTGCTGGTTAACGGCAAGCGTCACCACACCGTGTCGCTGGTCAACATCTACGGCGCGCGTGACCGCGGCAACACCGGCACCGACCTCAATTCCATCCCGCTGCTGGCCATCGACCGGATCGAGATCCTGCGCGACGGCGCGGCGGCGCAGTACGGCTCGGACGCCATTGCCGGCGTCATGAACATCGCGCTCAAGCGCAGCAAGGGCTGTGAGTCCGTGCTGGGCTGGGGCCAGTATTCGCGCGGCGATGGCGAGAACTGGCTGGCTTCGGCCTACTGCGGCGTCGGCTTCGCGATGGGCGGTGGCCTGTCGGTGACCGGCGAATGGCAGGACCGCGACCGTTCCAACCGCGCCACCGATTTCAACCCGCTGCGCACCATCGGCGATTCGAAGGTGGAAAACCGCACCGTCTTCCTCAACGGCGACTTGCCGCTGGGCAAAGTCGCCGAGGTGTACTTCACCGCGGGCATGCAGAACCGTGACGCCTCGTCGGCCGCCTGGGCACGTGGCGGCGTGGGCAGCGACGACATTCCGTCGCGCAACTCGGCCGCGATGTATCCCGATGGCTTCGTGCCGTTCATCGACGGCGTGCTGGACGATCGCTACGGCATCATCGGCCTGCGCGGCGACGCCGGCCTGTGGCACTGGGACCTGTCGTACACGCACGGCTACAACGAGTTCAACTACACCATCCGCAACACCCTCAACGCGTCCATCGCCAACCTGGACCTGTTGAATGGCGGCCGTGGCATCAGCCCGAGCGCGTTTGACGCCGGTGGTTTCTCGTTCGAGCAGAACACCGCGAACTTCGATGTGGCGCGCTATTTCGATGGCGTGCTCAACGGCATGAACGTGGCGTTCGGCGCCGAGGCGCGCGAAGAGCGGTATCGCATCCGCGCGGGCGAGGCGGGTTCGTACATCGACGCCGATGGCGTCGGCACGGGCGGCAACGCTGGCAGCCAGGGCTTCCCGGGCTTCCAGCCGGGTGACGTGACCGATCACGGGCGTGACAGCACGGCACTGTATGCGGATGTCGAATTGGACCTCACCGACCGGCTGATGACCGCCATCGCGGCGCGCTACGAGGATTACAGCGACTTCGGCTCGACCCTCAACGGCAAGCTGGCGGCGGCCTTCCGGGCCGGCGACAGCCTGTTGCTGCGCGGCTCGGTCAGCACCGGCTTCCGCGCGCCGTCGCTGCAGCAGAAGTACTTCTCGTCGACCATCACCGACTTCATCGAAGGCCAGCCGGTCGACATCGTCATCGCGCCGAATGACAGCGAACTGGCCCAGGCCGCGGGCATTCCCAACCTGGTGGAAGAACAGTCCACCAGTGCCACGCTGGGGCTGACCTGGACGCCGCGTGACAACGTGTCGGTGACGCTGGACGCCTACCGCATCGAGATCGACGACCGCGTGGTCCTCAGCGGTGAATTCGACAACACCGATCCCAACATCGGCGCGGCCCTGGACGACCTGGGCGTGGGCCTGGCGCGGTTCTTCTTCAACTCGGTGGACACCCGCACCACCGGCGTGGACCTGACCGTGTCGCACGACATGGCGCTGGGCGAAGGCAAGCTGGCCAGCTTCCTGGGCCTGAACTACGGCAAGACCGAGATCACCCAGGTGCACACGCCGCCGGAACTGGCCGGGCGCGAGGACACGCTCCTGAGTGAACGCGAGCGTCTGTTCATCGAAGGTGCCGCGCCGCGCCTGAAGGCCGTCGCCGGCTTCGACTACACCTGGGGCAAGTGGGCGCCGAGCCTGAAGGTGATCCACTTCGGCAAGCAGACCCTGGGCACGTGGACGGGTGACGGCCTGTACCAGGACTACGACCCGAAGACCTCAGCCGATGTCAGCCTGACCTACAACTTCAGCGACAAGGCGAAGTTCACGGTGGGCGCGGCCAACGTCTTCGACGTCTTCCCGACCAAGCAGGATCCGAACGAGACCGACAACGGGCACATCTACGAGAGCGTGCAGTTCGGCCTCAACGGCACCAGCTACTTCGCCCGCCTCTGGATGAAGTTCTAAGCCGGGGACGTTTCGTCCGGCTGGGGCGCGCGCACCACTGTCACGGTGCACGTCGCCTCGGCCACCACGCGCGCCGACACGCTGCCCAGCAGTCGGCGCACGCCGGTGATGCCGCGTGCGCCCATCACCAGGTGGTCCACGCGATTGTTGCGCGCGAATTCGATCAGCGCTTCGGCCGGGTCGCTATGCTCCAGCACATGCACCGTGAGCGGGCGATCGCCCAGCTTCAGTGGGCGCGCCCAGTGGCGTAGCGCCAGCAGGCGTTTGACGTGGCGATTGCGGCCCTCGGCGTCGATGTTGCTGTCCAGGCCGATGCGCGGCGTGCGCATGACGGTGACGCAGGCCAGGCGTGCGTGAGGGAACGTGGAAAGCACCCGCTGCACCGTCGCCTGCAGTGAGGCAGTAAGCCCAGCATCCTCCTGCTTGAGGTCCACTGCCACCATCAGCAACGGCGCCTCGTCCAGATGTTGGGCGGTGCGGGTGCGCGGGTCGTGCTCATGGCCTTTGCTGTGCCACCAGCGCCTGAGGCGGGTCCAACGGCTGTCGCGCTGCTCGCGTTCGGCGCGTTCGGTCAGCGGCACCTGGTCCGGATGCTGCAGGGCGTGCGCGACCTGTGCCGCGGTGGCGTAGCGCTGGTCGGGGTCCACCTCGAGGCAGCGCAGGATCACTTCCTGCAACCAGCGGGGGATGTCCTTGCGGATCGCGCGTGGCGGTACCGGGTCCTGGTACAGGCGTCGACGCAGGCCCGCAGGGCTGGTCGGATTGCCGAACGGGCGCTCGCCGGTGGCCAGGTGGTAAAGGGTCACGCCCAGCGCGAACAGATCGCTGCGAAGGTCGTTGCGCACCCCCAGCACCTGTTCCGGCGCGATGTACGGCGCGGTGCCGATGGGGATGTTGAACTGTTCGGCCAGCAGATCAGGCAATTGCTCGTGGTGCGACAGGCCGAAGTCAATCAGGGCGATGGTGCCGTCGGCCTTGCGCAGCAGGTTGCTGGGCTTGATGTCCAGGTGCACCACCTGCTGGCGGTGGATGGCGTGGATGGCGGTCGCCGCCGCCGCGCCCAGTTCAGCGACCTGCGCGGGGGACAGCGGCGCGTGCTCCAGCAGCGGGCGCAGCGTCTCGCCGTGCAGGTGTTCCATCACCAGCCACGGCTGGTCCTCGAAGTCGCCGCTGGCGATGAAGCGCGGCGCGTGCGTGCCCGCGAGCGCCGGCAGGATCATCCGCTCCACTTCGAAGCCGACGATGTGCGTCGCGGCCTCGCCGTAACCGATGCGCGGCAGCTTCATCAGCAGTTCGTCCGCGTGCTCGGGATGGCGCACGCGCCACAGTGTGGCCATGCCGCCTTCGTGCAGCGGGCCCAGCAGCTCGAAGCCACCGATCTGCATGCCTGCGTGCACGCGTATGGGCATCGTCAGCGGCCTTCCATCAAGCGCGCCGCGAACGACGCGGGCAGTCCGGCGCGCAGGATGTGCGCGCTCGCGGCTTCATGGTCGTAGGCCACGCGCAGACAGGTCAGGGTGTTGCGGTCCGTGTCCATCCAGCCGCAGCACGCGGCAGGGTTGCCGTCGCGCGGCTGGCCCACGGAGCCAGGGATGGCCAGCCAGCGCAACGTGGACGCCAGCGGAATGGGGAAGTCGCTGCGTGGGGTGAACTGGCCGGCATCGAGCCCGCCGGGACGCGTGTGGTACAGCGCGGGCTCGTGCATGTGGCCACAGAAAGTGATGCGCTGGCGGGTGGCCGCCAGGCTCTGCGTGGCCGCGCGCGCGCCGGTGATGTAGCCCCAGTTGCCCGGTGCCCAGGCGTTGGCGTGCACGTACAGGCGGTCCTCGTCCTCCACCGTCAGCGGCAGGCTGGCGAGGAAGGCGAGCTGCGTGGCGTCGAGCTGGCCGTGCGTCCACTCGATCGCCGCGCGCGCCTGCGGGTGCATGTGCTCGGTGCCGCCGCGCACCGCGGCTTCGTCGTGGTTGCCCAGCACCGCCACGCCCCCGTCATCGACCAGCCGTTGCACGGTGTCCACCGTCCATGCCGGGTCGGCGCCATAGCCCACCAGGTCACCCAGCACGACGGCGCGGTCGAACCCGATCTTGCGCAGCCGCTTCAGGCAGGCCTCGAAGGCCTCGCGGTTGGCATGCAGGTCGGCGAAGAAGGCCAGGCGCATCGGTTCAGTGTGCGGTCGCGTCGGCGTCGATGGTAGGCAGCCCCCGACGCCGGCGCGATGCGGCTTTGGTCGCGCCGCGCATCACGCGCGTCAGTCGGCCTTGGGCGTGCGCGTGGGCAGCAACACGTTGCACACGTTGATGTGGCCCGCCGGGCGCTTGTAGAAGTCATCGCGACGGTTGCGGCGCGCTTCCACCAGCTCGTCAAACAGCGCAGTGTCGGTGCGCAGCACCTCCAGCGGCGTGCGCTCGGCGGCCGGCACGTCCTGCGCCAGGCGGATGGCGCGGATGCGAGCGTACTGTTCCGGCTTCTCGTAGAAGCCCAGTGGGCCGGTGCCGCGCGGCAACACCGACAGCAGTTCCATGCCCTGTACCACGCGGCCGACGACGGTGATGTTGCGGTCCAGCTGACGGGGCGACTGGCCCGTGACCACATACAGCTCGGCGCCGGTGCTGGAGTCCTCGGCGTTGTTGCGACCGGCGCCTACCGCGCCGTAGCAGTGCGCCAGCCAAGCGCGGTCGGCCTTGGGGTCACGACCGGCCGGGAAGCCTTCGGCAAAGCCGGCCTGCGGCGCCCAGCCGTCCACGTCGGGCAGGGCGCGGAATGCCAGTCCCTTGGCCGGGCGCTCGAACTCGGCGGGCAGTTTGGCCTTCGCGCCGCCCAGCGGCTTCTTCTTCGCTTCGTCCTCAGCGTTGGGGTCACCCCACTGCACGACGAAGTTGTCCTGTGAGCGGATGATCGCCAGCCCGTTCCAGTAGCCCTCGTGCGCCAGCGTGGTGATGTTGGCCACGTGCGCCGGGGCGAAGTCCGGGGCGAGCTCGATGATCACGCGGCCGCTGGCCAGCTCCAGGTACAGCGTGCGCGCCGGGTCCAGCGTGCGCCAGTCAGACGCCTTGCTCGCGTCCAGGATCTCCTGCGTGCTGCGCGCCCTGGCCGGTGGGGTGGCAGCCCACGACTGCGGCACGACGGCGCAGGCCAGCAGCGCGCACAGGGCGAGCCGGGCAAAGACCGGCGCGGGCAGGGCGGCCGTGGACCCAGCCCGGGGCGCGCGGGAGCGCCCTTGCGAGGAGATAGGGTGGGTTGGCGCGGGCTGTACGGACGGCGTCAGGCGCATCAGTCGTTCCTTGGCGGACGGTGGGTGGAATGGCCCGAGTGTAGACGCGCCCCCACCCGCCGACGAGGCCAGGCGCCGCAGCCATGACCTTCGACCCGGATGACTAATGACAGGGGCGCTATATCGAAGTTGGTACTAGTATCCACTTCAAGCTAGTGGACCCCGCCATGACCGACCTCGACGCCCAACTCAGGAAGTTCCAGAAGGAGCTGAGCACCGGCACGGTGTCGCTCGCACTGCTGGCGGTGCTGGCCGAAGCCGGTGAGCCGATGTACGGCTACCAGATCGCCAAACGCCTGGAACGCGACGGCGGCGGCGTGCTGACCGGCAAGCAGAGCGCGCTGTACCCGGTGCTGCGCAACCTGGAAGGGGCCGGGTTGCTGGGCAGCCATGTCGAACCGTCCGTGGCGGGCCCGCCACGGCGTTACTACCGTCTCACCGACGCAGGCCGCCAGGCGCTGCGTGACTGGGCCGCCGCGTGGCGCGCGACCCGCGATTCCGTCGATTCCGTTCTCAAGGGGATGCCGCAATGAACGCCTCCAGCACCTTTCCCGGTGGCCTGCCCACCACCATTCCCGAGTACCTGGATCGGCTCCGCGTGGCGCTGGCCGGCGCCGACCCGGCGCTGGTGCAGGACGCGCTGTACGACGCGGAGGAATACCTGCGCTCGGAACTGGCCGAGAACCCCGGCAAGAGCGAGGCTGATGTGATCGCCGCGGTGGCCGGCAGCTACGGCGCGCCGGACGAAGTGGCGGACATCTACCGTGACACCGAGGTCAAGGTGCAGGCCGCACTGCGCACGCCGGTGGCCGCGCCTAGGCGCTCGCTGCTGGGCCGCTTCTTCGGCGTCGTGGTCGACCCGCGCGCGTACGCCGCACTGTTCTACATGCTGTTGTCGCTGGCCACCGGCATCTTCTACTTCACCTGGGTCGTGACCGGTGCGTCGCTGTCGCTGGGCATGCTGGTGCTGATCATCGGCATTCCGATGCTGTTGCTGTTCCTGGGCTCGGTGCGGGTGCTGTCACTGGTGGAAGGCCGCCTCATCGAAGTGATGCTGGGGCAGCGCATGCCGCGTCGTCCGCTGTACGCCAACCGCGGCAAGCCCTGGCAGCAGCGCATCACCGAACTGTTCACCGACCCGCGCACCTGGGGCACGCTGCTGTACTTCGTGGCGATGCTGCCGCTGGGTGTCGGCTACTTCACGATCGTAGTGACGCTGCTGGCGATGTCGCTGGCCTTCATCGCCGCGCCGATCGGGGCGTGGACCGGACTGATGACCGCCCACGTCGACTACGCCGGCTGGCAGGTGGTGGGCTGGGACGGCAATGTCTGGGGCACGTCGGCCGAAGCGTGGATGCTGCCGCTGATGCTGCTCGGGGGCGTGCTGCTGCTCTTCATCACCCTGCACGTCGCACGCGGCATCGGTCGCCTGCACGGCATGCTGGCCAAGCACCTGCTGGTGAGGTCGGCGCAGTACAACTGAGTGGCTCATGCCTCGGGGCCCAACGGGTCCCACCCGTGGGCAACCCCCCAATGCAAAAAGGCCCGGCATGAAGCCGGGCCTTTCGCGTTCTCCAAAGCGCGGCGCGGCCCGCTGGCGCCTACTTCGCGTACTCGGCAATGAAGTCACGCACCTTCGGATACACCTCCGTGCGCCAGCGCCGGCCGCTGAAGATGCCGTAGTGCCCGGCGCCCTGCACGGTCAGGTGGTGCTGGTCCTGCTCGGGGATGCCCGTGCACAGCTTGTGCGCCGCGCGGGTCTGGCCCTGGCCGGAGATATCGTCCAGTTCGCCTTCAATGGTCAGCAGCGCGGTGCCCTTGATGTCGCCGGGCTTCACGCGTTCGCCGCGCACGTCCCACAGGCCGCGCGGCAGCAGGTGTTCCTGGAACACGATGCGCACCGTGTCCAGGTAGTACTCGCCCGGCATGTCGAGCACGGCGTTGTACTCATCGTAGAAGCGGCGGTGCGCATCGGCGTCGTCGAGGTCACCCTTGACCAGGTTCTGGTAGAAGTCCCAGTGCGATTCGAAATGCCGCTCCGGGTTCATCGCCACGAAGCCGCTGTGCTGCAGGAAGCCCGGATACACGCGGCGGCCCGCGCCCGGATAGTTGGACGGCACCGGGTGCACCAGGTGCGACTCGAACCACCACATCGGCTTCTGCGCCGCCAGGTCATTGACCTGGGTGGGGCTTTCGCGCGTGTCGATCGGGCCGCCCATCATCACCAGCGAGCGCGGCGTCGCTTCACCGCGCGAGGCCATCAGCGACACCGCGGCCAGCACCGGTACGGTGGGCTGGCACACGCTGATCACGTGCACCTTGTCGGCGCCGATGTGGCGGATGAATTCCTGCACGTAGGCGATGTAATCGTCCAGGTGGAACGGACCTTCCGCGGTCGGCACCATGCGCGCGTCCACCCAGTCGGTGATGTACACCTTGTGGTCGCGCAGCAGCGTCTTCACCGTGTCGCGCAGCAGGGTCGAGTGGTGTCCCGACAGCGGCGCCACTACCAGCACCGACGGGTCGTCCTTCAGTTCCGTCAGGTTGCCCGCGTCGTCGGTGTAGCGCTTGAAGCGCAGCAGCCGGCAGAACGGCTTGCGGATGATCTCCTTCTCCACCACCGGGTACGACGCGCCGTCGATCTCGATGCTGTGGATGCCGAACTCCGGCTTCTCGTAGTCCTTGCCGACGCGGTACAGCAGTTCGTAGCCGGCGGCGACGCGCGTCGCGCCGGGCACGGTGGACAGCCAGCTGCCCGGTGCCGAGAACATCTTCGAGCCGGCATCGGCCCAGTAGGTCATCGGCGCCATCCAGGCGCGGCCAAGTTCGTGAAGCTGGTAAAGGAACATCCGGTCCGCCCCTGTTAAACGGATCATGCTGCAGTGCAGCGTAGCGGATTGGCGTGGCGGAAACGTTAACGGGCCGCACCCGACGCACCGTGGGCCTGGTGGCCGGCGCTCGCGGCCCCTAACTGCGACCGGCCGCACGGAACCGCGATGGCGGTCAGCCAGTGGGGGGCAGTTCCAGTGCGGCCGCGCCATCGCGCAACGCGGGGGAGAGCCACAGGTGTGACCCGAGCGACACCAGCCCCACCGAGGCCAGCCGCTCGCGGTAGAAGCGGGCAGGCCGGCGCTTGAAGCCGTGGGTGTCGCCCTCGATGCCGTCCTCGCGGGCGAAGGTTTCCAGGAACGCCACGCCGCCACACAACTCGGCCAGTGCCGGCAGGCCGCGGTCGAGTTCCCGGGTATCCAGGTAATGCAGCACGTCGCTGCACACCAGCAGGTCGACGGGCGCGCACGGGCGCAGGTGCTCGAAATCGCTGAAGCTCGCCCGGTGCAGGTTGCGCCGCGCGCCGAAGCGGCCGATCGCGTATTCGCTGCTGTCGAAGCCAAGGTACTGCACGCGCGGGCGCAGTTTGCGCAGCGGTGCGAGCCACGCACCTTCGCCGCAGCCAATGTCTAGCACGGTACGGAGCGGGCGTTCGAGGTGGTACTCGGCCGTTGCGACTGCCAGCGCGACCTTGCGTGCCAGGCGTGCGGTGCCGCCAATGGCCTGCGCCTTCAGCGCAGGATCGCGGTACCAGCGTTCGAAATATTCGGCGTCGTACTGTTTGGTCATGCATGCGATCCTATCGCGTCGAATCCACGCCCGGAACGTTCCGCATGCATGCCTACCTCTGGCTCAAGACCGCCCACCTCGTGTTCGTGATGGCCTGGATGGCCACCGTCTTCTATCTGCCGCGCATCCTGGTCAACCTGGCCGAGGTCGGTGACGACGCGGCGGTGAGGGCGAGGCTGGTGTTGATGGGACGCCGGCTGTATCGCTTCGGCCACCACATGTTCGGCGTGGCCTTCGTGCTGGGACTGGTGCTGTGGCTGGGCTACCGCGTGTTCCCCAGTTTGCCGACGATGGTGGTGTCCGGCAGCGGCTGGCTGCATGCCAAGCTGCTGCTGGTGGCGCTGATGTTCGCCTATTACGTCGTGGCGGGGCGCTGGCTGAAGGGTGCCGACGCCGGCAAGGCGCTTCCCTCGTCGAAGGCGCTGCGCTGGCTCAATGAGATCCCGCTGGTACTGCTGGTGGCCGTAGTGTACCTGGTGCTGGCCAAGCCGTTCTGAGCAGTCACGCTGCGCCCCGTCCTCCTTGCCGGTGGACGGGGCGGCCGTCGCATCAGTGCTTCGCCGCCTGGACGAAGGGCGGCCGGCTCACCGGTACCCCGTCGCTGTTGCAGTGACCTTGCGCACATTGCGCCGCACGCAACGTGGGCAGGGCCTGCAGCATGAAGTGGTAGATCGCGTTCTGCTCCACGCTGCCGCGCACGGCCTCACTCCCGGGGCCGCGCGCCCAGATACCCACGTCGTCACCGCCGTGCGATTCGGCGGAAAGCGGGACGATCGATTCCTGCAGGTAATCGGGGTGCTCGGTGTCCACTTCGCTCAGGTTGGGACGGCCCTGCGTGGCGGCCTGGTAACCGCTGGTGGTGTGCGCGAATGACTTCGGCCCCTCCGGCGATTGCGACGTGGCGCCCACGTATCCAGGTCCATTGGCATAGGTGAGCGTGGTGTAGGGCAATCCTAGGGCGTCGCGCGCCAGTTCCCCCGGATTGCCTTCCTCGCCGCTGGTGCCGCGTACCTTGCCCAGCATCGGATTGCCGCGCGTCGGATAGCCGACGAAGCTCAACGTGTGCGCGTGGTCGGCCGTGACCAGGATCAGCGTGTCCTCGTCGGAGGTCATCGCGTCCGCGGCCTTGACCGCATCGCTGAGGGCAATGGTGTCGACCAGCGCCCGGTGCGCATTGCCCTTGTGGTGCGCATGGTCGATGCGGCCGCCTTCGACCAGCAGCACATACCCATTGCGGTTCTGGCGCAGGCGCGTGATGGCCGCGCGCGTCATCTCAGCCAACGAGGGCTCGCCGGCGCCGTCGGCCTTGCGCTCGTGCTCGTATTGCATGTGGTCGGGTTCGAACAGGGCCAGCAACGGCGCATCGGCGGGTGCCTGCTGCAACTGTCGCGCGTTCCAGACATAGTGACCGCGGGGATTGCGCTGCTTCCACTCGGCGATCAGGTCGCGCCCGTCCAGGCGCAGGCCCACTTTGTCGTCGTACTCCGGGTCACGCTGGCTGGCCGGCATGAACTGGCCTCGGCCGCCTCCCATCAGCACGTCCGGGCCGGCGCCGAGGTAGGGCGCGACCAACTGCCGGGCAATATCGATGCAGCCCGCGGCCGTCGCGGCCTCGGGCAGTTCGGTGTCGTTTTCCCAGTTGCGGTCGGCCGAATGGCTGAAGGTGGCGGCCGGCGTGGCATGGGTGACGCGCGTGGTGGTCACCACGCCGGTCGCCAGCCCCTGAGCAGCGGCGGCTTCCCACAGCGTCAGCATCGGCGCCTCCAGGGCCGCGCCGCAGTCGCCACGCGGCACTTGCTGGCCCACGTTGAGCACGCCCAACCGGGTCTTCACCCCGGTCGCCATCGCCGACATCGTGCCCGACGAGTCTGGCGTCTGCGAATTGGTGTTGTAGGTCTTGCTCAGCGCCGTATACGGAAAGCGCTCCCAGCCCAATCGGTTTTCCTCGCCCGGATGGCCCTGCCGCTGGCCTTCGAAGATGCGGGCGGCCGCCACGGTGGTCAGGCTCATGCCGTCGCCCACGAACAGGATCACGTTCTTCGCCCGGCCCCCCATCGCGCCGCGTTCCGCGGCCTGCGCGGCACCGTCGCGGTACCACCAGTCCGGCGTCTCGCCTTCGGGGTGGCGGATGTCCGGAACTTCGACGGTGTGGACGGCGCCCGAACGGGCGCCTGCAGGCCCATTGGCAACCGGGGGCATCACGGAGGACGGCGGCGCCAGGGTGGCGCAGGCGCTGGACAGCAGAAGGGGCGACAACAACAGGGCGCGGTGAAGCGCGGACGGCGAGGGCATGCGGACGTTCGATACAGGAGCGAATGGAATCCGACGATTATGCCCCCGCTTTGTTTCGAATCGGACCACCGAGTGTTGCACCCGCGCCGTCGCGCCCCGGCGGCCGCTCGGTTATCGTTCAACGCTGTCCCTGAAGGAACGCCCATGTCCCTCATCAACGCGTGGTTCCGCATCCCGTTCTGGCAGCGCGTCGTGGCGGGCTTCGTGCTGGGCGCGCTGGCGGGCTGGGCCGCGGGACCGTCAGCCGAGACGTGGTTCGGTCCCATCGGTGACCTTTACGTCACCCTGATCATGATGATCGCGGTACCGCTGGTGTTCTTCGCGGTGATCAACGCCGTGGCGTCGCTGAGCGGGCAGAAGTCGATTGCCGCGCTGGCCGGACGCACCTTTGCGTGGTTCGCCATGACCGCGGTGCTGGCGGTGGCCGTGGGCCTGGTGTTCGGATGGCTGATCCAGCCCGGCAGTGGCGTCGGCGTGCTGCAGGTCGCTTCCGACTACAAGCCCAAGGACGTCCCCGGCGCGCTGGACATGCTGCTCAACCTGGTGCCCTCCAATCCGTTCCAGGCCTTGTCAGGCGCGGCGACGGCGAAGCTGGAGGACGGCACCAAGGTGCTGGTCCCGCGCAGCGGCACCGTGCTGCAGGTGATCTTCTTCGCGGCCCTGGTCGGCTTCGCGATGGTGAAGTTGGGCGAAAAGGTGGCCGGCGTGCGCAAGCTGGTGGGCGAAGCCAGCGACGTGATGATCCAGGTGACCCGCTACGTGCTGGAGTTCACCCCCTTCGGCACCTTTGGCCTCATCGCGGCGCTGGTGGGCAGCTACGGCTTCGAGCAACTGCGACCGCTGCTGAGCTTCGTGCTCGCCCTGTACGCGGCCTGCGCCTTCCACATCGTGGTGGTGTACGGCGGCCTGCTGCTGGCGCACGGGCTGAATCCGTTGAAATTCTTCCGCGGCGCCGCGCCGGGCATGCAGGTCGCGTTCGTGGCGTCCAGCAGCTTCGCCGCGCTGCCGGTGTCGCTGCGCAGCGCCACCCACAACCTGGGCGTGGACAAGGACTATGCCGCGTTCGCCGTGCCGTTGGGCGCGACCATCAAGATGGACGGTTGCGGTGCGATCTATCCGGCGCTGGCGGCGGTGTTCATCTCGCAATACGCCGGCATCGAACTGTCGTTGTCCCAGTACCTGATCATCGCGCTGGCCTCGGTGCTGGGCAGCTTCGGCACCGCGGGCGTGCCGGGCACCGCGGTCATCATGGCCACCGTGGTGCTGTCCGCGGCCGGGTTGCCGCTGGAGACCATCGGTTACCTGTACGCCATCGACCGCGTGCTCGACATGATGCGCACCATGACCAACGTGACCGGGCAGATCCTGGTGCCGGTGCTGGTCGCCAAGGAGACCGGCCTGCTCGACCAGGAGGTCTACAACGCCGCCTCCAGCAACGTGGGCCTGCAGGAAGGCGAGGAGCCGGGCCGCGACTCGGCCTGAGGCCTCAGATCCTCGAGTAGCTCCACGACACCATCCGCCCGTCGCGGTAGGGCATCACGCCGTGGAAGGCGCGCGGGTCGGCGTCGAACACCAGCGGCAGGAAGTTGCGGTCGCCTTCCCACATGGGCAGGTCATGGATGCGCTCCAGTGGCACCCATTCCAGCGTGCCCTCGGCATTGCTGGCCGGCGGCGTGCCGGTGAAGCCGGTGATCAGGAACACGAAGCCCAGCCAGTCCTCGCCGTGCTTGCCGAAGCCCGGCCAGCTGATGGTGCCGCGCAGGGTCATCGCGGTGCAGTCGATGCCGGCTTCCTCGTGGATCTCGCGGCGCATGCCGGCCACCACGTCCTCGTCCGGCTCCAGCTTGCCGCCCAGGCCGTTGTACTTGCCCAGGTGCTGGTCCCCGGGTCGGGCATTGCGATGCACCAGCAGCACTTCGCGGCCGTCGGGCGAGAGCACGTAGCCGAGGGTGGCGACGATGGGGGTGTAGGGCATCAGGGCTGGGCCTTGCGTTGGTCGATGAGCTGGGTGTCCAGCGTGCGCTCGGCGTTGTCCGCATAGGCGTGGCACGTCATCGGCGTCGCGTGCGGCGTGGCAGTGCCGGGCGCCCAGCCACTGGCGTCGGCGTGTGGGGTGATCAGCACGTCGCACGGTAAGGAGCGCACCTTCGCGTAGGTGGCGCGGTAGTCGTCGACGATGCGCGGGTAGCGAGCGTGGTCGATGAGGTTGTAACCCGGCGCACTGAGGCTGTCGACGTAGGCGATGCGCACGGGCTTGCCGCCGCGGGTGTCCGTCCACGTCCAGCTCAGGCTGCCGGGTGTGTGGCCGGGGGTGAAGTGCGCGGTCAATCGCACGCTGCCGAGGTCGATGGCCTCGCCGTCGAGCAGCAGCCGGTCGGTCTTCACGGGCGGAAATTGGATGGCGTCCCCAAAGTGCAGATCGTCCGAACCACCACGTGCCAGCAACACGGCCGATTCGGCGTTGGTGGCCACGCGGGCCCCGGTCGCGCGCTGCACGGCGGCCAGGGGGCCGGAGTGATCGGCATGCGCGTGGCTGTGCACGATCCACTTGAGCGCGCCGTCCGCCAGGCCCGCCGTGCGCAGGTTGCGCAGCAGCATGTCAGCCGCCTGTGGCATGCCGCCATCGATCAGCACGGCACCCGCATCCCCCACCACCAGCAGCGCACTCAACCCGGCCGTACCGATGTACCAGGTGCGGTCGGCGATCTTGAACGGCGCGACCGGTTGCCGCCACGCCTCGCGTACCCGGTACGCCTCCAACTGCGGCAGCGCCGCTTCGGCCGCTGAGGCGGCAGGGGTGGTGGCAAGCAGCAGGCTGGCGAGCAGGGCAGGGCGGAGTGCGGACATGGCCAGAGCGGGTGGGTGGGGGCGACAGTGTCGGTGATTCCGCCAGCGGCCACCAGCGCCACCCGCATGCCTTTCGGGCCAGTCCCGCGGTGCGCAGATGGGCTAGAGTGCGTGCTTTCCCTGGAAGAAGGAGTGTCCATGCGCAAGCGCCCCATTTCGGTGCTGCTGGCGGGTCTGGTGATGGCATCGGCGGTCACGTTCAACGCGAACGCCGCCCAGGATGCCGATCGCTGGAGCGTGCCGGTGGCCGTCAAGAAGCTCGATAACGGCCTGACCGTGATCGTGTCCGAGGATCACAGCTCGCCCACCGTGGGCGTGAGCGTGGTCTATCACGTCGGCATGCGGCTGGAGCCGCGCAATCGCACCGGCTTCGCGCACCTGTTCGAGCATCTGATGTTCGAAGGCACTCCCAACGCGGGCGAGGGCGTGTTCGACCGCGTCATCACCGGTGGCGGCGGCCGCAACAACGGCTCCACCCGCGCGGACTTCACCAACTACATCGAGGTCGCGCCGGTGTCCGCGCTGGAGCCGATCCTGTGGCTGGAAGCCGACCGGATGAAGACGCTCGACTTCAACCCGACCACGCTCAAGAACCAGCAGGACGTGGTGAAGGAAGAGATCCGCGTCAACGTGAAGAACCAGCCCTACGGCGGCTTCATGTGGATTGATATCGGGCAGCACGCCTTCCAGAAGTGGGAGAACAACCACGACGGTTATGGCAGCTTCCAGGACCTGGAGAACGCCAGCCTGCAGGACGTAGCCGCGTTCCACCGTGACTACTACGGCCCCAACAACGCGGTGATCGCGCTCGCTGGCGATGTCACCCCGGCACAGGGCTTCGCGCTGGCGGAGAAGTATTTCGGCGGCATCCCCGCGCGCCCCGCGCCCAAGGCACCGGACTTCCGCGAAGGCCTCAACACGCAGGAAAAGCGCCTCACCCAGTCCGATGCACTGGCGCAGGTGCCGGCCATTGCCACTGCGTGGAAGATCCCCGACCGTGGCAGCAAGGACCAGGCGCCGTTCGCGGTGCTGGGCGAAGTGCTGGCCGGCGGTGATGCCTCGCGCTTCTACCAGGGGCTGGTCAAGGGCCGCGAGCTGGCGCTTAACGTCGAGGCGATGTACGGCCTCACCGATCCGTGGACCTACGACGGCCCGACCCTGTTCACCACCTTCGCGCTGTACAAGCCCAACTCCAATGCCGATGCGCTGCTCACCGCGCTCGACGAGGAAATCGCGCGCGTCATCAAGGACGGCGTCAGCGATGCCGAACTCAAGCGCGTCAAGACCCGCATGCTGGCTGACTGGTACAACGGCAACGAGGCTTTCATCAATCGTGCCGACACCCTGGCCAAGCTGCAGACCCTGTGGGGTGATGCCAACGTGGTCAACCAGATCCCCGGCTGGATCGAGAAGGTCACCTCGGCCGATATCCAGCGCGTGGCGAAGACCTACCTGACCGCGGCCAACCGCACCACCATCGACCGCAAGCCTGCCGCCATGCTGCAGGCCGCGCCGGCCGCCGGGCAGAAGAACTGAGGAGCGCGATGATCATGACGATTGCCAAGACCCCGATCGCCACCGCGATCTCCAAGCTGTTTGTCGCCGTCACGGTGTCCACCGTGCTCGCCGGCGGCGCCGTGGCCGGCCCCAAGGCCCAGTTGCCGAAGGACCTGCCGCCGTACGCGCCCGACGGGGTGCTGCCGGTGGCGGACATCGCGCAGAAGACGCTGGCCAACGGCATGACCGTGTGGGTGGTGCCGCGCGACGGCCTGCCCCGCGTAGACTACGTGCTGGCGCTACAGGGCGCCGGCTTCGCCGCCGATGCCGCCACCACGCCGGCGTTTGCGAACATGCTCGCCGGCCTGCTGACCGAGGGCACCGCGCAGCGTGACTCCAAGGCCATTGCCGAGGCCGCGCAGGGCTACGGCGGCAGCGTGGGCGCCAGCGCCGGCAACGACGGCGTCACCCTGTTCGGCAACGCCCTGTCCTCGCACCGCGAAGGCATGCTCGGCCTCCTCGCCGAGGTTGCACGCCAGCCTTCCTTCCCGGAGAAGGAAGTGAAGCTGGCCCAGGCCAACGCCCTTCAGGCGTTGAAGGCCGCCGAGGCGCAGCCGGCGTTCAAGTCCACCCGCGCGCTGCTCGCCGCCACCTTTGGCGATCACCCTTACGCGCGGGCACAGCCCACCGAGGCGGGCATCTCCGCGGTCAACGTGGACATGCTGCGCGGCGAGCACGCCCGCCGTTTCCGCCCTGAGCGCGCATTGCTGGTGATTACCGGCAAAGTCACGCCGGCCGAAGGCTTTGCCTTGGCCGAGCGTGCGTTCGGCGATTGGAAGGGCGTCGGTGCCGCGCCGGCCGAGGTCGCACCCGCACGCCGCGAGGCCAAGCCTGCCCACGTGCTGATCCAGCGCGACGGCAGCGTGCAGTCCTCGCTGGCGCTCGGCCGCCCGGCCATCCCGGCGACCGACGCGGACTACATCCCGGCACAGTTGGCGGGCATCGTGCTCGGCGGCGGCTTCAGCAGCCGCGTGATGCAGAACCTGCGTGAGGACAAGGGCTACACCTACGGCGCCCGGGCCGGTCTGGGAGCCTGGAAGGCCGGCGGCCGCATCTACGCCGGTGCCGACGTGCGCAACGAAGTCACCGGTGCGGCCATCAAGGAGTTCTTCCACGAGTTCGAACGAATGGGCAGCGAGCCCGTGCCGGCGACCGAGTTGGAGGACACCAAGCGCTACGTGGCGGGCGGTTACCTGATCACCAACCAGATGCAGCGCGCGGTTGCGTCCACGCTGGCCAATAACTGGTTGTCTGGGCTGCCGGCGGAGTTCCTCGGCCAGTACGTGCCGAAGATCCGCGCGGTGGACGCCGCTCAGGTCCAGGTGATGTCGAAGAAGTACTACACGCCCCAGGACTTGTCGATCATCGTGGTCGGCGATGGCAAGGCGGTGGCCGACCAGCTCAAGGCCTACGGCGAGTTCGAGCGTCGCGACAAGTAACGCGGTCCACGGGCGGTACGCCCGGCGCAGCGGTGCAACAGAAAAAGCCGGCCCTGACGGGTCGGCTTTTTCTTGGGGACTACGGACAGTCGGGCATCAAAGCTTGGGCAGCAGCTTGCGCCGGTGCACCAGCCGCGCGGCCAGCAGCGCGGCCGGAATGGGCAGCAACAGGCTGGCGGCCGCCAGCCAGGAGGGATGCGGCACCTTGAGGATCATCCCCACCACGCCCGACATCACCACCAGCGCGACGAAGATCGCGGCCGCGTTCTGGTGAAGGGCGACTCTTGCGGCCGCCAGCCCGCCGACAAACGCGCCGGCCACCCACGCCAGCGCCAGCATCGCCTTGGCCATGAAAGGCATCTCCGATACGAATTGCGCGAACGCGGCTTCGTGTTCCGGGTTCATCGGGTCCAGGCCGGGCGGCGGCGGGTAGGCTAGGTGTCCCAACGCCTCGATGCCCATGATGGTCACGAACATCACCACGACGCCCACCACCATGCCGAGAATCGTCCGGCCCATTGCGTTGCCTCCCTGATTGAAACGCCAGCATGGCGCCGCCGGCGCAAGCCCGCAACTCAAGGGCGGCTTGTCACGGAATGGACATCGAACCCCGCAGCGCGGTGGTGAGCCGGCCGCGTTCGTGCCTGGCGACAGACTGGCGTGCTCCTGTGGCGAGGGCGCCCTATGATGTCGAGCGACCCCAGGACGGACGTGTACCCATGAGCGGCAAGCAGCGCGAACTGACCATGCGTTTCCTCGCCGAACCCACCGACGTCAACTACGGTGGCAAGGTGCACGGCGGCATGGTGATGAAGTGGATCGACCAGGCCGGCTACGCCGCTGCCGTGGGCTGGAGTGGCCGCTACAGCGTCACCGTTGCCGTGGGCGGCATCCGGTTCGTCGCCCCCATCCATATCAGCGACCTGGTGACGGTGCACACCAAGTTGGTCTACACCGGCACCAGCAGCATGCACTTCGCTGTGGACGTGAAGGCGCGCGACCCCATGGGTGGCGAAGAGCGGCTGTGCACCCACTGCATCATCGTGTTCGTGGCGATGGACCAGCAGCAGGCCAAGCCCGCGCCCGTCCCCGCGTGGACCCCGTCCAGCGACGACGACAAGCGCCTCGCCGAATACGCGCTCAAGGTGATGGAGCTCAGCAAGGGCATCGAGGCCACGATCGAAGCGTTCTCCGAATAGGCCGGCCCAACCGCAGCCGGCCCCGGCATGCGAGGTGCTGGTGGGCTGCTGGATGTCGCAGTGCCGACGGTCGTCACGCCCGCCCGCCAATAGGTCGATGCTCACCCGACGGGTACGCTGCAAACACAAAGGCCGCCCTGGGGCGGCCTTTTCATGTCACGTCCGGGGTTCCCCGGGCGGCGGGGTTCACTCAGATGCCATCCACCCGACGCGCTTCCATGAACTTGCCGCTCCAGTAGCCGGTTTCCATGCTGGAAACGGTCACGTCCTTGCCCTTGCTCGGGGCATGTACGAAGCGACCCTCGCCCACGTAGATGCCCACGTGGTCCACCCGGCCCTTGCGGCCGAAGAACACGAGGTCGCCGGCGGCCAGTTGGGCGCGGTCAGAGATGGCGCGGCCGGTCTTGGCCATGTCGCGGGAGACGCGCGGCAGCTCGATGCCCAGCGCGTTGCGGAACACGTAGCCCACCAGGCCGCTGCAGTCGAAACCGGCATCCGGCGTGGTGCCGCCCCAGCGGTAAGGCGTGCCCAGCAGCGCCAGGGCACGCGCCATCACCGACTTCACGCCGGTGGAGGGTTGCGCGGATTCGGCTTGGGCGCGGCTGGCCAGGCCCGCACCGGGCACCAGCAGGCGGTTGAGGTCGCCGGCCAGCATCAGGGCGCGGTCGGAAAAACTCAGGGTATCAGTGGCGGCGGGGCGGACGGCCGGGGCATCGGCCGAGTCGGCCGACATCGGGCCGGCGACCGGCGCCTGCTGGGCGAGGGCCGGCACGGCTGCGGCAGCCAGTGCCAGCGAGCACAGGATACGGAGATACCCGCGCTTGGCGCGGGTCAGGTTGGCGGCGGCGAGGCAGCCGTGGCGAGCTTTGGTATTCGTCACGCGGTCATCACTTGGTCGTCACGCCGCGATGATGCCTGTGAACCGGGATCATTTGGTTCAGAAAATGTTAAATCTCTGTTAAAGGATCACCCCCGCGTCCCACTTCCGGGCATTGCTTCAGTTCAAAACCCGCTTGGCCCCGGTGTAGTGGTCCCGCCAGTAGTGGCCGTCCAGGTGGTCCAGGCGAACGGTGCCGCCTGACGTGGGGGCATGGACGAAGCGTCCCTCGCCGACATAAATGCCAACGTGGTTGACTCCCTCGCCGTTGCCGAAGAACACCAGATCGCCGGGGGCCAGCCGCTCGGGCTTGATGCGGTCGCCCTGGAATTCCGCCAGGGCCCGGGAGGTGCGCGGCAGGCTGAGCGCGAGAACGTCGCGGTACACGTAATTGACCAGGCCGCTGCAGTCGAAGCCGGTGTCGGGGGTGTTGCCCCCCCAGCGGTAAGGGGTGCCCACCAGGCTGATGGCGCGCATCAGCACCGCATTGGCGGCGGCTGGGTCCGCCGGCGCGACCACCGGCCACTCCCGGTATGCGGGGGCGGCGGCGGAGGGCCTGACGGCTTCGCGGCGGCCGCCGCAGCCGGCCAGCACCGTGGCGAGACCCAGCGTGAACACGAGGGTCAGCCCACGGGCCGTCTCCGGCACGGGCCATCGAGCGGCGCCCGCCTTGCCGGCGCGCTTGGCTCCGGCAAGGGGCTTGGACCCGCGCGCTGGCGCAGGGGCGGGGTTGCCGGGATAATGCGCATCCTTCGTCACGGCCGCTAGCTTGGCCGGACACGACGGACCCGGCAACCCCGGGCCAGCGCCCGGCGCCCGCAGATGCGGCCCCGCCCGGCGTCCACCTGCCGGTTGCCGGCACCCAGCCTCCTTCACGAAGACCGCCATGAACATCGAGAAAGACCGCGTCGTCCTGTTCCATTACTCCGTTTCCGAGCAGGGCCAGGCGCCGCTGGAGTCCTCCGAGGGCCGCGACCCGCTGGCCATCCTGATCGGTCACAACAACATCATCCCGGGCCTGGAAAAGGCGATGGAAGGCAAGGCCGCCGGCGACAAGTTCGAAGTGGACGTGGCCGCCGCCGACGCCTACGGCGAGCGCCGCGAGGGCATGATCCAGCGCGTGCCGAAGAAGCACTTCGAGGGCGCCAAGCTGGTGCCGGGCATGCAGGCCGTGCTGCCGACCAACTTCGGCCCGCGCGCCGTGACCATCCAGAAGGTGGGCATGAGCGTGGTGGACGTGGACCTGAACCACCCGATGGCCGGCAAGGACCTGCACTTCGCCATCGAGATCGTCGAAGTGCGCGAGGCCAGCGCCGAGGAAATCGAGCACGGCCACGTGCACGGCGCGGGCGGCCACCAGCACTGATAGGTTCTCGCCAGCGGCCACCAGGCCGCGTGCAGGACACTCGACGGCCCGCGCAAGCGGGCCGTTGTCGTTTCGGGCGCCGCAAGCCCGACGGAGACGTGCCCCCGTACCGTGTGGGGCGAAGCGGCTGCGCCGACTGTGGCGCGCGTCACCGCAAAAGGAAACGGCCCGCATTCGCGGGCCGCTCCCGTGTCCGGCAGGCCAGGACATGCCTGGTGACCAGACTCAGTTGACGCTGACGGCGCTCCACGCCGAGGCGACCGCGTTGTACTCGGTCGAAGCGGCGCCGTAGAGGTCCTTGGCAGCATTCAGCGTGGCCGCGCGGGCCTGCGGGTAGGTCGTGCTGGAGGTGAAGTACAGGTCCAGCGCGCGGTACCAGATGGCGGCGGCGGCGGTGCGGCCAATGCCGGCCACCGTCGAGCCGTTGCAGGTCGGCGACGTGTGGGTCACGCCACCAAAGGTCTTGCTGCCGCTGCCTTCCGCCAGCAGGTAGAAGAAGTGGTTGCCCACGCCCGAGCTGTAGTGCGGATCCATCGACGCCACGCTGCTGGAGTAGCAGCCCACCGAACGCGTGTCCTTGGCCGGGTCGTACATGTAGCGCAGGGCCTTGGTGCCTGCCGGGTTGGAGATGTAGATCTCCTCGCCGATCAGGTAGTCGCCCGGGTCATTGGCGTTGTTGGCGTAGAACTCCACCATCGTGCCAAAGATGTCCGAGTTGGCTTCGTTCAGACCGCCAGCGTCACCCGAGTAGACCAGGCCCGAAGTGGCCTGCGCCACGCCGTGCGACATCTCATGGCCGGCCACGTCCAGCACGGTCAGCGGCTTGTAGGTCACGCCGTCGCCGTCGCCGTAGAACATCGCGCTGCCGTTCCAGAAGGCGTTGACGTAGTTGGTGTTGACGTGGACGTAGCTCTTCACGCCCTTGCCATCGTTGAAGATGCCGTTACGGCCATGCGCGGTCTTGTAGTAATCCCAGGTCACGGCCACGCCGTAATGGGCTTCGGCGCCGGCCGAAGCGCGGTCGGCGTTGGTGTAGTTGCCCCACACGTTGTCGGCGTCGCTGAGCAGCACGCCCTTGCGGGCCGCCATGCGGTCGCTGTTGTTCTTCCCGTCCCAGGTCGACCCGCCGCCGCGGCTGTTGTCCACCATCTGGAAGCCGCCGGTCACCGAGTTGGTGGTGATGGCGACATCGCCGTAGGAAATGCTCTTGCCAGTGCCTGCCGCGTTGGCCGTGTGAACCGAATCCCACTTGTCCAGAATTCGACCGGTCTTGGCGTCGACGAAATAGTGCATGTCGGTCGGCGTCTGGTCACGGCGGGTACCGGACATGACGACTTCATACGCCAGCACCGGCTGCGCGCCGCGGGCGTAGACCACCAGGCTGGCGGTCGGCACGCCATTGAATCCGGTGCCGAAGGCCACGCCTGCTTCGACGATGGCTTCGTCGGCGCTCAGCTGCGGCGTGATGCCGGGTCGGCCCTTGCTCTTGAGGCTCATGCTGGCCGACTTGAACTGGCCGTTGCGCGAGTGGATGACCACGTCGCCACCGATGACCGGCAGGCCACGGTAGGTGCGGTCCATGCGGACGTGCTCGGTGCCGTCACGGTCGACGGACACGTAGCGCGCGGAGAAGTCGTCGGCATCGGCGCGCTGGACGGCGGCGGCGGCCGGGCCGTCGATCAGACCCTTGGCGCGGATGGCGGCGGAGGAGTTGTTGGCATTGCCGGCGAAGGCCGGCGCGGAAACAGCGAGCACGGACGCAATGGCCGCGCCCAGCAGGCGAGACTGCAGATACATCGTTGGTTTTCCCCGAAGAAAGTACAAAAACGCCCAGCTCCTGCTGGGCGGACAGCGCCGTCGAAGTTTCCCGTCATGGGTTGTCCGCAGGCGGCCTCTGGATACGGGGCGGCGACATCCTGTCGACATGACCCGCCCGAGGGCGGCCAACGATAAGATTCATGTGACGTTCATGTCATGTTGCATTGCAACACAAGTACACTCTGCCCATGAATCAGCGCGAAGACGTGGTGGTGGTCGGTGCGGGCGTATCGGGGCTTGCCAGCGCCTTGGCCCTGCTGGAAGCCGGCCGCGGCGTGCGGGTGATCGAGGCCGGTCGGGTAGGGTCGGGGGCGTCCCATGGCAACTGCGGCACCATCACGCCCAGCCACGCACCCCCACTCGCGGCTCCGGGTACCGTGCTGCGTGCCTTGAAGTGGATGCTCACGCCGGACGCGCCGCTGTACGTCCCGCCGCGCCTGGATCCGCTGCTGTGGCAGTGGTTGTTGCGGTTTGCCCTGCGCTGCAACCGGCACGACTGGGAGCGCAGCGCACGCGCCAAGGCGGCCATGCTCAACGATGCGCGCGTGCGCCTGCCCAAGCTGATCGAGCGCCATGCGCTGGCCTGCGAATTCATGGAGTCGGGCGAGGACTACGTGTTCCGCAGCGCGGACGCATTCGCGCGGGGACAGCACGAACTGCCGCTGCTGCGGGAGCTGGGCATCGACGTGGCGCTGATCGACGGGCCCGCGTTTGAGGCCCAGGAGCCCGCGGTCAAACCCGGGGTGGCAGGCGTGATCCGCTTCTCCGGTGATGCCGCGCTGCGCCCCGATCACTACGTGGCGGAGTTGGCGCGTGCCGTGCGCGGCCTCGGCGGCGTCATCGAGGAGCAGCGCCCGCTGCAGGCGCTGGTCACCGATGCCGACGGCGTCCACATCGAGACACCGCAGGGCGCGTTGCGTGCCCGCGACGTGGTCGTCGCCACCGGGGCGTGGTCGCCGACGTTGGCACGCGCGATCGGTGTGCCGGCATTGCGCCGCGCCATGCAGCCGGGCAAGGGCTACTCCATCACCTATTCGCGTCCTCCGTTGGTGCCGCGGCGCCCCCTGGTGCTGCGCGAGCGCTCGGTGTGCGTCACCGCGTGGGGCAGCGGCTACCGCCTCGGCAGCACGATGGAGTTCTCCGGTTTCAATGACACGCTCAACGAGCGCCGGCTGGGCGCGCTGGAACGTGGCGCCGCCGAATACCTCCACCATCCGGTCGGCCCGGAAGTACGCGAGCGCTGGTTTGGCTGGCGGCCGATGTGCGTCGATGATGTGCCCATCATCGGGCACGTCCCGGGCCGCGACGGCGTGTGGCTGGCCACCGGCCACGGGATGATGGGCGTCGGCATGAGCGCGGCGACGGGGCAGCTGGTGGCCGACCTCGTCACGGGACGGCCCCCCGCGATCGACCCCACGCCCTACCGCGTCGAGCGATTGCGCTGACCGGGGACTCCGTTTCGCGAGGGCGCGCCAGCGCCATCCCGGCATCCACCCTCGCAACGACCATTCCGTCTTCTTGGATGTTCCGATAACCAACGCAGGCCGTGCAGCGCAGGCGAACTGTCCGTGGATCGAGCGACTTAAACTGTGCCACCACGCCTGCAACCGTGACCGGCCATGCACCACGACACGCCCACCGACACCTTCACCCTGCATCGCGGCACCGCGCCGCTGTTGGTAAGCCTGCCGCACGATGGCAGTGCCATTCCGGCAGCGCTGGCCGAACGCATGACGCCGGAAGCGCGGCGAGCCCCCGACACCGACTGGCACGTCTCGCGCCTGCATGCCTTCGCCCGCGAACTGGGCGCGTCGATGCTGGTGCCGAAGTATTCGCGCTACGTGGTGGACCTCAACCGGCCGGAAGACGACACCTCCCTGTACCCGGGGCAGAACACCACGGGCCTGTGCCCGGCGGTGCGTTTCACCGGTAAGCCGGTGTACCTGGAAGGGCGCGCCCCGTCATCCGACGAGGTGGCGGCGCGCGTGGAAACCTACTGGCGTCCCTACCACCAGGCCCTGGCCGCCGAACTCGCGCGGCTGAAGGCCGAGCACGGCCGCGTGGTGTTGTGGGAGGGCCACTCCATCCGCGGCAGCGGGTTGCCGTTCCTGTTCGAAGGTCGGTTGCCCGACCTCAACCTGGGCACCGCGGCCGGCGCCAGTTGCTCGCCGGACGTGCAGCAACGCCTCGAGGACGTGCTGGGCGCCCAGGCCGAATACGACTGGGTCGCCAACGGCCGCTTCAAGGGGGGACACATCACCCGCCACTACGGCCAGCCGGAGGGCGGGATTGACGCGGTGCAGCTGGAAATCAGCCAGCGCAATTACATGGACGAGGACTCGTTCGCGTATGACGAGGCCAAGGCCGCACGCCTGCAGCGCGTGTTGCGCCCCATGCTGGAGGCAGCGCTGGCCGCACGCCGATAATCGGTCCGCGCTGCGACAACCCAACCGTAGCGGTTACGTTTGGGCTGTCGGCAATGACTGGCCGCGCGGCGAGGGGCCAACCGTCGCGACCGCGTCGGCGCCACGGCTGTCTGCAATGAATGGCTTTGACTAGACCTCCAGCGAAGCCAGGTCGCCCTTGGTCTCCAGCCACGTCTTCCGATCCGACGCCCGCTTCTTCGCCAGCAGCATGTCCATCAGCGAGTGCGTCTCGCTGCTGTCGTCCACCGTCAGCTGCACCAGCCGGCGCGTGTCCGGATGGATCGTCGATTCACGCAGCTGCCCTGGGTTCATCTCGCCAAGGCCCTTGAAGCGCGTGACATTCACCGCGCCGCGGATCTTCTCGCGTTCGATCTTCTCCAGCAGGATGCGCTTCTCTTCCTCGTCCAGCGCGTAGAACACCTGCTTGCCCACGTCCACGCGGAACAGCGGCGGCATCGCGACGAACACATGCCCGGCCGCGACGAGCGACGGGAAGTGCTTGAGGAACAGCGCGGTCAGCAGCGTGGCAATGTGCAGCCCGTCCGAGTCCGCGTCGGCCAGGATCACCACCTTGCCGTAGCGCAGCCCGGTCAGGTCGTCCTTGCCCGGGTCGCAGCCGATCGCCACCGCCAGGTCATGCACTTCCTGTGAAGCCAGCACGCTGCCCGAAGCGACTTCCCACGTGTTGAGGATCTTGCCGCGCAACGGCAGGATCGCCTGGAAATCCTTGTCGCGCGCCTGCTTGGCGCTGCCGCCGGCCGAGTCGCCTTCCACCAGGAACAGCTCGGTGCGCGACAGGTCCTGCGCGGTGCAGTCGGCCAGCTTGCCGGGCAGGGCAGGGCCCTGGGTGACCTTCTTTCGCGTCACCTGCTTCTCGGTCTTCAAGCGCGCTGACGCGCGCTCGATCGCGAGTTGCGCGATCTTCTCGCCCAGTTCCACGTGCTGGTTGAGCCACAGGCTGAAGGCGTCGTGCGCCGCGCCTTCGACGAACCCGGCGGCCTGGCGCGACGACAGCCGCTCCTTGGTCTGCCCGCTGAACTGCGGGTCGGTCATCTTGATGCTCAGCACGAAGGCCACGCGGTCCCACACGTCCTCCGGCGCCAGCTTTACGCCGCGCGGCAGCAGGTTGCGGAAGTCGCAGAACTCGCGCAGCGCCTCGGTGAAGCCGGTGCGCAGGCCGTTGACGTGCGTGCCGTGCTGCGCGGTCGGGATCAGGTTGACGTAGCTCTCCTGCACCAGCTCGCCGTCGGGCACCCAGGCCACCGCCCAGTCGGCGGTTTCGGTTTCCTTGGTCAGCTTGCCGACGAACAGGTCCGGCGGCAGCAGTTCGCGGCCTTCCAGTTCGCCGCGCAGGTAGTCGCGCAGGCCATCCTCGTAGTACCACTCGAGCTTCTCGCCCGAGGCCTCGTCATGCAGGCGCACCGTCAGGCCGGGGCACAGCACCGCCTTGGCGCGCAGCAGGTGCTTGATCGCGCGCAGGTTGAACTTCGGTGTGTCGAAGTACTTGGCATCCGGCCAGAAGCGCACGCGGGTGCCGGTGTTCTTCTTGCCGACGCTGCCGACCACCTCCAGCGGGGTGGCGCGGTCGCCATCGCGGAAGGTCATGCGGTATTCGTTGCCGTCGCGCTTGATATGCACTTCCACCAGCGTGGACAACGCGTTGACCACGCTCACGCCCACGCCGTGCAGGCCGCCCGAGAACGCATAGTTCTTGTTGCTGAACTTGCCGCCCGCGTGCAGGCGGGTGAGGATCAGCTCCACGCCGGGGATGCCTTCCTCCGGATGGATGTCCACCGGCATGCCGCGGCCGTCGTCGGAGACCGCGCAGCTGCCGTCGCTGTGCAGGGTCACGTCGATGGTCCTGGCGTGGCCGGCCAGCGCCTCGTCCACGGCGTTGTCGATGACCTCCTGCGCCAGGTGGTTGGGTCGGGCGGTATCGGTGTACATGCCCGGGCGGCGCTTGACCGGGTCCAACCCGGACAGGACTTCGATGTCGGCGGCGTTATAGCGGTTGTTCATGCGGGGACGGCCGATGGCGTAGGGGCGAGCGGAGCGGCGAGGATGGCGAGGCGGGCCGGGCGGGTCAAGCGCGACGGAGGCAGTGTGCGCCCAAGGCATCGCAGCGGTTGAGATCGACGCGCGTTCAGGCGCGGGCCAACCGCTTGTGGATAACGTATGCACGTCACACATCGGTGCCGGCCACGCCCCCGCGGGTCGGCCACCGCAACGGAGAACCCCATGACAATCCGCAAGCTTCTGATCCTTGGCCTGGCGGCGACGGCCCTGGTGGCGTCGGCCACCGCGCTGGCCCAGCAGGCCCCGGCCCCCAAGGGGGGCACTGCGGCCGACAGTGCCAAGCCCAAGGACGCTGAAGCCGCCGCAGCCAAGGCCGCGGACGGCAAGCCTGCCGATGCCAAGCCGAAGGCCGAAGCGGCCAAGGCCAAATCGGCGAAGGCGGCTGCAGCACGCAAGGCCGTGGCGGGGCAGAATGAGCCGGAGGAAGAGGATCGCTGAGGTCCGCTGCTGCCGGCTGTTAGGCGAAACGCCCCGGAAACCCCGGGGCGTTCATGTTTCTGTTGTCCGCGATTCAGTCGTAATGCTGTCCCCAAGTGTTTGATCTGGAACGAGTTGGCTGCGTATGCGGTGCCTGTGGCTTGGGTGTGCAATCCGGGAAAACCCTCACCCGCGATGGGTGGTTCATCGCCCGGCTGGGTGCGATTGCCTAGGGTCGGGTTGTCGTCGCTGGCTCCGGCCACGACGCACCCCAATCCCATGACGAATAAAGGAATCCCCGACATGAAGCAGCGTACCCGCGTCCTCTCGATCCTCCTTGCAGCGTCGGCAGTCGCCCCCGTCGCCTCCGCCCAGGTGCTGGGCGGTGGCGTGAACCTCGGCGGCGGAGCCGGCATCCAGACCGGCCCCCTTCGCGTGGGCGGTGTCGCAAACGCCCGTGGCGAGTTGGGTGCGGACACCCGCGCCATCGAGCGGACCTCCCGCGCCGCGCAGCGTGCGGCTGCCCGCGCCGAGGCCGAGGGCCGGACCACCGCGACGGCGGCCGCCAAGGCCGG
Organism: Lysobacter olei; assembly: GCF_054777355.1. Taxonomy (NCBI): domain Bacteria; kingdom Pseudomonadati; phylum Pseudomonadota; class Gammaproteobacteria; order Lysobacterales; family Lysobacteraceae; genus Lysobacter; species Lysobacter olei. Next base: position 177,201 of record NZ_BAAHAT010000001.1, on the reverse strand, counting down.
TGAGCGCGCCGCCAATGCCGTGGCGGGTACCGTGCAGGCGACCGGCGCTGCCGCCAGCCAAGCGGCAGTGCGTGCCGGCGCCTCCGGGCAGGGGCTGGCGCAAGCGGCAGTCGCATCTGCTGGGCAGTCCAGCGCGTCGATTGGCACGGACGCCTCGGCGAATGGCGCCCTGCGCGCCGACGGGCAGGCCATCGAGTCGGATTCGGGCAACGCCAACGCATCCGCCAGCAGTGCGCTCACCGGCCACGTGGGTCGCGCGGCCGATTCGACGGATGCCGGCAACAGCCAGCACGAGTCGGATAAGTCGGCGGCTGATCGCGGCGCCGAGCGACGTGATTCGCGCGAGCGCGAATCCAAGCGGCAGAACGATCGCCAGACGCGCTGAATCGCGCCAGATGTGCTGATTCGCCGGCGCGTCTCCTGACGCCGCTTTCGGGTGTCTGCCACTGCAAACCGCGGCCGGATCTTCGGGCCGCGGTTTGCGTATCCGGGCGCCTGCACAGGCCGCCTTGTGGCCATTGGGACTGGTGCCGCTCCAAGGAGTGCCCATTTGAGCGCGATCAATAACCCCGCTTTCGCCGGCCCTCACACTCGCGCCCCCCACACATCGCGAGGAAAGCGGCGTTGTCCGACCAGTATTTCGACTTGCAGCAGAGTTACGGCCGCTGCCTGCGGCACAAGCAGTTCATTGAACGCTTCTATGAAATTTTCATGGCGAGCAGCCCGCGCGTGGCCGAGATGTTCGCCAAGACCGATTTCCCGAAGCAGAGGCTTGCGCTGCGTCGCGGCATCAGCGTGGCCATTTTCCATGCGGCCGGGAGCGGCGTGGTCACCCGCACCGTCGACCAGATGGCCGACGTGCATGCCTGCCCGGGCCGCGCCCCCGTGCCGCCGGAGCTCTACCCCTTCTGGGTGGAAAGCCTGATCCGCGCGGTCCAGGAGTTCGACCCGGAGGTGGGGCCGTTGCTGCTGGATCGCTGGCGCGAGGGCATGACCTCGGTGGTCGAGACCTTCACCCGGCGCTTTCCGGCGCGCTGACGGTCGCGCCGGGATCGCCTCGTGCGGGCGGGTCCCGGCGCTCGTTCCGGGGGCGTCATAGCGCCGCGGGGGAAGTCAACCGGTCGCGGCCCGGCCCGCCGTCCGGTAAACTACGGCTTTCCAGCGCCCCCAAATCCATGACTCCCCTGATTTTTGTCACCGGCGGCGTGGTGTCCTCGCTTGGCAAGGGCATTGCGGCAGCCTCGCTGGCAGCCATCCTCGAAGCGCGCGGCCTGCGCGTGACGATGATGAAGCTCGACCCCTACATCAACGTGGACCCGGGCACCATGAGCCCGTTCCAGCACGGCGAGGTGTACGTCACTGACGACGGCGCCGAGACCGACCTGGACCTGGGCCACTACGAGCGCTACCTGCGCACGCGCCTGAGCCGCAAGAACTCGATCACCACCGGCCGGATCTACGAGAACGTGATCCGCAAGGAACGCCGTGGCGAGTACCTGGGCGGCACCGTGCAGGTCATCCCGCACATCACCGACGAGATCAAGCGCTGCATTGTCGAAGCCACCGAAGGCTACGACGTGGCGCTGGTCGAGATCGGCGGCACCGTGGGCGACATCGAGTCGCTGCCGTTCCTCGAGGCCATCCGCCAGATCCGCACCGAGCGCGGACCGGACAAGGCCATCTTCATGCACCTCACGCTGGTGCCGTGGATTGCCGCCGCCGGCGAGCTGAAGACCAAGCCGACCCAGCATTCGGTCAAGGAACTGCGCTCCATCGGTATCCAGCCGGACATCCTGCTGTGCCGCTCCGAGCAGCCGCTGCCGGACAGCGAGCGTCGCAAGATCGCGCTGTTCACCAACGTGCCGGAGCGCGCCGTCATTTCGGCCGTCGACCTGCCCAACATCTACCGCATGCCCGAGCGCTTCCACGACCAGGGCCTGGATGACATCGTCATCGACCGCCTGCGCCTGCAGGCCGGCTCGTGCGACCTGTCCGAGTGGGCGGCGGTGGTGGATGCCACCGAGAACCCGGTCGACGAGGTCACCATCGGCGTGGTCGGCAAGTACGTCGACCACCAGGATGCGTATAAGTCGGTCGCGGAGGCGCTCAAACACGGCGGCCTGCGCCAGCGCACCAAGGTCAACCTCAAGTGGCTGGAATCGACCGACGTCGAGGAGCAGGGCGGCGAGGCGCTGGAAGGCATCGATGGCATCCTGGTGCCGGGCGGCTTCGGCGACCGCGGCTTCGAGGGCAAGGTGCTGACCGCGCAGTACGCGCGTGAGCACGGCGTGCCGTATTTCGGCATCTGCTACGGCATGCAGGCGGCGGTGGTGGATTACGCGCGCCACGTGGCCGGCCTGGAAGGCGCCAACAGCACCGAGAACGACAAGGCCAGCCCGCACCCGGTCATCGGCCTGATCACCGAATGGCGCACCGCCACCGGTGAGGTCGAGCGCCGCAGCGAGGAAAGCGACCTGGGCGGCACCATGCGCCTGGGCCTGCAGGAGCAGCGCATCAAGTCGGGCACGCTGGCGCACGCGATGTACGGCAAGGACATCGTCGGCGAGCGTCACCGTCATCGCTACGAGTTCAACAACCGCTACCTCAACCAGCTGGAAAGCGCCGGCCTGGTGTTCAGCGCCAAGTCGATGGACGAGACGCTGGTGGAGATGGTGGAACTGCCGCAGGCCAAGCACCCGTGGTTCCTGGCCTGCCAGGCACACCCCGAGTTCCTGTCCACCCCGCGCGACGGCCACCCGCTGTTCGTCGGCTTCATCCGCGCCGCGCGCGAGCACAAAGCGGGCGGCAAGCTGCTGAAGGAAGCGACTGCATGAACCTGTGTGGCTTTGAAGTTGGCCTCGACAAGCCGTTCTTCCTGATCGCCGGCCCGTGCGTGATCGAGTCGATGCAACTGCAGCTCGACACCGCCGGCCAGCTCAAGGAGATCACCTCCGAGCTCGGCATTCCCTTCATCTTCAAGTCCAGCTTCGACAAGGCCAACCGCACCTCGGGCACCAGCTTCCGTGGCCCGGGCCTTGAGGAAGGCCTGAAGGTGTTGGCCGAGGTCAAGCGCCAGCTCGGCGTGCCGGTGCTGACCGACGTGCACGAATACACCCCGATGGACGAGGTCGCCGCCGTCGTCGACGTGCTGCAGACCCCGGCGTTCCTGTGCCGCCAGACCGATTTCATCCAGCGGGTGGCGCGCGCCGGCAAGCCGGTGAACATCAAGAAGGGCCAGTTCCTGTCGCCGTGGGAAATGAAGCACGTGGCCGAGAAGGCACTGGCGACCGGCAACAAGGACATCATGGTCTGCGAGCGCGGCGCCAGCTTCGGCTACAACAACCTGGTCAGCGACATGCGCTCGCTGGCGGTGATGCGCGACACCGGCTGTCCGGTGGTGTTCGACGCCACCCACAGCGTGCAGCTGCCCGGCGGCGCCGGCGGCAGCAGCGGCGGCCAGCGCGAGTTCGTGCCGGTGCTGTCGCGCGCGGCGATGGCGGTGGGCATTTCCGGCATCTTCATGGAAACCCATCCCAAGCCCGAGGAAGCGCTCAGCGACGGCCCCAACGCATGGCCGCTGCCGAAGATGCGAGCGCTGCTGGAGACCCTCAAGCAGATCGACGAGGTCACCAAGCGCAACGGTTTCCTCGAGGCGAGCCTGTAACGGCCCCGCCCTCCCGAATTCCCCTTCAAGACAAACCGGAACGTCCGTCGACATGACCACGATTGCCAAAGTCCACGCCCGCGAGATCCTCGACAGCCGCGGCAACCCCACGCTCGAAGCCGAAGTCACCCTGACCGACGGCAGCTTCGGTCGCGCGATGGTGCCGTCGGGCGCCTCGACCGGCACCAAGGAAGCCGTGGAGCTGCGTGACGGCGACAAGACCCGCTACCTGGGCAAGGGCGTGCGCAACGCCGTGGCCAACGTCAACACCACGATCGCCGCCGCGCTGGCCGGCTTCGATGCCGCCGACCAGGCCGGCCTGGACAAGCGCCTGATCGACCTCGACGGCACCGAGAACAAGGGCCGCCTGGGCGCCAACGCGCTGCTCGGCGTGTCGATGGCCAACGCGCACGCCGTGGCCGCCTCGCGCAAGCAGCCGCTGTGGCAGTACCTGGCCGGTGGCCGCGACGTGGCGCTGCCGGTGCCGATGATGAACATCATCAACGGCGGCGCGCATGCCGATAACAACGTCGACATGCAGGAGTTCATGATCCTGCCGGTGGGCCTGCCGACCTTCGCCGAATCGCTCCGCGCCGGCACCGAGGTGTTCCATGCGCTGAAGTCGGTGCTCAAGGGCCGCGGTCTGGGCACGGCGGTGGGTGACGAGGGCGGCTTCGCCCCGGACCTTCGCAGCAACGAGGAAGCACTCGAGACCATCCTCGAGGCCATCGGCAAGGCCGGTTACAAGGCCGGTGAAGACATCCTGCTGGGCCTGGACGTCGCCTCCAGCGAGTTCTTCGAGAACGGCAAGTACAACCTCACCGGCGAAGGCAAGCGCCTGACCAGCGAGCAGTTCGTCGACTTCATGGCCAACTGGTGCGCGCAGTACCCGATCGTCACCATTGAAGACGGCATGTCCGAGCACGACTGGGCCGGCTGGAAGCTGCTGACCGAGCGCATCGGCAACAAGGTGCAGCTGGTGGGCGACGACCTGTTCGTGACCAATCCGCGCATCTTCAAGGAAGGCATCGACCAGGCCGTGGCCAACGCCATCCTGATCAAGGTCAACCAGATCGGCACGCTGACCGAGACGCTGGAAGCCATCGCCATGGCGGATGCCAACCAGTACGCGGCCATCGTTTCGCACCGCTCGGGCGAGACCGAGGACACCACCATCGCCGACATTGCCGTGGCGACCACCGCGACGCAGATCAAGACCGGCTCCCTGTGCCGCAGCGACCGCGTGGCCAAGTACAACCAGCTGCTGCGCATCGAGGAAGCCCTCGGCGCCGCCGCGAAGTACGCCGGCCGCGACGCGTTCGTCTCGCTGAAGCGTTAAGGGCCAAGTCGCCGCATGCGCTGGTTCCGGGTGCTGCTCGTGGCGCTGGTCGCGCTGCTCGCGTTCCTGCAGTTGCGCCTGTGGCTTGGGGAGGGCGGCCGCCGTTCGGTGGCCGACCTCCAGCAGAAGGTGGACGCGCAGACGCATGAAAACGGTGGACTGAAACAGCGCAACGCCGCGCTGGCCGCCGAAGTCGAAGACTTGAAGTCCGGCGAGGCGGCGGTTGAAGACCGCGCGCGCAGCGAACTGGGCATGATCAAGCCCGGTGAGACGTTCTACCGGGTGGTGGAGCAGCAGGATGCCGGCGCCGCCGCCGAGGCCGACCCGGCACCGGCGGACGTTGACGGCACAGCGGCGGCGACCGCGGAGCAGGACGACTTCGCCCCATGAGTCGGGAAATGGCCTGGGCCATCGTGCCCGCCGCGGGGCGCGGTACCCGTTTCGGCGGCGAGGTTCCCAAGCAGTACCTGCATGCGGCCGGCAAGCCCTTGATTGAACATGCGCTGTCGACGCTGCTGGCCCATCCCGGCGTGGCGGGCGCGATGGTGGCGCTCGCCGCGGACGATCCACGTTGGCCGGGATGGACCTCGCTGCACGGCAAACCCGTGCTGACGTGCATCGGCGGGGGCGAGCGTGCCGATTCGGTGCTCGCTGCGCTGGAGGCGCTGCCCGCACAGGTTCCCCACGATGCGGTGGTGCTGGTCCACGACGCCGCGCGCCCGAACCTGGATGCCGCGGACCTCGATCGCCTGCTCGCCGCCGCGCAGGAGCATGCCGATGGCGCGATTCTCGGCGCGCCCCTCCGCGACACGCTCAAGCGTGCCAACCATGCCGGTTCGATCGCCGCGACCGAACCGCGCGACGGCCTCTGGCGCGCCTTCACCCCGCAGGCGTTCCGCCGGGATGTCCTGGCCGCGGCCTTGCGCGCCGCGCGCGCGGACGGGGTGCTCGTCACCGACGAGGCCATGGCCATGGAGCGCGCCGGTACGCACCCGCGGCTGGTGGAAGGCCGCGAGGACAACCTCAAGGTCACCACGCCCGCCGACCTGGCATTGGCCGAGTACCTTCTTTCGCGTCGGGGAACCCCATGAACATCCGCATCGGCCAAGGTTTCGACGTGCATACCTTTGGCGACGGCGACCACGTCATGTTGGGTGGCGTACGCGTCCCCCACGACCACGGGATCGTCGCCCACTCCGACGGCGACGTGGTCATCCATGCGCTCTGCGACGCGATGCTGGGCGCCGTGGCGCTGGGCGACATCGGTCGTCATTTCCCGCCCAGCGACCCGCAATGGAAGGGGGCCGACAGCCTGCTGTTCCTGCGGCGCTGCAATGACCTGATCGCGGAACACGGCGGCTGGCGCGTCGGCAATGCCGACATCACCGTGCTGTGCGAGCGCCCCAAGGTGGGCCCACACGCCGAGGCGATGCGCGCATTGCTCGCGCGCGAACTCGGCATCGCCGTGGATGCGGTCAGCGTCAAGGCGACCACAAGCGAACGCTTGGGTTTTACCGGTCGCGGCGAAGGCATTGCCGCGATGGCCGTGTGCCTGCTGGTCAAGGCGTGACCCCAGCATGACGCCTAACGATCACAATGCTTCAGATGACCTGGCCAGCACCGGGGACGCCCCCGCCAACGTGGCTCACGTGCCCGTGACGACCACCCATGGCGCCGCGCCCTCCAGCGCCGTCGATGACAGCACGCACGGGTTGCCCATGGCGTTGGGTGAGCCGGTGCTTCGCGCGCGGATCCGGACGACTCCGGAAGACTTCTTCGTGGAAGAACTGCCGGCATTCGAGCCCAGCGGCGCCGGCGAGCACTTGCTGCTCACTGTGGAGAAACGCGGCATGAACACCGCGTTCGCCGCCAAGCGCATCGCCGCATGGGCCGGCGTGGCCGAAATGGCGATCGGGTACGCCGGCTTGAAGGACAGGCATGCCGTCACCCGCCAACGCTTCAGCGTGCACCTGCCGAAGAAGGTCGCGCCCGACGTGGCGGCACTGCATTCGGACGACCTGCGCGTGCTGGAGCACCACTGGCACTCCCGCAAGCTGCCGCGCGGGGCCCTGGCCGCCAACCGCTTCGTCCTCGTGCTTCGCGGCGTGGAGGGCGATCATGCCGCGATCGAAAACCGTCTGCAGGCGATGGCCGACATCGGCGTGCCCAATTACTTCGGCGAGCAGCGCTTTGGCCGCGAGGGCGACAACGTGGCCCAGGCGCTGGCGATGTTCCGTGGCCGCCGCACGGCCCGTGAGAAACGGGGGCTGCTGTTGTCCGCCGCCCGCTCGGAACTGTTCAACCGGGTGCTGGCCGCGCGCGTGCGCAGTGGCACCTGGAACCGTCCTCTGGACGGCGAGGTGTGGATGCTCGACGGCCGTCGCAGCGTGTTCGGCCCCGAGCCGCTGACCGACGACCTGTTGCGACGCCTCGAGACTTTCGACATCCACCCCACCGGTCCTCTCTGGGGGCGCGGCGACCTACGCAGCCAGGGCGCCTCCGCCGAGGCCGAACTCAGCGTGCTGGGCGATGAGCTGGCGCAAGCACTGCGGCGCGGGCTCGAAAAGGCCGGGCTGGACCAGGAGCGTCGCTCCCTGCGGCTTCGACCGGTCGGACTCGCCTGGCGCTGGCTGGCCGCGGACGTGCTGGAAGTGGGTTTCGAGTTGCCGGCCGGCACCTATGCCACCTCGGTGCTGGCCGAGTTGGGTGACGTCACCGAGGCGCCGCGCGGCACCGCGCCCACTGACGGTTGACCGTTCGTCGGCGGCCATCCGCCGGCACTGGCAGTCGTTTCTCGTCGGCGTATAAGCGCAATGAGGGGCGGTATTCGCCGCTCCCGGCTTGAACGTTCGCACCGGGAGGTGTCGTCATGAAAGCAGGCACGGTCTTGATGGTTGCAGTTCTGGCCGCCGCGTCGACCGCGGGATGCGCCAGCATGAAGGAAGAGTCCACCTACGTGGCGCCTCCCGCCACGCCCTCGTTGCAGGACCGCGATCTTGCGTACATCGGCGCCGTGGAAAAAATCGCCCAGCGTCGCGGCATCGAAGTGGTGTGGGTCAATCCGCCCACCAAGCGCCCGGCGAAGAGCGGCGACCCGCGGCAGGCCATGCGCTGAGGCTCACCGCCGCTTTGGCGGCAGGAGAAGCACCACCACCGCACCGGTCCCGCCCTGCGCGGGCGGCGCGGAGTGGAACGCCAGCACGTCCGCGCGGTGCCGCAGCATGCGGTCCACCAGGTTCTTGATCACCGGCGTGCCTTCGCTCTGGCGGCCCTTGCCATGGATCACCCGCACGCAGCCGATGCCGTGGCGGCGTGCGTCGTTGAGGAATGCCCGCAGCAGCGCCTCGGCGGTTCGCGCGTCCGCGCCGTGCAGGTCCAGTTCCTCCTGGGCCGACAGTTCACCGCGCTTGAGGCGCTGCCACGTCCGCGCCGGCAGTTCGTCGCGCCGGTAGGCCAGCGCGTCGCCTGATTCCAGCAGGGTGTCGTCCAGCGCATGCCGAAAGGTTTCCCGCGCGGCCGCATCGTCCTGCTCGGCCATCCGTGCCCCCGGGCGTGGCTTCGGTCCCGTGGGCGGCGGCGAGGCCTCGTCCAGCCGACGGACTTCGCCGATCGCCTCGAGAAACAGGGCGCGGTCGTCGTCGGAAGGCTCATGCTTGCGTGCCATGCGCACAGCCTAGCGCGGTGCACCGTCAACGCAAGGCAAAGTGTGGCGAGGCCGGCAGGACGCCTTTCCATCATCGGCTATCATGACCCCAGGCCCCTTGGCGCGGCGTGGCACTCCGCCCCGCGCAAGGCGCATCCCCCGGCAAGTCGAGGTCTTCCGCAAGTCCATGCGAGTACTGGTCAGCAACGACGACGGCGTAGACGCCCCCGGCATCCGTGCGTTGGCGCAGGGCCTGCGGGCGGCCGGCCATGAAGTGCTGGTGGTCGCGCCCGACCGAGATCGGTCAGGCGCCAGCAACTCGCTCACGCTGGATGGCCCGATTCGCGTGGTGCGCCTGGATGAGAACACCTGGCGCGTCCATGGCACGCCTACCGACAGCGTGCACGTGGCGATCACCGGCATGCTGGAGTCCGAACCGGACATCGTGGTGTCCGGCATCAACAGCGCCTCGAACATGGGCGACGACGTCATTTACTCCGGCACGGTGGCCGCCGCGATGGAAGGCCGCTTCCTCGGCCTGCCCTCGGTGGCCATGTCGCTGGCCACCCGTGACCACGATGGCCGGTACTACGAGACCGCCGCGCGCGCCGCGGCCGAGATCATCGCGCGCCTGGCCAGCGATCCGCTGCCGGCCGATACCATCCTCAACGTCAACGTGCCCGACATCCCCTGGGACGAGGTCCGCGGTTTCGAAGTGACGCGACTGGGCAACCGACACCGCTCGGAAGCCTGCGTGCCGCAGCAGGACCCGCGCGGACGGCAGTGGTGGTGGGTGGGCGCGGCCGGCCCCGAGCAGGACGCCGGCCCCGGCACCGATTTCCACGCCGTGCGCACGGGCCACATTTCCATCACCCCGATCCAGATCGACCTGACCCGCTACCAGGCACTTGAGCAGGTGGCGAGTTGGGTCGATGGCCTCACCGGTGCCCTGCGTACCGGTGCGCCGGAGGCAACGCCATGAGCGTGCGCATGCGGCTGCAGCCCGAGGCCCTTGGGTCGGGCCTGACCTCGCAACGCGTACGGGACCGCCTGGTCGAGCGCCTGCGCGAGAACGGCATCCGCGACGAGCGCGTGCTCAACGCGATCCGCACCGTGCCGCGCCACCTCTTCATCGACGAGGTGCTCGCCAGCCGCGCGTATGAGGACACGGCCTTGCCGATCGGGCAGGGTCAGACCATCTCGCAGCCCTGGGTCGTGGCGAAGATGACCGAGGCGTTGCTGGCCGGCGAGCCGAAGAAGGTGCTGGAAATCGGCACCGGCTCCGGCTACCAGGCCGCCGTGCTGGCGGCACTGGGGCTGGAAGTGCACACCGTCGAGCGCATCGGCGAGCTGCTGCGCACCGCCCGCAAGCGATTCCGGCAGCTGGGGCTGAACATCCGCAGCAAGCACGACGACGGGCGCATCGGTTGGGCCGAGAACGGCCCCTTCGACGCCATCATCGTCACCGCCGCGGGCCCCGCCCTGGTCGATGCACTGACCGAGCAATTGGCGGTCGGCGGCATCCTGGTCGCGCCGGTCGGCGCCGCCAACTCCCAATCCCTTTTGTGCCTGCAACGCGACGCCGACGGCCGGATCACCCAGCAGACGCTGGGTGCGGTGGTATTCGTGCCGTTGCTTTCGGGCATGGTCGACTGAGCATGAGCCAACCGGACATCTCCGTGGGCGGCACGCCGCCGTCTGCTGCCTCGCTGGGCGAACAACTGGCCACCATCATCCGCAACCTGCCCGAGGACAAGCTCACGCTCGGCGAGTTGCTGGAAGTGTTCGGTGATGAAGGCCTGCTGCTGCTGACGATGTTGCTGACGCTGGTCTTCCTGATTCCAGTCTCGATTCCGGGCGTGAGCACGGTGTTCGGTGCTGCGATCCTGTTGGTAGGCATCAGCCGGCTCAGCGGCCGACCGCTGTGGCTGCCCGCCCGCGTGCGCGACCGCGCCTTGCCGGCGGACAAACTGCGCCCCGGACTTTCCGGTGGCCTCGACTGGGTGCGCCGCCTGGAAAAAATCAGTCGCCCGCACCGGCTGCGCGCCTTCGTCGATGGGCGCGCGCAGGACATGTTCAACAACCTGGCCTTCATATTCGCGGCGCTACTGTTGATGGCGCCCTTCGGTTTCGTGCCGTTCAGCAACACGCTCCCAGCCCTGGCATTGCTGTTTTACGCTGTGGGCCTGGTGCAACGCGACGGCGGGGCGATGTTGCTGGGGCATTTGTCCAACATTGGCACCGTCGTGTATTTCAGCGTGCTGATTGGTGGCGGCGGCGTCGCGTTGCGCGAACTCTGGCAACGGTTTTCCGGTTGACGGTCGACCGTCGCACGGACCATCGCGTTGGATTGGCGGACGCGCACGAAGACAGGGAACAACTCACGAGGCGCATGACCATCAGGTTCATTCCGAATTCCTCCACCGCCCGGGCTGCAGCCTTGGGACTCGCCGCTGCCCTGTGGCTGGTCGGGTGTGCCAAGACGACGGTGGTCCGCGAACCGGCCGCCCCTTCCACGGGAAAGGTCGGCGCGACGACGGTGGTCAAGCGGGGCGACACGCTCTATGCGATTGCGAGCGCCAACGGTCTCCAGGTCCGTGATCTGGCCGCCTGGAATGGCCTCGCCGAGCCGTACACGATTTACCCGGGGCAACGCCTGAAGCTCTACCGGGGCGTCGGCACCGTGGCGTCCCGGCCGTCTGGGACGAGTGCTGCGCGACCCGCCAGCGCCGTGCCGAGCAGACCCCGGGCGCCGGTGTCGAAGCCGGCCACCGTGGCCACGACCCCGAAGCCGGCGGCACCCAAGCCCTCGCCCGTGCCTGCCGTAAGCAACGTCACCTGGCGCTGGCCGGCCGACGGCGAACTGATCAGCCGCTATGTGGCGGGCGAGCCCACCCGGCAGGGCATCGGCATCGCCGGCAGCAGTGGCGCCCCGGTGCGCGCCGCGGCCGACGGCGTCGTGGTGTACTCGGGCTCGGGCCTGGTGGGCTACGGCGAGCTGATCATCATCAAGCACAACGACGAATGGCTGTCGGCCTATGGCCACAACCGCAACCGTCTGGTCAACGAAGGCCAGGTGGTGAAGTTGGGTCAGCAGATCGCGGAGATGGGCCGGAGTGGCGCGCCGCGTGAGATGCTGCATTTCGAGGTGCGTTACAACGGCAAGGCGGTCGACCCGCTGCAGTACCTGCCCAAGCGCTGAGCCGTCGGGTGCCGGGCCTCAGCCCGGCAGGATGAAGCCGACCGCCACTTTGCGGTTCTCTCCCGCGAGCACGTTGAACGTGCGCGCCGCCGCGGCGTTGGACATGACTTCCAGGCCCACGCGGCGCGAGAGGCAGGCTGCCATGACCGCCGCAGGTGGGAATACCTGTGCGGGCCCGGTGCCCAGGATCACCACTTCCGGTGCCAGCGCCATCAGCGGTGCCAGGTCGTCGACGGTGAGGGACCTGGCGTCGCGCACGGGCCACGCCTCGACCAGCGTATCCGGTGCCAGCAGGAAACTGGCGGTCAGGGTGCGGTCGTTGACCAGCGCCGACGTGCCATCGGCCGCGCGCAGGAAGAACGCGTGGTCGGGATGTTCAAGCGTGAGCTGCACGGCGCGCTCCGGCGGCCCGGCTCAGGAGCGGGGCAGCACGATCTGGCGTCGGTCCTTGCTCGGGCGGTACAGCACGGCGGTGTGGCCGATACGCTGTACCAGCGCGGCACCCGTCCGCTCGGCCAGCTCGTCGATCATGGTGTCACGGGCCTCGCGGTCCGCCGCGCCGACCTTCACCTTGATCAGCTCATGGTGCTCCAGCGCCAGGTCCACTTCCGCCACCAGCGCGTCCGTGATGCCCTTGCCTCCCACCTGCAACATCGCCTTCAGGTCATGGGCCTGGCCACGCAGGAAGCGGGTCTGGGCAGAAGTGAGCACGGTCGACATCGAGGCACGCAAAAGGGGTGTGGCGGGGCGCTCAGGGTATCATGACGGCCTTCCCCCACCCGCATCGCCATGGCCACCCGCAGCAAAAGCAGTCAGCGATGGTTGCAGGAGCACGTCTCCGACCCCTTCGTGAAGAAGGCCAAGAAGGAGGGCGCCCGTTCGCGCGCCATCTACAAGCTCGAAGAGCTGATCGACCGCGACCGTCTGCTCAAGCCGGGCATGACCGTGGTCGACCTGGGCTCGGCCCCGGGCAGCTGGTCGCAGCTGGTGCAGGCGCGCCTGGCAGGCAGTGGCCGGGTCATCGCCATCGACATCCTGCCCATGGCGCCCATGGCGGGGGTGGAGTTCCTGCAGGGTGACTTTCGGGACGATGAAGTCCTCGCCCAGCTTGAGACCATGGTGGGCGACAAACCGGTGGACCTTGTGCTTTCGGACATGGCCCCCAATAAGAGCGGAGTGGACGCGGTGGACATGCCGCGGGCGCTGTACCTGTCGGAGCTGGCCATGGACTTCGCCGACAAGCACCTGCGCACCGGCGGTACGTTCCTGATCAAGCTGTTCCAGGGTGTGGGGTTCGACGACTACGTACGTGAGCTGCGCAAGCGCTACGACAAGGTCGCGATCCGCAAGCCGGAGGCGTCGCGCAAGCGGTCGCCCGAGGTGTACGCGCTGGCACAGGGCAAGCGGGCCGTGCCGAAGTAGGGCATCCCTGCGCGAGGGTACAGTGGCGCCGTTCAGCGAATGGCGGGTTTTGACAATGTTTCGGCGGACGGTTGCGCGTAAGGTAGGCACATGAACGATTTGGCCAAGAATCTGCTGCTCTGGGTGATCGTCGCCGTCGTATTGATGGTGGTGTTCCAGGCATTCGGTCCGCGCACTGCCGTCAGCGAGACGCTGGCGTATGACCAGTTCGTGCAGCAGGTGCAGAACGACCGCGTCGCCAAGGTGACGATTGCCGAGGACCGGACCACCATCAGTGGCCAGTTCAAGGACGGCAAGTCCTTCACCACGTACAACCCGGGCGACAAGGACCTGGTCAACGACCTGATCCAGCACAAGGTCGCCATCGAGCAGACCCCGCCGGCCAGCGGCCCGTCGCTGATGTACATCCTGATCAACATCCTGCCGTGGCTGCTGTTCATTGGCATCTGGGTGTATTTCATGCGCCAGATGCAGCAGGGCGGCGGCAAGGGCGCGATGAGCTTCGGCAAGTCGCGGGCCAAGATGCAAGGCGAGAACGAGGTGAAGGTGACCTTCGCCGACGTGGCCGGCTGCGACGAGGCCAAGGAGGAGGTCGGCGAGCTGGTCGAGTTCCTGCGCGACCCCTCCAAGTTCCAGAAGCTGGGCGGCAAGATCCCGCGCGGCGTGCTGATGGTCGGCCCGCCGGGCACCGGCAAGACCCTGCTCGCCCGCGCCATCGCCGGCGAGGCCAAGGTGCCGTTCTTCAGCATCTCCGGTTCGGACTTCGTCGAGATGTTCGTGGGCGTGGGCGCCAGCCGCGTGCGCGACATGTTCGAGACGGCCAAGAAGCACGCGCCGTGCATCATCTTCATCGACGAGATCGACGCCGTCGGCCGCCATCGCGGTGCCGGCCTGGGCGGCGGCCACGACGAGCGCGAGCAGACCCTCAACCAGTTACTGGTCGAGATGGACGGCTTCGAAGGAGGCGAGGGCGTAATCGTGATCGCCGCGACCAACCGTCCGGACGTTCTGGACCCGGCGCTGTTGCGTCCGGGCCGCTTCGACCGCCAGGTTGTCGTGGGCCTGCCCGACGTGAAGGGCCGCGAGCAGATCCTGCGCGTGCACATGCGCAAGCTGCCGCTGGACGAGGACGTGGAGCCGATGACCATCGCCCGCGGCACCCCCGGTTTCTCCGGCGCCGACCTGGCCAACCTGTGCAACGAGGCGGCCCTGTTCGCCGCGCGCGAGAACGCGAAGGAAGTCCGCATGGACCACTTCGACCGTGCCCGCGACAAGATCCTGATGGGCGCCGAGCGCCGCTCGATGGCGATGAGCGAGGAAGAGAAGAAGCTCACCGCCTACCACGAGGCCGGCCATGCCATCGTCGGCCGCATCGTCCCCGAGCACGACCCGGTCTACAAGGTCACGATCATTCCGCGCGGGCGCGCGCTGGGCGTGACGATGTACCTGCCGGAAGGTGACAAGTACTCGATGAACAAGGTCGCAATCGAGTCGCAGTTGTGCTCGCTGTACGGCGGGCGCGTTGCCGAGGAACTCATCTTCGGTACCGACAAGGTCACCACCGGTGCCTCCAACGACATCGAGCGCGCCACCAAGATGGCCCGCAACATGGTCACCAAGTGGGGCCTCAGCGACGCCATGGGCCCGATTGCCTATGGCGAGGAAGAGGACGAAGTGTTCCTCGGCCGCTCGGTGACCCAGCACAAGAACGTGTCCAACGAAACCGCGCGCCGCATCGATGAAGTGGTGCGCGACATCCTGGACAAGGCCTACGCGCGCACCACGCACATCCTCCAGGACAACCTGGACAAGCTGCACGTGATGGCGGACGCGCTGCTGCAGTACGAAACCATCGACGCGCGCCAGATCGACGACATCATGGCCGGGCGTGTACCGGGCCCGCCGGCGGAGTGGACCAAGTCCGGCCGCTCGACGAAGGACGATGCGGAAACGCCCGGCGGCGCGATTGGCGGCGCGGCGGCGCAGACCTGATTCCTGCCGCGCGGATCGATACGTGGAAGGCCGGGCTTGTCCCGGCCTTCTGCTTTTCCGGCGGGCCGCGTCCTGACGGTGATCGAGGCCCGGCAGTGACATGCGGGGACTCTCAGGGCGCGGTATTGCGGTCCCGCGATCCGAAGCCGCCGCCTTGATCACGCCGCTTGCTGCTGGACCGTGGTGCCAGCCTCACACTGACGTGCGGCGGGTCCGGTCGCTCACGGCCGTACCGCTTGTGCCGCCGCTGTTGGTAGTCTGCGTACCCCTGCTTGCTGGATGACGCCCATGTTCGACATTGCGCCTTCGCTGGACTGCAACGGCCGCAGGCTGGTCCTCGACCGCCCGCGGGTGATGGGCATCGTCAACATCACGCCGGACTCATTCTCGGACGGCGGCGAGCACGACACGCTAGAGGCGGCGGTCGCGCACGGCATCCGCCTGGCCGAGGAGGGTGCGGACATCCTGGACGTGGGCGGCGAATCCACGCGCCCGGGGGCCGCGGCCGTATCGCTCGACGAGGAACTGCGACGGGTGGTGCCGCTGGTCCAGCGCCTGCGCGAGGCCACCTCGCTGCCAATCAGCGTGGACACCTACAAGCCCGAGGTCATGCGCGCGGCGGTGGAAGCCGGTGCGGGCATGATCAACGACGTCTACGGCCTCCGGCAGGAGGGTGCGTTGGATGCCGCGGCGTCACTGGGCGTCCCAGTGGTGCTGATGCACATGCAGGGCGAGCCGCGTTCAATGCAGGGCGCGCCGCTCTACGATGACGTCGTGGCGGAGGTGCACCGCTTCCTGGCCGAACGCCTGTTCGCTGCGGAAATGGCAGGGATCCCCAAGAAGCACCTGATCGTCGACCCGGGTTTCGGCTTCGGCAAGGACACGCAACACAACCTGGCGCTGCTGGCGCAACTGGAGCGCTTCGTCGACCTGGGCGTGCCCGTGCTGGCCGGTCTGTCGCGCAAGCGCAGCATCGGCGAGATCACCGGACGCGACGTGCCGCGAGAGCGCGTCGCCGGTTCCGTGGCCGCGCACCTGATCGCGGCGCAACGCGGAGCGATGCTGCTGCGCGTGCACGACGTGGCCGAAACCGTGGATGCGCTGAAGGTCTGGAATGCCGTGGCAGCACAGCCGATGCCGCGTGCACGCGGCGGAGCACCTGCGATCCGCTGGCCGGACGATGAGTGACGGGGCGCGGTTTTCCTCGCGCATGTCAAGCAATTTCGTTGTGTTTTTGTGTGGCTAAAAATTAGCCAAACCTGTTGACACGCCCGTCCTGCAAGGGCCGCACGCCGTTGCCCACATCGTCATCCAAATGGTTGTCCACAGGCTGTGTGCACAACCGGATGCGATTCGAAAATACTGATTTTTCGTGTGGTGAAATTTTCGCCAAACCTATTGCACACCCCGTGGTTGCTGGGCCGTGGCGTTTGGTCCCCAAGCTTATCCCGGCGGTTGTCCACAGGCATTGTGCACAACCGCCGTGGACGCGCGGGGCGACGCTGCCGGGTTGTGCATCGCCGCATCGATCATCCCGGCCATGGACGGCGCAGCGCGTCCGCGCTGAGGTAAGCTCCCGGGCTGATCCAGGGGAAGTAACCAGATGACCGCCAGCACGCCGCTGCTCGTGACCTTCGGGCTGTACCTCATTGCCATGGTCATGATCGGGTTCATTGCCTGGCGGTCCACGCGCAACTTCGACGACTACATCCTGGGTGGCCGTTCGCTGGGCAGCTTTGTCACCGCGCTGTCGGCCGGTGCATCGGACATGAGCGGCTGGCTGCTGATGGGCCTGCCCGGCGCGTTGTACCTGACCGGCCTGTCGGAGGCGTGGATCGCCATCGGCCTGACCGTGGGCGCGTACCTCAACTGGCGCTACGTCGCCGGGCCGCTGCGGGTCTACACCGAACGCACCCGCAACGCACTGACCCTGCCGGACTATTTCACCCACCGATTCGCCGACGACCGTCGGCTGCTGCGCATCTTCTCGGCGCTGGTGATCCTGGTGTTCTTCGCGGTGTATTGCGCCTCGGGCATCGTGGCGGGCGCGCGGCTGTTCGAGACGGTGTTCGGCGTGCCGTATGCGCAGGCGTTGTGGTATGGCGCGGCGGCGACGATTGCGTACACGCTGATCGGCGGCTTCCTGGCGGTGAGCTGGACCGACACCGTGCAGGCCTCGCTGATGATCTTCGCGCTGGTGCTGACCCCGATCATCGTGGTGCTCAGCAATGGCGGTTTGCAGCCCAGCCTGGCGCTGATCGAGCAGGTCGACCCGACCCGCCTGGACTGGGTGGGGTCGGGAGGTCTGATCGCCGTGGTGTCCGCGGCCGCGTGGGGCCTGGGGTACTTCGGCCAGCCGCACATCCTGGCGCGCTTCATGGCGGCCGACCACGTGAGTTCGATTCCCAAGGCGCGGCGCATCGGCATGACCTGGATGGTGCTGTGCCTGGCCGGCGCGATCGCGGTGGGCTTCTTCGGCATCGCGCATTACGCCGCGCACCCGGAGGCGGCCGGTCCGGTCACCCAGAACCCGGAGCGGGTGTTCATCACCCTGTCCGAGCAGTTGTTCAACCCGTGGATCGCCGGCGTGCTGCTGTCGGCCATCCTGGCGGCGGTGATGAGCACGCTGTCGTGCCAGTTGCTGGTCTGTTCCAGCGCCATCACCGAGGATTTCTACCGGGGCTTCCTGCGACCGCAGGCGGGGCAGCGTGAGCTGGTCTGGGTCGGGCGCGCCGCCGTGCTGGCGGTGGCGCTGTTGGCAATTGCTATTGCCCGCAACCCTGACAGCCGCGTGCTGGGCCTGGTGAGTTATGCCTGGGCCGGCTTCGGCGCGGCATTCGGGCCGGTGGTGATCCTGTCGCTGGTTTGGCAGCGGATGACCCGCAATGGCGCGCTTGCGGGCATGGTGGCAGGTGCGCTGACTGTGATCCTGTGGAAACAGACTGGCAGCGCCATGTACGAAATCGTGCCCGGCTTCATCGTGGCGACGCTGGCGATCGTGGTGGTCAGCCTGCTCGACAAGGCGCCGCCGCACGAAGTGCAGGTGACGCACCAGCAGGTGCGGGCGTCGTTGCGTGAGAACCCACACTGAGTGCAACGATCACCGTGCCGTTGCCCCATCACGCGCCGGAACGCGATGCCGCATGATCTGCCTGCCATGACCGTCGAGCATCTGGATCACCGACCCGTTGCCATTGCCCTGATGGGGCCGACCGCCTCGGGCAAGACCGCGCTTGCCCTCGACTGGGCCGAACGACTGGGCGGGGAAATCGTCAGCGTCGATTCGGCGCTGGTGTACCGGGGGCTGGACATCGGCTCGGCCAAGCCCACAGGCGCCGAGCAACAGCGGGTGCCGCACCACCTGATCGACGTGCGCGACCCGTGGCAGCCGTATTCGGCAGCCGATTTCGCCCAGGATGCCCGGCAGGCGATGGATGACATCGCCTCGCGCGGCCGCGTCCCGGTGCTGGCCGGGGGCACGGGTCTGTACTTCCACGCCCTGCTGCACGGGCTGTCGCCGATGCCTGAGGCCGACCCGGCCATGCGGACCCAGTTGGAACAAGAGGCGTCCGAGCGGGGTTGGGCCGAACTGCACGCCGAATTGGCGGCGATTGATCCCGAGGCCGCCCGCCGAATCCATGCCACCGACGCCCAGCGCATCCAGCGAGCCCTGGAGGTCTACCGCCTGTCCGGTCGCACCATCACGGAATGGCGGCGCGAGGGCCTGGCGATGCCGCGCCTGCCATTCCGCGTGCTCAAATTGGTGCTGGCCCCGGCCGAGCGGTCCGTGCTGCACGCGCGCATCGAACAACGGTTCGACGCCATGCTGGCGGCAGGCTTCCTGGATGAAGTGCGGTCGCTGCGGGCCCTGCCGGAACTGCAGGCCCACCCGGCGCCGCTGGAGCTGCCCGCCCTGCGCGCCGTGGGGTACCGGCAGGCGTGGGAGCATCTGGACGGCCGCAACAGCGCGTCGGAGTTTCGCGATCGCGGCATCTTCGCCACCCGACAGCTGGCCAAGCGCCAGCTCACCTGGCTGCGCGGGGAGCTGGACGCCCGCTGGTTCGATCCGGCCACGCAGCGCGAAGGGCTGGAGCAAGCACTGGCGATGTTCCTGCCGGCATCTCGACCGCATTGACCACGCGAGTGCGACCGCCGTCGCGCAATTCATCCCGGCAGGCAACTTCCCAACCCCCGGGTTTGCGTTACCATCGGCCCATCGCCGCTGTGGGGACAGCTACCGGCGACGCGGATGGCCAGGGAGGCCCCGCCCATAACTAGAACTCTATTTGTTGGGGAACACTCTGATGTCCAAGGGACAGTCCTTGCAGGATCCTTTCCTGAACGCTCTGCGCCGCGAACGCGTGCCCGTCTCGGTTTACCTGGTCAACGGCATCAAGCTGCAGGGCACCATCGAGTCCTTCGACCAGTTCGTGGTGCTGCTGCGCAACACGGTCAGCCAGATGGTCTACAAGCACGCCATTTCCACCGTGGTGCCGGCGCGCAACGTGCGCGTGGGGCCGGGCGGTGGCCAGGTGCACCCGGGTGAAGGCGGCGAGGACGCCGACGAGGCAGAATAACGGCCTGTCTGGCCGTTCCGGGAAGTGAGCACGCGTGTTTTTTGAGAGATCCCGCAAGGGCGAGCACGCGCTGCTGATCCAGCCGCACGCCGGCGGACCGCCCGACGAAGGGTTGCTGGAGGAATTCACCGACCTGGCGCGGTCGGCCGGCGCGACGATCGCGGCGGTCATGACCGCGCGCGTCGATCGGCCCAATGCCGCCACGTTGATCGGCAGCGGCAAGCTGGAAGAGATCAAGGCGGCGGTCGAGGCCACCGGCGCCGACCTCATCCTGGTCAATTTCGCGCTGACGCCCACCCAGGAGCGCAACCTGGAGCGTGCGCTGCAGCGGCGCGTGGTGGACCGTACCGGTCTGATCCTGGACATCTTTGCCCAGCGTGCGCACAGCCATGAAGGCAAGTTGCAGGTGGAGTTGGCACAACTGCGCCACATGTCCACGCGGCTGGTCCGTGGCTGGACCCACCTGGAGCGCCAGCGCGGCGGTGCCATCGGCCTGCGCGGCCCGGGCGAAACGCAGCTGGAGCTGGACCGCCGCATGCTTCAGGCGCGGCTGGAGTCTTTGCAGCGGCGGCTGGAAAAGGTCGAGGTGCAGCGTACGCAGATGCGCCGTGCGCGCCTGCGCAGCGAGATGCCGCGGGTGGCGCTGGTGGGTTACACCAATGCCGGCAAATCGACCCTGTTCAATGCACTGACGGGTGCGGAGGCCTACGCCGCGGACCAGTTGTTCGCCACGCTGGACCCGACGGTGCGGCGCATCAACCTGTCCGGCGGCAGCGTGACCCTGGCCGACACCGTGGGTTTCGTGCGAGACCTGCCGCACGCGCTGGTGGCGGCGTTCCGCTCCACCTTGTCCGAATCGCGCGAGGCGGACCTGCTGCTGCACGTCATCGACGCCGCGGACCCGCTGCGCGATGAGCGCATCGCCCAGGTCAACTCGGTGCTGGCCGAAATCGGCGCCGGCGACATCCCGCAGGTGCTGGTGTTCAACAAGATCGACCGGCTCGAAGGCACCGCGCCACGGCTGGACCAGCCGGGCGAGGGTCCGATGCGGGTCTGGCTGTCCGCGCGCGACGGCGTCGGCCTGGACCTGCTGCACACCGCCATGGCGGAGGCGCTGGAACTGCGCCACGTACGCGGCGAGGTGCGCATTCCGCCACAAGCGGCAAGGTTGCGGACGCGCCTGCACGAGCTGGGGGCGGTGCGCAGCGAGCACGGCGACGAGCATGGCTGGCGCCTGCAGGTGGACATCGCGCTGGCCGATGCGCAGCGCCTGTTCGCCCAGCCGCACGGCGAGCCGCTGCGGCCCTTGCTTGAGGCCGCCGGAGCCCCCACCTAGAATCGACCCGCGCCTGCAGGACGGCTCCGCCGCGCCTGCCGGTTCGTTTCACTACATGGAGCAGGCATGGCCTGGAACACCCCTGGCAGTAGCAATTCGGGCGGCTCGAACGGCCGTTCGCCGCGTCGCGGTCCCGGCGGACGCGGTCTGGACGCCCTTCTGGACCCCCTGCGCGGCCTGTTCGACGGCGGTGGCGGCAGCGGCAGCATCCTGCGCTGGGTGGCCATCGTCATTGGCCTGTGGCTGGTCTTCAACTGCTTCGTGCTGATCACCGAACAGCAGCGCGGCGTGGTGCTGCGCTTTGGCCAGTTCGCGCGCGTGATGCAGCCCGGCCCGCACTTCAAGCTGCCGTGGCCGATCGAGCGCGTGACCAAGATCAACGCCACCCAGATCAAGACCTTCAGCGAAAACGTGCCGGTGCTGACCGCCGACGAGAACATCGTGCTGGTCGAGATCAACGTGCAGTACCGGGTCAGCGACCCGCAGCTGTACCTGTTCGGCACCCGCGACGGCGACGCCATGCTGGCGCAGGCCGCGCTGAGCACCGTGCGCGAGCAGGTCGGCCGCTCCACGCTGGACACCGTGCTGGGCGCGCGCAACGCGCTGGCCGTGTCCGCGCGTGACCAGCTGCAGAAGTCGCTGGAGGCCTACCGCACGGGTCTCGCTGTTACCGAACTCAACCTGCCCAACGCGCGTCCGCCGGAGGAGGTCAAGCCGGCCTTCGACGACGTCAACAGCGCCCAGCAGGACAAGGACCGCCTGATCAGCGAAGCCCGCGCGTACGCCGCGCAGGTGGTGCCGGAAGCCCGCGGCCAGGCCGCGCGCGTGCGCACCGTCGCCGAGGGCTACAAGACCGCGACGATCGCGCGGGCGCAGGGTGACGCCGACCGCTTCTCGCTGCTGGTCGACCAGTACCAGGCCGCGCCCGAGGTCACCCGCAAGCGCCTGTGGCTGGAGACCGTGCAGGAAGTGCTGGCCGACAACCGCAAGGTCGTAGGCGGCGACTCGCGCCAGCTGATCTACGTGCCGATGGAGCCCGCGAAGGGCGGCACCGCTGCCAGCGGTTCGCTGTCGCCGGAAACCCTGGCACCGACCGTGACCGCCATTGAACAGGCAGCCGAGCAATCCACCCGCAGTGGCCGCACGCCACGCCCCACCGGCCGTGAGGAGGTCACCCGATGAAGGTCTCGTTCTGGGTCGCCACCGCGGTGGCCGTGCTGCTGGCGCTGATGGGCTCGCTGTACATCGTCAACGAAGGGCAGACCGGCATGGTGCTGCAGTTCGGCCGCGTGGTCCGCAGTGACATCGGGCCGGGGCTGCACTTCAAGTTCCCGCTGGTGGAAACCGCACGCGTGTTCGACCGCCGCCTGCAGGTGCTGGACGCCGAGCCCGAGCGCTACCTGACCTCCGAGCGCAAGGACGTCAGCGTGGACTTCTTCGCCGTGGGCATGATCGAAGATTCGCGCGCGTTCTACCGCGCGACCGGCGGCGACGAGTCGGTGGCCGTGGCGCGCCTTGCGCCGATCATCAAGGACTCGCTGCGCAACGAGATCAACGCCCGCACGCTGCAGCAGGTGGTGTCCGGCAATCGCCAGGAAGTGATCGGCAAGCAGTTGAAGGCGATCAACGAAGGCGCGGCCACGATGGGCATCCGCATTGTGGACATGCGCATCAAGCAGATCGACCTGCCCACTGACAGCCAGGTGATCCAGGACGTCTACCGCCGCATGCGCGCCCAGCGCCAGCAGGTGGCCAGCCGCCTGCGTGCCGAAGGCGCCGAGCAGGCCAACACCGTGCGCGCCGAGGCGGACCGTGAGCAGGCGGTCATCGCCGCCGAGGCCGAGCGCGATGCGCAGCGCCTGCGCGGTGAGGGCGATGCGCAGGCGGCCAAGGCGTATGCGGCAGCCGCCAACAAGGATCCGAGCTTCTATGCCTTCCAGCGCAGCCTGGAGGCCTATCGCAAGTCGTTCGCCGACGGGCAGGGCGTGATCGTGCTGGACCGCAATGACCCGTTCCTGCAATACCTGAACAAAGACCGCTGATCGTGTCCGAGGAGTTGTGGTCGGCACTGTGCCTGGTGGCGGTGCTGGAGGGGCTGGTGCTGTTCGCCGCCCCCCAGGGTTGGAAGCGGGCGGCCGAGCAGCTGTATGCGATGCCCAACCGGCGGCTTCGGGCCATTGGCGGGGTGGTGGTCATCCTGGGCCTGCTGTCGCTGATGTGGGTGCGGCACCGGTTCTGACCCGAGGCAGGGACCTCCGGAGGCGGGGAATTCGGCTGGGAAAGGACTGGCCCCCGGGGCCCAAAACCCGGATAATGCACAAAAGCCGGCCGGGGGAATCCCCGCCGGCTTTTTCCGTGTCTGGGGGGCCATCAGGCCCTTCACCTTTTCTGCCCGGCCTTCCCCCCCAAGCTATCGGCCCGGCGGAACCTGATTGGAGTGAGTCATGGGTCAGTCTGTCGTGGTGTTGGGTGCCCAGTGGGGCGATGAAGGCAAGGGCAAGATCGTCGATCTGCTCACCGAGGAAATCGGTGCCGTGGTGCGCTTCCAGGGTGGCCACAACGCCGGCCACACCCTGGTCATCGGCGGCAAGAAGACCGTGCTGCACCTGATCCCGTCGGGCATCCTGCGCGAAGGCGCGCTGTGCCTGATCGGCAACGGCGTGGTGCTGAGCCCGGCCGCGCTGCGCAAGGAGATCGACGAGCTGGAAGCCACCGGCGTGGACGTGCGTTCGCGCCTGAAGATCAGCCCGGCCACCCCGCTGATCATGCCGTACCACATCGCGCTGGATCAGGCCCGCGAGAAGGCTGCCGGCAAGGATGCCATTGGCACCACCGGCCGCGGCATCGGCCCGGCCTACGAAGACAAGGTGGCGCGCCGCGGCATCCGCGTGGCCGACCTGCATTACCCCAAGGAGCTGGCCGAGAAGCTGCGCAGCACCATGGACTACCACAACTTCGTCCTGACCAAGTACCTGGGCGTCGAGGCCGTGGACTTCCAGAAGACGCTGGACGAAGCGCTGGCCTTCGGTGAGTACGTCGAGCCGATGAAGTCCGACGTGGCCGGTATCCTCCATGACCTGCGCAAGCAGGGCAAGCGCGTGCTGTTCGAAGGCGCGCAGGGTTCGCTGCTGGACATCGACCACGGCACCTACCCGTACGTGACCTCGTCCAACACCACGGTGGGCGGCGCGTATGCCGGAACCGGCGTGGGCGCGGATGCGATCGACTACGTGCTGGGCATCTGCAAGGCGTACGCCACGCGCGTGGGCGGTGGTCCGTTCCCGACCGAGCTCAACGACGAGGTGGGCCAGGGCATCCGTGACCGTGGCGCCGAGTACGGCGCCACCACCGGACGTCCGCGCCGCTGCGGTTGGATGGACATCGTCGCGCTCAAGCGCGCCGTCGCCATCAACGGCATCACCGGCCTGTGCATCACCAAGCTGGACGTGCTGGACGGCATGGACAAGCTGAAGGTGTGCATCGGCTACAAGTACGGCGGCAAGACCACCGAGTACGCGCCGCTGGACGCGGCGGGCTGGGAGGAGTGCGAGCCCGTGTACCTGGAGTTCCCGGGTTGGACCGAGAACACCCATGGCGTCACCGAGTGGGACAAGCTGCCGCCGGCCGCGCGCGCCTACCTGCGTGCGCTGGAAGAGCTGTCGGGTTGCCCGCTGGCGATCGTGTCGACCGGTCCGGACCGCCAGCACACGATGGTGCTGCAGGATCCGTGGGCCTGATTGGCCCGCGATTGACGTGAGACAAAAAGCCCCGCCCCGTGCGGGGCTTTCTCGTCCGGGCGGCGTTGGGCGCTGAATCGCCCGTGTGATCGAGTTGCCGGTGCAATACGGCATTGCAGAGGTGAGACGGTCCAGCGGCGCCCCAGACGCTATCCTGTAAGCCTTGTGGCAGCTTCGCACGCAAGAAGCCGCCCTGCCGATGACGAAGTCCTCTTGATGCCTTCCACGCCGTCCGCCGCGTCGGGCGCCCCCCCCGGGTTGCCGATCTCCATCCGCACGCTTGCCCTCCTGTTGGGCGGCTTGGCGATGTTCGGGCCGTTTTCCATCGACACGATCTTCCCGGCGTTTCCAGCCATGGGCGCGGCGTTGGGCGCGGACAAGGTCGCGATGCAGCAGACGATCAGCGTCTATCTCGCGGCGTATGCGCTCATGAGCCTGGTGCATGGACCGTTGTCGGACGCCATCGGGCGCCGCAAGGTAATCCTCTCCGGGCTGGCGGTGTTCACGCTGGCATCGGTGGGGTGTGCGTTGGCGCGTGACATGGGCACGCTGCTGGCGTTCCGCGCGCTGCAAGGGCTGTCGGCCGGTGTTGGATTGATCGTGGGGCGCGCGGTGATCCGCGACGTACTGCACGGCGACGATGCGCAGCGGCTGATGAGTCAGGTGTCGATGATCTTCAGCGTGGCGCCGGCCATCGCGCCGGTGATCGGCGGCTGGATCCTCGGCTGGAGTGCCTGGCCGGCCATCTTCTGGTTCCTGGTGCTGTTTTCCGCGGCATTGTGGCTGGCGACGTGGCGCCTGCTGCCGGAGACGCACCTGCCTGAGTCGCGCCTGCCGCTGGTGCCGCGCCAGCTGCTGCACGACTACGTGGGCATCTTCCTCAATCCGCGTTTCCAGCGGTTGGCCGCGGCGTCGGCCTTCAACTTCGGCGCGCTGTTCCTGTACATCGCGTCAGCGCCGGCGTTCGTGCTCGACATGCTCAAGCTCAGCGAGCAGCAGTTTGCGTGGTTTTTCGTGCCGACGATCGGGGGTATGGCCGTGGGGGCCTGGGTTTCGGGACGCAGCGCGGGCCGGGTGGGCGGGGCGCGGCTGATCGGCTTGGGCTTTGCCGCCAGTGCGCTCGCGATGGCATACAACCTGGCGTACACGTGGCTGGTGGATATACCCCGCGTGCCATGGGCCGTGCTGCCGATGAGCCTCAATGCCTTCGGCATTGCGCTGGTGTTCCCGGTGATCACGCTGGCCATCCTGGACATGTTCCCGCGCCAGCGCGGTTCGGCGTCGTCGTTGCAGGCATTCACAAGCCTGGTACTCAACGCGCTGATTGCCGGGGTGCTGTCGCCCTTGATCAGTGCCAATGGCATGGCGCTGGTCGCCACCGCCACGTTGTTCCTGGCGCTGGGCTGGGGCTTCTGGCGCTGGGAGGTGGCGGCGATGCGGCGGCCCATTCCAGTGCGCCCGCAAGGCAGCCCATAGCGCAATCCCGCGCAGGGTGAAGGTAAGCGGCTCGGCGGGCGGGCCGTCGGATCACCGGGTCATTGCCGCGGACTGCGTCAGCGGGTGAGCCACCGGCTCCTCGCGCATGTACCTGTGGATCCTGTCGCATGAGCCACGCATGCAACGTGCGACTTTCAAAAATGCACCTCGTGCGCGGTCCCCTTGGGCTACCCGATCGCACTGCCTGTCTGGCCGCACTGGTGGCGTAGTCGGTGCGACACCAATCGGAATTGCACGTGGGTCAGAGCGGGTCGAACTCAACGGTGTACTGACCCGCTGCGTTTGGGGCCCGGACAATGCGGCAGTCGTAGTGACCCTGTTCGCGCAATGCTTCCTTCAGTGAGGCGTAGCGAGCCAGTTCCTCCTCGCTGAGTGACAACCGGACGTTGCTGGACCACCGGGTCGCCATATCGTCCATTTCGTCCAGGAGGCTGGCGCGGTCGAGCGTATACAGGGAGGTCGGCACGGTGCGGCTCCTTGCAGGACGAGGAGGTGAAGCGTGCCTTGCGTCACAAAGTCGTTGCAAACCTGAATTGGGCGGTGGCGGACATCCGCCGACGGACGGTCGTCGTTGACGGACGATGCGTAATCCCCCACGGACGCGGCTTCAGGCCGCCTGCCAGCGCCTCCAGCCGTGCAGCAGCAGGCCGGCGCCGACCAATGCGGCACCCCACGCCAGCGCTTCGCCCCCAATGCCCATCAGGGCGTAGATGCTGTAGGCCAAGGCCAGCCCCGCCATCACCCGGCTGGCGATGCCAGTGCCACGCCACAGCCACGCCGCGCTGCTCGCCACGTAAGGCACCAGCGTGGCCGCCGTCGAGAGCAGGGCAGAAAAGGTGAACAACTGCACCAACGAGCCGCTGTAGTTGCTCACGACCAGTGCGGTGGCCAGCCCGGTGCTCATCAGGAGGCCGAAGGCCGGCGTGCCGCGCGCATCCTCGCGGGCGAACAGTGCGGGAAACAGCCCGTCGCGCGCGGGCGCCATCGGCAACTGCGCGGAGAGCAGCACCCAGCCGTTGAGGGCGCCCAGGCAGGACACGGCCATGACCAGGGCCAGGCCGATGCCCGCTGCGGGGCCCCACAGTGCGGTGGCGGCGTCGGCCATCGGGGCGGCCGAATGGGCGGCCTCTTCCGCCGGCAGGACACCCAGCACCACGGTGCACCCGAGGATCGTGGCAACGCCCGCAATCAAGGTGCCCAACACCGTAGCGCGGGGGATCACCTTGCGCGGATTGTCGATGCGTCCGGCAGGCACGGTGCTGGCTTCCAGACCGATGAAGGCCCACAGCGTCAGCGCGACCGTGGCATTGGCAACGCTGGGCAAGGACGCCTCACTGGGGTTGAAGGGCACGTAGTTGCGGGTGTCCACCCACCACAGCGCGACCAGCCCGAACAGCGCCAGCGGCAGCAGCTTCAGTACGGTGGTGAGCACCTGCATGCGGCCCGCCTCGCGCACGCCCAGCAGGTTGATGCCGGTGACCAGCCAGAGCGCGCCCAGCGCACACAGCGCGGCGCGCATGGTGGTGGCAGTGGCCTCCGGGAAGACCGCGCCGACGCTGCCCGCAAAGGCCACCGCAATCGCGGCCGTGGCGCACCACATCGACACCCAGTAACTCCACGCCACCACGAAGCCGGCCAGCGGGCCAAAGGCGTTGCGGGCATACACGTACGGGCCGCCGGTCTCGGGCCAGCGCATGGCGAGCCGGGCGAAGGTCAGTGCCAGCAGCAGCGCGCCGCCTAGGGTGATGCCCCAGCCAAGCAGGCTGGCCGCGCCGAAGGGGGCCAGCGTGGCCGGCAGCAGGAACGCGCCCGAGCCGATCATGCTGCCCACCACCAGGGCGGTGGCGGCGGTCATGCCCAGGGCCTTGGTCGGCGACGTCATCAGGGGCTCCTGGAGGGTAAGGCGCTGTCAGAGGGGCCGCGATTGTAACGCCCCGCCGTCCGCGGCCTCCTTATTCCCCCCGCAGCACCGCCAGCATCCGCGCATAGTCGCGGCGGTAGCTCTTCGCCAACTTCAGTTTCTGCGCCTGGGACAGCACCTTGCCCGACAACTGGAAGAACTTCTTTTCTTCTTCGCGCAGGTGGTGGTGCACTTCGTGCGACAGGGCTTTGGCGCGCGCCATCCAGCCGCGACCCGAGATGTCGTTGCTGCGCATTTCCTCGACGATTTCGTCGATCTCGTGGTGCTCGTGCAGCGCGTGGCGCGAAGGCGACAAGCCGAGGTCGTCCATCAGGATGGGCGCGTAAAGGAAGCGTTCCTCGGCGGCGGCATGCGCGGCCAGTTCGATCCGCAGGTCGGTGAAGATCGCCTGCCGGGCCGCCGTGTGCGGCTTGCTGCGCAGCAACTTGCGGCACAGCGAGCGCTGGCGCTCGTGGCTTTCGTGGAGGGCGTCGTAGATGGTCTCGGGCATGGTCATTGCGCGGCAACGGGACCTGGACAGCGTGCCTGTCGCCCTGTGCACGCCAAGTGGACGCAGGGCGGCGGATCAGGCGTGGCGGGCGAGCGGGTCCCGCGGCGGCACGGCCCGTGCCAGAAGGCTGTCGTGCACGGCGTGCAGTTCGGGCGCCAGCACCGCGGGCAAGGGCGGCAGGGTCTTGACGGGCGCGCCGCCGTGGACGGCGCTGGCCAGGGCGGCCAGGGCGCTGCGCACGTGCGCGGCGTCGTCGGCGTTGAGCATCGTGGTGGCGGCATCGCGCGCCGCCGGGCCGCCGAGTTTTTCCAATGCCCATGCGGCCGACAGCGTGCGGTAGACCAGCCGCTCGGTGGCGGCCAACGCAGGCCAGAGTTCCTCCGCGCGGCGCCGCTGCTCCTGCGTGGCGACCAGCGCGTCGTCGTACGCCTGCGCCAAGGCGAAGCTGCGGCGTTGCAGGTCGCGGCGGGCCACACGGGCGGCGGGCGTGGTCACTTCGGCGTGGGCCAGGTGGCGCACGACCTCGCCCACCTCCACAAAGGCATGCGCGATTTGGGCGGGAATGCGCTCGGCCGCGCGGCGTGGCGCCAGCAGGCGGAACACCAGCAACGCGATCGCGCAGCCCACCAGCGTGTCCACGCCGCGCGCGAGCAAGTAGCCACCCAGGTCGTCGATGCGATGGCCGCCGCTGGCAATGGTCAGCGCGGCGCTGGTGATGAAAATCACGGCAAGCGCATAGTTGCGCATCACCAGCATCTCGATGGTGAACTGCAGCGCCACCACGGTGGCGACCAGCCACACGCCCTGCGGATGCAGCGACAGGATCGCGCCCGCGAGCAGCAGGCCGATCCAGGTGCCGGTCAGGCGCTCCACGCTGCGGTGGAGCATCCGCGTCCAGTCCAAGCCGGTGTGCAGCATCAACACCGCGGCCGCCACCGCCCAGTACGAACGCTCCAGGTGGAACACCGCACCCAATGCGCCGGCGGCGAGCGCCGCCACGCCCACACGCAGGATGACGCCACGCGACGGCGTGCCCGGCAGCAGCGCATCGCGCAGCGCGGCGAGCGCGTCGGGATGGCCCAGCGGCACTTCGACGCGCCCCAGCGGCTCCCCGGTGACCGAGGGGCGCGCCACTTGGGCGGTCAGTTCGCGCGCCCGCACCAATGCCTGCGGCGAAATCGGCTCCCCGCGGCTGGCCGCGCCCACGGCATCTGCGAACAGCAGGTGCAGTTCGCGATTGAGCGCACGCAATCGTCCCAGTGTGCCGTCGGCACGTGCCGACGCCGGTTGGAAACTCACCAGCGCTTCCCACGCGTCATGCAGGGCCATGGCCGCTCGATGGCGGGCGCTGTTTTCAGCCTGCGTGCCGACGGCTTCGACGAAATCACCGACCGACCTGGCTGCAGCCGTGACGGCGGATTTTTCAGGTCCGCGCGGCCAGAACAGCACGCCGCCCATGTGCAGCAGCCACGCGATCGCGCCACCGCCGAGCACCAGCAGTCCGGCATGCCATGCGTTCAGATGCGGCGCATGCATGGCGGTGCCCGCCGCGCAGGCGAGCAGGAACATGTAGGCCCCCGGTGGCCCGATGCGCAGGGCGTTGCCGATCCACGTGGCGAGCATCGCCATCATCGCGACGACCGGCACCACCAGCCACGCGTGCGGCGCGATGGCGATGCCCACCCCCACGGCCACGGCGAACGCCAACGCGATCAGCGCCAGTTCCGTGGCGCGGCGCAGGTAGGGACGGCCGCTGCCATACAGCGCGGTGAAGCCGCCGGTGGCGGCCATCAGGCCGGCACTGGGGTCACCGGCCAGCACGCCCAGCAGCATCGGCAGGCCCATCGCCACGCCGCAGCGCAGGGCGAAGGGCCAGCGCCGCGTCGGTAGCCCGCGCATCACGAACAGGCCGCGCACCATGCCGCGGAGCGACGGCGCGGGCGGGGCCGGAGGCGCGGGGGGCAGGGCGGGTGAGGGGGCCATGGGCATGCAGCGACGCCCACTGCGGCGCGCGATAAATGGACGGAGAGGCCTGCATTCTACGCCCCGGTGGCGATGGGCCAGCCGCGTGCTGGCCTCTGGCCGGCGATGCGCCCGTTGACCTGTCCGGGACACGCTGCGTGTGGTCGCGCTTTCCCGAAGGCGCGCCCCGTCGTAGCCATCACCGTCACCCCGGAGAAGGTCGCATGCACCGATGGATTGCCTCGCTCGTCCTGGCCGCCGCCAGCGTCATCCCGCTGCGCGCCGCGGAGCCACTGCCCATCATCGACGTGCACCTGCACGTGGGCGAGGCCGCTCCGGGCGCGATCAACCCGGCCACCGGCAAGCCGACCACCGCCAGCACGGACGTCGAGCGCGAGCGGCTGACGCTGGAGCAGATGCGCCAGCACAACATCGTGCTGGGCCTGGTGAGCGGACCGGATGCGGCGATGGGCAGCATGCGCCGCGCCGGTGGCGAGCGGATCTGGGCGGGTGCCTTCCTGGATGACGGCCGCACGCTGCTCCCGCCGCCGGACACGCTCCGCAAGGCGTTCGCCAGTGGCGAGTTGAAGGTGATGGCCGAGATTGGCGCGCAGTACCACGGCCTGAACCTCAGCGATCCGTGGTTCGAGCCGTACCTGGCGCTGGCGGAAGAGCTCGACATTCCCGTTGGCGTGCACACCGGGCTGGGGCCGCCGGCCTCGCCCTACACGTGCTGCCCGAAGTTCAGCGTCCACCTGGGCAACCCGGCGTTACTGGAGCCGATGCTGAAGAAGCACCCGAAGCTGCGCGTGTGGATCATGCACGCCGGCTGGCCGTACCTGCAGGAAACCAAGGCGATCCTGTACATGTACCCGCAGGTGTACGCCGACGTGGCGGTGATCAACTGGATCATCCCGCGCGCGGAGTTCCACCAGTACCTGCGTGAGCTGGTGACCGCCGGCTTCGGCGACCGGTTGATGTTCGGTTCGGACCAGATGATCTGGCCGGAGTCCATCGGGCTGGCGGTGGAGGGCGTGGCCTCGGCGGACTTCCTCAGTGAGGCGCAGAAGCGCGACATCTTCTACAACAACGCGGCGCGGTTCCTGCGGCTGGACAAGGCCGGAAAAAAAGGCGCGCACAAAGCCGAAAGCAAAGCCGAGAACGAAGCCAAAGACGAATCCGCACACGCGGGGAAGTGGACGTGCGGATCATGGGCCGTGTCTGATCGCCGCCCGCGCCGAAGTGCCCCCTTCGGGGTGGGCCGCGCCTACGGCCGCCAGAGCACCGATGCGGCCAGCACCAGTTGCGCCGCGTAGTACAACGGCAGGCCCCACAACTTGTTGGCGAAGGCGTGGCCGATGAAGCGGTCGCGTGCCACCGAGATGTCCGAGGCGGCGAACGCCAGTGCCGCCACCGGCAGCCACCACGCGCTGCTGCCCGCGCCCGCGCCGATGGCCAGCGTGCACATCGCGCCGATGGCGACGACATACGCCGGCACGGCCACGCGGTAGAGCGGCTTGAGCCTGGGCCAGAACACGCCCAGTACCAACGCACCCACGCCCACCATCAACACCGCACCCACCAGCAACGCGCCGCCGTGCAGCGGCCAACCGGCGAACGCCGTCGCATAAGCCACGTGCGCCAGCAGGAACGCACCCAGCCCCGCGAGGAACACCGCGCTGCGTTGTGCGAGCAGCAGCACGTCGCCCAGCCAGCTCAGGGCCAGCGCGAGCAACACCCACCTGGCATACGTTGTCTCGACGTTCCCTGCCGCGAGCGCGACCGCGACGAACGCGGTACTGGCCACCGTCTTGCACACCGCGCGCACCGTGCGCGCCTCGCGGTGCTCCGCCCACAGCAGGCCCAGCACGGCGAGGGCACACACGACCGCGGCGAACACGGCGTTGGGGGGCAGGGCAGTCATGGATGGCATACAGCCTCCTTGCGGTAATGAGGATCATTCTGCCCGCCTGGCGGGGCGCACCTATACTTTTCACCCCCACCTTGCCGGAGCGCCCCATGCCCACACTTCCCCCGTGCCCGCAGTGCGCCATGGAAAACACCTATCCGGACGGCGACAACTACGTCTGCGCTGACTGTGGCCATGAGTGGCCGATGGCGGGCGAAAGCGCGGCCACTGCCGACGACGACGCGGTGGTGAAGGACGCCAACGGCACCGTGCTGGCCGACGGCGATGCGGTCGTGCTGATCAAGGACCTGAAGGTGAAGGGCTCCTCCACCGTGCTCAAGCAGGGCACCAAGGTGAAGAGCATCCGCCTGGTCGGCAGCGGCGACCACGAAGTCGACTGCCGCATGGATGCCGGCAACTTCATGCTGAAGGCGTGCTACCTGAAGAAGGTGTAAGGCCCCGGCGGAGCCGGCCACGGTCCCCGTGACCGCGCCATGCGCATCGGTGGCGCCATCACCGATGCGTTACATCGTGACGGGTAGCCTCTGGGCGGTTTCCGACGCGCAGGTGCGCCATGGCCCACTTCCAACACAGCCCTCCCACCGATGCCGCCAGCCGCGACGCGCTGCGCTGGGAGCACAAGCGCCAGCAATCGCGCGTGCGGTGGGAGCGCGACAAATACGCCTCCAGCCATGCCTGGCCGGAGACGCAGCGGCTTACGTGGCCGACGGCGGCACCAACGCCTCCGTCTCGTGATACCACGCCGCCTGACAGGCCGCGGACGCTTCCTCCCAGCTCAGGCGTGACCCGCCCTTAAGGCGGTGCCAGTCGGCGCGCAAGGCGTTCTCGGCTTCGGCCCAGCTCTTGCCGCCGGCTTTTGCATACGCCTCGCGTCCGGCACGGTACGCCGGCGCGTAGTCGTCGAAGGTGTAGCCGGCCATGTAGTACGGCGCGTGTTCCAGCGCGTTGCGCCAGTGGGCGTCCGGGTCGTTGGCGGGGCGAGTGGAACCGGGGTTGGTGGGGGCGGGCGTGGTCATGGCGATTCCGTCGTGGGGTGGGGGACCACCATCGCGCCAGCGGCGTATAGAGCAGGTGGAGGTGGAGTGCGGGCCGGCAGGGCCCAGTTGCCGACCCTGCGGAGGGTGGCCCGACAGGATCTGCGGGCGTGGATGTCCGGCAGGCGGCGAACTGAGCGGGAGGCCCGGCGGTTGCGGCGTCGGCGTTGGCGCTTTTTTCGCCAAATTCCGCACCCGGAGCGTGGCGGGTGGCCCCCAAAGGGCGGCGTGCGGCGCAATGGGTCGCGTCCGCCGCGAGATGAGCGGAACGCCCAGCGCCTGATGGGAGAGCGAGCAAACAAAAAGCCGCATTGCTGCGGCTTCTTGTCCGGGGCGCGGTGCCGGAGGTGTCGCGGATGGGGCCGGGCACGCGGCAGGGCGGGCTTTATCCGCCGCCCGCTCAGGCCGGCTCGGCAACCGGCGCCGTCATGACACGCTGGCGGTGGTGGTCAACTTGCAGAATGGCGCCGCGCGCACCGGAGATGAACTTGAGGTGCAGAGACGCAACTGTCAGCTCGCGCCCGGTGACAGGGCCTTCCTGCATCGCCCGCGGCAACTGAACGTGGTTGACCCGGAGATCCGCCGCCAGCATCGCGCCAATCAGTCTTCCGGGCCACACGCCCGCGACGATGCTGCCATGAGGGCTCTGCTGGAGAGCACGCCAGAGACATGAGTTACCGGAGCGGCTTCGCCGCACCGCTGGCCGCCAATCCTGCACCGCTTTCGTTTGAATGGCTGCGGGCAATTCGGCACGCAGTGATGGGTCACCGGAGATCGACATGCACCGACTGTTCCTGCTTCTCGCGTCCTTGGCATTTGTGTCTTCCTGCTCATTCGAAACGGCTGTCCCGATCGAGACGGCTGCTGCCTCCGTACCGACCCCTCCCTCTGGCGAGCGTCTTGCTTACGTCGTGGGCTGCGTCAACTGCCACCACCAGACCCCCAAGGAAATACTCAACGCGCCACCCCTGCAGGTGGTGCAGGGCTACTCGCTTCCTGAGTTCAGGAAGCTGCTGGCAACAGGGGTCACCCGCGATGGGCGTGACATGTATGCACAGGGCAGCATCATGGGGATAGTCGCGCGTGAGCAGCTGTCGCACCTCACCGATGAGGAGGTGGCGGCCGTTCACGGCTATCTACAGAAAGGCTGGACCCCTGAGCGCGCTGCATTGGAGGAGGCCAAGATTGCATCGTTCCCTCCGCCGACCTTCCTCAAGAAGTAGGAGCGAAGCCCATGTTCCTGCCCATGTGGCTCATCGCAAAAAGCTGGGTCACGCCGCCGTCAGCATCGGCCTGGTCGCCGAAGATCCGGCGGCCAGTGCAAGGGACGCGGCAGAGTTCCTGAGGGCGCGAGACTTTGAGGCCCAGGTGGTGCTGGACGCGGAGCCGGCGTTGCCCATCGCATTCGTGGTGACCAATGCAACCTCGGGCACCGTGCTCAACTTCCGCAAGCATGTAGTTCATGTGCCACGGCCGAAATCGGTTGGCGTGCGCCGCGATTGATCACGAGTAATCTTCGTCAGTCGGCGGCAAAATTTCATATCTCGACAAAGGAAACCCCATGGGACTCATCGACGGCCTCCTCGGCAACGCCTCCAAGATCGACCCCGCCAAGGTCCAGGAAGAATTCGCCCGCATCCTCGCGCCCGGCGAGAAGGTGGAGCACGCCTACAAGCTGATCCGCGACTACTTCGTCTTTACCGACAAGCGCTTCGTCATGGTCGGCAAGGAAGGCATCACTGGCAGCAAGACCGAGTACCACTCCATCCCGTACCGCAGCATCACCCACTTCAGCATCGAGACCGGAGGCACGTTCGATCTCGATGCCGAGTTGAAGATCTGGGTCTCCAGCACCGCCGCGCCGATCCAGAAGCAGTTCAACAAGCACCTGAGCATCTACGAGGTGCAGAGCGTGCTGGCCAGTTACGTGTTGCGCTGAGGGCTCGCGGCCGACCCATTGGGCGGCCCTATCAAAGCAATCAATTCAATCAACTTCACATTGCGTTCACGGGTACCTAGATTCGGCCTGCTCCGTCCCTCTTTCACAGGCAAAAGGATCCCGCACATGCGCATGAAGCCCATCTCCCTGGCGATCGCCCTGACGCTCGCCATTGCCGCCCCGTCGCAAGCCGCCAACACCGGCGCCGCGTCCATGGGCACACGCAACATGTTGACCAACCAGCATTGGTGGCCGGAGCGACTCGATCTCTCCCCGCTACGTGCGCATGGCGCCACGTCCAATCCGTATGGCGCGGACTTCGATTACGCCAAGGCGTTCAACAGCCTCGACCTCGCGGCGGTCAAGGCCGACATCAAGAAGGTGATGACCACCTCGCAGGACTGGTGGCCGGCGGACTGGGGCAACTACGGCCCGCTCTTCATCCGCATGGCGTGGCACGCCGCCGGCACCTACCGCACCCTCGATGGCCGCGGTGGTGCCGACGGTGCGCAGCAGCGCTTCGAGCCGCTCAACAGCTGGCCCGACAACGTGAGCCTGGACAAGGCGCGCCGCCTGCTGCTGCCCATCAAGCAGAAGTATGGCAACAGCATTTCCTGGGGTGACCTGATGGTGCTCGCGGGCACCGTTGCGATGGACAACATGGGCTTCAAGACCTACGGGTATGCCGGTGGTCGCGTGGACCAGTGGGAGGCCGACACCGTTTACTGGGGTGCTGAAAAGAAGTGGCTGAGCGACGAGTCGCGCTATCACGGAGAGGGCGAGCGCAAGGCAGGCGCCAAGACGTTGCAGAACCCGCTGGCCGCGGTGCAGATGGGCCTGATCTACGTCAATCCCGAAGGGCCCGGCGGCAACCCGGACCCGATGGCGGCCGCGAAGGACATCCGCGACACCTTCGGCCGCATGGCAATGAACGACGAGGAGACCGTCGCGCTGATCGCCGGTGGCCATACCTTTGGCAAGGCGCACGGTGCGCACAAGCCCGATGAGTGCCTGAGCGCCGATCCCGCGGGCGCGGCGATCGAGGAGCAGGGCTACGGCTGGAAAAACAAATGCGGCAAGGGCAACGCGGAGGACACCATCACCTCCGGCCTGGAAGGGGCATGGACTTCCACGCCGACCGCCTGGGGTGTCCAGTACCTGGCCAACCTGCTCACGTTTGACTGGGTTCAGACCAAAAGCCCGGCCGGGGCCGTGCAGTGGGTGCCCAAGAATGCCGCCGAGGTGCAGATCGTTCCTGACGCGCACATCCCAGGCAAGCGCCATGCGCCGATCATGTTCACCACCGACATCGCGCTGAAGACCGACCCGGAGTACGCGAAGATTGTCCGGCGCTTCATGGAGAATCCGCAGGAATTCGACCTCGCGTTCGCCAAGGCGTGGTTCAAGCTGACCCACCGTGACCTGGGCCCGCGTGCCCGTTACCTGGGCAAGGAGGTGCCGGCGGAAGCGCTGATCTGGCAAGACCCGGTCCCGGCGGTTGACCATGCGCTGGTCAGCGCCAATGACGTGGCGGCGCTCAAGGGCAAGATCATGGCGTCCGGCCTGTCGCACAGCGATCTCGTCGGTGCCGCCTGGGCGGCCGCCGCCAGCTTCCGCAACACCGACATGCGTGGTGGCGCCAACGGTGCCCGCGTCGCGCTGGCGCCGCAGAAGGACTGGGCCGTGAACCGGCCGGCCGAGCTCGCCACAGTGATCGCCAAGCTCAGGCAGATCCAGGCCGAGTTCAATCAGGCCAACGCCAAGTCGGGCAAGAAGGTCTCGGTGGCCGACCTGGTCGTGCTGGGCGGCAATGCGGCAGTCGAGGCCGCGGCGGCCAAGGGTGGCGTGAAGGTTTCGATTCCCTTCAATCCGGGCCGCATGGACGCGACGCAGGAGCAGACCGACGTGCGTTCGTTTGCTTTTCTGGAGCCGCGCGCCGATGCCTTCCGCAACTATTACAGCGCGTCGTCGTTCTATACGCCGGCCGAAGCGCTGGTGGACAAGGCCGACACCCTGGGCCTGTCGGTGCCGGAGATGACCGCGCTGGTCGGCGGCATGCGCATGCTGGGCACCAATGCCGATGGTTCGAAGCACGGTGTGTTCACCAGCCGTCCGGGCGTGCTGTCCAACGACTTCTTCGTGAACCTGGTGGACATGTCCACGGCGTGGTCGAAGTCGGACAAGGAAGGCCTGTACGAAGGCCGTGATCGCAAGACCGGTGCGCTCAAGTGGACCGGTACCACCGTCGATCTGATTTTCGGGTCCAACTCGGAGTTGCGTGCGATGTCCGAGTTCTACGCGCAGAACGATTCGAAGGAAAGGTTCGTACAGGACTTTGCTCGTGCGTGGGCGAAGGTCATGGACAACGACCGTTTCGATCTCAAGCGCTGATCGCGCAGTCACGCGACCGGCAACAGGTCCCGCCCCCGATGGGGGCGGGACGTGCCGTGGCGGTCACCCGCAGGTCACGGCCGGGTTAAAGTCGGCGAACATCCCCGAGGCGTTGTGCTTCCACAGCCACACGTGCAGCGTCGCGGAAACCACGTTCACGGAACCCAGCGGCCATGCCAACGTCGGATGATCTGCAGCGCTTTGTCGACGCCCAACAGGACGCGTACGACGCCGCGCTGGATGAGTTGCGCGAAGGGCGGAAGCGCACGCACTGGATGTGGTTCATCCTGCCGCAGCTGCGCGGGTTGGGACACAGCGCGATGGCGCAACGCTTTGGATTGGCCGATGCGAATGAAGCGATGGCGTACGTGGCGCACCCGGTGTTGGGGCCGCGCCTGATCGAGTGCGTAAGGGCGCTGCTGGCGCATCGCACCAGCAGCGCGGAGGACATCCTCGGCAGCATCGACGCAATGAAACTGCGGTCGTGCCTGACCCTGTTCATGCAGGTAGCGCCGCAGGTGCCTGAATTCGGGCAGGCCCTGGAGCGGTTCTATCGGGGCGAGAGAGACCCACGCACCGTGCAGTTGCTTTCACGCGGATGAACCGCGGCAATTGTTAATGCACGGTCGCGATGCGTCGCGTGTTCATATCACCGGATGTTGTCATCGTGCTCCGTAACCTGATCCGCGTCGCCCCGTTGCGGCTCAACAAGGAGTATGACCCGATGAAGCACAACACCTATACCGAGCATTTCCAGAAGACTTACAACAACACGCCGTACTACCGTAAGGACATGGCGTGGGACGACTACGAGCCGGCCTACCGCTACGCCGAGAACAGCTACAGCACGCGCTCGGGCCGCACGTTCGACCAGATCGAGAACGACCTGGAGCGCGGCTGGGACAAGGCGCGCGCCAACTCCCGCCTGGCCTGGAACGAAGCGAAGGAAGCCGTGCGCGATGGCTGGCACATGCTGGAGCGCGCGATGCCGGGTGATGCGGACCGCGACGGCCGCTGATCGCACACGTGCGACAGGCGATCGAGCTCCCCCCCCACGCGCGATGACACGCGCCACGGGTCGTCCCGTCGCACAGTGGTAGCCCAATAGCAAAAGCCCCGGAGTTCCGGGGCTTTTGCTTTGCAGCGCATCTGCGGTTTTGTCTCCGCCGAGGCGCTTATTGCACCAGCAGCCGATTCACGCGCTGGATGAAGGCGGCCGGGTCTTCCAGTGCCGTGCCCTCGGCTACCTGCGCCTGCTCGAGCAACAGCAGTGCGAGGTCTTCCCGGCGTCCGCTGTCCTGCTCGCCGTCCAG
Organism: Lysobacter olei; assembly: GCF_054777355.1. Classification (NCBI taxonomy): domain Bacteria; kingdom Pseudomonadati; phylum Pseudomonadota; class Gammaproteobacteria; order Lysobacterales; family Lysobacteraceae; genus Lysobacter; species Lysobacter olei. The sequence continues at coordinate 137,812 of NZ_BAAHAT010000001.1, read as the reverse complement.
CCGCTTCAGCAGCGGATGGCCGGGATTGATCTCCAGCACGGGCTTGGATTCGGGGACGGGCTGGCCGGCGGCACGCAGCAGGCGCTGCAGGTGCAGGGACACGTCGTATTCCTCCAGCACCACGCATGCCGGCGAGTCGGTCAGGCGTGCCGAGACGCGCACGTCCTTCACGCGCTCACCCAGCAGGCCCTTGACCGCGTCCACCAGCGGTGCGGCGGCCTTGGCGTCGGCCTCGCGCTTTTCCTTGTCGGCCGGCGTGTCCAGGTCGCCCAGGTCCAGGTCGCCCTTGCCAATATGGCGCAGCGGCTTGCCGGCGTACTCGTGCAGGTGGCCGATGGCCCAGTCGTCGATGCGCTCGTGCAGCAGCAGCACCTCGATGTCGCGGGCGCGCAGTGCTTCCAGTTGCGGGCTGTTGCGTGCGGCGTTCCAGCCATCGGCGGTGACGTAGTAGATGGCCTTCTGGCCGGCCTTCATCCGCTCGACGTAGTCGTCCAGCGCGGTCAGGTCATCGACCTTTTCGCTGCGAGTGGAGGCGAAGCGCAGCAGTTTGGCGATGCGCTCGCGGTTGCCGTGGTCCTCGGCCAGGCCTTCCTTCAGCACGTTGCCGAACTCGTGCCAGAAACCGAGGTACTTGTCGGCGTCGTCGCGCGCGGTCTTGTCCAGCAGGTCCAGCACGCGCTTGGTCAGGGCGGTCTTCAGCCTGTCCAACTGCCGGTTGCCCTGCAGCAGCTCGCGCGAGACGTTGAGCGGCAGGTCGTCGGAGTCGAGCACGCCGTGGACGAAGCGCAGGTACGCCGGCAGCATCTGCTCGGCGGCGTCCATGATGAAGACGCGCTTGACGTACAGCTTCAGGCCGCGGCGTTCGTCGCGGTTGTACTGGAAGTCGAAAGGCGCCTTGCTCGGGAGGTACACCAGCGAGGTGAAGTTCTGGTTGCCCTCGACGCGGTTGTGCGACCACGCCAGCGCTTCGTTGAAGTCGTGGCTGATGTGCTTGTAGAACGCCTGGTAGTCGGCGTCGGTCAACTCGGCCTTGGGGCGGGTCCACAGCGCGGAGGCCTGGTTGACGGGCTCCAGTTCCGGCGCGGTTTGGTCCGGCTTGTCGCCATCGGCGGCGGCGTCTTCGCCCCACTTCTCCTTCGGCATGCGGATCGGGAAGCCGATGTGGTCGGAGTAGCGGCGCACCAGCTCGCGCAGGCGCCAGCCATCGAGGTACTCGTCCTCGCCGTCCTTCAGGTGCAGGGTGACGGTGGTGCCGCGGCCGGCGCGTTCAACCGGCTCCAGTGTGAACTCGCCTTCGCCATCCGAGGTCCAGCGCCAGGCGTCGTCCGTGCCGGCGCGGCGGCTTTCCACCGACACCTTGTCGGCCACCACGAACGCGGAGTAGAAGCCCACGCCAAACTGGCCGATCAGCTGCGCGTCGGCCTTCTGCTGCGCCGACAGCGCCTCGATGAACTTACGGGTGCCGGAGCGGGCGATGGTGCCGAGGTTGCCGATCAGTTCGTCGCGGCTCATGCCGATGCCGCTGTCGGCAATGGTGAGGGTGCGCGCGTCCTTGTCCCAGGTGATGTCGATGGCCAGGTCCGGCTGGTCGCCGTAGAGCGTGGCGTCCTGCAGCGCCTCGAAGCGCAGCTTGTCGCAGGCGTCGGCAGCGTTGGACGCCAGCTCGCGCAGGAACACGTCCTTGTTGGAGTACAGGGAGTGGGTGACCAGGTGCAGGACTTGCTGGACCTCGGCCTGGAAGCGGTGGGTTTCGGTCTGGGTGGTCATGGCCTTTGGGGCGGGGTTGGATACTGGCCTAGAAAGTAGGTGCCCCCGTGCCTTTTTCAAGGCGATCCAGGGCGTACCGCCCATGCGGTCCCAGCGTACTGCGGCTTGGGCTACGGCCGGATTGTCGTGTTGCCGTAAACCAGGCAAGAGAAAGGCGCCCGTAGGCGCCTTTCCTGATCCCGGCTGGGGTGAAACCCGCCTGTGCGGGAACCGAGCCGCATGCGGAGGCTCAGAGCATCTTGCTCCGCGCCTGCTCGGCACGCGAGGCGCCGATCGCGGTTTCCACCTGCTTGACCTCCTCAGGCGGCGGCAGCACGGCGGGCATGCCCAGGTTGTCGATCCACAGCTCGCGCAGCCAGCCGGCCGAGTGGTAGAGGTGGTGGTCCTCTTCCTGTTCCACCTCCTCGTGGGCGGCGCGCAGGACGCGGCCGTCCTCGCCGGTGGCCTTCTGGGCAACGCGGCCCAGCAGCTCCCAGTTGCTGTGGTCCTTGGTTTCCGCCATGACCACGCACTCACAGGCCACCAGCTCCGCGGCCCCCTTGGTGGCATTGGCCTTGGCCATCTCCATGGCCTGCACCAGCGAACGGCCGATGTGGCCCACGACCTCCCGGCCCGGTGTGGTGGCTTTGGGGTCGAGGCCGAAGTGCTCGAACAGGCGCAGGACCACCTCCTGGTGGTGGCGGGTCTGGTCCAGGTATTCCTGCCACTCCTTCTTCAGGTCGTCATTGACGGCGCAGCGGATGGCCATCTGGTAGACCTGCTCGCCGCCCAGTTCGGTTTCCAGCATCTGGTAGAGAAGCTCGGCCAGCTGCTTGTTGCTGTTGTCGTGTCGGGCCATGGGTCTGCCTCATCGTTGCGGGGGAGAGGACAACGATGGCCGCTGCCGGATGCAACGGCCGTGAAAAGGCTTTCGCATGTGCCTGTTTACATTGGACGCATGGCCACACCACTCAACCAACATTCATGGACCTGAAGAGCGGATACCCGTTCTGGGCGGTGAAGAACGGATTGCTCCACGCGTTTCCGCCGTTGCGCGGGGACCTGCGCTGCGACGTGGCCGTGCTCGGTGGCGGCATTACCGGGGCGTTGATTGCCGATGAGCTGGTGGCCCATGGCCATGCCGTGGCAGTACTGGAGCAGCGGGACGTGGCTTGGGGCAGCACGGCCGCGAGTACGGCGCTGCTGCAGTACGAAATCGACACCCACATGGTGGACTTGGCCAAACAATACGGTGAAGCCGATGCGCTGCTCGCATACCGCGCCTGTGCGGAGGCCATCGACCTGTTGCGGGACAAGGCGCGCGAGGTGCGTGACGTGGAGTTCGCCCGGCACGAGAGCCTGTATTTCGCAAGCCGGAAGCGCCATGCGCGCGCGCTGCGCGACGAGTATGAGATGCGCCTTCGCCACGGTTTCGATGTCCGGTGGCTGGAGCGGGGCGAGGTGCAGGAGACGTTTGGCTTCGATACCCCAGCCGCGATTCTCAGCCGGTTGGCGGCCAGCGTGGATCCGTACCGCTTCGCCTATCGCCTGCTGCAACGCGTGCAGGCGCGCGGGGCCGTGGTGCATGACCGAACGCGCGTGACGCGTATCCAGGTCTCGCCGCGCAGCGCGGAGCTCACCACGGAAGAGGGTTGCACCGTGCGCGCCCGCCACCTGGTGCTGGCCACCGGTTACGCGGCGCAGGGGCAACTGGGGCATCGCGTGGCACGCAACCGCAGCAGTTACGCGTTTGTCACCGACCCGATCCCGTCGTCGCAGCTGGGCATGCTGGCCTCCACGATGCTGTGGGAGTCCGCGCGGCCCTATCTCTACATGCGCACCACGGGGGACGGGCGCCTGCTGGTGGGCGGCGAGGACGATGCCGTGGACATCCCCGCACGGCGCGATGCGCGGGTGGAGGGCAAAGCGCGGCGTCTGGCGAAGCGTGTGGCGGAGCTTTTCCCCGGAATGCCGGTCGAGCCGGTGTTCTCGTGGGCGGGGACGTTCGCGGAGACGCCTGACGGATTGCCCTTCTTTGGCCCGCACCGCGACCACGGCCGGCACGTGCTGTTCGCGATGGCCTACGGGGGCAACGGCATCACCTACTCGATGCTGGGCGCCGGGCTGTTACGTGCGATGATCGAAAGGCGCAAGCACCCGTTGCAGCGGCTGTTCTCATTCGAGCGCCCCGCGTAGACCCGGAACGCATTGCTGCGCAGGCGTGGGGCGCGTTGGCCGGGGCCATCGGATGGCGCGCGATTCCATCCTCCAGACCGGCCGCTTGTCCCAATGAAAAAGGCGCCCGAAGGCGCCTTTCTCGTGAACGCTGCAGCGGTGGCTTACGCCTCCACTTCGTCCTTGTACGCATCCACCGGGATGCACGCGCACATGACGTTCTTGTCGCCGTACACGTTGTCCACGCGCGACACCGGCGGCCAGTACTTCTGCTGCTTCAGCGTGGCCAGCGGGAACACGGCGGCCTCGCGGCTGTAGCCGTGGTGCCACTCGGCGCCCATCACCATGGTGGCGGTGTGCGGGGCGTTCTTCAGCGGGTTGTCCTCGCGGTCGAGCTTGCCTTCCTCCACGGCGCGGATCTCGTCGCGGATCTGGATCATCGCGTCGATGAAGCGGTCCAGCTCGTACTGCGATTCGCTCTCGGTCGGCTCCACCATCAGCGTGCCCGACACCGGGAAGCTCAGGGTGGGGGCGTGGAAGCCGAAGTCGATCAGGCGCTTGGCCACGTCCTCGGCACCGATGCCGGTGGCGTCCTTGAGCGGGCGCAGGTCGAGGATGCACTCGTGGGCCACCAGGCCGTTACGGCCGGTGTACAGGGTCTCGTAGTGCGGGGCGAGGCGCTTGGCGATGTAGTTGGCATTGAGCAGTGCGACCTGCGTGGCCTTGCGCAGGCCTTCGCGGCCCATCATGGTCACGTACATCCAGCTGATCGGCAGGATGCTGGCGCTGCCGAAGGTGGCCGCCGACACCATCGCGCCGTTGCCCACGCCCTCGGTGCGCACGCCGTCGCCGCCGAATGCCTTCGGCAGGTACGGAGCCAGGTGCGACTTCACCGCGCACGGGCCGACGCCCGGGCCGCCGCCGCCGTGCGGGATGCAGAAGGTCTTGTGCAGGTTGAGGTGCGAGACGTCCGAGCCCCACTTGCCGGGCTTGGCGACGCCGACCAGCGCATTCATGTTGGCGCCGTCGGTGTACACCTGGCCGCCGTGCTGGTGGATGATCTCGCAGATCTCGACCACGTCCTCCTCGAAGACGCCGTGCGTGGACGGGTAGGTCATCATGATCGCGGCCAGGCGGTCGCTGTACTTCTCGGCCTTGGCGCGGATGTCTTCCACGTCCACGTTGCCGTTGCTGTCGCACTTGGTCACGACCACGGTCATGCCGCACATCTGGGCGGAGGCCGGGTTGGTGCCGTGCGCCGATTCCGGGATCAGGCAGATGTCGCGCTGGGCCTGGCCGTTGGCCTGGTGGTAGCCGCGGATGGCCAGCAGGCCGGCGTACTCACCCTGTGCGCCGGAGTTGGGCTGCAGGCTGACGTTGTCGTAGCCGGTGCACTCGACCAGCATCTTTTCCAGGCCGTCGATCAGCTCGAAGTAGCCCTGGGTCTGCTCGGCCGGGGCCAGCGGGTGGATGTTGCCGAACTCCGGCCAGGTGATCGGGATCATTTCGGCGGTGGCGTTGAGCTTCATGGTGCACGAGCCCAGCGGGATCATCGTGCGGTCCATCGCCAGGTCCTTGTCGGCCAGCGAACGCAGGTAGCGCAGCAGCTCGTGCTCGCTGTGGTGCGTGTTGAACACCGGGTGCGTCAGGAACGCGCTGGTGCGTAGCAGGCCGGCCGGCAGTTCGTCGGCGGTGTTGGCGTCCATCACGTCGATGTCGGCGATGGTCGCGCCGAACAGGCCGGCGAGGGCGACGATGTCGTCACGCGTGGTGGTCTCGTCGAGGCTGATGCCGACGCTGCCCGCGTCGATGCGGCGCAGGTTGATGCGCGCGGCCTTGGCCTTGGCGTGGATTGCGTCGGCGTCGACGCCCAGCACGTGCAGGGTATCGAAGAAGTCCGGGCCGACGGTCACGCCGGCAAAGCGCAGCGCGCTGGCGAGGATGCTGGCCAGGCGGTGGGTGCGGCGGGCGATGCGGACCAGGCCGTCCGGGCCGTGGTACACGGCGTACATCGAGGCCATCACCGCCAGCAGCACCTGCGCGGTGCAGATGTTGGAGGTGGCCTTCTCGCGGCGGATGTGCTGCTCGCGGGTCTGCAGGGTCAGGCGGTAGGCCGGCTTGCCTTCGGTGTCCACCGACACGCCGATCAGGCGGCCCGGCATGGAGCGCTTGTAGGCGTCGCGGCAGGCCATGAACGCGGCGTGCGGGCCGCCGAAGCCGAACGGCACGCCAAAGCGCTGGGTATTGCCGACCACGATGTCGGCACCCCATTCGCCCGGTGCGGCGATCAGGGTCAGGGCGAGGATGTCGGTGGACACGGCGACCAGACCGCCGCGCGCGTGCACGGCATCGGCCAGCGCCTTGTAGTCGTTGATCTGGCCGAAGGTATTCGGGTACTGCAGCAGGACGCCGAATGCGTCGGTGGTGATGGCGTCGGCGTCGTCACCGATGACCAGTTCGATCTCCAGCGGCTCGGCGCGGGTCTTCAGCACTTCCAGCGTCTGCGGGTGCACGCCGTTGGAGACGAAGAACACATTGGACTTGCTCTTGCACGAGCGCTTGGCCAGCGTCATCGCCTCGGCGGCGGCGGTGGCTTCGTCCAGCAGCGAGGCGTTGGCGATCTCCATGCCCGTCAGGTCGGCGCACATGGTCTGGAAGTTGATCAGCGCCTCCATGCGGCCCTGCGAGATCTCGGCCTGGTACGGCGTGTAGGCCGTGTACCACGCGGGGTTCTCGAGGATGTTGCGCAGGATGACGTTGGGGGTGTGGGTGCCGTAGTAGCCCTGGCCGATGAAGCTGCGGAACACCTGGTTCTTGTCGGCGACGGCGCGGATCTTGGCCAGCGCTTCGACTTCGGTGACGGCGGACGGCAGGTCCAGCGGATTGGCGGACTTGATGGAGCCCGGGACGATGGCGTCGGTCAGCGCTTCCAGCGAGTCGTGGCCGACCACGGACAGCATGGTGGCGATCTCGGCGTCGTTGGGGCCGATGTGGCGCTCGATGAAGGCGTGGTGGTGCTCAAGCGCGCGCAGGGAGTGGGTCTGGCTCATGGAAGGGCGTCCGAAGGCATACGTGCGGTGCCGCACGCGAGGCGCCCCTCTGTCCTTTTGCCTGAGAGTTTGCAGCACCCGGGGGAGGGTAGAGACGCTGCGTGCACCTTCGGCGCCGGGTTGAACCGGTCTCTCCAGAGTTGCTCGCACGGAGTGGTACGGGGGCCTGAGCGATTACGGGCGTTACGCCTTCGGCAGCGGCCGGCCCGGTCAGACCGGGGTGCCGCTTCTCCCACCGCGTGCATGGAGCCCGTCGATTATACCCCGGCCGGGACCGTGGGAAGCTCGACGGCGAACTCGATGGCGTCTTCGCCGTCCGTACGGCAGGTCAGGGTGCCGCCGTGGACTTCGGCGATGGCGCGGGCGATGGGCCAGGCCAGGCCCAGGCCGCCGTCGCCCGGCTCGGGCCACGGGTGCAGCAGCAGTTGGCCGCAGTCCAATTGGCCTGCATTCCTGAATGGGACGCGCCGGGCGAGCCGCACCCGGTCGGGGGAGGGGGCCGTGACCTCTAACTGAACCGGGAGAGGCGTGGGCTCCAGTTGCTGGGTCAGCAGGATGCGGAACAGCTGCGCGAGGCGCAGCGAGTCGCCGCACACCCGGGCCGTTTCCGCCTCGGGCGCCACCACGACCGTGGGCATGGGGGCGCGCAGGCCCAGGGTGACGTTGGCCAGCAACACCTGCAGTTCGTGGGCTTCCTGGCGGACGATCAGGCGGCCTTTTTCGGCGCGCATCCAGTCGCTGACCTCTTCGATCATGCGGCCCAGACGCGCGCACTGGCGATCGACGACGTCGAGCAGTTCCTGTCGGTCGGCCTCACCCAACGCGGGATCGCGCAGCAGCTTGGCCGCTGTACTGAGCGGCGACAGGGGACCGCGCAGGTCGTGGGCCAGCCGGTCCATCCAGGCGGATCGTTCGGGACTCATCGGAAAATTGGGCTCATTCAGGCAAGGGCTGTCCGGCAAGGATCCGGCGGATGGCGTCAACGTCGGGTGGTTTCACCACATGCGCCTCGAAACCGGCCTCCTGGGTGCGGGCGCGGTCCTCGGGTTGGCCCCAGCCGGTGATGGCCACCAGGCGCACGGCGTCGCCATGACGCTCGCGCAGGGCACGGGCGACGTCATAGCCGCTGCGGCCGGGCATGCCGATGTCCAGGAAGACCACGGATGGCGCATGCGCCTCCACCGCCGCTTCGACGGATTGCGGGTCGTAAAGCGCGGTGGCGTCCTGTCCCAGCACGCGCAGCATCATCGCCAGCGTATCGGCGGAGTCGCGGTTGTCGTCCACCACCAGCACGCGCTGCTTCGGGGGGCGTGCGATCGGGGGCGGTGCCGGGGGCGCGGCCCTGGGGGCTGCGGCGGCCAGCGGCAGGCGCACTTCGAACGTGGTGCCTTGGCCGGGGCCGGGGCTGGTCACGCTGACCTGGCCGCCGTGCATTTCGGTGAGCTGGCGCACCAGCGTCAAACCGATGCCCAGTCCCCCGCGCGTGCGCTCCACGCCCGTGTCCACCTGACGGAAGAGTTCGAACACCGTGTCGAGCTGGTCCGCACTCAACCCGATGCCCTTGTCGCTGATGCGCACGGTGGCGGTGCCGTCGTCGCGGTGGGCCTCCAGGTGGATTTCCCCGCCTTCGTCGGAGTACTTGGCGGCGTTGTTGAGCACGTTGGCGAATACCTGGGCCAGGCGCTCGGGGTCGGCATGCAGCGGCAACGGCTCGGAGGGCAGCGCTGACGTGAACCGGTGGTGGCCGGCCGCGATGGCCGGTGTCGCGATCTCGATGGCGGTGGCCAGCACGTCGGCCAATGCGGTATCGCGGGGTCGCAGCACCAACTTGCCTCGCGTGACACGGGCCACGTCGAGCAGGTCGTCGATCAGCCGCACCAGGTGGTGCATCTGGCGCTCCATGGTGTCCTGCAGCAGGTCGTCGCGCCCGTCCAGCTCCATGCGCTTGATCGACAGCGCGTTCTGGAGCGGCGCCAGCGGATTGCGCAGTTCGTGGGCCAACGTGGCCAGGAATTCATCCTTGCGCTGGTCGGCTTCGCGCAGCTGCTGCTCCATGCGCTGGCGCTCCGCTACTTCCACCTGGAGCTCGGCGTTGCGCATGGCCAGCGCGTCATTGGCTTCGCGCAGCGACTGGTTGAGCGTCTCGAGCTGCGCGGCCTTCTCGCGTTGCAGGGCCTGGTTGTCGGCCGCCAGGCTCTCGTTGAGGGCCTGCAATTCCCGGCGCTTGCGGTGCAGTTCGGCCAGCACTTCGACCTTGCTGCGCAGGATCTCCGGGATGACCGGCACCATCACGTAGTCGACCGCGCCCAGCTTGTAGCCACGCAGGCGGTCCATGTCGGTGACGTTGACCGCGGTCACGAAGATGATCGGGGTCTTTTCGAAGCGCGGGTGCTGGTGGATCAGGCTGGCGGTTTCAAAGCCGTCCATCTCCGGCATGTTCACGTCGAGCAGGATCACGGCGAAATCGTCATCCATCAGCCGCTTGAGCGCTTCGACGCCGGAGTTGACCGACACCAGCGTTTCGTTCAGTGGCTCGAGAATTGCGCGGTACGTCAGCAACCGTCCCGGCTGGTCATCGACCAGCAGGATCTTCACCGGGGCCTGGGGCGTCGCCGTGTCGCCCGCGTCGACGTGGCTCAGCGATGCAGCCATTGACGCAGCACTCCCAGCAATTGGTCGGTGACAACCGGTTTGGCGAGGTAGTCGGAGGCACCAGCTTCAAGGCATTTTTCCCGGTCGCCCGACATGGCCTTCGCGGTCAGCGCCACGATGGGCAGTGCGCGCAGGTCGGGGTTGCGGCGGATCTCGCGCATGGTGTCGTACCCGTCCATGCCCGGCATCATGATGTCCATCAGGACCAGGTCGATGTCGCCATCCTGCGTCACCTTGTCGATTGCCTCCTGGCCATTACCGGCGCTCACCACGTGCATGCCGTGCCGCTCCAGCACGCTGGAGAGCGCGAAGATGTTGCGCACGTCATCGTCCACGACCAGCACGCGTTTGTCGGTCAGGGCTTCGTCGGAATCGTGCAGGCGCTGCACCATCTTCTGCTTGCCGGGTGGCAGGTCGGCGATGACGCGGTGGAGGAACAACGCGGTCTCGTCCAATAGACGCTCGGGCGATTCGACACCCTTGATCACGACGCTGCGGGCGGCCTTGCGCAGGCGGCGGTCCTCGTCTGCGGTCAAGTCCTTGCCGGTGAACACGACGATCGGGAGATCATGCAGTTGCGGCTGCGCCTGGATCTTGTCGATCAGTTCAAAACCGTCCATGTCAGGCAGGCGCAGGTCCAGGACGGCGCAGTCATAGTGGCCGTGGACCAGGCGATCGAGCGCTTCCGTGCCGGTGCCGACGGTGTCCACCGAGATGTCGTCATGGCGGACCAGTTCCTCGATGCTCAAGCGCTCGCCGGCATCGTCTTCCACGACCAGCAGCTTCTTGACCCGGGGCAGGGTGAACTGACGGATGCGCTCCAGGGCCGCGCTGATGGTCTCCGGCGTGGCCGGTTTGGCCAGGTACGAGAACGCACCGCGCTCGATGCCCTGATGCCGCTCTTCCTCAACGGTGACGATCTGCACCGGGATGTGGCGTGTGCTGGAGTCCTGCTTGAGTTTGGCCAGCACCGTCCAGCCCAGCATGTCGGGCAGGAAGATGTCGAGGGAGATCGCGGTGGGATGGTAGTCGCGCACGAGTTGCAGCGCCTCGGCGCCGCTATGGGCGACCAGCACGCGAAAGCCGCTATTGCGCGCAAGGTCCCTAAGCACCGTGGCGTAGCGCGTGTCGTCCTCGACGATCAGCAGCGTTGGCTCGCCCTGGGTGACGAATTCGCGATCATCCGGCACCGCTTCGCGCGGGGGCGCAGGCGGCAGCTCCGGAAGGGGCGACGAAGCCTGTGCATTGGCTGCGCGCACGCTGTGCGTGTGGTCCGCGCCGACGTAGTTCAGGGGCAAGTACAGGGTGAAGGTGCTGCCTTCGCCGACCTTGCTGGTCAGCGTCAGCTCACCCCCAAGCAGCCCGGCAATTTCGCGGCTGATGGCCAGGCCCAGGCCGGTGCCGCCGTACTTGCGCGACGTGCCCGCATCCGCCTGCTGGAACGCCTCGAACACGATCTTCTGTTTTTCCGGCGAGATGCCGATGCCGGTGTCGATGACCTCGAATGCGACCACCATCGGTACCTGCGACAGGATGTTGTGGTCGGGGTGCCAGCCCCGCGTGGCTGGATAGGCGCGCAAACGCACGCTGCCATGGTCGGTGAACTTGAAGGCATTCGACAGCAGGTTCTTCAGGATCTGCTGCAGGCGTTTGGGATCGGTGCTGAGTGAGTTGCCCAGGGCCGGGTCGATCTCCACGCTGAAGTCGAGCTGGCGTCGTTCGGCTTCGTGGCGGAAGCCGCGCACGAGGTTTTCGCGCAGGTGCGAGAACCGGAGTTCCTCGCTTTCGACCGTGACCGTGCCGGACTCGATCTTGGACAGATCGAGGATGTCGCTGATCAGGTGCAGCAGGTCGGTGCCGGCGGCATGGATGGTCTTCGCGAATTCGATCTGGCGGTTGGTGAGGTTGCTTTCGGGGTTCTCCGCCAGCTGCTGGCCCAGGATGAGGATCGAATTGAGCGGCGTGCGCAGCTCGTGCGACATGTTGGCCAAGAACTCGGACTTGTAGCGCGAGGTAAGCGCCAGCTCCGCGGCCTTCTCCTCCAGTGCACGGCGGGCGTGCTCGATCTGCAGGTTCTTCTGCTCCACCTCGGCCTTCTGTTCGGCCAGCAGGGTGGCCTTGAGCGCGATCTCCTCGTTGGTCTGCTGCAGCTCGGTCTGCTGCGACTGCAGTTCCTTGGCGAGCTGCTGCGACTGGGCCAGCAGGTGCTCCGTGCGCATCGTGGCTTCGATGGTGTTGAGCACGATGCCGATGCTGCCGGAGAGCTGTTCAAGGAACGCCCGCTGCGAGCGCGTGAATTCGCCCAGCGAGGCCAACTCGAGGACCGCCTTCACCTGGTCCTCGAAGAGCACGGGGAGCACGATGACGCTGCGCGGCACGGCGCTGAGCAAGCCGGACTCGATCTGCACCGTGCCGGGCGGCACGTCATTCACGAGGATCAGGCGGCCCTCGGCGGCGCACTGCCCAATCAGTCCCTCACCGATTCGCAGTGTGCGTTGCGCGGGCGAACTGGCGGCGTCCGCGTAGCCTGCGAGTTGGCGCAGGTAAGGGGTGTGCGAACCACCGTCGCCTTCGACCACGTACATCACGCCCTGCTGGGCGTTGACCAGCGGTGCGAGTTCGGAGAGCAGCATGCGGCCCAGCGTGATCATGTCGCGCTGGCCTTGCATCATGTCGCTGAAACGGGCGAGGTTGGATTTCAACCAGTCCTGTTCGCGCCCGCTCTCGGTGGTGGCGCGCAGGGTGCCGATCATGAGGTTCATGTTGTCCTTGAGGTCGGACAACTCGCCGCGGACGTCGACCGTGATGGAGCGTGTGAGGTCGCCCTGCGTCACCGCCGTGGCCACCTCGGCGATCGCGCGCACCTGCGTGGTGAGGTTGGCGGCCAGCTGGTTCACGTTGGCGGTGAGGTCTTTCCAGATGCCGGCGGTACCCGGCACGTTGGCCTGCCCGCCCAGGCGGCCTTCCACGCCCACTTCACGCGCCACCGACGTCACCTGGTCCGCGAAAATGGCCAGCGTGTCGGTCATCGAGTTGATGGTGTCGGCCAGTGCGGCAATTTCGCCCTTGGCCTCCACCGTCAGCTTCTGGTGCAGGTCGCCGTTGGCCACCGCGGTCACCACCTTGGCGATGCCGCGCACCTGGGTGGTGAGGTTGGTCGCCATCGAGTTGACGTTGTCGGTGAGGTCCTTCCAGGTACCCGCGACGCCAGGCACGCGTGCCTGGCCGCCCAGCTTGCCCTCGGTACCGACCTCGCGCGCCACACGCGTCACTTCCGCCGCGAAGCCGTTGAGCTGGTCCACCATCGTGTTGAGGGTGTTCTTCAGCTCCAGGATCTCGCCCTTGGCGTCCACGGCGATCTTGCGCGACAGGTCGCCGCGCGCCACCGCGGTGGCCACTTCGGCGATGTTGCGCACCTGCGTGGTGAGGTTGGACGCCATCGAGTTGACGTTGTCCGTCAGGTCGCGCCAGGTGCCTGCCGCACCGGGCACTTCGGCCTGGCCGCCGAGCTTGCCCTCGGTACCCACCTCGCGCGCCACGCGCGTCACTTCCGAGGCGAAACCGTTGAGCTGGTCCACCATCGTGTTGATGGTGTCCTTGAGCTCCAGGATCTCGCCCTTTACGTCCACGCCGATCTTGCGCGACAGGTCGCCCTTCGCCACCGCGGTGGTCACCTCGGCGATGTTGCGGACCTGCGCGGTCAGGTTGGAGGCCATCTGGTTGACGGAGTCGGTCAAGTCCTTCCAGGTGCCGGCCACGCCCGGGACCTCGGCCTGGCCGCCAAGACGGCCTTCGGTGCCGACTTCGCGCGCCACGCGCGTCACCTCGGAAGCGAAGCCGTTGAGCTGGTCCACGAGCATGTTGATCGTGCTCTTCAGCTCCTGGATCTCGCCGCGCACGTCCACCGTGATCTTGCGCGACAGGTCGCCCTTGGCCACGGCGGTGGTGACCTCGGCGATCGCGCGCACCTGCGTGGTCAGGTTGGACGCCATCGCGTTGACCGAGTCGGTCAGATCCTTCCACGTGCCGTCCACGCCGGGCACCACGGCCTGGCCACCGAGGCGGCCCTCGGTGCCCACTTCGCGCGCCACGCGCGTCACTTCCGCGGCAAAGCCGTTGAGCTGGTCCACCATGGTGTTGATGGTGTTCTTCAGCTCCAGGATCTCGCCGCGCACGTCCACGGTGATCTTGCGGGAGAGGTCTCCGCGCGCCACGGCCGTGGTCACGTCGGCGATGTTGCGCACCTGAAGCGTGAGGTTGGAGGCCATCGAATTGACGTGGTCGGTGAGGTCCTTCCACGTGCCGGCCACGTCGGGCACCTGTGCCTGGCCGCCGAGGCGACCTTCTGTACCCACTTCACGCGCCACGCGCGTCACTTCCGAGGCGAAGCCGTTGAGCTGGTCCACCATCGTGTTGATGGTGTCCTTCAGTTCGAGGATCTCGCCGCGCACGTCCACCGTGATCTTGCGAGAAAGGTCGCCCTTGGCCACCGCGGTGGTCACCTCGGCGATGTTGCGCACCTGGCTGGTGAGGTTGGATGCGAGTGAATTGACGGAGTCGGTCAGGTCTTTCCAGGTGCCGGCCACGCCGGGCACGATGGCCTGGCCGCCCAGCTTGCCTTCGGTGCCCACCTCGCGGGCCACGCGGGTCACTTCCGAGGCGAAGCCACGCAGCTGGTCCACCATCGTGTTGATGGCTTCCTTCAGTTGCAGAATTTCGCCGCGCACGTCCACGGTGATCTTGCGCGACAGGTCGCCGTTGGCCACGGCAATGGTCACTTCGGCGATGTTGCGGACCTGGGCCGTCAGGTTGGACGCCATCTGGTTGACCGACTCGGTCAACTCGCGCCACACACCGGACACGCCCTTCACCTTGGCCTGGCCACCGAGCAGGCCGGCCGTGCCCACTTCCAGCGCCACGCGTGTGACCTCGGAACTGAACTCGCCCATCTGGTCGATCATGCGATTGACGATCGTGGCCGAACGCAGGAACTCGCCCTGCAGCGGACGACCGTTTGATTCCAGCGGGACTGTGCGGGTGAGGTCTCCCTTGGCCACGCCGGCGATCGCCTCGGTGATCGTTTCCACTGGGCGCAGCAGGTCGTCGACGAGTTCGTTGACCGAGTGCTCCATCCCGCCCCACGCGCCTTCGCGGTGGTTAAGCGCAATGCGTTGCCGGGTCTGGCCTTCGCGGCCGACCTTCTGGCCTACCCGGTCGAGTTCCGCGGCCAGGCGACGGTTCGCCAGCGCGATGTCATTGAAGGCCTCCGCCAGCTTGCCCTCGATCCCGTCCCAGTGCGCGGGGAGTTGCACCGAAAAGTCGCCCCGCCGCACCGCCTGCATGGCGGCGAGGATCATCGGCAACGGATCCTGCGGGGGCTGGGAAGCGGTGCTGCGGGGCCGCGTTGCGCGGCGGGGTGTGGCGGTTTGAGTCACAGACGTCCCCTGGATACAACACGGTTGTTCAGGGACGTGAAATTACGCGGGTGGTCGTGAGGGCGGCGTTGACGCCGCGTGATGCGATGCTTGTCGATGCGTGCGAAAAAGTGCGACCCGCGTCACTTAATTTAACGATTCCGTGGTGCCCACACGTGCGTCCAGCGCCCGTTTCAACGCCCCGTCAGGCCGCCACCTGCAGGAGCAAGGCATGGATCCGCGAACCCGGTCGGAGGTCGGCCACGTGCAGGCTGCCGCCCAGCGCCAAGACGCGGTCCCGCATGTTGGTCAGGCCTCGTCCTTGCAGGAAGCAGTCCGCGCCGCCGATGCCGTCGTCGCGGACGTCAATGAACAGCCACAGCATGCCGCGCCGCGTGTCTGCCCGCAGGCGGACACTGCACTGCGATGCTTGCGCGTGGCGCACGACGTTGGTCACGGCTTCCTGCACCAGCCGGTATGCCGCGATCAGCTGCGTGTCGTTGAAGGCTCCGAGGAGCCGGGCATCCCCTTCAAGCACGGTTTCGAACTCAAGGCCCGCATCCTCGGCCAGTCGCCGTACCGCACCGCGTTCAATGGCCGCATAGAGCCCCATCTGGTCCAGGGCGGCCGGGCGCAACGACTCCAGCACCCCGGAAATGTTTTGGCGCATGGCATCGGTCAGATGGAACAACGGAGCAAGCGCCGGGCGACCCGTAGCCTCGACGTCGCGTTCGGCCACTTTCAGATGCGTCTGCAAGGCGGTGAGGTTCTGTCCGAACTCATCGTGGAGCTCACTGGCCAGCCGCCGGCGCTCGCGTTCTTCGGTATACAGGTTGCGCGCGGCGGCCAGGTACAGGTCGCGCGCGAGCTGGTCGCTGCGTTCACGTGCCTCCCGCAGCGTTTCGGCCTGCTGCCGGAATGTGTCCATGCTTGCGCCGAGCAACAGCCCCATCATGCCGGTGATGCCCAGGTAGGCCTGCATGCGAATCGGGTTGTAGGCCGGCTGGCCCAAGTGGTCCTCCATTGCAATGACCGCACTGGTGGCCAACGTGGACAGCAACGCGCCGCGCCAGCCGTGCCGCATCGCAAACACGACGGTCGCGACCAGCAGCACCACGCGCAGCAGTTCCGACAGATTGCTGCCCGGGACCCGCAGCGCGACCAGCAGGTAGAGCGCCACCGCCGGCAACAGCCATTGCAGCCCGCCCCGCAGGATGCGCGCCGATCCCCGCCGGTGCTCGGCCGAAGCCAGCCAGGGCACTAAGGGGGCGATCAGCAGGATCGCGAGGGACGTGCCCAGCGCGTGGCTGATGGTGAAGGAGCCCAGGATCGCTGCATCGTCGGGTCCGCCGAGTGCGACGTAGTCGCCGCGCACGCTGCCGCGGATGTCGCCGACGCGGCCTTCGGACACCACGAAGGCCAGGTCCTTTGCCGCCACCATCAGGCCTGAAACGAGGCTGCCCAGCACCAGCGATACAAATCGCTCCGGGGGCATGGGGCCATCAGGAGGCAACGACAGCCGTCGCACCACCAGCACGCCGGACATGACGAGGCACGGCTCCAAGAGGTTGCCGAGCACGTATTGCAGCGGCCCCGGCCAGTAGCCCAGGAAGCCGTCCACGATGTCCCCCGTGTGCAGCGCGACCAGGGCGCCATTCACGTGCCGGGCGCCGATCGTGGCAACGCACAACCATGGCCACCAGCGCCGTGGCAGCCACCATTGCGCGGCGAAAAGCACGCCGTTGGCGACCATCCAATGGAAGAAACCGACCTGCATCAGGACCAGGTAAAGCGCGCCCATGCCGACGAAGACGGCAAGGCCATACCCCCAGTAGCGGGGATCGGAAGTGGGGGTCTGGTGCCAGGCAGGATCCGTCGTGGCCGGGCGGGGCATTCGCGTCATGCGCCTAGCCTAGCGTGGACCCGCACGGCCGTGGTTGGCCCCAGAAACGCGGAGGGCCGGCACAGGGCCGGCCCTCCGGTACGACACAGGGTGATCACCCCTGCTTGGCGGGCGCGGCCGGAGCCGGCGTGACTGCCTTCGCCGGTGCCACGGTCGTGGCGGTGGCAGAAGCCTGCCAGCCGCAGGTACGGCCTTCGTTCTGCTGCTTCAGCCAGTCCTGCAGCGGCGCGAAGTATTCCAGCACCGCCGAGGCGTCCATCTTCTCGCCGCCGGTCAGCTCCTTCATCGTCTTCTGCCACGGCTGGCTGGCGCCCTTGGCCAGCATCGCCTGGAAGCGCTTGCCCGCCTCCGGGTTGCCATAGAAAGAGCACTCGTGCAGCGGGCCCTTGTAGCCGGCCGCATCGCACAGCGACTTGTAGAACTGGAACTGCAGCACGTGCGCCAGGAAGTAGCGGGTGTAGGGCGTGTTACCCGGCACGTGGTACTTGGCGCCCGGATCGAAGAAGTCCTCGCCGCGCGCGGAGGCCGGCGCCACGCCCTGGTACTTGGCCTTCAGCTCCCACCACGCCTTGTTGTAGTCGCCCGGCTTGATCGAGCCGTCGAACACGCCCCAGCGCCAGCGGTCGATCATCAGGCCGAACGGCAGGAACGACACCTTGGCCAGCGCCATGCGCATCTGCGCGTTGACCAGCGCTTCGTTGCTCTGCTGCTGCTCGCCCACCAGGCCAATCGACTGCAGGTACTTGGGCGTCATCGACAGCACGATGGTGTCGCCGATGGCCTCGTGGAAGCCATCGTGCGCGCCCTGCTGGAACAGCGGCGGCAGCTTGTTGTAGGCCGTGTAGTAATACACGTGGCCCAGCTCGTGGTAGATGGTGGTGAAGTCTTCCTCGTTTGGCTTGATGCACATCTTGGTGCGCACGTCGCCGGTCATGTTCATGTCCCACGCGCTGGCGTGGCAGACCACGTCACGGTCACGCGGCTTGATGAACTGGGTCTTGGTCCAGTAGCTCTCCGGCAGCTTCGGCATGCCGAGGGACGTGTAGAAGTCCTGCGCGCGCTCGGTCATCGAGCGGGCGACCGCCGTCTGCGCCGCGTGCTCGATCTCCGCCAGGTCGGTCGGCGAGCGTTCGCCGGGGCGCTTGGCCAGCTCGGCGTCGTAGGCGGTGCGGTACTGCGCGGCCAGCGCGCTGGTGATGTCCAGGCTGCCGGCGTTGGGGTAGGGCGCCAGGATGTCCCACAGGTTGCCCCAGTCCTGCTGCCACATGTTGCCCATCAGGTGCGCGGGCAGCATGCCGCCAGCCGCGTGGCCCTTGTCGGCGCCGTACTTGGCGTCCAGGCGCGTACCGGCATAGCAGTGCAACTGTTCGTACAGCGGCTTCACCTGGCCCCACAGGCGGTCCGTTTCCGCGGCGATTTCGGTCGGGGTCATGTCGTAGCCCGAACGCCACATCTCGCCGGCGTCGGCGAAGCCCATTTCCTTGGCGCCTTCGTTCACCAGCTCGACGAAGCGGGTGTAGTCCTTGCGCATCGGCTGGGCAATGGTGTGCCAGCCCTGCCACGCGTCCAGCTGCGCGTTGTAGTCACGGCTGTTGCGGAGCACGTCCTCCAGCTCGCCCAGCTGACGGCACTGCTTGGCCTCGCCTTCTCCGGTGCAGTAGGTGCCTGCGCCGTACATGCCTTCCATCTTCGTGGCGATCTTGGTCAGCTCGGCCAGCTTGGCCGGGTCCTTCGGTGCCGGCATGGCGGTCGCCAGCTTCAGCAGGTGGATGGCGCGCGCGGTCTCCGGCGACATCTCCTTGCCTTCGTACTGGCGCGCCTGCTCGATCCAGCTGTTGAGCTGGGTCAGGTAACGCTCGTTGGCCTTCGCCGACAGCAGCTGGCTGTCGTCATTGATGTAGGTCGAGGACAGCCACTGCGCGGCGGTCAGCTCGGGGTACATGGCGAGGTACTCGGCATTGACCCGGGCGATGAACTGGTCGGCGGTCTCGCCGGCCGGCGCGGTGGAGGCGGTGCCGGTGGCGGGCGTGGGCTCCTTCTTGCAGCCGGCCATGCCAAGCACGGCGGCGGTGACGCCCAGTGCGAGCAGCGTACGGATCGGGGTCATGCGCATGGTTCCTCAGGGTGCGGGCGCGCGGAGGCGCTGGTCCGCGAAGGCTAGTGGGCGCCGGAGGGTGGCGCAAGTCGCGGCGCGGCAGGGATGGTCGGCATGGCCCCTGACGGACCAAACGGATCTCCGCCCCGGTTCCTCGCGTGAAGACCCGCTATCCGGGCGTCGCGGATCAGGCGCCGGACGGCAGGCGGGCGCGACGCGTCTCGCAGTCGGCAAGGCCGCGTTCGTGCAGCCAAGCCCATGCCGCGTGGGCGTCTTCGTGGAAGTACGCCGACGCCGAGCCCAACCGGAAGGTGTAGCCCCATCCGTCCATGTCGGCCAGCACGCGCTCGCGGCCGACGCCGGGCAATTCATCGCCCAGAAGCGCCTGCAGCACGCACACCGCATCTTCCTCTTCGATGGAGTCGGTGGCATCGGTGTGTACCTGCGCCCGCTTCTCGGGCGGCAGCACGATCAGGTGGCAGGCCTCGTGCAACAGCGAGTGCACCGGGGTGTCACCGCGCGCATAAACCTGCGTGCCGATGATTCCTGCCTCGCATTCGCCCCAGTAGCTGCCAGGAATGGCGTCGCCATCCGGGACGCGGTTCAGCGCCAGGCCATAGCGGGCGAGCAGGGCGGTGGGCGCCTCGAAGCCAATGTCGGCGAGGGTCAGCATCGTGGAACGGGCGGCGGTCGTGGCCGCCGCCGAATCGATCAGGCCTGCGCCACGTTCTCGGGCAACTCGATCGAGATGTCCAGCACGTCGTAGTCGCCGTGCTTTTCCTTGGAGACCTTGATCGCGTCTTCCGGCACGTGCACGTACTTGCGGATCACCTCGAGGATCTCCTGCCGCATGCGCGGCAGGTAGTCCGGCGCGCCGGCCGAACCGCGCTGTTCGGCGATGATGACCTGCAGCCGGTTCTTGGCGGCGCTGGCGGACTGTTGCCTGGGCTTGAGGAAATCAAAGATACCCACGGATCAACCTCCGAAAATCTTGCTGAGGAAACCCTTCTTCTCGACGGTGGTGAAGCGCATCGGACGGTTGTCGCCCAACAGGCGGGCCACCGCGTCGTCGTAGGCCTGCGCGGCGTCGGACGTGGTTTCCAGGATGACCGGCTCGCCCTTGTTGGAGGCGTTGAGCACGTCGCCGGATTCGGGGATGACGCCGATGGTCTTGAGACCCAGGATTTCCTCGACGTCGGCGATGCTGAGCATCTCGCCGGTTTCCACGCGCTTGGGGCTGTAGCGGGTCAGCAGCAGGTGTTCCTTGATGCGTTCGCCGTTCTCGGCCCTGCGGGTCTTGGACGAGAGCAGGCCCAGGATGCGGTCGGAGTCGCGCACCGAGGATACTTCCGGGTTCACCACCACCACGGCCTGGTCGGCGTAGTACATCGCCAGGAACGCACCCTTCTCGATGCCGGCAGGCGAGTCGCACAGGATGTAGTCGAAACCGTCGTCGGCCAGGTCCTTGAGCACCTTCTCCACGCCTTCCTTGGTCAGCGCGTCCTTGTCGCGCGTCTGCGACGCGGCCAGCACGAACAGGTTCTCGAAGCGCTTGTCCTTGATCAGCGCCTGCTTCAGCGAAGCCTCGCCGTTGACGACATTGACGAAGTCGTACACCACGCGGCGCTCGCAGCCCATGATCAGGTCGAGGTTGCGCAGGCCCACGTCGAAATCGATGACGGCGACCTTGTGTCCGCGGCGCGCGAGGCCACAGGCGATGCTGGCGCTGCTGGTGGTCTTGCCGACGCCGCCTTTGCCCGACGTGACTACGATGATTTCGGCCAAGTGATGTTCCTCCGGTGGTGCGGCGTCAATCCAACGCCGCGAGTTTGAGTTGCCCGTCTTCGAGCCAGACCTGCACAGCCTTGCCGTACAGGTCCTTGGGAATGTCGTCCAAAACCTTGTAATGCCCGGCCACGGCGACGAGTTCCGCATGGAACTCGCGGCAGAAGATCCGCGCCTTGTCGTTGCCCTGTGCCCCGGCGAGCGCGCGACCGCGCAGCGGGCCATAGATGTGCACCGAGCCGTCGGCGATCACTTCCGCACCCGCACCCACGGTGCTGAGCACGGTGAGGTCGCGGTTGTCGGCATAGACCTGCTGGCCCGAGCGCACCGGTGCAGCATGCATCAAGCCGGGCTGGCCTGCATGGGGGGCGGGCGCGGTGCGCGCTGGCTGCGGCTCGGGATCGGGCGCCCGGCGCGAGGGCGCGGGGGGCTCGACGGCCGCCGCGGCCTCGCCTTCGGCGCGTTCGTACTGTGCGCGGAACTTGGCCAGAAGCGGCAGGCCCAGCGATTCGGCCAGGCGCTCGGTTTCGCTGGTGCCGTACGCGATGGCCACCGGCAGCACACCGGCCTCGCGCAGGCCGTCGATCAGGGCCTGGACCGTTGACGCCAGCGGAACCTGGGTCAGTCCGCCAAAGTCCAGCACCACCGCGGCGCGCTGGAACAGCTTGGGCGCGCGCTGCACCCGGCTGCGCATCTCCTCGACCAGGCGCGGCACGTCCAGCGTCCGGATGCGCAGGTTGGCGATGCCCACCTGGCCGATCTTGAGTTCACCTGCCTGTTCGTAATCGAATACGTTTGCACTCATGGGCACGTCCCCGTGAGCCGGCGGTCGGCGGCCGCACTGCGGGGCTGGGTGATCCAGGGCTCATGGGGAAGGGCGTCGCCGTAGGTGTCGCGCACCCAGGCGTAGCTGCACAGGGGTTTCATCAGCATCGCGGCGCGCACGCCCGTTTCCTCCATGACGTGCTGGCCAACTTCGCGGAACCCGAAGCTGCCATGGAACAGCAGCACCGGGTCGTTGGTGCCTTCGAGGAACACCTCGCAGGCCATCTGCGGGTAACGCAGTTCGGCGTAGCTCTGGGCGTCGGCATAGAACGCCCGGCCCACGCCGCCGCCGCGGCGGCGGCTGGCCACCACGATGCGGTCGATGTAGAAGAACTCGGGGTACCGTTCGCGGAACCAGCGGAAATTGCTGCTGTCGTGGTTCGCGTGGCTGCCAAAGCCGATCAGGAAGCCGGCCAGGGTGCCATCGCGCTCGGCGACGCGGAAGTACTCGGCATTCTCATAGAGGTGACGGAGTCTTGCGGCATCCAGCGGCAGGATCGCGGGTCCGGCGGCGTTGTTCAGTGCTAGGACGGAATCCAGCTCGTGCTCGCGCACGTCGCGGACGACGATCGACATTCCGGGCTCCAGTGTTTCGTGGGGCGGGGCGATGTGGCAGCCCACCGCCGGCGATTATCGCATGGTCGCTGGCGACGGGCGACCCGGCCCGGATGGCGCCAGGGGGGAATATTTCCCCGTTCAGGCATGACTTTCGGGCGGCACGGCGTACCCTGGATGCCGCTACGATGCGGACATGCTCGCCCGCCTGAACCATTCCCGACTGCTGCGCTACGCCGGCCTCTTCACCTGGGCCATGGTGGGCTGGTGGCTGTTGTCCGTCTGGCTGGACCCCGCCTTCTTCTCGCCCGAACTGGCCGAGCCGGGTGAGCCGGTGTTCGATCCCCGGGGTCGGGTGTTGCGCTGGGTGGCTGCCTATTTGGCCTTCGGCGGCGTGTACTGGTGGATGACCCGGTCGCTGGGACAGCGGGTCTCCGGCTACGTCGACCACCTGCTGCTGCTGGTGCTGACCGTCTGCGCCATCGCCGTGGGTTTCTTCTCGGGCTCGGGCCTGGGCAGCGCGCTGCTGATGGTCATGGCCGGCCTCCTTCCCTGGCTGCTCACCCTGCGCGTGGCGATCGTGTGGTTGGTGGCGAGCAACCTCGCCATCATCCCCGTATTCGTCGAAGCACTGGATTTCCCGCTGCTGATCGCGGTGATCCAGTCGATGCTCTACATGGGCTTTTCCAGCTTCGTGTTCGTCACCGCGCTGGTGGCCAAGCAGCAGGCCGAGGCCCGCGAGGACCAGCGCCGCCTCAATGCCGAACTGCGCGCCACCCGCCTGCTGCTGGCCGAAAGCGCGCGCATCAACGAGCGCACCCGCATCTCCCGCGAATTGCACGACCTGCTGGGCCACCACCTCACCGCGCTGAGCCTGAACCTGGAGGTCGCCGGGCACCTGTCGGAAGGGCGGGTCAAGGAGCACGTCCAGCAGGCCCACACCCTGGCGCGCTTGCTGCTGACCGACGTCCGCGAGGCCGTCAGCACCCTGCGCGAGAGCGGCGCCATCGACCTGTCCGCTGCGCTGCGGCCACTGGCCGAGAATGTGCCGGCGCTGGACATCCACATGGACATCGAGTCTCCGCTGACCCTGGACGATCCGGAGCGCGCCCACGTACTGCTGCGCTGCACCCAGGAAATCATCACCAATACCGTGCGCCACTCCGGTGCGCGCCATCTGTGGATCGAAGCGCGTCGCAACGACGGCTGCGTGCAGATCAAGTCCCGCGACGACGGGCGCGGCGCCGATGCGCTGGTCGCGGGCAATGGCCTGCGCGGCATGCGCGAGCGCTTGGCCCAATACGGTGGCACGATCGAAATTGAAACCCGGCCCGGGGCAGGCTTCCGCCTGGACCTCCGGTTGCCGGCCTCGGCGACGCAGGTCGCTGCCTGTGAAGGAGTCAGTGGATGATTCGCGTGTATTTGGTGGACGACCAGACCCTGGTGCGGCAGGGCGTGCGCTCGCTGCTCGCGCTGGCCGATGGCATCGAGGTGATCGGCGAAGCCAGCGATGGCAAGCAGGCGGTGGAAGTGATTCCCCAGGCCAAGCCCGACGTGGTGCTGATGGACATGCGCATGCCGGTGATGTCCGGCCTGGAGGCATTGCAGGCGCTGGCGCGGCTTGGGCAGCTGCCGCCAACCATCATCCTCACCACCTTCGACGACGACCAGCTGGTGCTGGCCGGCCTGAAGGCAGGTGCGAAGGGCTACCTGCTCAAGGACGTGTCGCTGGAGCAACTGGTGGGCGCCATCCAGACCGTGGCCGACGGCGGCTCGCTGGTGCAGCCGGCCATGACGCAGCGGCTGCTGTCGGGGCTGGAGCACATGCGCAATGAGTTCGTCAGCTTGGACCGTCCGGACCCGCTGACCGAGCGCGAGACCGAGATCCTGCGGCTGATGGCCGGGGGCTTCTCCAACAAGGAGATCGCCAATTCGCTGGGCGTGGCGGAGGGCACGATCAAGAACCACGTGTCCAACATTCTCAGCAAGCTGGGCGTACGGGACCGTACGCGCGCCGTGCTCAAGGCGTTCGAGCTGCAACTGGTGTGATTTGCCAGCAGGGCCGGCCCGCCGGATGGAACGTGAACCGGCGCCGCACTCTGGCATCTCGCCTCGCCGGCCCGCGCTTGATACGATGGCAGGTCTGTGCCCAGACCCGCCCCGGGCAACGGCCCTGGAGAACCTGAATGACCCGTCTGCTTGAGATTCTGATTTCGCTGGCGATCGTCGCCGCGCTGTTCCTGATTGTCGGCATCGTGCTGCCGTCGAGCCGCCACCTTGAGCATTCGGTGGAAACCAACCGCAAGATGACGATCGTGTATGACACGCTCAACAGCTTGCGCCGCTTCAAGGACTGGAACCCGCTGGTGCTGCGCGATCCGGCCGTGAAGCTGTCGCTGTCCGGCCCGGAAGCCGGCGTCGGCGCCCGCCTGGACTACGAGTCGCAGGAGCGCGGCATCGGCAACGGCAGCTGGACCCTGGTCGAGAGCGAAAAGAACAAGCGCATCGCCTATGACCTCGAGACCGTCGAGCCGGGCCGCAACAAGCGCATGGAGTTCCTGCTGCAGCCGACCGGCCGCAACAACCGCAACGTGCAGATCACCCAGACCTTCGACATCGACTACGGCTGGAACCTGCTGGGCCGCTACGCCGGCATGTACGTCAGCAGCAACGTCGGCGAAGACATCAAGATGGGCCTGGCTCGCCTCGGCAACATGCTGGCGACCGTTCCCAACTACGACTACAACGAGTTGGCGAAGACCGACCCGGCGGCCGCTCCGAAGCTGGCTGATCGCGGCGCTGAGAATGTCCTTGTCGTGACTGCCGCCGTCGAGCGCAACAACGAGAAGGTCCAGTCCACCATGAACAACAACATGCAGTGGATCAGCAAGGTGATGGCTGCCAATGGCCTTGAGGCTGCAGGCCCGGTCCGCATCGTGACCAACGAGTTCGGCTCGCAGACCTACTCGTTCGACGTGGTGCAGCCGGTCCGCAAGGCCGGTGCCACTGGCAAGCTGGACATCAAGATCGAAGGCCCGGTGACCACGAACTACACCGAGCCGACCAAGATCGCCGTGACCCGCTTCAAGGGCCACATGGCCAACTTGAACCGTATCCGCGACGCGCTGCGTGGCTGGGCGATGACCCGCGGCTACGAGACCACCGAGCGTCCGTACGAGAACTGGATCGGCGGCCTGGACAAGGGCTTCACCGAGGAAGGCGAGTTCGAAGTGGTCTGGGCGGTCAAGTAAGCCCAACCCTCCGGCTTCCGGAATCAGAACGCGCCGCGCACTCCGCGGCGCGTTTTGTTTTGGGCGACGGAAAGTGCGCGCCACTTGTTATCGTGGCAGGAGAATTCATCGGGAGTGGACGCGATGCACGCAAACCGGAACGCGGCGATGGCGCCAGCGCGCGTGGTGGCAGGCCGTTGGCTGGCCGCCGCGGGGGGCGTGATGGCGGCCTTGGCCGTGGGGCTCGCGGCTTACGCCTCGCATGGAGCCGACGGCGAGATGCAGTCGCGGCTGCAGTCGGCGGCCCTGTTTCTGTTCGGTCACGGTGTGGCGCTAGCGGCTTTGGCCCCGCTCGCAGCCGGGCGCCTGTGGCGGGTGCTGGCATTGTCCGGATTGCTGCTCGGAACGCTGCTGTTTTCGGGCAGTCTGATCCTGCACGTCTTCCTGCAGTGGCCTACGGCGCTGGCCCCCATGGGCGGCACCGTGATGATGGCGAGCTGGCTGGCCTGGGCCATAGCGGCCGTCCGACAGTGAGGTTAGGGCATGGCGCGCATTGCTCGCGGATTTGATACCGAGGCCGCGTTCGAACACCTGGCGCGGCGCGACCGCAAACTGGGCGCGTGGATGCGGCGCATGGGGCCGATTCCGGCCGATCCGCGCTGGCGCAAACCGTTCGACCCGGTGGATGCGCTCGCGCGCGCCATCCTGTACCAGCAACTGAGCGGCAAGGCCGCCGCGACCATCGTCGCGCGCGTCGAGGCTGCCATCGACAGTGACCGTTTCCACTGCGACACCCTGACGCGGTGCGATGACGCCACGATCCGTGCCTGCGGTGTGTCGGGCAACAAGCTGCTGGCCTTGCGTGACCTTGCGTTGCGCGAATCGCGTGGCGAGATACCCGACCTGCGCCGCATGGCCACGATGGACAACGCCGCCATCATTGCCTCACTGGTGCCGGTACGCGGCATCGGCCGCTGGACGGTGGAGATGATGCTGATGTTCCGCCTCGGTCGCCCGGACGTGCTGCCGGTGGATGACCTGGGCATCCGCAAGGGCGCGCAGGCCGTGGATCGGCGCGATGAAATGCTGAAGCCGAAGGAGTTGGCCGAGCGTGGCGAGAAGTGGGGCCCGTACCGCACCTACGCGAGCCTGTACCTGTGGCGCATCGCGGATGCGGGCGTGAACCCCCAGGCGCCGGTCAAGCGTTCACAGGAATGAGGCGTGTCTCGGGTCGCCCCGCGGTGACAGGCCGGCTATAGGGGCGTGTCCGTGGCCGGCAGTGGGGCGCTTGTCGAAGGGCTGCGTCGCTTGAGCGCAAGGGCGGGCGCTTCGATCCAACGCCAGGATGCTCCCGCGCATGCCAGCGCAATCATGGTGGCAAGGAAGATGTTGCTGGCAACGCCCGTGGCTCCCGCCATAAATGCGAGCTGTTGCGCAGGCCAGCCGTACAAATACAGGCCGTAGGAAAGGTCGGTGCGGCGGATAATCGCTCGTTGGCCGAGAAACGCGAGCCAGAACGTGCCATACGCGACCAGGACGAAGTAGGTGGGTATGAATGCAACACTGCCGCGCGTCACTGCGGTCAAGGCCAGCAGCACCACAACTGCCCCGCCATGCAGCCGCACCCTGGATCGCATTACCCAGAGCAGGGTGCCGGTGATGAAGAACGAAGTCACCCACAACAAGTAGATCAGGTGTTCCGGCAGTGGGGCCGATCGCCACGCGTATGCCGCGGCGCCACCCAGGGCCAATGCCCATGCGGGCAGGTAGCGGCGTGGGGTAAGCATTCCAAGCAGGCCCGCCACAAGTAGGCACACGTACAGGCGGGCTTCGATCGGTAGCGTCCAGAGCGAGCCATTGATGGCCGTGCGCGGTAGCGCCTCAAACACCCCTGGCAGCCAGAATTCCGCACGCCAGAGGGTAATGTTGGAGAGGAGGTAGCGCCATGTGGTGTGATCGCCCCAGTACTTCGGCGCGGTGGTGAGCAGCGGTGCCATCAGGAACACCGTGAGCGCGACGCACACAATCAGCGCAGGGTAGATCCGTAGCGCGCGGGCAAGCACGAAGTCACGTACGGTGTGCCGCGACAGGCTGGCGGCGACCAGAAAGCCACTGATGACGAAAAACACGTCCACGGCCAACGCCCCTGCCGTACGCATGCCCGTCAATTGGCCCAGCAAATCACTGCCCGGTGCCCCGGTGATGGGCCAGGCGTGGCTGTAGATCACTAGCCAAGCAGCGATGAGACGGATGAGATGGAACTGGTTTGTGCCGCTGTCCCAGGCAATGCCGATTGTGCGTGTCATTTCGTCGTGTCGTGTGGGCGCCATGCCCAATGCCAGGGTTCGTAAACGATGCCGTGGGGATTATCGCGCGGATAACTCATCTGGAAACCGTAGGCCCCGGCCTGGCTGCGTAGCCAGGCAAACGCGGCGGTGTGTTCGAACGATTCCTCGGCGGGGGGCTCGCCGGGCGCGCCAATGTCGAGCGCCAGCCCGGAGTGGTGCTCGCTGAAGCCCGGCGCGGCGTTGACGTTGAGGATTTCCTCCACCGACAGGCCGCGGGCGCGTTTGCGTTCGAAGATGCCGAGCTGGTAGTCGTGGCTGCGGTAGCCCGAGATCGCCTCGAGCACCACGCCATCGCGCAGCGCGCCGTCACGCAGGTGCGACCACGCGCGCGCAGCGTCGTTGTGCAGCCACAGCGGGCGGCGGTAGCGGTCAAAGCCGGCGAAGGCCAGCCAGTCCGGTTCGGCCACCAGTGACAAGCCGGTGCGATCCGCATAGCTCTCCTCGGCCAACCCCAACTGGTCCAGCCGCTCATGCAGGCGATCCAGCGGCAGCGTCCGGACGTGCTCCAGGCCGGGGCGGCGGTGCATGACCTCCGACTCCATGGCGTCGAGGGCCGCACCCAGGCCGGGTTCCAGCCGCAACTGCCAGACCAGCGGTTGCAGGCCTTCGGGCAGGTCGGCCGCCAAGTAGCGGCCGTCGCGCTTGCGGCGCAGAACATGCCGCGCCCGCGCGATGGCCCTCGCGTCGTGGTTTCCGCGCGCCTTGAGCAGGCGGGCCGGCCAGATCTCGATGTCCGGCGTGTTGATCAGGCGTAGGGGGAGGCCGCGCATGCAGGCAGGGTAGACCCGGGCAGGTTCCAAGTCACGTGTGTCGGACGTCCGGCCGGGGGACTTGGCGTAGCGCATCCAGCAGCGACTCTGGCCGTTCCAGCGACAGGAGCAGCGACTTGCCTGAGCGCATGGGCAGCCACAGAACCCGCCGGTGCGAGGTCAGCAGGCAGAAGCCACTGCTAAGGTCACGCAGCCGGAACCAGCCGGCCTGGTAGCCGGGCAAGGCCATGCCGAACGTCTTCAGCACCGGCCTGTATTCGATACGCTCGTCCAGGTCCACGATGCGCGCATTCCCCAGCTCGAGTTCCGAGGCATCGACGCGATGACTGAACATGGCGGCCTTCACCCGCAAGGAGCGTCCGTCGAGCTCCACTGCTCGCCGGCCCAGTCCCCAGAACGCGAGCGCGGCAACGGCAGCAATCATCACGAGGCCAAAGGCGAGGGCGGGCATCGCCGCCGCCTGATCGCTTTTGGCCAGTCCCGGCGACATCGTCGCGACGATGATTCCGGCCGGGATGGCCAGCAACCCAGCGAGCAACCAGCGGGCGTGGGACGGCGGTGGGGGCACGGCAAACGTAGGTGTCATCGGGGAACCCCGTTCATGTCGTTCCGGTCAGGGCCGGTGGATCCACCCGGCGATGTCGTCGATGAGTTGCGGCTCCACGTTGCCTGCAACGAAATACTCCTCGACATTTCCGGGTCCAGTCCCGGCGATGCCGAGGTGGTTGAGCCCCGGGTAAAGGCGAAGTCGTGCATTCGGTGTCTGCGAGAGTTCGCGCTGCCAGCGCTGCCAGTCCGCGTCGACTACTTGAATGTCCCGGCCACCGTGGAGCACCAGGAGGGGAAGGTCGAGTGCCTTCGCATCCGCGACAGGGTCGATACGCTCAAGGCTGCGCCAGTAGCCTGCGGGCAGCCCCAGTGGGGTTTCGCGCGCAGCGACGTCGGTCACCGTGCGAATCCGATGCACGCGCGCCTGGAGGTCATCCAGGGCCGCTTGCTCCTGTGCATTGACTGAGCCGTCGCGGTTGGCAAGCCGTTGGTTCTGCTCAAGCAGCAGGTCGAGCACGGAGCGCGCCGGGGCCGCCATCAGCACCGCACCGGCAACCTGGCCGGACTGGCCCGCGATGCGCGGGGCCAGCATGCCGCCCAAGCTGTGCCCGAGCACGAAGACCCGTTTGCGGTCGATGGCGTCCACCGCGCGCAGCGACGCAATCGCGTCGACGGCATCGCGCGTCACCTCGTCATCCACGGTGAAGTCCGTGCCGGCCAGATCCTGCGGTCGCGCCTTGGTGCGTTTGTCATAGCGCAATACCGCGATGCCTTTCTCCGCAAGGCCGCGGGCAATGTCGAGGAATGGACGGTTGGGGCCGATGGTCTCGTCTCGGTCGTGCGGTCCAGAGCCATGCACCAGTACCACGGCCGGTACAGGGACCTTCGCGGACGCGCCCTTTGGCAACGTCAGGGTGGCGGGCAGGGCACGATCGCCGTTCCCCACGGTCATTTCGCGCTCGACATAGGCAGCCGAGGTCGTTGGGGCCGCGGCGGGCGGGGGTGCCGGCTGGACCAGGAAGCCAGCGATCTGGCCGTTGGCATCGGCGGTGACGCGGGCTACCAGGTGTGCCTTGGTAAAGGGCAGCGGCACGGACACCACGGTCATGTCGCCCTGGACGGTTGTGGCAGGGGTGCCCCGCGGGCCGGCCGGGCCCACGCTTTGGGCGAGGGACGCCCAGACCTGCTGCAGTTTGTTCGCCGGCACGGCGGCGCGCATCTCGGGCGAGAACAACGCCTCGGCCTGGGCGAAACGGCCTGCATCGAGATGGTCGAGCAAAGTGGTGGCCAGCGCGATGGCGCCCTGTGCGGGTCCTGCGGTGACCGGCGCGGTCGGCGCTTGCGAAGGGCCGGCCAGGACGGGCAGCAGCGCGCTGGCGCTCAGCAGGGCCACGAGCGCGGGCACGAGCCGCAATGAGGGACGGGTCATAACCACTCCTTGTCGTATGCCGGCACCGCCGGCAGCAGTCATGCCGGTTTCTTGAAGAACAGCCTGGCGTAGTCGGTCAGCGTGGGAACCTGCACCACGCTCACCAGTTCCCAGCCGTCTTCGCCGAGGCGGTCGAGTTCGGCCTGCAGGCGCTCGGGCATGGTTTCGAACATGCGCGGCGGCAGATCCACCACGTGGTATTGCCAGCGTTGGGTCATGGGGTGTCCTCCTCCTGCTCGGGTGTGGGGTGCGTGGGGCCAGGCAGGCGCCCGGCCTTGCGGAGCGCGTCGCGCAGTACATATTCGATCTGGGCGTTGAGGCTGCGCAGTTCGTCGTCGGCCCAGCGCTGCGCCGCCGCGAGGATCTCGCCGTTGATGCGCAGCGGATAGGCTTTCTTCTCGGCCATGTCAGTCCTGGCGACGGCGGGCCATACCCACGCCGATGGCGATGGTCAGCACGATGATCAGCGTGGCGATCATGGCGCGACCTCAGTACAGCGTGCCGGCGTTGACGATGGGCTGGGTGGCCCGCTCGCCGCACAGCACCACCAGCAGGTTGCTGACCATGGCGGCCTTGCGCTCTTCGTCCAACTGCACGGTGCCCTTCTTCTCAAGCTCGGCGAGCGCCATTTCGACCATGCCGACTGCGCCGGCGACGATGCGCGTGCGCGCCGCAATGATGGCGTTGGCCTGCTGGCGCTGCAGCATGGCCTGGGCGATTTCCGGTGCGTAGGCGAGGTGGCTGATGCGCGCGTCGATCACCTGCACACCGGCATCGGCGAGGCGTTCGGCCAGTTCGCTCTGAAGGTGGGCGCTGATTTCGGTGGCGTGGCTGCGCAGGGCCAACTGGCCTTCCTCGTGCTGGTCGTAGGGGTAGCTGGTGGCCATGGCGCGCAACGCCGACTCGGACTGGATGTGCACGAAGCTTTCGTAGTCGTCGACGTTGTAGACGGCCTCGGCGCTGTCGACCACCTGCCAGACGATGACGGCGGCGATCTCGATGGGGCTGCCATCCAGCTCGTTGACCTTGAGCTTGCCGCTTTCGAAGTTGCGCACGCGCAGGCTGACCTTGCGCTTGGCGAAGAAGGGATTGTTCCAGCGCAGGCCGTTGTCCTTGACCGTGCCCACGTACTTGCCGAACAGGCTCAGGACGGCGGCCTGGTTGGGTTCGACCATGTACAGCCCCGCGAGACCGAAGCCGGCTGCGGACGTGAGGAGCACGCCGCCGACAATCTGGACGGGACCGACCGCCGCACCGGTGATGACGATCCAGATACCGGCGAGCATGGCGGCGA
The DNA here is from genome assembly GCF_054777355.1 of Lysobacter olei. Classification (NCBI taxonomy): domain Bacteria; kingdom Pseudomonadati; phylum Pseudomonadota; class Gammaproteobacteria; order Lysobacterales; family Lysobacteraceae; genus Lysobacter; species Lysobacter olei. The sequence goes on along the minus strand of NZ_BAAHAT010000001.1, from coordinate 105,992 downwards.
GGAGGGCCAGCAGCATGGGAATGCCGGGGAGGGAACGAATGGGGTTCTCTTTCATGGCCGTGCTCCTTGAGTTTTCAGCAGTGTGATATCAATTTGATATCACGTCAACTGCCCCCTCTCACGAGCTCCAGTCCGCGGTGTGCCGCTATCGCCGAATCCGATACAAGGGCGCCGGCACGAATTCGCCCGTGGCGTAGACGGCTTGGCCATTGACAGACCAGCCCATCGCCTCGGCCTGCGGGAGCCATGGCAGGACCCGGATGTCAGGCGGCCGGGTGACCGACTGGCCCCAGCCCTGGGCTGGCAGCGCCGGGTAGAACAACAGGTATCGGTAAGTCATCACCGCCAGCATGCGGCCGTCGGGCGACACGTCCGCGGCGGTGACCTGGGCGTCGTAGCGGGCGCGCTGGGGTCGCTGGCGCAAATCCTCGGGCGTTGGCTTGGGAACGCCGGCCAGCCGGCCCAGCGGGCGGGCGGTCACCACGTCCTTGCCCGAGGGCCGCAGAGGCAGCGCGAACAATTCCGGCGGATGTCGCTTCTTCGACACCAGCAGGATCTGCCGGCGCCGCGTGTCGACGGCGACCGCCTCGCAATCGCGGGCGCCGTCGGGCCAGCGGAAGGCGATCGACCAGACCGGCGTCAGGCGTCCGTTCTCCAGGGCCTTGGGTTCTTCGATGACGTGCAGTTGCAGCGTGCGGCGCAAACCGCCGTTGTCGCCGGTATCCGCGATCAGGAGGTAGTTGCGGCCATCGAGCCGGAACGCAGCGATGTCCTCCCAATCCGTCTTGCTGACGCCTTCGACGCGGAAGGTGGCGCGGCGAAGTCCGTGCGTGCTGACGGCAAACAGCCTTGGCGGGTTGCCGCCATCGTCATGCAGCCACAACGTGCCAGGATGCCGCCGGGACGCCGCAAGGCCGCTGATTTCGTCCAACTGCGGATCGAGCAGGACGCCGGAAACGGCGGTGCGTGCGGGCGCTTCGTCCGCCGGTGCGCAGGCCGCCACCAGGGCCACGCACGACGCGAGGCCCAGCGATGACAGGATCGCGCGCATGCGCCGACATGCCCGCATGGGCGTGGGCGTGGCATGAGCTGCGCCCGGCAGGGCGCGCAACCCTGCAGTGGGGACGCGGAGCAATGGCATGGGCAGAGCATCGCATGGGTCCCTGGGGCGACCGCAACCGTGCGTTGATGGGCGGGCGGTACAATGCCGCCTCTGTCCACAGTTCCTGACGCCATGATCACGATCGGTACGCCGCTGTCCTCTTCCGCCTTCCGAGTGCTGCTGCTAGGGTCCGGCGAGCTGGGCAAGGAAGTGGTGATCGAGTTGCAGCGCTTCGGCGTGGAAGTGATCGCGGCCGACCGCTATGCCGATGCCCCGGCGATGCAGGTCGCCCACCGCAGCCATGTGCTGGACATGCTCGACGGCACCGCCATCCGTGAGCTGGTCGCCAAGGAGCGCCCGCACCTGATCGTGCCCGAGATCGAGGCCATCCACACCGAGACGCTGGTGCAGTTGGAGCAGGAATTCACCGGTCGCGGCAGCCACTGCCGCGTGATTCCGACGGCGCGGGCTGCGCGCCTGACGATGGACCGCGAAGGCATCCGGCGACTGGCGGCGGAGACGCTGGGCGTGCCGACCTCGCCCTACCGATTTGTCGATACGCGGGAGGAATACCTCGCCGCGATCGAAGCCGTGGGCCTGCCGTGCGTGGTCAAGCCGGTCATGTCCTCCTCGGGCAAGGGCCAGAGCCTGGTCCGCAGCGCCGATGCCATCGATGCCGCGTGGGACTATGCGCAGACGGGTGGCCGCGCCGGTGCGGGGCGCGCCATCGTCGAGGGCTTCGTCGATTTCGATTACGAGATCACCCTGCTGACTGTGCGCCATGCCGGTGGCACCACGTTCTGCGACCCGATCGGCCACCTGCAGCGGGACGGCGACTACCGCGAGAGCTGGCAGCCGCAGCCGATGTCGCCGTTGGCGCTGGAGCGTGCGCAGGAGATTTCGCGCAAGGTCACCGACGACCTCGGGGGCTGGGGCGTGTTTGGCGTCGAGCTGTTCGTGAAGGGTGACGACGTGTGGTTCAGCGAAGTGTCGCCGCGACCGCACGACACGGGGCTGGTGACGCTGGTGTCGCAGGACCTGAGTGAATTCGCGCTGCATGCGCGCGCAATCCTTGGCTTGCCGATCCCGGTGATCCGGCAGAAGGGGGCGGCGGCCTCGTGCGCAGTGCTGGCCGAGGGCTATGGCGTGCCGGTATTCAGCGGCGTGGACAAGGCATTGGCGCACGAAGACACGCAGTTGCGGCTGTTCGGCAAGCCACGCGTCGAGGGTTCGCGGCGTGTTGCCGTGACCCTTGCGTTGGGCGACGACGTGGACCGCGCGCGTGCCATTGCGCGTGACGCCGCGGCGGCGTTGCACATTGACCTGCGCTGAGCGGAGGCGACATGAGCGAGGTGAGCGGGTTCGCGGTGTTCTTCTTCCCCCAGGCGCTGGACGTGCTGGGCGAGGCGATCAAACCGTATTTGCAGGAGGGTCCGGCTGGACCGCACATCCTGTGCAATGAGATCGATACCGGCGGGTCGCTGATCGAGATGACCATCGAGGGCCGTGACACGGAGGGCAAGACGGTCGAGCTGCAGCTGATGGTGCCGGTGAGCATGGTGCGGTTGATCGCGTCCGCGCGGGGCGAGGCTGCCTTCGGGTTTGGCCCGCGCGCCGAGGCGCCGGTCCCGATGCTGCCGCCCGTGGGGCCGACCGCCGAACCGGCGAGCGCGCCACCGCAGGCCGTGCCTGCTCCTGCGACGCCCGCGATGCCCTCGCATGAGCCGCCGTCGGGGCCGCCGGAAATCCTGGGCGACGCGCCCAAGCCGGACTGAGGCGCAGCCGCTTCGCGTCAGTCCTGCGACCAGGACACGTCGGTCCAGACCAGGTGGTGGTCGCTGGCGCCGGCAAGGGCGGCGTCCGGGTCCTGGCCCGCGGGCCAGAACACGCCGCTTTCCCGCAGCTGCAACCCGCGGGATGGCAACACGTAATCCAGCCGCAGCGTCCCCGTTCGCGGTCCGAAGTCGCCGGTGTGCGTCGCGGTGTCACCCTTGCGTGGCAGCGCCAGTTGGGTGGCACGTTCCACCGCGCCGGCGCTGCGCGGCGCGCGGCTCGCCTGCACGCGGGGGTGGTCGAGCAGTTGCTGGATTGCGCCGGGCACGCCATTGCCGTCGTCGGGGTCGGCGTTGTAGTCGCCCACGATCACGAATTGCGCACTTGGCGCCAGGCCCCCGCAGCGCCCGTTGTCATCGCACAGCCACGGCTGGCTTTCGCCTGACACGTACTCCTTCCACAGCCGGATCTCGTCGAAGTTGCGCGCGCCGTTCCTATTTTCAGGGCCATCGAACACGGGCGGAGTCGGGTGTGCGGCCAGCAGATGGATGATGCCGCCCGGGGTGCGGATCGGCACGTCCCAATGGGACTTCGAGGACAGCCGCAACTTTGACCACGTGGCCGGCGGGTACCAGGGACGGCCGGTACGCGGATCCTGTGGCTGCAAGGCGCCGGGCAGCAGGCTCCAGCGCAGGTGCTGGAACGTGCGCACCGATTCGGTGTCGATGGGGTGGCGCGACAGCACGAGCATGCCGTACTGGCCGGGGTGCAGGCCGTAGCCCCACGCGTCGTTGCCGCGGTCGCGACCGGCGCCACCGGTGGCGCCGTTGTTGTCCAGGTCCAGTCCGCTGGGCACGCCGGTGTTGACCGGCGCGAGGTAACGGTAGGGATAGTGCAGGGGTGCGCCACCGGCCTGGGCGGTTTCGAGGTATTGGCGCTGGAACAGGTCGGCCGCACGGTGGGCGGCGTCGTAATCAAACTCGTTGAGCAGGACGATGTCGGGGCGCACGCGCTGCAGCACCGCGGCAATGTTCCGCGCACGGGCGTCGCCGGCATCCAGTCGGCGGATCAGCCCCCCGGTCTCTTCGTCGTACAGCGAGGTGTTGTAGGTCGCCACCCGCACGGGCACCGCCGCGCCGAACTGTTCCGCCATGCTGCCTGCCCATGCCTCAGGGTTGCCCTGGATGTTGACCCGCACGCAGCCCGTGGCTGCCAGAAGGATCGCCAGCGCCAGCCACCAACGTCGGCGGTCGTGGCGAAAGGGGGGTGGGGTCATGCACAGTCTCCGAAATCAAGGTCGCGCCACCTGCGACCGTCGAAACCTTCGAGCGGGCGGAAGCGGCGTTTGTAATCCATCTTGGGGTGTCCGGCGATCCAGTAGCCCAGGTACAGGTGGGTGCGATGATCGCGCCGCGCCCATTCCAGTTGTTTGAGGATCGCCAGCGTGCCCAGACCACGGTCGTGCAGGTCCGGGTCATAGAACGTATACACCGCCGACAGCGCGTGGGTGATGACATCCGTGACCGCGACGGCGAGCAGGCGGCCCTCTTCGCGCAGTTCGATGAAGCGGCCCTCGTTCCAGCTTCCCACCAGGAACTGGTCGAACTCGACGGCGCCGTGGGTGTCCATGCCGCCATCGCGGTGGCGTGCGGTGAGGTATCGGCGGTAAAGCGCGAACTGTTCGTCGGTGCGCTCGGCCGGGCACACGCGCATCTCCACGCGGTCATTGCGTGCCAAGCAGCGGCGCTGGCTTCGGTCGGGCGCGAAGCGGGCCACCGGAATGCGCACCGCGACGCATGCCCGGCAGCCGGGGCAATGGGGCCGGTACACGATGTCGCCGGAACGACGGAATCCCCAGCCCAGCGCCAACGGGTAGTGCGCGGCCATGCGGGGGTCGCGCGGATCGAACACCAGGTCGCGGGCGATGCGGTTGGGCCAGTAGCCGCACGGGTGCTCGCCGGTGTGGAACAGGCGGAGGTCGTCGGGCGGCGGCACGGGGTTGTCGCGCATGCCAGCAGCATAGCGCTGCGCGGAAGGCGTGGCGCTACCCGATGGAGGGCAAATCACGGGAGGGCGGCCACGTCGCTGCGGCATTGTCGCCACGGCGTCGCGGGGCCGCACGGTCGCCGTGTTCAGACAGCCGCGCCGTTGCTCAGGTCGAGACGTGGCGCAGTGTCTTCACCACCTTCCACTGCCCGTCGACGCGCCGCACCTCGAAGGTCTTGTAACGCGCCCACATGCGGTGGTGGTACGCACTGAACTCGACCGTGCCAGCGTCCGGCGCGCTCGGGCGGAAGGCGGTGACATCAAGGATTTCGGCATCCTTACCAGACGTGCCGTGGTAGCTGCCCTTTTCCACGTCCGGCTGACGGACGCAGTGGTTGGCGGGCACGATCAGGTGGTCCGGGCTGCCGACGGCGCGCATCACGTCCTGTGGCGGCTTCTGGCCCGCCACCGAGACGCACACGACCGGCATGACGGTCTTGGGAATCTCGGCGTTGAGCACGGCAATCGCGACACCATTCAACATCGGCGCGACTTGGCCATTGAACGGCGGCGTGGCCAGTTCGGGCGAGGGGGTGGCCACCTGCTTGAGCGAATTCACCATCGCCAGGCCCAGGATGACCGCGATGCCGAGCATCAGGCCGGCCTTGATCCGCCAGGCGCGCTTTTGCGCCGACGTCTTGCTGTAGCGCGTTTCCTCGCTGCGGAAGGCGGGGGCGAGGAAACTCGACTCACCCGGACGCGTGGAGTCGAGCAGGCCCGCCTGGCGCAGCAGTTCGCGTGCGCGCACCTGGTCCTCGGACTGCACCACCCACACGGCGGGGCGCTTGGCGTTGTCGTCGCTGTAGCTGAAGGTGCCGCGGCGGTTGCCCTTGTAGGAGCGACCGTCGCTGATGCGTACTTCGATGCCTTCGTCGGCCAGCAGCTTGGCTACGGCTTCGACATTCTCGATGCGGGGGCTGCTGAAGACCTGCCGCACGGATCAGCCCTTGGCGCCGGGGGCGGCGGACTTCTGCACGACGCGGATCAGGCCTTCCTGCGCGGTGCTGGCCACCAGGCGGCCGTGGCGGTCGAAGACCTGGCCCCGGGCCAGGCCGCGGCCACCCTGCGCGCTGGGGCTGTCGATGGAGTACAGCAGCCAGTCGTCGGCACGGAACGGGCGGTGGAACCACAGCGCATGGTCCAGCGACGCCATCAACACGTTGGGCTGGTAGTAGCTGATGCCGTGCGGGAAGGTCGCCGTGCCCAGCAGGTGGAAGTCCGAGGCGTACGCGAGCAGGGCGCGGTGCAGTTCGGGCGCGTCACCGACCGGCTCGGTCAGGCGGAACCAGACCTGCTGGTAAGGCGGACGCTTGGGCGGGTTGAGCTCATCGCGCGGGTACACGTGGCGGAACTCGAACGGGCCCTGGCGCGTGAGCCAGCGCTGCACCTTGATCGGCAGGGTGGCCATCACTTCCGGGGGCACGGCGGCGGCGGGCTCGATGTCCTCGGGCTTGGGCACCTCCGGCATCGACAGCTGGTGTTCGCCGCCTTCCTCGTCCTTCTGGAACGAGGCGGCCAGGAAGAAGATCGGCTGGCCGTGCTGGATGGCGGTGACGCGGCGCACCGAGAAGCTGCCGCCGTCGCGGGTGCGGTCCACCTGGTAGACGATGGGCGCTTCGATGTCGCCGGCCTTGAGGAAATACGCGTGCAGCGAGTGCGCCGCGCGCGGGTCGAGCATGGTGGCCTGCGCGGCCGACAGTGCCTGGCCCAGCACCTGGCCACCGAACACGTACTTGGTGCCGATGTCGCGGCTCTGGCCGCGGAACAGGTTGTCCTCGAGGCGCTCGAGCGACAGCAGTTCGATCAGCTCGGAGACGTGGGAAGTCATGGGCGTGGGGGACTTGGCAGCAGGCTCGCCAGTATACCGGTCCGGCTCCCGTGACCCCGGGGCGACGCGCCCGGTCCGAGCGCCTCAGGGCAGCAGCACGTCGGGCTGCAGCCGCTCCAGTGGCACCGCCTGCAGGACCTCGTCCCACGGGAACCAGGGTCCCGGATCACGCTTGCGGCGAACCTTGCGCGACGGATCGTCGCTGGCCTCCACTTCGGTGGTGTCCAGGTCCTCGTGGCCGGCAATCAACCGCAAGCCAGGGTTCTCGGCACGCAGGCGATGCAGCAGCCCCACCAGCGCTTCGATCTGCGCCGCCGCATAGGGTTCGTCCATGGTCTGGTGGTCGGCCGCCAGCCAGTCGGGATAGCGGCCGCGATTGACCAGTTCGATGCCGATCGAGCGCGGGTTGTAGCCACGGGTGTGGTGGGCTACACGCTCCACCGACACGTACTGGTGCACGCTGCCGTCGCGGTCGATGTAGTAATGGCCACTGTTGCCGGTGGCTGAAGTGGCGTACAGCACCTCCTCACCAAAGCGGCGGGCCATGGCCAAGTCGGGCAATTCGGTGCAGTGGATCACCACCAGGTCCACCTGCTCGCGCGGGCGGGCCTCCAGTTGGCCTTCGTAGGGCAGAGGGTCGACGTGGAGGGCCAGCGGCGGCAGGTCGGGCAGCATGGCCTGGATGCTACCATTCGCCCCTGCACCGGAGCCTGCCGCGACGCGGCGCCCCCCAGCCCGCTGCCCGCGCCGCAGACCCGACCCCGTCATCCAGCCGGATCCTCCATGCGCGGACACTGCATCCTTTCCCACGGTTTCGAAAGCGGCCCCGACGCCACCAAGGTGACGGCGCTGGCGGAGGCGGCCGCGCGTGCGGGGTGGACCCACGAGCGTCCGGATTACACGGACCTGGATGCCAGGCGTGAGGTGACCGAACTGGGTGACGTACGCGCGCGCTTCGCACGGTTGCTGGAACTGGCGCGTGCGGCGGCTGCACGCGGTCCGGTGGTGCTGGCGGGCTCCAGCCTGGGCGCCTACATCTCCGGGCTGGTCTCGTTGCAGGTGCCCGTGGCCGGCCTGTTCCTGATGGCGCCACCGATCCGGATGGGCCAGGCGCAGCCGCTGGTGGCCGCCAGCGTGCCCACCGGGATCATCCATGGGTGGCATGACGAACTGATCCCCGCCGCGCACGTGGTGGAGTGGGCGGCACCGCGGGCCGATCGCCTGCTGCTGGTCAACGACGGTCACCGCCTGTCCGAACATGTGGAAACGAGCGCGAGCGAGTTTTCCGCCCTTTTGGAGCAGCTGCGATGAAATTCTTCGCCAGTTGCGGCAAGGGTCTTGAGTACCTTCTGGCCGATGAGCTGACCGCGCTGGGTTGCACGCGCGCCACGGCCACCATGGCCGGCGTCAACGTGGAAGGCTCGCTGCAGGACGCGCAGCGCGCGGTGATGTGGTCCCGGTTGGCCAGCCGCGTGCTGTGGCCGCTTTCGGAATTCGACTGCGCCGACGAACTCGCGCTGTATGGCGGCGTCGCCGCCGTGGCCTGGCCCGATCACCTGGGCGCAGGGGATACCCTCGCCGTGGACGCGCATGTGTCCGGCACCGCGATCACCCATGCGCGTTATGCCGCCCAGCGCGTCAAGGACGCCGTGGTGGACGTGATGCGGGCGCGGACGGGCGCACGTCCCGACGTGGACGTGGAATCGCCGGATCTGCGCCTCAACCTGGTGGTGCGCAAAGGCCGCGCCATCCTGTCGGTGGACTTGGGGGGCGGCCCGCTGCATCGGCGGGGCTGGCGCCTGAAGCAGGGCGAAGCCCCGCTGAAGGAGAACCTGGCGGCGGCGGTGCTGATGCGCGGCCAGTGGCCCAAGCGGTATGCCGAAGGTGGCGCGCTGCTGGACCCGATGTGCGGCAGCGGCACGCTGTTGATCGAGGGCGCGCTGATGGCGGCCGACGTGGCGCCCGGGCTGTTGCGCCACGAAGGGCGCGTGCCCACGCGCTGGCGTGGCTTTGATGCCGCCGCGTGGCAGTCGCTGGTCAATGCCGCACGCCAGCGTGAAGTCGCCGGCCGCGCAGCACTGAAGCCGGTGTTCTTTGGCAGCGACCTCGACCCGCATGCCATCCGTGCCGCACGCGACAACGAGGTGATGGCGGGGCTGGTGGGGGTCATCCACTGGGCGGTGGCGGATGTCGCGCAGTTGCCTTCGCGCGTGCGCGTGGTAGCGGCAGCGAAGCCGGTGGGCGGCGAGAGCGACTCCGGCTGCGACGAGGCTGCCGAACCCACGATGACCGAAGCAGCGGTGCCGGCAACGGCCGGTGTCGATGTGCCGGCGGGTGTTGTCGCGCTGCCGTCGACGGGACTCGTGGTCTGCAATCCTCCGTACGATGCGCGACTGGCCGCCGACCCGGCGCTGTACCGCGCGTTGGGCGACGCACTCAAGGCCGCCGTGCCCGACTGGCGTGCCAGCCTGCTGTGCGGTGATGCCGAGTTGGCGCGCGCGACCGGCCTGCGCGCGGGCAAGACGTACCAACTGTTCAACGGCGCCATCGAGTGCGCGTTGATCGTGGTCGACCCCATTCGATCCGCGCGTGACGTGGCGCGTGAGGCAGCCATCGCCGAAGGAACGCTGGAAGCACGCCCGTTGTCGGAAGGCGCGCAGATGGTGGCCAACCGGCTGCGCAAGAATCTTCGCAAGCTCAAGGCGTGGCGCGAACGCGAGCACGTCACCTGCTACCGCGCGTACGATGCGGACCTGCCGGAGTATGCGGCTGCCATCGACGTCTACACGACGGACGAAGCGTCGCCCCGCACGTTCCTGCACGTGCAGGAATATGCCGCGCCGGCGACCATTCCCGAGCCCGTGCAGCGACGTCGCCTCAACGAACTGCTCGCCGCCGCGCGTGAGGTGTTTGGCGTCGCCCGCGAACAGGTGGCGCTGAAAACGCGCTCGCGTGGCAAGGGCGGCAGCAAATACGGCCACTTCGACAGCCGCGGCGAATTCATCACCGTGCGCGAAGGCGACGCGCGGCTGCGCGTGAACCTGTTCGATTACCTCGATACCGGGCTCTTCCTCGACCACCGACCGATGCGCCTGCGCTTGGCCGAGGAAGCCGAGGACACGCGCTTCCTCAACCTGTTCGCCTATACCGGCGCGGCCACCGTGCACGCCGCAGTGGGCAGCGCGCGCTCGACCACCACGGTGGACCTGTCCGGGACCTACCTGCAGTGGTGCGCCGACAACCTGCAGGAGAACGGCATCGGCGGGAACCGTCACCGCCTGGTGCAGGCCGACGTCATGCGTTGGCTGGATGAGGACGAGGGTACTTACGACCTGATCTTCTGTGACCCGCCCACCTTCTCCAACTCCAAGCGGGCCGACGACTTCGACGTGCAGGCGGCGCACGTGCCGCTGCTGCGGGGCGCGATGGCCCGCCTGGCGCCCGGTGGCGTGCTGTACTTCTCCAACAACTTCCGGCGTTTCAAGTTGGACGAGGCGGCGGTGTCTGCTTTTGCCGACTGCGTGGAGATCACGCCCCGCACCATTCCCCTCGATTTCGAGCGCGATGCGCGCATCCACCGCTGCTGGCGGTTGCGCCATCCGGGAGCCGGATGAGATGACGCGCGGCCGGCCGCGGTTGCATCGGGCGCACTGGTGGACGTTCTTCCGCCAGTGGCTCCGCAACCCGCGCCGGACGGCGGCGGTGGTGCCCTCCAGCGCTGAGCTGGCGAAGGCGATGCTGCAGGAGCTGCCCGATGGCGCGCGGCGGGTAATCGAATTGGGTGGTGGCACGGGCGCGGTCACGGCTGCGCTGCTGGAAGCCGGCTTGGGCGGTGATGGCCTGCTGGTCGTCGAGTTGAACGAGGAACTGCACGCCCACCTGCACGCCCTGTTCCCTGGCGTGTGGATCGTGCGCGGCGATGCGCGCGAGTTGCCGCGCATTGCGGGCGACTATCTGGCGGCCGGACCTGCGGATGCCATCGTGTCCGGCCTGGGGCTGTTGTCCATGCCGCGGGACATGCAGCGGGACCTGATGGCGGCGGCGTTCGCGTGCCTCCGCCCCGGCGGGCATTTCGTGCAGTTCACGTACGGTCCGTCCCCGCCGGTGGCAGGGGAGGTCGCGATGGAGTTGGACCTGCAGGTTCGGCGCGGCGCCTTCGTGCTGCGGAACATGCCGCCCGCAACCGTGTACGTTTACACGCGCTGAAACCCGTACGGTGCGCGTCGCGCGCCCACACGGTCGCACGGTCGCACCCGCGGTGCGACCGTGGCGCCCACGGGCATCAATTGCTGCTGAGCCGCTCGGCCTGGAATCGCATGCCGCGGGCGGTGGCGATTTCTTCCTTGAGCCGCTCGGGCGAACTGGCCTGCAGCCAGATATGGGCGACGCGGCCGTCGGTCAGTTTCACAACCGTTTCGCGCGTTTCCACGTTGGGGCGGCCCGCCACCTCGCTGCGATACCAATAGATGGCCTGGCCATCGATGGTGTCTTCCTCGACACGGTTGCCGCGCTTGGGCTCGAACGGTGCCTTGCGCGCGATGTAAACGCCAAACGCCTCCGTGCCGTCCGGGCGAAGGGCCCGGCAGAAGTCGGTATCAGCGGTGGTGCGGTGCTCCCAGGCGAGGACCGCGCCATCAGGAAGTTTCGGACAGCCGGCGGCATCCTGCGCCTGCGCGGCTCCCGCCGCAGCCAACAAAGACAGACAAAGGACTCGCTTGATCATGGTTGTTCCCCCAGGTCGCAACCACGGCGTGGTTGCGGTTTCGACCATAAAGCACAAATGGGGTCATTGACAAATGGTTAACAATAGGTTGCGCGTGTAACCGCCCGGACGGGGCCCCGGCAGCGTCAACGGTCGGGGAGGGGGATGAATTCGTCATCGCCCGGAACTTTGCCGAAGCGGCCTTCGGCCCAGTCGAGCTTGGCTTGTTCGATCCTCTCACGGGATGATGAGACGAAGTTCCACCACAGGTGGCGCGGCCCATCCAGCGGTTCCCCGCCCAGCAGCATGGCTTTGAGCGGGGTTCGTGCCCTCAGGCAGTGGCGTACGCCCGGGTCCAGAACGATCAGGTGGCGCTCGGGAATGTCGGCGCCATCCAGTTGGGCGTCACCGTCCAGCACATACAGCGCACGCTCGGCGTGGCCTGCGTCCAGGTCGACTTCGGCGTCCACGTCCAGGTCGATGGCGACGTACAGGGTGTCGTTGAACACCTTCACCGGCGCCTCTTCGCCGTAGGCGCGGCCCGCGACGATGCGCAGCCAGGCGCCATCGCGCCGCAGGTGCGGCAGGGTCTCGGCCGAATGGTGGAAGAACGCCGGAGCGGTCTCTTCCTGCGACTTGGGCAGCGCCACCCAGGTCTGCATGCCGTGCAGCGGGTGCTCGCCCTCGCGCAGGGCGGCAGGCGTGCGCTCGGAGTGGGCGATGCCGCGGCCCGCCGTCATCCAGTTCACGTCGCCAGGATTGATGTCCTGCAGGCTGCCCAGCGTATCGCGGTGGGTGATCGTGCCGGACCAAAGGAACGTCACCGTGGCCAGGCCGATGTGCGGGTGCGGGCGCACGTCGATGCCCCGGCCGGGTTCGAACACGGCAGGGCCCATGTGGTCTACGAAGACGAAGGGGCCAACGGATCGCGCTTGCAGGGTGGGAACCGCGCGCCGCACCTGCAGGCCGCCGATGTCATGCACGCGGGGGGCGACGATCGTGGTCATGGCCGTGCTCCGTTGGAGAGGCCTACAGGATGCCACCGTCCCGCCCAAGTGGCGGGCGGCAGGGCGGGAACGGGTTGTTCCACCGCCTCCGATCGTCCGGGCCTGCTCACTGCGTGGTCGCGTTGATCCGCAAAGTGGCCTTGGGGCGCTCGCCAAACTCCAGTGCGAGGATTCGCAGCGTGAAGCCGTCAATTCGTGCAGCCGGCGCCTCGGGCAGGTTGAGCGTCAGGCGCCGGGGTTCACCGCCTGCGGGGCGGTGTTCGAACACGACGTCGGCGTCTCCTGCGCGAATGCACTGGACGTTGGGCGGGCAGCGAGAGTCCTGCGCGACGTGTACGTAGGTCAGCGTTGCGTCATCGGGAAGGACGACCTGTTGTCCCGGTGCAAGCTGGAAGGAGGCGCCGGGCCGCGCGCGCATCGAGGTGCTGGCGCAGGCCGTCAATGCCATCGCCAGGAGTGTGGCGGCAAGGGGCAGGCGGTTTCGACGCGCCGTGCGGCAATGCGGGGTGTGGATCATCGGCAAGGACACTCCATGTGGGTGGACGCCGCTGGCACCGCGGCGGGTGTCGTCGGCGATCCGATCCTACGCGGCGCTCCAAGCGAACAGCTTCACCTCGTCGTCGCGCGTAAGCGGCAGCATGCGCTCGAAGCGGAACCCCAGGCTCTCGAGCAGGCGTGCCGAACTGGCATTGCCGGGCGACGTGATCGCCACGACGCGTTGCAGGCGGTGTTCGCGCTGGCCATGTTCAAGCGTGGCCCGGGCCGCCTCGCGCGCATAGCCATGGCCCCAGTACTGCGGCAGCAGCGCATAGCCGATGTCCACGTCGTCGAGCGTGTCGCGCTTGATCAGGCCGCACAGGCCCATCACGGCGCCATCCGCGTCGCGTTCGACGCAGTACAGCCCAAAGCCGTGCCGCGCATACATTTCCAGCGGGCCCTTGCGGATGTAGTCGCGCGCATCGTCCAGGTTGCGGACGCCCTTGTCGCCGATGTTCTCCAGCCACGAGGGCTGGTTCACCAGGTCCAGGATGAAGGGCGCATCGTCCAGCGTGATGGGGCGCAGGCGAAGGCGTTCGGTGGTGATCGGCATCAAGGCAGGGACTCCGTCGGGGTCGCCGGACAGCATACGGCGCGCGCACGGCCGGAGCGACGGCTGGCCTGCGACGGCAGGGCGGTCCGGATGGACCGCTCAGCCAGGACGAAGTGTGGTGAACAGCCCGCGCGCGGCGTTGATCCGTGCCGTCGCGTCCGGGAGTTCCAGCTTCAGCTTCAGCTTGTCCGGTCCGTCCATCTGGTACAGCTTGGGCTGTCCCTGGATCATCCTGATGATGGCCATAGGGTCGACGTTCGGCTTTTCCACGAACTGGATACGGCCGCCACCGGCGCCGATGTCCAGCTTGCGGATCCCCAGGTCGGTGGCCAGCAGCTTCAGTTCGGCCACGGCGAAGAGGTGCTTGGCCGGGTCGGGCAGCAGGCCGAAGCGATCGATCATTTCCACCTGCAGCTCGCGCAGTTCCTCGGCATTGCGGGCGCCGCTGATCCGCTTGTACAGGGTCAGGCGGGTGTGCACGTCCGGGAGGTAGTCATCGGGGATCAGCGCCGGGACATGCAATTCCACCTCGGCACCGCGCGCCTCGTGCGCGTCCACGTCGGGCAGCTTGCCCTGCCGGATCGACTTGACCGCGCGCTCCAGCAGTTCGGTGTACAGGCTGAACCCGACCTCGGCCATCTGGCCGCTCTGGTCCTCGCCCAGCAACTCGCCGGCGCCGCGGATCTCCAGGTCATGGGTGGCCAGGGTGAAGCCCGCACCCAGTTCGTCCATGGCCGAAATGGCGTCCAGGCGCTTCTTCGCGTCGGCGGTGATGGACTTCTTGTCGGGCACCACCAGGTAGGCATAGGCGCGGTGGTGGCTGCGGCCGACGCGGCCGCGCAGCTGGTGCAACTGCGCCAGGCCGAACTTGTCGGCGCGGTTGATGATGATGGTGTTGGCGTTGGGGATGTCGATGCCCGACTCGATGATGGTCGAGGCCAGCAGCACGTTGAAGCGCTGCTTGTGGAAGTCGAGCATCACCCGCTCCAGCTCGCGCTCCGGCATCTGGCCGTGGGCCACGCCGATGCGCGCCTCCGGCACCAGTTCCTCGAGCTGGCGCTGCATGCGGCCGATGCTCTCCACGTCGTTGTGCAGGAAGTACAGCTGGCCGCCGCGCGACAGCTCACGCTGGAAGGCCTCGCGCAGTTGGGCGTCATCCCACTGGACCACGAAGGTCTGCACCGCCAATCGATGGGCAGGCGGCGTGGCAATGATGCTCAGGTCGCGCAGGCCAGCCATCGCCATGTTGAGCGTGCGCGGGATCGGCGTGGCGGTCAGGGTCAGCAGGTGCACGTTGGCGCGCAGTGCCTTCAACGCCTCCTTCTGGCGCACGCCGAAGCGCTGTTCTTCGTCGACGATCACCAGGCCCAAGTCCTTGAAGCGCACGTCCGGTTGCAGCAGGCGGTGGGTGCCGACGATGACGTCGATCTTGCCTTCGGCAACCTTGGCCAGTTCGGCCTCGATCTCCTTCTTGGACTTGAAGCGCGACAGCACCTCCACCTTCAACGGCCAGTCGGCGAATCGGTCGCGGAAGTTGCGGTAGTGCTGCTCGGCCAGCAGCGTGGTGGGCACCAGCACCGCGACCTGCTTGCCGCCTGCCGCCGCGGTGAACGCGGCGCGCACCGCGACTTCGGTCTTGCCGAAGCCCACGTCGCCGCAGACCACGCGGTCCATCGGCTGGCTGGAGGCAAGGTCACGGATCACCGCTTCGATGGCGGCGTGCTGGTCGGGGGTTTCCTCGAACGGGAATGCCGCGGCAAAGGGTTCGTACATCGCGCGGTCGACGTCGATGGCGAGGCCGGCGCGGGCCTGGCGCTTGGCCTGGATCTCCAGCAGCTCGGCGGCCACGTCGCGCACCTTCTCCGCCGCCTTGCGCTTGGCCTTGGTCCACTGCTCGCCGCCCAGCGAGTGCAGCGGCGCGGTCTCCGGCGAGGCGCCGGAGTAGCGGTTGATCAGGTGCAACTGCGCGACCGGCACGTACAGGCGGTCGCCCTTTGCGTATTCGATCTCGAGGTATTCGCCCTTTTCGCCGCCGGCTTCCAGCACGATCAGGCCGCGGTAACGACCGACACCGTGGTCCTCGTGGACGATGGGCGCACCTTCGCTCAACTCGCCCAGGTCACGGATGATGGCCTCGGGTTCGCGGCCGGCGCGCTTGCGCCGACGCGGCTGCGATGCGCGCTCCGGAAACAGCTGGCGCTCGGTGAGCACCGCGATGGCGGGCGCGTCGATGGCGAAGCCGTCGTCGAACGGGGCGACGGCGATGGCGAAGCGGGGGGACGGTTGGCCGGTTGCGTCGCGCGCGCCCACGTCACCGGTTCCATGGGGACCCGGACGCGTGCGGTCGCCAATACCCTCGCCAGTGAACGGCATGGCCGCCGCAAAGCCGGCCCAGTCGGCGACCACGGCAGGGCGCAACTCGGCGGCGGCCAGCAGCTCCAGCAGCGCCTCGCGGCGGCCAGGTGAGTCTGCGGCCACCAGCACGCGGCCGGGATAATTGCCCAGGAACGACTTCAGCGCCGCACCGGGCGCGACATCCTTGGCGGCAATGGGCAGCGCGGGGGCCGGCTGGTCACCCAAGGCCTGCGCGCGCTCACGCTGCGGGTGGCCTTCGCCGCACAGCTCGATCCGCTCGCCTTCGTTGAGGCGTTCGCGCAACTGCTGGGGCGACAGGTACAGCGCATCCGGCGGCAGGATGGGGCGCTCGATGTCGTGGCGACGCTGCTCGTAGCGCTCGCCCGTCTGATGCCAGAACTGGTCGGCGGCGTCCATGGCGCCATCTGCGATCACCGGCAGCGCCGTGTCAGCCAAGTAATCGAACAGGGTCGACGTCTGCTCGAAGAACAACGGCAGGTAGTACTCGATGCCGGCGGGTGCCGCGCCGGCCTTCAGGTCCTGGTACAGCGCGCTGCGGCGGGTATCCAGGTCGAAGCGGTCGCGCAGCCCGTCCATCGCGCGCTTGAGCGCGGCGTCGTCGAGCGGCACTTCGCGGCCAGGCAGCAGCCTGACCTCGTCGATCTTGTCCAGCGAACGCTGGGACTCCGGGTCGAAGCCGCGAATGGTGTCGATCTCGTCGTCCAGCAACTCCACGCGGAACGGCGTGTCCGCGCCCATCGGGTACACGTCGAGCAGGCCGCCGCGCACGGCAAAGTCGCCCGGGTCCAGTACCTGCGGCACGTTGCGGTAGCCGGCGGATTCCAGCCGGCGCTTCTCGGCGTCCAGGTCCAGGCGCTGGCCGACGCGTACGTCGAAACTGCCGCCCACCACATGACGCACCGGCGCCAAGCGCTGAAGCAGCGTCTGCACGGGCACCACGACGATGCCGCGCTTGAGCGTGGGCAGGCGGTGCAGCGCGGCCAAGCGCTGCGAGACGATGTCCGGGTGCGGGCTGAAGACGTCGTAGGGCAGGGTTTCCCAATCCGGAAAGGCCAACACCGGAATGTCCGCCTGCGCTCCCAGCAGGGTGTGCAGGTCGGTCTCCAATTGGTGGGCGCCATGGTTGTCCTTGGCGACCACCAGCAACGGGCCCGCGTGCGCCGCGGCAGCGGTCGCCAGATGGAACGCGAGTGCCGATGGCGAGGCCGGCTGCTTCCACCAGGCGCGGGACTGGCCCGGGCGGGGCAGGGGCGGAGAAGGGAACCGCGGCATGGACATCAGGTGTAATCCCGGGACAACGTCGACAGCGCCGACAAGCAGACCGTCAGCGCGAAAGGCTCAAGTTTACGCGAGTGCGTTCGGGGCGCTTCGTGATGGGCACGGACGGGTACCCGCCGCGCGTTGCGGCGCCGGCTGCCACCCGTGTGCCGCGCGGGCGACGCTCAGTCGTCCTTGACGTCCTTCAGGGTGAGGATCACCCGGACCAGTCCCTGGGCATCCTGCTGGAACTCCCGTTCGAAGCCCATCGTCTCCGCCAGTTCCAGCATCGGCAGGTTGTGCTCGAACACATCGCCATAGATCCGCTCGACCTTCTTGCCGCGCGCCCACTTCACCAGCCGGGTCATCAGGTAGCGACCCAGGCCCATGTGCGAGATGAAGTGGCTCACCAGGATGGCGAATTCCGCGTCCGTGCCATTGTCGTCAATGGCAATGCGGGCCACCGCGCCCACCAGCGCTTCGCCCGGTGGCAGGGGTTCGGCCGCGACCAGCGCGAATTCGGTCTTGGGGTTCAGGCGGGTCAGGCGCTCGGCCATTTCCGCCGTCAGCTCCTTCATCGAATACAGGAAGCGCTGACGCACCTCTTCCGGCTGAAGCAGCCCGAAGCTGGCGCGAATCGGCTCGGCGTCCTCCGGGCGGATCGGACGGATGAGCACTTCGCGACGGTTGGGGAGCACGAGCATTTCGTGCCAGGGAGGGAGTCGGTCTCGCGCGGCCATGGCCGGATATTGGCACACTAACGGTTAATCCGATCTTCATCCGGTGCTTACACATCCAATCCGCTGGACCAACGATCCCGGGTGGGGCGCCCGCCCCTGCCTCGGCCCCGGCGGTTCACTACTTGAACCTGTGGACTTGGGCTGCGTCGCTGGCGGGCGTCAGGCGGCGGGGCGTGGTGGCGGCGTTGTCCCGCATCTTTGCCGGTAGGCGACGCAGTGCTGCTGACCTGTCTGGAACGAGTGGTCGCACACGCGCCCCTAGGCTGGTCACTCCGGCGCCTTGAGCCACTCCACGCGAGCGCTGGCGCCTGCCGTCTCCGCCAGTGCTTTCGCCACCTTGGTCAGCGCGGGTTTGAGCTGTTGGTCCAACTGCCACGGCGCGTTGAGCACCAGCATGCCGCTGCCATTCATGCGCAGCGGCGAGTCGTCTTCGCGCACCATCAGCTCGGCCACCAGTGCCGACTTGGCCGGCAGGGTGGCGGCGCGGCGGAAGAACGGCTGCAGCGAGCGGCGCAACTTGATCGGGTACCACACGGCGAACATGCCCTGCGGCCAGCGCGTCAGGCCGTCGCGCACACTGGAGAGGACCGCGTCGAACTCTTCCAGCTGGGCCTCGTACGGTGGGTCCACGAGCACCAGGCCACGCGCAAACTTGGTCTCGCCGATACGGGGCGGCAGCAGGGCCTTGATCGCGGCGTAGCCGTCGCGCTCATGCACGGCCATGCGCGGCTCGCGGGCGAAGTTGGCCTTCAGCTGTCCGGCTTCCTCGGGGTGCAGTTCGCAGGCGGCAATGCGGTCCTGTTCGCGCAGGGCGTGGGCGAGCAGCCAGGGCGAGCCGGGGTAGGCGGTCGTGCCGTGCTGATTGCGGCAGGCGCGTACCGCCTGCAGGTAGCGCTGGATCAGTGGGTCCCTGGGCTCCTCGGCCATCAGTCGGCCAATGCCGCCCTGGGCCTCGCCGGTGCGCTGGGCGGAATTGCTGTCCAACGCGTACAGGCCTCGCCCCGCGTGGGTGTCCAGCGCGAAGACGGGGGCCGGCTTGGCCACCAGTGCGTCGCACAGGGCCAGCGCGGTGAGGTGCTTGATGACGTCGGCGTGGTTGCCGGCGTGGAAGGCATGGCGGTAATTCATGTGCATAGGGTAGCCCGTCGCCCGCCCGCCTTGCTCTAATGCGGCATCCCCATGGGTGTGGACGCGATGCCGCGGATCCTGCTGGTCGAAGACGAGGTGGCGATTGCCGAGGCCGTGGTGTACGCGCTGCGTGCCGATGGCCTGGCGGTGAGCCATTGCCTGACGGCCAGCGATGCGCTGCGGTTGGCGGCGCAGGAAGGCTTCGACCTGGCGATCCTCGATGTCGGGCTGCCGGACATGGGCGGGTTCGCCCTGTGCCGCGAGTTGCGACGGGCACGGGACCTGCCGGTGATCTTCCTGACGGCACAGGCGGCCGAGGCCGATCGGGTCCTCGGGCTGGAAATCGGTGCCGATGACTACGTCGCCAAGCCGTTCTCGCTGCGTGAGCTGGTCGCGCGGGTGCGGGTCGTGCTGCGCCGGACGCAGCCGGCGGCGGCCGCGCCGCAGGCGGTGGCCGGTTTCGAGCTGGACGCGGAGGGGCACCGCATTCGTTACCGGGGCCGGGCACTGGACCTGACGCGGTATGAGTACGGCCTGCTCGCGCAACTGCTGCAGCGCCCCGGCGCGGTGCTGTCCCGCGCGCAGCTGATGGACCGCGTGTGGGGCGATGCGCTCGAAAGTGGCGATCGCACGGTCGACACCCACATCAAGACATTGCGGGCCAAGTTGCGCGCCACCGCGACCGACGCGCCGGATCCGATCCGTACGCACCGCGGGTTGGGCTATTCGCTGGCGGTGGACTGAGACGGCCGTGAAGATCGGGCTGCGGATCTTCCTCGGGTACTTCCTCGTCGTGGCGATGGCGGCGCTGTTGCTGGGGCGCGTGTTTGTTGCCGAAGTGAAGCCCGGGGTGCGCCAGGCGATGGAGGACACCCTGGTGGACACCGCCAATGTGCTGGCGGAATTGGCCACCGATGACCTGCTGGCCGGTCGCATCAACGAGGGCGGGTTCGCGACCCGGATGCGGGCCTTGGCCGAGCGGGACTTTGGCGCGCAGATCTGGGGTTTCCAAAAGCGCGCCAGCCAGTACCGGGTCTACGTGACCGACGCGAGGGGCAGGGTCGTGTTCGACACCGATGCGCGCGCCGGACATGGCGGCGCGCTCGGCCAGGATTACTCGCGCTGGAACGACGTGCACCTCACGCTGCGGGGGCGCTACGGGGCGCGCTCGACCTTGGCCGACCCCAGCGACCCCGACTCGAGCGTGATGCACGTGGCCGCGCCCATCCGCGACGCGGAAGGCCGGATTGCGGGCGTGCTGACCGTAGCCAAGCCCAATCGCACGATCGCGCCGTTCATCGAGCGTAGCCAGTCGAAGGTGCTGCGCTGGGGACTGGTGCTGATGGGCGTCTCCCTGCTGGTGGGTGTGCTGGCGGCTGGATGGCTGTCGAGGCAGTTGGGCCGGCTGCGTCGCTACGCCCAGGCTGTCACGGCGGGCGAGCGCGTGGTGCTACCCGCGGTGCGGGGCGAATTCGGTGAGCTCGGTCGCGCGCTGGAGACCATGCGTGTGCGGCTGGAGGGCAAGCAGTACATCGAGCAATACGTACACGCCCTGACCCACGAGCTCAAATCGCCGCTGGCGGCCATCCGTGGCAGTGCGGAATTGCTGGAATCGCCGATGGCGGACGAGGACCGGGCCCGATTCGTCGGTAACATCCGCGCGCAAGGCGAACGCATGGCGCAGATGATCGACAAGCTGCTCGCACTTGCCGCGGTCGAACATCGCCAGCAATTAGAGCGTCCGGAGCCCGTCAGGCTGGCCGAGGTCGTGCGCGACGCGCTGGCACTGTGCGATGCGCGTGGCGCGAAGGGCGAAGGCCGAATTCGCCCGTTGCTGCCTGCCGACGACGTGGTGGTCGTCGGCGATGCTTTCCTGTTGCGGCAGGCCCTGACAAACCTGATTGAAAATGCGTTGGATTTTTCCCCCTCAACAGGCGACGTCGAGGTGACCCTCCACGTGGTCGGAAGCCACGCGCGCCTTGAGGTCCTGGACCGTGGCCCCGGTGTCCCCGACTACGCGCGCGAGCGGGTGTTCGAGCGGTTCTACTCCCTGCCGCGCCCCGGTGGCGGCAGCCGAAGCAGTGGCCTCGGGTTGTGCTTCGTCGCAGAGGTGGCGGCCCTGCATGGCGGACGAGCGACGCTGGAAAACCGCGACGGCGGGGGCGCCGTCGCCACGCTTGAGTTGCCATTGGCCCATGGCGGGCGCGGCTGACACCGTCCACTTCACCGCCGCTTCACTGTCGCGACATCGTCCCCGCACCGGGGGTGCCCATCCTGACCGCCGAGTCCTTGCAGGGAGCGGGAGATGCGGTTCTGGATCAAGTTGGCTTTCGTGTTCGCCATGACCTTGGCGATCCTGGTGCCGTTGGGGTTGATCGACGGCGTGATCGATGACCGGCAACGCAATCGGGCGCAGGCGGTGGAGCAGATCGCCGCGACCTTCGCCGGCGCGCAGGTTTTTGGCGGACCGGTGCTCGTGGTGCCCTACACCGATTCGGTGGAAGTGGACGTTGCCGACGCCGGCGGCGCGACTCGCAAAGTGCGCCGCGACCAGCAGTTCACCTGGACGTATTTCCCCCAGTCCCTGGACGTGAGCGGTCCATTGACGCCGTCCATGCGTCGGTTGGGACTGCACGCGGTGCGGATGTATGAGTGGAATGGGCGGGCGGATGCGCGCTTCACCATCGACATTCCCACCGCCCGGGACGCGCAGGCCAATCGTCGCGTCGGCCAACCTTGGCTGAGCTATGGCATCGCGGATGTCAGGGGCCTGATGGGTACCCCGAAACTGATGATTAACGGCAGGCGAGCCCCTGTGTTGCAGGGCCAGGGGAGCCGCGATGGCGCAGGCGTCCACGCGCGCTTGCCAGCACCTCTGGCGGGGTCGCGGATGACGGTATCCACCCGGCTCGACCTGGTGCTGGGTGGCACGGAATCGTTGGCGCTGGTGCCGTTGGGGCAGCAGAACCGCTTCGCGCTCAATTCCAGTTGGCCGCATCCGCGTCTGGCCGGGAAATTCCCCGCGCGCCAGCCGCGCATAGGAGCCGACGGCTTTGCCGCCCAGTGGGAGATTCCCGCACTGGCGGCCGACGCCCAGCGGCAATACCGCGGCGGGCGCGCGCTTGGCGAGATCGACGCCGCCAACGTATCGCTGGTCGATCCGGTCAATCCGTACTCGCAGGCGGACCGCGCCATCAAGTACGGCATCCTGTTCGTGCTGCTGACCTTCACCGGCTTCTTCATGCTGGAACTGCTACTGCAGTTGCGCATCCACCCCATCCAGTACGGGCTAGTGGGATTGGCGCTTTCGATTTTCTTCTTGTTGCTGGTCAGTCTCAGCGAGCACGTTGCGTTCTGGCTGGCGTACCTCTTTGCGAGCACCGCCTGCGTGGGTTTGATCGGCTACTACCTGTGCCACGTGCTGGGCAGTCTCTGGCGAGGTATCGGATTCGCGATGACACTGGGCGCGCTGTTTGCCGCGCTGTACGGCCTGTTGATCTCCGAGGACAACGCGCTGCTCATGGGGTCGCTGCTGCTGTTCGGCATTCTGGCCGGCATTATGGTCGCCACCCGCAAGGTGGACTGGTATGGCGCTGGCGCCCTGGCACCGGCCGATGGCCGCGTGGCCTAGAATCGTGCCCATGAGCAAGCGATCCATCATGGTGCATACGCTGGTGGGCGACGCCATCGCCCCCTTCGTGGACGACCTCGCGCGACTGCGCATCCAGGTGTTCCGCGAATGGCCCTACCTGTATGAGGGCAGCGTGGCATACGAATCTGAATATCTGCGCGTCTACACCGGTAGCAAACGCAGTGTCGCGGTGCTGGCATTCGATGGTACGCAGGTGGTGGGTGCGTCGACCGGCCTGCCGCTTTCAGAAGAATCGGAAGCCTTCATCACCCCGTTCGCGGTGGCGGGCTATCGCCCCGAGACGGTGTTTTACTGCGGAGAGTCCGTGCTGCTGCCTGCGTACCGCGGGCAAGGACTGGGGCACCGGTTCTTCGATGAGCGCGAAGCCCACGCGCGCGCCCTCGGCGGCTTTGCATGGACGGCGTTCTGTTCAGTCGACCGGGATCCGGCCGACCCGCGCCGTCCTGCCGCACACCGTGACAACGACGTGTTCTGGCGCAAGCGGGGCTACACGCCCGTGCCCGGCATGCAGGTCACGCTGCCGTGGCCGGAAGTAGAACGCGATGGCGAGGTGCCGCACACCCTGAGCTGCTGGGTCCGTCCGTTGGAGACATTCTGGTGAAAGTCGCCGTTGCCAAGTACACCATCGATGCCCCGGCCGATTTCGAGGCGTTTGCCCGCAAGCAGTCCGCCTGGCTGGACGAGGCACGTGCCACCGGCGCCGAGGTGGCCGTGCTGCCGGAGTACCTGTCGCTGGAATTGGCCGCGACGTTCCAAGCCGATGTCCAGGGCAACCTGCTGGCGTCGCTGGCTGCCACGCAGCAGTACTACCCGCATTGGATGGACTTCTTTGCCGGAGAGGCCCGCCGCACCGGCATGCATGTCGTTGCAGGCAGCTTCCTGCTGGACACCGGCCTGGCCCGCTATCGCAATCGCAGCTACCTGTTCGCCCCAGACGGGAACCATGTGTGGCAGGACAAGCTGCAACTCACCAGCTTTGAGAAACAGACCGGCGTCATTGAGTCGGGTGATGCGTTGAGGGTGTTCGAATTGGGCGGGGGCATCCGTGCTGCCACCGCCATCTGTTACGACAGCGAGTTCCCGTTGCCGGTGCGTGCCCAGTGCGAGGCAGGGGCGCGCCTGCTGCTGGTGCCCAGTTGCACCGACACCGAGGCGGGGGCCACTCGGGTGCGCGTGGGCTGCATGGCGCGTGCGCTGGAGAACCGCTGTTTCGTCGCGCAATCGGTGACGGCGGGAGAGGCTCCGTGGAGTCCGGCGCTCGACACCAATACCGGGGAGGCCGCGGTCTACGCCCCGATGGATGTCGGGCTGCCCCCGGATGGCGTGCTGGCACGCACTGAGGGGGCGCAGCGCTGGGCGGTTGGCGAAGTGGACTTCGCACGGCTGTTCGCGACCCGCGATCAAGCCCAGGTGGCGGTCGATCGAGACTGGCCGGGGCAATTGCGTCCCGACGTTGCACGCGCCCGCATCGTGAAGTTTTCCGGTTGAACGCGTCCGGGGCGTGAGTTGGAGGCTGGCCTGCGCGAAGGCTGGGCAACACCGATTGCCGAAAGCCGCCCATCGTCATTGATGGTCATTGGCCTTCGGCCCTCAGCCAAAAAGCGACACGCCAGGCACCAGCCAGAGCGACATGCCGGCCAGTACTGAGCCGATGCCCGTGGCCGCCAGCACGTCGCTGGGGTAGTGCAGCCCCAGCGCCACGCGCGAGGCCGCCACACTGGCCGTGAACGGCACCAGCACCCAGCCCAGGGCCGGGTAGTGCGCCATCGCCACCAGGGTGAATGCCACCGCGTGCAGCGTGTGTCCGGAGGGGAAGCTGAACTCGTCCAGCGGCGCCACCCAGGCCTGGATGCGCTGGTCGGAGGCGAACGGACGCGGGCGCTTGGTCCAGTGCTTCAGCGCCCGGTAGAGCGCCAGGGCAATGACGCCGGTGGCCGCCAGGTGCGCGGACGCCGCGAGCCCGTTGATGCCATCGATGGCGACCAGTACGCCCATCAGCACATACCAGAACACCCCGTCGCCCAGCCGGCTGACCGCGGCGAAGTACACACGTGAGGCCCCGCGCGCGCACAGGCGGTTGACCCGCAGGCACCAGCCGGACTCGCCGGCAACAAACCGTTCACGCCATGGCAGTCGATGCATCACGTCCTCCCGCCCGCAGGTTTTGCAGGATGTCGTCGAAATCGGAGGCCACCTGTTCGGGGCGCAGCCCCTCCACCGCGCGACGGGCGGCCGCGGCCATCGCATGGCGTGCTTCGTCATCCGTGGCGATACGGACTGCCTCGCGGATGAATCGCTCGTCATCACCACGGGCGACGGCGGCGCCATGCACCCCATCGTGCAGGTGCTCGCGGGCCGCGCCATAGTCGAATGCGACGGTGGCCACGCCGCTGGCCATGGCCTCCAGCGTGACGTTTCCGAACGTTTCGCTGTGACTGGGGAACAGGAACAGGTCGCCACTGGCGAAGTGTCGGGCCAGCGGTTCTCCCCGCAGCACCCCGGCAAAAACAAAATCAGGATTGGCGGCCTGCACGCGAGACTGCGCCGGGCCGCCCCCTACCCAAACGAAACGCGCATCGGGCTGCTGAGCCTGCAGGGCGCGGAATGCCCGCACGGCCAGGTCGAGGTTCTTTTCAGGCGCGATGCGGCCCACGTACACCACCACCAGGGAATCCGGCCCCGCCCCCCAGCGCGCACGGAGTTCATCATCACGATGTGCGGGATCGAATAGCGAGGTATCGACCGCACGCGGCAGGCGCACCACATTGGCAAAGCGTTGGCATTTCAGGAATTCAGCCAGTTCCCGCGTGGGCACCAGCGTGGCGTGGCCGGTGTTGTGGAATCGCCGCATCCATCCCAGGGCCGTCCCTTCCAGGAATCCGACGCCGTAGTCCCGCATGTACTCGTCGAAGCGGGTGTGGAAACCGGTGGCCGCGGGTATGCCCAAGCGGCGCGCCGCGCGCAGGGCGGACCACCCCAAGGGACCTTCCGTGGCAACGTAGATTGCATCCGGGCGATGCCGGCGCCAGTGCCGGATCAGTCGGCCCGTGATCGGCAGGCCGAAGCGCAACCCCGGATACCGGGGGATGGGCAGCCCCGGCCCGAGGAGTTCGTGCTCCTCGCCGATGCGCTCGGTCCCCTGCCGGGGGCGCACCACGTCCACCGCATGCCCGCGTGCGCGCAGCCCACGCTCCAGACCCTGCACGGTGAGTGCCACGCCGTTCACTTCCGGCGGGTAGGTCTCGGTGACGATGGCGTAGCGCATGCGCGGCTCCCGGTTTGGGAAAGCCTCGCGCGTGAGGGTTAATCGGTGGTGTCAGCCGCGTGACCGCCAGGTGACCAACGTCGCGGCCGGGTCACGCCTTCAGGTCATTTCGACCTTGAGCGCGATGCCCAATCCGGCCATGTCCTCGGTCTCGCCCATCAGGTCGGCCTTCAACAGCGGGCGCGCATCGAGCCAGCGCTTGGACAGGGTCAGGGTCAAGCCGGCGGCCGACGCCTCCGCTTCCAGTTTGGGAATCGGGGTTGCCTCGTGCGCGCGGTGGATCAGTACCGCCAAGCGCAACAGGGCCGCACTCCGGCGTGCCGCCGACAGCAAGCGGTCGGGCAGGGCATCGAATGCGCTCTTGGGCACCTTGCGCCGATGGGTGCGCACCAACGCAGCCAGGAACTGCTGCTGTTGCCGCGAGAACCCCGCGATGTCCGAGTGTTCCAGCACGTAGGAGCCATGCACGTGGTACTGACTATGCGCGATGACCAGGCCCAGCTCGTGCAGCATCGCCGCACGGCGCAGCAACACGCGGTCGTCCTCGTCCAGCTGCCAGGCTTCTGCCACTTGGTCGAACAGCTGCATGAGCGTCGCCTCCACGCGCGACGCCTGCGGCCGGTCGATACCGTAGCGCTCCATGAGCGCGGCGACGGCCGCGTCGCGCGGGTCATGCGCGCCACCGCGGCCCACCATGTCGTACAGCACGCCCTCGCGCATCGCCGCTTTGCTCACGGCCATGCGCTCCAGGCCCAATGCATTGAAGGCAGCTTCGAGGATGAGCACGCCACCGGCAATGATCGGGCGGCGTTCCGCCGAGAGGCCTGGCAGCTCGATGGCGTCGATGCGGTCGGCCTGCAGCAGGCGGTCCCGCAGTACCGGCAGCGCCTGCGCGGTTACCGCACCCTTGGTCAGCTTCATGGCCGCGCAGATCTCGCCGATGGCCTTGTTGGTGCCCGAGGCGCCCAAGGCTTCCTGCCAGCCCAACGCCCGGTAGGTGCTCGCAAACTGCTGGAACTCGGCCGTGACTTCCGCCAGCGCGTCCTTCCAGCGCTTGCGTGACAGCTTTCCGTTGTCGAAGAAGCGACGGGTCGTGGCGATGCAGCCCAGCTGCAGGCTTTCGCGTTCCAGCGCGTCAAAGCCGCGGCCGATGATGCATTCCGTCGAGCCGCCGCCGATGTCGATCACCAGGCGCAACTGGCCGTCCTTGGGCGGCTGCGCGTGCGCCACGCCAAGGTAGATCAGGCGCGCCTCCTCGCGGCCGGCCACCACTTCGATGGCATGCCCCAAGGCGCTTTCGGCCGGCATCAGGAAGGCCTGCGGCACCGCCAGCCTTCGCACCGTGTTGGTGGCAATGGCGCGCACGTGCGACGGCGGCACGTCTCGCAGCCGCTGGCCAAACCGGGCCAGGCACTCCAGGGCGCGGTCGCGCACTTCCGGGGCCATGCCGCCCTTGCGATCCAGGCCCTCCGCCATGCGCACCGTCTCGCGCAGGCGGTCCACCACGCGCAGCTGGCCCAGCAGTTGCTGGGCCACGACCATGTGGAAACTGTTGGATCCCAAGTCAACGGCGGCGAGCAGGTCGCCGTCCTTCAGGGGGAGGCGCGCGGCATGGAGGACGGCATTCATCCGCAGATTTTCGCCAATAAGGTGCCCTGAGCGGAATGGGGGAGCTCGCCTTCGGCAGGCTGCAGGCGCTTGTAGTGGCCGTCGGACTCGAGCGTCCAGGCCGAAACGTTGTCGCGCAGGTAGTTGTCAAGCGCCTCGTCGAACACGCGCTGTGCCAGCGCTGAGTCGCGGACCGGGAACCCCGTCTCGACCCGACGCAGCAGGTTGCGCTCCAGCCAGTCGGCGCTGGAGCAGTACAGGTCCGGCTCACCGTCGTTGGCAAACCAGTACACACGGTGGTGCTCCAGGAAACGCCCCACGATGGAGCGTACGCGGATGTTGTCCGACACCCCCGGCACCCCCGGGCGCAACGTGCAGGCGCCACGGACGATGAGGTCGATCTGCACGCCCGCCTGCGAGGCGCGGTACAGCGCGCGCACCACCTGCGGCTCGTTGAGCGCATTCATCTTGGCGATGATCCGCCCCGGCTTTCCGGCCTTGGCCAGCTTGGTCTCGCGATCGATGCGCTTCAGCACGCCCGAGTGCAGCGTGAACGGCGACTGCAGCAGGCATTTGAGCTTGATCGCCGGCGCCAGACCCGACAGCTGCTGGAACACCAGGTGCACGTCGTTGCCGATGTCCGGATCGGCCGTGATCAGGCCGAAGTCCGTGTACACCCGCGCCGTGCCCGTGTGGTAATTGCCGGTGCCCATGTGCACGTAACGACGCAGCTTGCGGCCCTCGCGCCGCACGATCAGCAGCATCTTCGCGTGGGTCTTGTAGCCCACCACGCCATACACCACCTGCACGCCGGCCTCCTGCAGGCGGTCGGCCAGGCCGAGGTTGGCTTCCTCGTCAAAGCGCGCGCGCAGCTCCACCACCGCGGTCACGTCCTTGCCGTTGCGTGCGGCTTGCACCAGATGCTCGACGATGGGCGAGTCCTTGCCGGCGCGGTACAGCGTCTGCTTGATCGCCAATACGTTGGGGTCCTCCGCCGCCTGCCGCAGCAGCTCCAGCACCGGGGTGAAGGCTTCAAACGGGTGGTGCAGCAGCATGTCCCCCTGCGCCACCGTGTCGAAAATCGATTCGATGCCGGCGGGTACCCGCGGGTGGAACGGGAGGAATTTCAGCTCTGGCCGTTGCACCAGGTCATAGACCTGGATCACGCGGTTGAGGTTGACCGGCCCGTTGATGCGGTAGACCGCGTGCTCGGCCAGGTCGAAGTTCTCCAGCAGCATCCGCACGATCGCATCCGGGCACTGCTCGGCAATCTCCAGTCGCACCGCCCGCAGGTAGCCACGGCCCACCAGTTCATCGCGCAACGCCAGCGCGATGTTGTCCACTTCCTCTTCGTCCACCAGCAATTCGGAGTTGCGGGTCACGCGGAACTGGTACGCGCCCTTGACGCGCATGCCCGGGAACAGCTCGTCAACGAAGGCCGACAACATGGCCGAAAGGAACACGAAATCATGCTCGCCGCCGGACACGTCCTGCGGGATCTGGATGATGCGGGGCAGTGAGCGGGGAGCGCGGACGATGGCGAGGTTGCCGGCGCGCCCGAACGCGTCCTTGCCCTCCAGCACCACCACGATGTTGAGTGACTTGTTGAGGATCTTCGGGAACGGGTGTGCCGGATCCAGCCCCAGGGGTGACAGCACCGGCATGATCTCGTCACGGAAGCACTGCCGCAGCCATTCGGTCTGCTGCTCGCTCCATGCTTCTCGCGCGAGCACGCGCACGCCGGCCTCGCCCAGTGCCGGACGCAGGACTTCGTTCCAGCAGGCGTACTGCTGCTGCACCAGATCCGCCGCGCGATCGTGGATGCGGGTCAGCACGGTTGCCGGTGCCAGTCCGTCCGCGCCCGGCGCCAGCCCAAGGTCGTGGGCATGGTGCAGCGTGCCGGCCCGGATCTCGAAGAATTCGTCCAGGTTGGTGCAGGAGATGCACAGGTAACGCAGCCGCTCCAGCAAGGGCACTTGCGGGTCCATCGCCTGCGCCAGCACGCGGAAATTGAAGTCCAGTTGCGACACTTCGCGGTTGAAGTACAGCGCGCGGTCTCGCAGCGGGTCGCGTTCCTTGGTCGACTCGGCGGAAACCGCTGGTGGCATCTGGACATTCATGGCAATACCTCAAGGGCTTCGCGCGGACGCACGCGCTCACTTCCAAAGTGACACGAAAACGTGCTGCCGCGCCCCACTTCGCTGGAAACCTGCAGGCGGGCCTGGTGCAGGTTGAGTACATGCTTGCAGATCGCCAGCCCCAGTCCAGTGCCGCCACTTTCGCGCGAGCGGCTGGTCGACACCCGGTAGAAGCGCTCGGTCAAGCGGGGCAGGTGATGGGCGGGGATGCCATAGCCCGTGTCGCTGACCTCCAGCACGGCTCCGGTTCCTTCGCGCCTGAAGCGGATGTGCACGCTGCCCCCGGCCGGTGTGTAGCGGATCGCATTGCTGACTAGGTTGGAGAATGCGCTGTGCAGTTCCTTGTGGCCCCCCCACAGGTCCACCCCCGCGGTGTCGTCGACGGTAACCTGGTGCTTGCCCTGGCTCAGGGCATTGGCCTCCCGGGCCAGCGTGTTGAGCATGGCGCCCATGGCGATGCTCTCTTCCTCGGGCAGGCTGCCCTGCGACTCCAGCCGTGACAGGGTGAGCAGGTCTTCGACGAGCTGCGTCATGCGCTGCGACTGGCGTTGCATCTCCGCCAGCATCGGCGCCCAATCGGGGTGCTCTTCCGGGTCGAGCATGTCCAGGTAACCGTGCACCACCGTCAATGGTGTGCGCAGTTCGTGCGATACGTTGGCCACGAAGTCGCGGCGCATCTGCTCCAGGTGCAGAAGTCGGCTCACGTCGCGGGCGACCAGCAGCCACAGGTTCTCGGAGTAGGGGATCAGGCGCAGGCTCAACGTCACCGAGGAGTTCACCGGCGACTGCACTTCCAGGGTTTCCGCATGCCGCCCTGCCGCCAGCCAGTGGGCCAGCGGCAAGGGTTGCAGCCGCTGCACCAGTGGTGCACCCATGTCCTCGGGATAGTGCATGCCCAATAGCGGCTTGCAGGCCGCGTTGAACCACAGGACCCGCTGGCTCAAGCGATCCACGACCACGATGGCGTCAGGCAGTGCCGCCGCCGCGGCGCGGTAGGCGCGCAGCATCTCGATCAACCGGCGTTTGCGCGACCGCATCTCGGACTGGCTGCGGTACAGCAGCCGGTCCAGCTCGTTCCAGACGCCTTCGCCCAGCGGCGGCGCCAACCGCTGGCGCGCGGTCAGCCGCAGCAGGACGCTGCGCAGTCGCCAGTAATGCCAGGCCACCACGCCCAGCGCGGCCAACGTGATCACGGGCCACGGGTGGCCGATCGCCGTGCCGAGGGCCGCCGCCACCAGCAGGACCAGCGCGAGTTGGCCCAGTGTCTTCAGCCAGGCAGAGCGTGTGCGAGGAGGCATGCCCCGAGTCTAGACGGCCAACGAGGCGGAAAACCGGTACCCGGCGCCGCGGACGGTCTGGACCATACCGTCGATCTGGTGCGGCTCCAGCGTCTTGCGCAGGCGGCGGATGTGCACGTCCACCGTGCGCTCCTCGACGTAGACGCTGCCGCCCCACACGTGGTCCAGCAGCTGGGTGCGGGTGTACACGCGTTCGGGGTGGGTCATAAAGAAGTGCAGCAGGCGGTACTCGGTGGGGCCGATCTGCACCGGCTGGTCACCGGCGAACACGCGGTGCGCGGCGCCATCGATACGCAGCGGGCCGACCGCCACGCTGCCGTCCTCGTCGTCCTCGCGGGAGCGGCGCAAAACCGCACGGATGCGCGCCAGCAGCTCGCGCGCCGAGAACGGCTTGACGACGTAGTCGTCCACGCCGGCCTCCAGACCGCCCACGCGATCGTTCTCCTCGCCGCGCGCGGTGAGCATGATGATCGGGATTTCGCGCGTCAGCGATTCCTTGCGCCAACGCCGCGCCAGTTCCAGCCCGCTCGTGCCGGGCAGCATCCAATCCAGCAGGATCAGGTCGGGCACATGGTCGGCGATGGCCGCCTGCGCCTCGCGTGCATCGCCGGCGTGCACCGGCTCGTATTCGCCCTTGCGCAAGGCGAAGGACACCATGTCTCGGATGGCGGGTTCGTCTTCGACGATCAGGATGCGCTTCTGCACGCGGTCACCGGGGGGTTGGGCTGTGACGACTTCCAGCGGGCGCGCACCGTGTCCGGCGTGCGATCGCCTGCGGTACGTCCTGTACCGCGGAAGCCCGATTCCTCAGGCTTCCTGAAGCCGTGCCAGTACACTACCGTTTTGTGACGTCACTGTGACAGCGTCGCACGACTGTCATCGACGCTGCAGTTCCTCGTCCCGCACGCCCTGGCGGCGCAGTTCCAGTACTACGGGGGTGATCGCCGCGATCCGCGACTCGATGCGGGCCCGGGCGTAATAGTCGAGTTCCGGACGCTTCTTCAACGTGTTGAGCTGCACCAGGGCCTGCTCGGGCCTGCCGCCCAGGTAGGCAGCCTCGGCATACGCCTCGCCTGCTCGGACGGGGTCCCCCGCAATCTCGCTGGCCCGCGCAAAGGTCCGCTGGAATACCGGGTCTTCGGCCGAACTTGCCATCAGCGGGCGCAGGAGCGCTTGTGCCCGTTTGCCCGCCTCAGCGTTGTTGCGCTCGGTCAGCGTGCGGGCGTAGGTCAAGGCGAAGGCGCGGTCGTTGGGGGCGCGCTCCAGCAACGCTTCGAAACGGGCATCGGCGGCGGCATGGCGGCCCGCCTTGGCCTCGGCTTCCGCCAGTGCCAGCAACAGCCACTCGTGGTCAGGCTGGCCGACCAGCAAGCCTTGTAGCAGCTGGATGGCTACCGCAGGTTCGTTGGCGCCAAGGTGAGCGAGGGCCTTGCCATAGCCCTGGGATGCGTCGAGTTTGCCGGCCTTGGCCAGACGCTCGTACTCCCGCAGGGCGTCCCGAGGCGTGTCGGCACTCAGCACGCGCAATCGCTCCCGCGCGAACTCAAAGCGACCGGTGCCATCCGCCTTTAGGGCGCTGCCCATGACCTGCAGCCCAGGCGGCAACAACGGGTTGCTGCCGACCGTCGGCGCGGCCACCGCGGTGCGCGAACTGCCGGCGATCAGCCGTGCCCGGTCCTTGGCCTCGCTGATGCGGGTGATGGTGACCGGATGGGTCATCAGAAATTCAGGCGCCTCGGTACCGTAATAATTGGCGCCGTTGGCCCGGGAGCGCTGCTGCAGCTTGCCGAAGAAGTCGGCAATGGCCATCGGGTCATAACCGGTGCGGGCCAAGGACTGGATGCCCAGGCGGTCGGCCTCGTGTTCGTTGGACCGGGTGTAGTCAATCTGCCGTTGCTGCGCCAGGCCCATGGCCGACGCCATCGCCGCCTGTGCGGCATCGTCGGCGGAATTGCCGCCCGCCGCCTGCGCCGCGACGATCGCCCCCAGCATGGCGAGCAGGATCGGGAGCTGGTCCTTCTGCGCGCGCTCCACACCACGCAGCACATGGTCCTGCGTCACGTGCGCGATTTCGTGGGCCAGCACCCCGGCCACCTCATCTTCGCGGTCGGCCGCCAGCACCAGGCCGGCATTCACCCCGACGTAGCCGCCGAGTGTCGCGAACGCGTTGATCTGCCGCTGGCGCATCATGAAGAACGTGTAGGACTGGCGCGGGTTGTCGCTGCTGGCGCCCAATCGCGTCCCCAGCGTGTCCAGCCAGCTTTCGACCAGCGGGTCGTCGAGGATGTAGTCGTAGTGGCGCAGCTGCGCCAGCATCATTCCGCCGTACTGCTCCTGCTGGGAGGGCGTCAGCAGCTCGCCGGCCGACGAGCCGATGTCCGGCAGCCGGGACTCCTGCGCAGGGACCGCCAGGCTGGCCAGCGCAACGGTCAGGGCGGCGGTGAGCGGTAACATGCGGCGCAAGCGGTCATCCTTTTGGGTGTGGCGCGATGGGGGCGAGACCAGCATGCCGTCCCTCGCGGCAAGGCGGGTGAATCGTCGGTTAAGCACCCCAGTGTTCTACTGGTGTTATGGAAAGTCCGCCAACGCGGACCCATATTCGACCACAGCCCTCCCCATGAGTTCACGGAGTCCGTCTTGAGCCAGACCAGCGCCCCCCAGATCACCATCTATTCCACGGCCATCTGCCCGTACTGCGTGGCGGCCAAGAACTTCCTCAAGAGCAAGGGTCAGTCCTGGACGGAAGTCCGCATCGACCTCGAGCCCACCGAGCGGGAGAAGATGGTGGCCCTGACCAAGCGCACCAGCGTGCCGCAGATCTTCATCGGCGAGACCCATGTCGGCGGGTACGACGACATGATGGCGCTGCACCGCGCCGGGGGACTGGAGCCGCTGCTCGCCGGGTGACACTGACGCGGGCACCCTCCCAAGGAAGCCATGTCATGGGGGCGGCCGGTCTAGGGCCCGCGCCCGCCTGCCCGTACCATTCAGGGACGGCAGCCGCCTCCTTTCCCTCTCCAACTGGAAGCCTCCATGAGCAACGACCCCGCTGGCGATCGCGTAGCCGAATTCACTGCCTTCCGGAAGCGCATGAATGAACGCATCCTCGCCGAGCCCAACCAGGTGGTGCGGCGCTTTTTCGCCCTCGACACCCAGACGTACCAGGCCGGCGCGCTGGACGTGAAAACCAAGGAGTTGCTGGGGCTCGTCGCCTCGCTGGTGCTGCGCTGCGACGACTGCATCAGCTACCACGTCGCCCAGTGCAAGGAAGCCGGGGTCAACCGCGATGAGATGTTCGAAACGTTCTCGGTCGGCCTGGTCGTGGGCGGCTCGATCGTGATCCCGCACCTCCGCCGCGCCGTCGACTTCCTCGACCGGCTGGAGCAGGGCGAATCCGAGGCACCCGCCGGGCACGACCACGGCTGAACCCCTTCCCGGGCTCCGGTGCTACTGGGCGGCTGGAACCCTTGCGCCGCAAGGCTTCCCGCCGCCCCTCCGACCATTGGCCAATGGTTGCGCCTGAAATGAAGGTGCGGTTTCGGGCATAATTCGCTGGTTAACCATCCGGCGCCGTACTTCCCCCGCGGCGCCCATCAGTCGGAAGAAGACCCCCTATGACGCAGACGATTACGGTCATCCGTGGCGACGGCATCGGCCCCGAGATCATGGACGCCACCCTGCACGTGCTCGACGCCATGAACCTCGGCCTGCAGTACGAGTTCGCCGACGCCGGCCTGGTCGCGCTGGAGAAGCACGGTGAGCTGCTGCCGCAGGCCACCATGGACTCGATCCGCAAGAACCGCATCGCCCTGAAGTCGCCGCTGACCACCCCGGTGGGCGAGGGCTTCTCGTCGATCAACGTCGAGCTGCGCAAGCGTTTCGATCTGTACGCCAACGTGCGTCCGGCCAAGTCGTTCCCCAACACCAAGTCGCGCTTCGCGTCCGGCGTGGATCTGATCACCGTCCGCGAGAACACCGAAGGCGCCTACATCGGTGAAGGCCAGACCCTGTCCGGGGACGGCGAAGTCGCCACGCTGACCCAGAAGATTACCCGCCGCGGCTCCGAGCGCATCGTGCGCTACGCCTTCGAGCTGGCCCGCAAGACCGGCCGCAAGAAGGTCACGGTGGTGCACAAGGCCAACATCCTGAAGTCGACCTCGGGCCTGTTCCTCAAAACCGCGCGCGCCGTGGCCACCGAGTACCCGGACATCGAGTGCAACGAGATGATCGTGGACAACACCTGCATGCAGCTGGTGATGCGTCCGGAACAGTTCGACATCATCGTCACCACCAACCTGTTCGGTGACATCATCTCCGACCTGTGCGCCGGCCTCGTCGGCGGCCTGGGCCTCGCGCCGGGCGCCAACATCGGCACCGACGCCGCGATCTTCGAGGCCGTGCACGGCACCGCCCCGGACATCGCCGGCCAAGGCAAGGCCAACCCCTGCGCGCTGCTGCTGGGCGCCGCGCAGATGCTCGACCACCTCGGCATGCCGGAGAAGGCGACCAAGCTGCGCGAGGCGATCATTGCCACGCTCGAAGCCAAGGACAACCTGACCCCGGACCTGGGCGGCACCGGCACCACGCAGACCTTTGCCGAAGCCATCGCCAAGCGCGCGATCGCCTGAGGCAAGTGAAGAATCGGGGGCTGCGGCCCCTGTCGAACGGGGCGCCCTTGGGTGCCCCGTTTCGTTTCGAGGGCTCGATGTGGGGCGATGTGGGAGGCGTCATGCTCCCCTGGCCGTGGCTGAATGGCGCAAGTGACGCCGTCGAAAAGGGCAGCGGCATTGCGCGGCGCAAGTCGCCACAGCGGCGCACGCCGCGCGCTTCACTGTTCTGCCGACGGCCTCGACAGGCGCATGGCCACAGCCCAGAATGGCACTCTTTGTAATGTTCATTCGGATGAAGCGATGAATGATGCCGTCCGCCCAAGCGCATTGGCGCTGACGCCCTTGCTGCTGTTCCTGGCCCTGTTTTTCGGGGCGGGCCTTTACTTCACGGCCCAAGGCGAGGCGATGGGCTTCTACCAACTGCGCGCGCCCGTGGCGATCCTGCCGGCGCTGGCATTGGGCGCTTGGCTGGCTTGGCGCCGCGGCGTGCGCCCGGTTGAAACCCTGTTGGCTGGCATGGGCCATGCCAACGTCATGTTGATGTGCCTCGTATTCCTGCTGGCGGGTGCGTTCGCCACCGTGTCCAAGGCCATCGGCGCGGTGGATGCCGTGGTCGCCATCGGGCTGGGCAGTCTGCCGCCGGCGCTGATCCTGCCGGGGCTGTTCCTGGTCGCCAGTTTCGTGGCATTGGCCATCGGCACCTCCATGGGGACGATCGCCGCCGTCGTGCCCATTGCGCTGGGCGTGTCCGACGCCGCCGGGCTGGATGCCGGACTGGTGCTGGGCGCGGTGGTAGGGGGCGCCATGTTCGGCGACAACCTGTCCGTGATCTCCGACACCACCATCGCCGCCACCCGCAGCCAGGGCTGCCGCATGCGCGATAAGTTCCGCGAGAACTTCAAGATCGCCTTGCCGGCCGCCATCGTCACCGTGGCCCTGATGGCCGTGCTGGGCGACACCGCACCCGTAGCGCCGCCCGAGGCCGATGCCAGCGGCTGGCTGGTATTGCCGTACGTGTTCGTGCTGGGCCTGGCGCTGGCCGGCCTCGATGTGGTGCTCGTGCTCGGCGTCGGGCTGCTGCTCTCGGGCCTGTTCGGCGTGTTCGTGGGCGACGGCTACGATGTCATCGCGTTTGCCGGCGACATCTACGCCGGCTTCGACAGCATGGTTGAAATCACACTGCTGTCGATCCTGATCGGCGGTCTTGCCGAGTTGATCAAGGTCACCGGTGGACTGGCCTGGCTGGCCCAGGTCATTGCCAGGTTCGCGCGTGGTCATACGGGGCGTCGCTCGGGCGAGGCCAGCATCGCCGCCCTCGCGGTGGGAGCCGACGCCCTCACGGCCAACAACACCGTGGCCATCCTCGTCAGCGGCAGCCTGGCCAAGGACATCGCCGAGCGTCACGACATCAGCCCCCGTCGCAGTGCCAGCCTGCTCGACATCTTTTCCTGCGTTACCCAAGGCCTGCTGCCGTACGGCGCACAGATCCTCCTGGCCGCGTCGCTGGCGGGCCTGTCACCGTTGGCGATTGCGGGCAAGGTGTATTACTGCTGGCTGCTCGCGGTGGCGGCCGTGGTGTTCATGCTGTTGCCGTCGCGGCGTGGGGCCGCCATCACCGATACGACGCCAGGATCCGCACCGCACCCCTGACTCCGTATGGGAGCGCCTTCAGACGTTGTGCCCAGTCCATCCCGCGGGCGTGAGGCCGAGGCGGGCCGTGCTGCGACCTGAAAACAGAAAGGGCGCCCACGGGGCGCCCTTTCCAATTTCGACCTCGGGTCGGCGTCAGTCGCGCGACTGCAGCTTCGACAGCAGGCGCAGGATCTCCAGGTACAGCCACACCAGCGTCACCAGCAGGCCAAATGCCGCGTACCACTCCATGTACTTCGGCGCCCGCTGCTCGACGCCGCTTTCGATGAAATCGAAATCCAGCACCAGGTTGAGCGCGGCAATCACCACCACGAAGCCCGAGAAAGCGATACCCATCAGCCCGCTGTCGTGGATGAACGGCATCGACTTGCCGAAGAAGCCCATCACGATGTTGACCAGGTAGAGCAGGGCGATGCCACCGGTCGCGGCCACCACGCCCAGCTTGAAGTTCTCGGTCGCCTTGATCAGGCCGCTGCGATACGCCATCAACAGCGCGGCCAGCGTGCCGAAGGTCAGGCCCACGGCCTGCATCACGATGCCCGGGAACTTCAGTTCGAACACCGCCGAGATCGCGCCGATGAACAGGCCTTCCAGTGCCGCGTAGAGCGGGGCCGTGACCGGCGCCCAGGTCTTCTTGAAGATCGTCACCAGCGACACGACAAAGCCGCCCAGGCCGCCCACCAGGACATAGGGCATCAGGTTGGCGGTGCCGTTGCTGGAGAAGAACAGCGACCACGTGTACATCGCGCCGGCCAGCGTCAGCACCAGCAGGAACGCGGTCTTGTTGACCGTGCCGTTCAGGGTCATCGCATCCTGCGCGCCACTGACGACGCTGCCGGTGCCGAGGTCGAGGAATGTGCTGTCCTTCAGTGCGGGGTTGCCACTGCGCATGTCTGCTCCTTGTCTGCCCGAGGGCGGTCCAGCCGCGAGCATACAGGGCGACTGTCGCCGGCGGGTCGGAAAAGCCGCATTGACACGGCGGCCGGCTCAACCGAGAATAGTCGACCTTTCGCGGTGCTGGCGCACTTCGAAGGCTGGCCCGGGGCATAGCGCAGTCTGGTAGCGCATCTGGTTTGGGACCAGAGGGTCGGGGGTTCGAATCCCTCTGCCCCGACCAATTGAGCTGCACGCCTCGGCTAAGATGTCCGCCACGCGCCCGTAGCTCAACTGGATAGAGCACCGGCCTTCTAAGCCGGTGGTTGCAGGTTCGATTCCTGCCGGGCGCGCCAGAGTCGGCAGGGCAGTTTCATGTGGTGGCTGTAGCTCAGTTGGTTAGAGTACTGGATTGTGATTCCAGATGTCGGGGGTTCGAGTCCCCTCAGCCACCCCACCTATTTGCGAAGCGAAATTTTTCTGGTAAAGTTTCGCTTCTAAGTTGTTCCGGGCCGTTAGCTCAGTTGGTAGAGCAGTTGACTCTTAATCAATAGGTCCAAGGTTCGAATCCTTGACGGCCCACCAATCCCGGAAAAGGCACCTGGCAACAGGTGCCTTTTTTCTTTGCGGAAGCCCGCCCTAGAATTGCGGTCAGGGCGATCGATGGGATCGGTTCGACATTGCGAAAGTGGCGGAATTGGTAGACGCCCTGGATTTAGGTTCCAGTGCCGCAAGGCGTGGGGGTTCGAGTCCCCCCTTTCGCACCACGCAAACTCAGTAATAAATAGCCCATACCGCCCAAGCGAGCCGTCGCGAGGGAAAGCCGCTCCGTCAGGACGCATTTCCCCTCATCCCGCCGCCCTGCGAGCGGGGACTCTGGGGCAACGGTGGCACCCCGGCGCAGAATCAGCGAAACTACCAAGTTCGCAGGTCCCCGAGGCGCAATGCCGTGCCCGGGCCCTGACGCCAGATCAACAACATCGTGCCGCGGCAGGCAGCCGTGGTTGCAGGAGTGGATATGCAAGTTTCGGTCGAATCGCTGGGCAATCTCGAACGTCGCCTCACCTTCACCCTCCCGGCCGACCGTCTGGAGACCGTCGTCGGTGGTCGCCTGAAAGAAATCCAGCGCGGTGCCAACCTTAAGGGCTTCCGCAAGGGCAAGGTACCGGCCAGCGTGATCGAGCAGCGCTTTGGCCCGCAGGTCCGCGCCGAGGTGATGGATGGCCTGCTGCGCGAGAGCTTCGGCAATGCCGTGCGCGACAACGCGCTGCAGATCGCTGGCAACCCGCAGATCGTGCAGGGCGAGGGCGACCTCAACTTCGTCGCAACCTTCGAAGTGGTTCCGGACTTTGGCGACGTCGACGTCAGCAAGCTGACGGTCCTGCGCCACACCGCCGAAGTCACCGATGCCGACATCGACACGATGATGGAAAACCTGCGCCTGCAGCGCCGCACCTGGAACAAGGTCGAGCGCGAGGCGAAGGAAGGCGACCTGGTCGGCCTGGAGACCTTCTCCGTGGTCGACGGCGAGCGCCTGCCGGCCGAAGGCGCCGAGCGTGGCGCCACTGCCATTGGCTCGGGCGTGATGTTCCCGGCCATTGAAACCGCGCTGACCGGCATGAAGGCCGGCGACGAAAAGACCGTCGACGTGGACTTCCCGGCCGACTGGCGCGTGCCGCAGTTTGCCGGCAAGAAGGTCGCCGTGACCCTGCAGGTGAAGGAAGTGTCCGAGCCGGTGCTGCCGGAAGTGGACGCGGCCTTCATCAAGAGCTTCGGCGTGAAGAGCGGCGATGCCGAACAGTTCCGCAAGGACATCCGCAGCAACCTCGAGCGCGAGCTCAAGGGCGCGCTGATGACCCGCCTGCGCCGTGAAGTCGGCGAGCAGTTGATTGCCGCCTACGCGCACGTTGAGTTGCCGCCGAAGCTGGTCGAGAACGAAGCCCGCGGCATGGCCGCCCAGGTGGTCGAGCAGGCCCAGCGCGCCGGCCGCAACGTCGGCGAAGTGCCGGCCGACATGTACCAGAACTACCTGGACGCCGCCCGCAAGCGCGTGCTGGTCGGTCTGCTGGTCGGCGAAGTGGCCCGCCGCAACGAGCTGCGCCTGGACCCGAAGCGCGTCAACGAGACCCTGCAGCTGATCGCCTCGACCTATGAGGAGCCGCAGCAGGTCATCGAGCTGTACCGCAACGACCAGCAGCTGATGGCTGGCCTGCAGAGCCGCGTGATGGAAGAGCAGGTGATCGACTGGATCGCCGAGCGCGCCCAGCACACCGAGCAGGCGATGTCGTTCAGCGAGGCGATCCGCCAGTAACGGCCGCGACGCGGTCGCGCCTCAAGGCGTGCGCCGCGCCGGAACACCCGTTCCCCGCCTGGCTTCGCGCCGGGCGAATGGGCAGGAAGGGCGCCCCCGGGGCGCCCTTTGTCCTTGCCCACCCCGGTCGTCCGCCCAAGCGGACAACCCATGGATGGCAGGGCACCACTTGCGCTTTCGACGCGTCGGCCCCAATTTGGTCGCAACGCCCCACAGTTTCCACAGGTGCCATCGAATGGATTACCGAACCCAAGCCCTGAACCTCGTCCCGATGGTGGTCGAACAGACCAGCCGCGGCGAGCGCGCGTATGACATCTATTCGCGCC
Source organism: Lysobacter olei (assembly GCF_054777355.1). Lineage (NCBI taxonomy): Bacteria > Pseudomonadati > Pseudomonadota > Gammaproteobacteria > Lysobacterales > Lysobacteraceae > Lysobacter > Lysobacter olei. Next base: position 65,212 of record NZ_BAAHAT010000001.1, on the reverse strand, counting down.
TGCTGAAGGAGCGGGTGATCTTCCTCGTCGGCCCGATCGACGACTACATGGCCAACGTGATCGTGGCCCAGCTGCTGTTCCTCGAGGCCGAGAACCCCGAGAAGGACATCAGCCTGTACATCAACTCGCCGGGCGGCATCGTCACTGCGGGCATGGCCATCTACGACACCATGCAGTACATCAAGCCGGACGTGAGCACCATCTGCGTCGGCCAGGCCGCCTCGATGGGCGCGCTACTGCTGGCGTCGGGCGCCCCGGGCAAGCGCTACGCGCTGCCGAACTCGCGCGTGATGATCCACCAGCCGCTGGGCGGCTTCCAGGGTCAGGCCACAGACATCGACATCCACGCCCGCGAGATCCTGTCGCTGAAGCAGCGCCTCAACGAGACCCTGTCCAAGCACACCGGCCAGCCGCTGGAGACCATCGCGCGCGACACCGAGCGCGACAACTTCAAGAGCGCCGAGGCGGCCCGCGAGTACGGCCTGGTCGACCAGGTGCTGGAGCGCCGTCCGGACGAGTCGGTCCAGGCGGCCTGATCCACCGGCCGGTCCCCCGGATTGGATGGCACGGCAAGCCCCCTTTATCGCCCCGTCACACCGGGCGTTCCCCCGTTTTCCCGGTTCGGGAACCGGCCCCTTGGCGGGCCGGGGCCCTGTGCTATTCTCGGGCCGAAGCACCCTCCCAGCCCCGTGAACGGGCCGGGCAGGGGACTTGAGCAACAACAGGCAGAAGCATGAGCGACGAGCGACAAAGCCGCGGTACCGGCGACAGCAACAAGATCCTTTACTGCTCGTTCTGCGGTAAGAGCCAGCATGAGGTCCGCAAGCTGATCGCGGGCCCGAGCGTGTTCATCTGTGACGAATGCGTCGAGCTCTGCAACGACATCATCCGCGAGGAACTCGAGGAGAAGGCGCAGTCGGCGCGGAGCCACCTGCCCAAGCCCAAGGAGATCCTCGAGGTCCTCGACCAGTACGTGATCGGGCAGTCGCGCGCCAAGAAGACCCTGGCGGTGGCGGTCTACAACCACTACAAGCGCATCGAGAGCCGGCAGAAGAACGACGAGGTCGAACTGGCCAAGTCCAACATCCTGCTGGTGGGCCCGACCGGCTCGGGCAAGACGCTGCTGGCCGAGACGCTGGCGCGCATGCTCAACGTGCCGTTCACCATGGCCGACGCCACCACGCTGACCGAAGCCGGTTACGTGGGCGAGGACGTGGAAAACATCATCCAGAAGCTGCTGCAGAAGTGCGACTACGACGTCGAGAAGGCGCAGCAGGGCATCGTCTACATCGACGAGATCGACAAGATCTCGCGCAAGAGCGACAACCCGTCCATCACCCGTGACGTGTCGGGCGAGGGCGTGCAGCAGGCGCTGCTGAAGCTGATCGAAGGCACCATCGCCAGCGTACCGCCGCAGGGCGGTCGCAAGCACCCGCAGCAGGAGTTCCTGCAGGTCGACACGCGCAACATCCTGTTCATCGTCGGTGGCGCGTTCGCCGGCCTGGAGAAGGTGATCCAGCAGCGCAGCACCGAGGCCGGCGGTATTGGTTTTGGCGCCAAGGTCAAGAGCGCCGAGCGCAAGGTCGACACCGGCAAGATCCTGGCCGACGTCGAGCCGGAAGACCTGATCAAGTTCGGCCTGATCCCCGAGTTTGTCGGTCGCCTGCCGGTGGTCGCCACGTTGGAGGAGCTGGACGAGACTGCGCTGGTCAAGATCCTGACCGAGCCGAAGAACGCCATCACCAAGCAGTTCAAGAAGCTGTTCGAGATGGAAGGCGTGGAGCTGGAGTTCCGCCCGGACGCGCTGACCGCGATCGCCCGCAAGGCGCTCAAGCGCAAGACCGGCGCACGAGGCCTGCGCACGATCGTCGAAGGCGTGCTGCTGGACACCATGTACGACCTGCCGTCCCTGGAGAACGTCAGCAAGGTGGTGGTGGACGAGTCGGTCATTGACCACAAGTCCGAGCCGTATCTGATTTACCAGACGCCGCCGGCCGCCGCGCCGAAGGCCGCTGCGGGCGACTGACCCGCCCGGCTGGCCGCCCGGTTCGCGCAAGCGGGCCGGGACGGGTTCCTGCGCAGTCCTGACGCCGCCCTTCTGGGCGGCGTCCTCGTTTGCAAGTCCATGTTCCTGAACGGGTTTGCAGTCGGGGTGGGGTGTCACTCAACGTCGCGCTTGCATACCCGCGCCGAGGCCCCCATAACCGAGGCCATAGGGCTGAAGCGCCCCTCGTTTTTCCTGTGGAAGGGCGCCCGCCGTCCGACCCTGCCGTCCCCCCGGAGAGCACCATGACCGAATCCACGCCCCGTGAGCCCGTTGCCGGCGCAACGCTTGACCTGCCGGTGCTGCCCCTGCGCGACGTCGTCGTGTTCCCGCACATGGTCATTCCGTTGTTCGTCGGGCGCGAGAAGTCCATCAAGGCGCTCGACATGGCCATGGAGGCCGACAAGCGCATCCTGCTGGTCGCGCAGAAGGCCGCCGAGACCGACGACCCGGGTGCGGACGACCTGCACCGCGTCGGCACCCTGGCGCACGTCCTGCAACTGCTGAAGCTGCCCGACGGCACCATCAAGGTGCTGGTCGAGGGCGTCTCGCGCGTGCAGGTCGACGCGGTCAGCGAGACCCGCGGCACGCTGACCGGCCGCGCGCACGAAGTGGCGCCAGAGGTCGACCGCCCCGAACGTGAACTGGAAGCCATCGCCCGTGCGTTGATGGGTCAGTTCGAGATGTACGTGAAGACCAATCGCAAGTTGCCGCCCGAGCTCATGCAGACCCTGCAGGGCATCGAGGAGCCGGGCCGGCTGGCGGACACCATCGCCGCGCACCTGGGCGTGCGTCTGGTCGACAAGCAGAAGCTGCTGGAGACGCACGCCATCGGCGCGCGCCTGGAACAGCTCGTCGGCCTGGTGGATGGCGAGATCGACGTGCAGCAGCTGGAAAAGCGCATCCGCGGCCGCGTGAAGTCGCAGATGGAGAAGAGCCAGCGCGAGTACTACCTCAACGAGCAGATGAAGGCGATCCAGAAGGAGCTCGGCGAGAGCGACGAGGCGCCCAATGACATCGACGAGCTCACCCGCAAGATCGCCGAGGCCGGCATGCCCAAGCCGGTGGAGGCCAAGGCCAAGGCCGAGCTCAACAAGCTCAAGCAGATGTCGCCGATGTCGGCCGAAGCCGCTGTCGTGCGCAACTACCTCGACTGGCTGCTCGGCGTGCCGTGGAAGAAACGCACCAAGATCCGCAAGGACCTCAAGGCCGCGCAGGACGTGCTCGATGCCGACCACTTTGGCCTGGAGAAGGTCAAGGAGCGCATCCTTGAGTACCTCGCGGTGCAGTCGCGCGTGAGCAAGATGAAGGGCGCGATCCTGTGCCTGGTCGGCCCGCCGGGCGTGGGCAAGACCTCGCTGGGGCAGAGCATCGCGAAGGCCACCAACCGCAAGTTCGTGCGCATGTCACTCGGCGGCGTGCGTGACGAGGCCGAGATCCGTGGCCATCGCCGCACGTACGTCGGCTCGATGCCGGGCCGCATCGTCCAGAACCTCAACAAGGTCGGCAGCCGCAATCCGCTGTTCGTGCTGGACGAGATCGACAAGATGTCGATGGACTTCCGCGGCGATCCGTCCTCGGCGCTGCTGGAAGTGCTCGACCCTGAGCAGAACAACGCGTTCAACGACCACTACCTCGAGGTCGACTTGGACCTGAGCGAGGTGATGTTCGTCGCGACCTCCAACTCGCTCAACATCCCCGGCCCGTTGCTCGACCGCATGGAAGTGATCCGCATCCCCGGTTACACCGAGGATGAGAAGCTCAACATCGCCATGCGCTACCTGCTGCCCAAGCAGATCAAGGCCAATGGCCTGAAGGAAAGCGAACTCAAGGTGGACGAAAGCGCGGTGCGCGACATCGTGCGCTATTACACGCGCGAATCCGGCGTGCGCAACCTGGAGCGTGAGATCGCCAAGGTCTGCCGCAAGGTGGTGAAGGAGATCGCGCTCGCGGGCCCGAAGCCGAAGAAGGCCAAGGACACCGCGATCAAGGTCAACTCCAAGAACCTCGAGAAGTACCTGGGCGTGCAGCGCTTCGACTTCGGTCGTGCCGAGGAGCAGAACGAGATCGGCCTGGTCACCGGTTTGGCGTGGACGGAGGTTGGCGGTGACCTGCTGCAGATCGAATCCACGTTGGTGCCGGGCAAGGGGCAACTGCTGCTCACCGGCCAGTTGGGCGACGTGATGAAGGAGTCGGCATCGGCGGCGTTGAGCGTGGTGCGCGCGCGCACCGAGCACCTCGGCATCGACCTGGACTTCCTGCAGAAGCATGACGTGCACGTGCACGTGCCCGAAGGCGCCACGCCCAAGGACGGCCCAAGCGCGGGTATCGCCATGGCCACCGCGCTGGTGTCGATGCTGACCAAGAACCCGGTCAAGGCCGAGGTGGCGATGACCGGCGAGATCACCCTGCGCGGCCGCGTGCTGCCCATCGGTGGCCTCAAGGAAAAGCTGCTGGCCGCGTTGCGTGGCGGCATCCGCACCGTCGTCATCCCGGATGAGAACAAGAAGGACCTGGCGGACCTGCCCAAGGCGGTGACCCAGGGCCTGAAGATCATCCCGGTGCGCTGGATCGACGAGGTGCTCGACATCGCGCTGGAGCGCCCCGTGGGGCCGACCAAGCCCGCAGGCGAAAAGCCTGCGACGGTGAAGCGCGCACGCAAGTCGGGTACGCAGGCGAGCGTCAAACACTGACGCCCGCCGCGCGTCGCGCGCGAGAAAAATCCTCTGGAAGCCGCGCCGTTATTAGGTTTGCGGCTTGCGGGGGCAATATGCCGCTGGTATAACGGGCGCAACCGCGCGTCCCTATTGCGCGGCAAGGTCGATCGGGGACTGCACTGTCGAGACAGGCAGCCCCGGTTCTCAAGAGAATGCGGTCACATCCGCACACGGAGTCCAAAAGAATGAACAAGGCCGAATTTGTTGCTGCTGTCGCTGACGCTGCCGAGCTGTCCAAGACCGACGCTGCCAGCGCTGTCGACGCAGTCATCAGCGTGATCACCAAGACCCTGAAGAAGGGTGAGACCGTCACGCTGGTGGGCTTCGGCACCTTTGAAGTCCGCAAGCGCGCTGCCCGCCAGGGCCGCAACCCGAAGACGGGCGAGACCATCAAGATCAGCGCCTCGAAGAACCCGTCGTTCAAGGCTGGTAAGGCACTGAAGGACGCTGTAAACTAAGCGGCTCGCTGACCGGGCCTCGGTCTGGTCAGTCAGTTGGGTGCTTAGCTCAGCGGTAGAGCGTCTCCTTTACACGGAGAGGGTCGGGGGTTCGAAACCCTCAGCACCCACCACAGCATCCGGCAGTACACAGAAAAATTTCTGCAAAAAATTCTGAATCGGGCTCTTCCCAAAACAGAAAAAGTACTGCAGAATATCGGTCTCGAGTTTGAAGCGCGGAGTGGTAGTTCAGTCGGTTAGAATGCTGGCCTGTCACGCCGGAGGTCGCGGGTTCGAGTCCCGTCCACTCCGCCAGTTTCGCCAAAGGCGCCCGCAAGGGCGCCTTTGTTTTTGCGCGTTCTTCTGGCTCGAATGTCAGCCTGCGTGGTGGAAATGCCCACGCCTTCAGCTCGATCGGGATTTCCACCGCCACCCACCGCCGTCGCCCGATTGACTCGGTCGCACCGCCTTTTGCGCCGCGCCAGATTCCGCGGTTAAGCCGGGTTACACTGTCCGGCTTCCGTCTTCCTCTTTCCCGGACATGCTGCAAACACTCCGCGACAAGACTTCCGGCTGGTTCGCCACGGTGATCCTTGGCCTGCTGATCATTCCCTTCGCCCTGTTCGGCCTCCAGGACTACATGGTCCAGCGCACCGACGACGCCGTGGCCAAGGTCGACGTGCCGCCGACGTGGTGGGCCAGTGCGCCGTCATGGTGGCCGGTGTCGATGTTCTGGCACCACGACAAGATCACCTCCGAGGAATTTCGTGCGCGCTTCGAACAGGAGCGCCAGCGCCGCCGCCAGCAGGACGGCGAGGCGTTCGATGCCAAGGCGTTCGAGAGCGTGGCCAACAAGCGCGAGATTCTCGAGTCGATGATCGACGAGAAGCTGCGTGGCATGGCGTCCGAGCGCGCGGGCCTGGAGGTCAGTGACGCCCAGGTGCGCGAGGCGATCCAGGAAGTGTCCGCGTTCCAGGTGGACGGCAAGTTCAATCCCGAACGCTACCAGCTGGCACTTGCCTCGGGCGTGCCTGCGCAGACGCCGCGTGACTTCGAGAACACGGTGCGCGAAAGCCTGCGCCAGTCGCTGGTGGTGGCGGGCATCGCCCAGAGCAACTTCGTGACCGATGCCGAGTTGGACCGCTTCATGCGCGTGCTGGGCGAAACCCGTGATGCAAGCGTACTGATCATGCCGCCGCCGGCTCCGGACACCGCGCCGGTCACCGATGCCGAGATCAAGGCGTGGTACGACGGGCATGGTGCGGACTACCGCGCGCAAGAGACGGTGAGCCTGGAGTACGTGACGCTGGATGGCGCCACGTTGCCGGCCCCGGCGCCGGCCGACGAGGCCACGCTGCGCCAGCGCTACGAGCAGGAAAAGGCCAAGTTCGCGGGCGCCGAGGAGCGTCTCGCGTCGCACATCCTGGTGCAGGTCGCCGAGGGCGCCGATGCAGCCACGCAGAAGGCCGCTGAAGCCAAGGCCGCCCAGCTGGCTGCGCAGGCCAAGGCCGCGGGTGCGGATTTCGCGGCGATTGCACGGGCGAACAGCGACGACACGGGTTCGAAGGCGACCGGTGGCGACCTGGGTTGGGTGGCGAAGGGCATGATGGACCCCAGCTTCGAGGGCGCGTTGTTTGGCCTGAAGGCGGGCGAGATCAGCGGCCCGGTGAAGTCCGCGTTCGGTTGGCACGTGATCCAGCTGCGTGAGGTGAAGGGCAGCGCGCAGCAGCCGTTCGAAGCGGTGCGCGAGACCCTGGCCGCCGAACAGGCGCAGGCCGATCGTGAGCGTGCGTTCAACGAACTGTCGACGCGACTGGTGGACCTGGTCTACAAGAACCCCTCGTCGCTGGCGCCAGCGGCGCGCGAAGTGGGCCTGCCGGTGCTGACCCTCGGCCCCGTGTCGCATGCCTCCAGTGAAGGCATCTTCGTCCACGCCGCCGTGAAGCGCGCTGCATTTTCAGAGGTGCTGGTGCAGGACGGCACGGTCAGTGATCCGATCGAGATCGGCCCCAACCAGAGCGTCCTGATCCGTGTCACCAACCACACGCCGGAACGTGCCCTGCCGCTGGCGCAGGTGCGCGACCAGGTGGTTGCGGCCGTCCGTGCGGACCGTGCGCAGAAGGCGGCGCTGAAGGAAGCCGACGCGCTGGTGGCGCGCATCACGGCCGGTGAAACGCTGGAGGCGGTGGCTGCCTCGAAGCAACTGCCGGCACCGCAGGCGCTGCCGGGCCTGCGCCGCGGCATGCCGATTCCCGATCCCAAGGTCAATGCCGCCATCTTCTCGGCCAAGGCGCCGGCGACGGGCGCGACGACCCCGGGCAAGCTCGCGATGGATGACGGGCGTATCGCGCTGTTCGCGGTGCAGGCGGTCAAGCCGGGCAACCCGGCCGAAGCCTCGCCCCAGGAGCGCGCGATGCTGCGCCAGCAGCTGTCGACGGCGCGTGGCATGGGTGACGCGGACGCGCTGTCCCGCCAGCTGCGCAAGCAGATGAAGGTGACAGTGGTCGAGGCCAATCTCTGACGAGCATGGCCGTCGATATGCGTTAAGCGAAGGCCCGGCATATCGCCGGGCCTTTGCTTTTCTGAGTGAAGCGCTTTCGCGCGCGGTCATTCCGAATTCGCCGCGCCAAGCTGTGGCTCGCCAATGGATGTCAAAGCGTTGGCCTGGCAGCCAGAACAACAAAGGCCCGCCAATGGGCGGGCCTTTGCATTGACGCTATCGGCGGCAGGATCGCCCGCCGACGAAGCGATCAGTCTTCGTCACCGATGCCGGTCATGCCCAGGATGTTGTAGCCCGAGTCGACGTAGGTGACTTCACCGGTGATGCCGCCGGCCAGGTCCGAGCACAGGAACGCGGCGGTGTTGCCCACGTCCTCGATGGTGACGGTGCGACGCAGCGGCGCGTACTTCTCGAAGTGGCCCAGCATCTTACGGAAGTTGGCGATGCCCGCGGCGGCCAGGGTCTTGATCGGACCGGCGGAGATCGCATTGACGCGGATGCCTTCCGGGCCGAGGTTGAGCGCCAGGTAGCGCACGGTGGCCTCGAGGCTGGCCTTGGCCACGCCCATGACGTTGTAGTTCTGCAGCGCGCGTTCGGCACCCAGGTAGCTCAGCGTCAGGACCGAGCCGTGGCGGTCCTTCATCATCGGGCGCGCGGCCTTGGCCAGCGCGGCCAGCGAGTACGCCGAGATGTCATGCGCGATGGCGAAGTTCTCGCGGGTCAGGCCGTCCAGGAACTCGCCGTCGATGGCTTCGCGCGGGGCGTAGGCAATGGCATGCACGAGGATGTCGAACCCTTCCGGCCAATGCTTGCCCAGTTCGGCGAAGCAGGCGTCGATCTGCTCATCGGAGGCCACGTCCAGCGGGATCACGATGTCCGAGCCGTTTTCCTTCGCGCAGTCTTCGACGCGCGACTTGAGCTTCTCGGTCTGGTAGGTGAACGCCAGTTCGGCGCCCTCGCGGCGCATGGCCTCGGCAATGCCGGTGGCGATGGAGCGCTGGCTGGCGACGCCGGTGATGAGTGCACGCTTGCCTTGCAGGAAACCCATGGACTTACCTCGTAGTGGGGCGATGACCGTCAGCACGGTCGAGCAAAGACTCTAGTTTGCCCTGCCGGCGGGTCGGGGGCTACCTATTCGCTGGCGTCTGGATCCGCGTCGAGGGCAACGGGGGCGAGGATACGCCGATCTTTGCTTCGCAGCGGGCCTCCCGCGTGGGCCGGATTGAGACGGGCCACCAGCTCCGGATCGTGGCCGCTGGCGCGGGCCCAATCGCGCAGGTCAGTGGCGCTGTCAGGCAGCGTGACGTCCCCCAGGTGAGGCACAGGGCGGTTGAGTGCGGCCCGCCAACCATCGCGCTCGTCGGCCTGGTCCAGCAGGCACGACAGGGCGTGCAGTTTCCGGGGGTAGGCGCGGCTAACGGCAGGCAGTCCGGTGAGGTCGTCCGGGTCGATGGATGCCGGCTTGCGGCCGGTGCGCTTTGCCGCGCCGAGGATGCGGTGCTCACCGGCGTTGTAGGCCATGACCACCAGCTTCCAGTTGCCGTCAAAGAGGCCGTGGAGGGTTCGCAGGTAGCGCACGGCGGCGCGAGTCGAGTCCACGGGTGACAGGCGGCCGTCATAGCCGGGGCGAATGGGAACCCGGTGATGGCGTGCGGTCGGTGCCACCATCTGCCAGAGGCCCGTCGGACCGGCCGGGCTGCGGGCAGCCGGCCGATAGCCGCTTTCGACAAACGGGATCAACGCGTATTCGGTCGGCAGGTGGGCCCGTGCCAGTGCCTCCACGACGTAGCCCAGCAGGGGCAGCGCATCGTCGTCGCGGTGGGCGAGGCGTTTCGGGGCGTGGGCAAAATGCTGCTTCCAGCGCGCGCTGGCGCCGGGTTCGCAGGTCCGGTCAGCGAGGCCGTCCCGGAAACGCCGGTAAACGTCCTGTCCATTGATCGCGTTGCGGCTTTTCGCATCGCCGGCATCGGTGTCGATCCCGTTGTCCGCAGCGCGGGGTGAGATCGGGCCGGCAAACGCCCCAGAGACGACCCAAGTCAGCGCCAGCAGCAGGCCGCCGGTCGCGATGCGGAAGAAGCGGAAGCACGTCATCCGCGAAAGTCGTCCTTCCACTGCCGCAACCCGGCGAAGGTGTCCACCGCGCCCTCCGGTGAACGGCCCAGGTGGCGTGCGACCGCTGCGTGAATCGCGGCGTCCTCGACGCGCAGGAAGGGGTTGCAGGCACGCTCGCTGCCCACGGTGGAGGGCAGGGTAGGCTCGCCGCGTTGGCGCTGGGCGATGGCCTCGGCCACGCGTCGCTGCAGGTCGGGGTTGTCCGGATCCACGGTCGTGGCGAAGGCGGCATTGCCGAGGGTGTATTCGTGGGCGCAGCACACCTTGGTTGCGTCGGGCAGGGCGGCCAGCCGGGCCAGCGAGGCGTGCATCTGTGCGGCCGTGCCTTCGAACAACCGGCCGCAGCCCAGGCTGAACAGTGTGTCGCCGCAGAACAGGACGCCATGCCCGTGGAAGGCAATGTGGCTGCGCGTGTGGCCGGGTACCTCGATCACGTCGAATCCCCAGCCGGCGATGTCGACATGCTCCCCGTCGCACACGCGTCGGGTGGCGTCGGCAATGCGATCATCCCTGGGCGCGATGACCGGCAGGCCGGGCCAGCGTTGGCGCAGCGCGGCGACCCCGCCGATGTGATCGTGGTGGTGGTGCGTGATCAGGATGCCCGCCGGCTCCCATCCTTCGGCCGCGGCCGCGAGCACCGGCGCGACGTCGCCCGGATCCACGAACAGAGTGCGGCCGACTTCGTCGGACAGCGCCCAAATGTAGTTGTCGTTGAAGGCGGGCAGGGGGCGGAGGTGCATCAGCGGGATCCTGGGCGGGTGCGCGCCGGCGGACGGCGATCGTCGCCACGGTCTAGACTGGGGACTCAACCCCAACCATGTGGACGCGCCGCCGACCATGCCTTTGCTCGCGCAGTCACGTCAACCGGATGAGCGCAGGGGCCTGAGCTGGTTCAGCACGCTGGCGGGCCAAGGGGTGCTCGCGGCGGAGTATTCGGCCGGATCACAGGTGCTGGCCGCCTGCCCGGCCCTGCCTTGGACCTGGATCGGGGTGGCGGCGGCCGAACCGCCGCCCAATGAGAGTCGCCGTGGCCTTTTGTTGCACCGGGCGGAGGCGGGCCTTGCGGGTGCCGTGCGATGCGGCTTTCCGCTGCCGTTGCCCAGTGAATCCATGGGGGCAGTGCTGATCCAGCATGCCTTGGACGACGGGTTGGAAGTCGACCGCATGCTTGGTGAGTGCGAGCGCGTGCTCGCGCCGGGCGGGACGCTCTGGCTGGCCGCACTCAATCCATGGAGTCCCTACCGCGCGCGCTGGGCGGGCGAGGGGCTTCGCGCCCGCTACCCGGGCGCATGGCAGGCCGCACTGAGGCGCGCAGGCTTTGCGTTTGATTCGGCCCGCCTTCAGTGGCTCGGCCCCCGCTGGCGCGTAGAACATGGCGACGGCGGGATCAGCGCCGCCGACCGGCTGCGTGCCGGCATCGCGCTGACGGTCAACAAGCGTGTGCGCGCGATGATCCCGCCTTCCCCGTTGCGCACGCTGCGCTGGCAGACAGGCCAATTGCGGCCATCCGAGCCAGTGCGACGCGAGCCGGCGATAATGGACCCATGACCCAAACTTTGAAGAAGGCCGTTGAGGCGCATACCGATGGCGCCTGCCTCGGCAATCCCGGCCCGGGCGGCTGGGCCGCACTGCTCCGCTACAAGGGCAAGGAACGTGAACTCAGTGGCGGCGAGCCCGACACGACCAACAACCGCATGGAGCTGATGGGCGCCATCATGGCGTTGGAGACGCTCACCGAGCCTTGCATCATCACCCTGCACACCGATTCCCAGTACGTACGCCAGGGCATCACCGAGTGGATGCGCAACTGGGTGCGGCGCGGCTGGAAGACCGCCGGCGGCGACCCGGTCAAGAACCGTGATCTGTGGGAGCGGCTGCATGCGGCCACCCAACGTCATGAGATCGAGTGGAAGTGGGTGAAGGGGCACTCCGGTGACCCTGACAACGAGCGTGTGGATACGCTCGCACGCGACCAGGCCATCCACTTCAAGGCGCGTGCGGCGAGCCGCGCCTGAGGCCGGTGGTACCCTGTCCGCGCCGACTTTTTTTACGTGAGAAACCCGAGTAACCCCGACGCATGCGCCAGATCATCCTCGATACCGAAACCACCGGCCTGAACTGGAAGTCCGGCAACCGCGTGGTGGAAATCGGCTGTGTCGAAATGTTCGAACGCCGTCCCACGGGCAACCACTTCCACCGCTACCTCAAGCCCGATTGCGATTTCGAGCAGGGGGCGCAGGAGGTCACGGGCCTGACGCTGGAGTTCCTGGCGGACAAGCCGGTGTTTTCCGAGGTGGTGGATGAATTCCTCGAATTCATCCGCGGCGCGGAACTGATCATCCACAACGCGGCCTTCGACGTCGGCTTCCTCGACAACGAACTGTCCCTGGCAGGGCCGCAGTACGGGCGCATCCTCGACCACGCCACGGTGGAGGACACGCTGTTGCTGGCGCGCCAGCGCTTCCCCGGCCAGCGCAACTCGCTGGATGCGCTGTGCAAGCGACTGGGCGTGGACAACAGCCACCGTCAGTTGCACGGCGCGTTGCTCGACGCCCAGATCCTGGCGGATGTCTACATCGCGCTGACGTCGGGCCAGGGCGAGATCGGGTTTGGCGAGGGCGCGGAGGCGTCCGCCGTGAACGCGGCGAGCAGCTTCAAGGTCACGGCATCGTCGGCTCGACCGCGCGTGCTGGTCACCGAGGCGGAGCTGGCGGCGCACGAAGCGCGACTGGAGAAGCTGCGCAAGAAGGCCGGTAAGGCCGTGTGGGACGCGATGCTGGAGGCATCCGCGACGTCCCTCGCGTGATGCGCCCGCGCGGGAGGCCGTGAGGCGGGCGCTTGAGGTCTCCCTGCGCCGGGCGGACCGCTCAGTGGTTGCGGACCAATACGACCGTGACGTTGTCCGACCCGCCGCCGTCGAGCGCCGCGGCGATCAGCGTGTCCACGCATTCCTGCGCACTGCAGTCGTTGCGTGACAGCACCCGGGCGATATTGCGGTCGTCGACTTCCTCGGTCAGGCCGTCGCTGCACAGCAGCAGTTGCATGCCCGGACGCAGCTCGCCGGTCATGGTTTCGACGTTGAGGCTGGTCGGGTCCGTGACGCCCAGTGCCTGGGTCACCACGTTGCGGTGCGGGTGGCTCCGCGCCTGCTCCTGGGTCAGCGCTCCGTTGGCAATCAGTTCCTGCACGTAGCTGTGGTCCTGCGACAGCTGGGCCAGGTTGCCGTCGCGCCACAGGTAGACCCGGCTGTCGCCGACCCACGCGACCTCGAAGCGGCTGCCATTGACGCGTGCCGCGACGACCGTGGTCCCCATGGGCAGGGCATCGTTGCGGCGGCGCGAGGTGCGGATGATCTCCTCATCGGCAATGCGGATCGCCTGGGCGAGGGGCGTGCCGTCCCGGACCTCGCGGACGATGGTCTCGCGCGCCAGCGCACTGGCCACCTCGCCATAGTCGTGACCGCCCATGCCGTCGGCCACCAGCCACAGGCCCAGCTCGCTGTCCCCGTAGTAGGTGTCCTCGTTGAGCTCACGGCGAAGCCCGACATGCGTCAGGTGTCCGAATTCGATCATGTCCAGTCGCGTTGTCAGGCTTTGCTGCGTATAACGCGATCATCAGGCCCCTTCGGCCGCGGGGCAAGGTGAAGATTGCGCGGTCGGCCCCGAAAGCGGGCTGGGGGAAAAAGAAAAGGACCCCGAGGGGGGTCCTTTTCAGCAAAACTGGCGGAGAGGGAGGGATTCGAACCCTCGGTACGCTATAAACGTACGCCTGATTTCGAGTCAGGTACATTCAACCACTCTGCCACCTCTCCGGGTGCAGTGAGCCGGGAATGATACGGGTCGAAAGCCACTTCGGCAAGCCCGGGGGCGACGGCGCTAAACTGTGGCCCTTCCCCCACTGAATGAACGGCGGCGACATGTCCGAAATCCTGGTCCCGGTGTCCTTTGGCGAACTGCTCGACAAGATCGCGATCCTGCAGATCAAGAGCGAGCGCATGTCCGACGAGGCCAAGCTGGCCAACGTCCGCAACGAGCTGACCGCGCTTGAGAAGACCTGGATGGCGCATCCGGCCGCCGGTCATGACATCGCCAAGCTGCGTGCCGACCTGAAGGCGGTCAATGAGCGCCTGTGGGTGATCGAAGACGACATCCGCATCAAGGAAAAGGCGCAGGCCTTTGACGACGAGTTCGTTCGCCTGGCGCGCAGCGTGTATTTCGAGAACGACGAGCGCGCGCGGATCAAGAAGGACATCAACCTGGCGCTTGGGTCGAGCTACGTCGAGGAGAAGTCGTACGAGGATTACAAGTCGGGGGCTGCGGCGCCCTGACTTTCTTGCCTGGAGGGGCGGGAGTCGGCCTGCGCAGGCATTGCTCCAGCCCTCCGTCGCGGCATCCTGCCGCGAGTCGGGCCGCCGGCCATCCATGGCCGGCTTTTCCGCAATGACTGCGCAGTCCGACTCCCTTATCCGGCGTGGTCGGCGTTATAGAAGCTCGTGGGCATCCTGATGCTGTGACGTGCCGGCCCCGCTCGAGGTCAGCCGGCGCAATCTGCGACGTATCGCTCGAAGGCGGCGATGGCGTCCTCGACCGTGATCAGGTCCATTACGCCCTCGTGCTCGATTTTGGTGCCCCACTTGAGCTCGGTCGCCGGCTTGCCGCGGAACTTGCGCGCCGCATCGTCGTAGCGGTCCACGCAGTAGCGACGGGTGGTGTAGGGGCCGCTGCGCTCGGGGTTGCTGGCCGCGTGCAGGCCCAGCACCCGGGTGCCCATCGCGTTGGCGATGTGCATGGGGCCGGAGTCCGGGGTCATCAGCAGGTCGGCGCGCTGCAGCAGCGCAGGTAGCTGCTTGAGCGTGTCCTTGCCGACAAGGTCCAGCGCGGTACCCTGCATGGCGGCAAGGATGGCGTCGGCCGTCTGCCGTTCCAGCTCGCTACGGCCGCCGCAGAGCACCACGCGCCACCCTCGAGCGATGGCGTGGTCGGCCACGGCGGCGTAGCGTTCCGCGCGCCAGTTGCGCAGCACGTGGCTGGAGCAGGGCGAGATCATCAGGGTGCGACGGCCGTCGTCTGGCCATTGCTCCCCGGCCCACTCGAACGATTCCGCCGGCACCGGCAGGTCCCAGCGCACTTCGGTCTGGCGCAGGCCCAGCGGTTCGCAGAAGCTGCCCAGCGCATCGAGTACATGGATCCCCGGGCGGTCCGGGATGCGCTCGTTGATGAAAAGCCCGTGCAGGTCCTTGGATCGCGACTTGTCGTAGCCGATGCGCCGACGCGCCGGGATGAACGCCGACAGCAGGTTGGCACGCGCGGCGACCTGCATCTGCAGCAGCACATCGAAACGGCGACCCGCCAACTGCCGGCGCAGCGTGCGCATGCCTGCCAGCCCGGTCTTTTTGTCGTATTCGACGAACTCCACGCCCTCCAGTCCGGCCAGCAGCCGATGCTCGCCCTTGCCAATGACCCAGGTAATGGACGTGGCAGGCCAGGCGGCGCGCAACGTGCGAACCAAGGGCACCACGTGCGTGACGTCGCCCAGGGCCGATAGCCTCAGGATGCAAATCGATGCAGGTGCAGAGACGGCGTGAATTGTTAGACTCCGGAGGATATGACGGGCTACGACGCTGCCGAGGGATTGGTTCCGTTCCGCGAGGACAGCGGATACGGCGCGATTCTGTTCGACACGACACGGGTGCGGCAAGCCGCGCCGGAATGGTTTTCCCCTCAGTACTGGGGCGCGCGCGCGCGGCCGGTCGAGAGCGGGGGGCGGGGTGGTGCCTGGTTCATCGATGCGCCTTTCGGGCCGGTGCTGCTGCGCCGCTACCTGCGTGGAGGGGTTGCGGCGCATTTCAGCCGGGACCGGTATTGGTGGAGGGGCGCGGTGGCAACCCGGAGTTTTGCCGAGTTCCGCCTCACCCGCGCGATGGCGGCCCGCGGCGTGCCCGTGCCGAGGCCGGTGGCGGCCTACTACCGGCGTGAAGGCATGTTCTACACCGCCGCCATATTGCTGGATCGCCTGGACGACGTCCGCTCTTTGGCGGACCGGGCGGCGGTGGCCGGGGATGGTGCGCCGTGGGAGGAGGCCGGGCGACTGATCGCCCGCGGCCACCGCGCGGGACTGGACCACGCGGATCTGAACGCCCACAACCTGCTGTTTGATCCTGGCGGCAATGGCTGGCTGATCGACCTCGACCGGGGGCAGCTGCGCATCCCCGCCACGGGCTGGCGACGCGGCAACCTCAAGCGCCTGCATCGCTCCTTGATGAAGTTGCGCGGCGCCCGTTCCGTCGACGAAGTCGAACGGGACTTCCAGCGGCTGCGCAACGCCTACGAAATGGCCTGGAGCCGGGGCACCTGATGGGCTGGTCGCTGCGTCTGCAAGGAGTCGGTAATGCCTCGGCGGTGGAGCTGGGGTCGGCGATGGCCACCATCGAGTGTGATGGCGTGCCTTGGCTGACGATCGATTGTGGCGCCGAAGGGTTGACCGCATTCCTCGCCCGCTACGGCCACGCGCCACGCGCACTGTTCATCACGCACACGCATCTGGACCACGTGGGCGGGTTTGAGCGGCTGTTCGTGGAGAGCTACTTCAACGCAGACGTGCGGGGGAAGGTGCGCGTGTACGTTCCGGCACCGGTGGTGCCGCTGCTGCACCAGCGCGTGGGTGACTATCCCAATGCGCTTGCCGAAGGCGGGGCGAATTTCTGGGACGCGTTCCAGATCGTGCCGGTCGGGGCGGCGTTCTGGCATGACGGCGTGCGACTGGAGGTGTTTCAGGCACGACACCATTGGCCGGATACCGCCTTCGGCCTGCGGCTGAAGGGCAGCATGGTGTGGACCGGCGACACCCGGCCGATTCCCGAGGTGCTGGGGCGGGTGGCCGATGACGGCGAATTGATCGCGCATGACTGCGCGCTGCATGGCAACCCGTCGCACAGCGGCATCGAGGACCTTGAACGCGAGTATTCGGCCGCGCTGCTGTCGCGCTGCGTGCTGTACCACTACGCGAGCCGCGAAGAGGGCGAAACGCTGGCCGCGCGTGGCTACCGCGTGGCGCATCCGGACGAGTGCCTGTCGTTGGCGGAACCCACGGCCATGCGGGCCGATCCTGTCTGAGAATCTGGCCGTCTGGTGCGGGGACTTGGGCAGGAGTCGGGGGCTGAAAAGGCGGTAGCCCCGCCGGCTGGCCTCGGCACCCGCGTCAGTCGATACCGTTGCTGCCTTCCGGCCCTGGCGGGGTTTTCGACCTAGCGTCGCGAGGGGCCGACGGGGCCACCATAGGCGACTGCGGGGCTTCGCTTGGGCAAAGCGGCGCACGGGCGCGGCTTGCTGGGCGGGACTCGCATTCAAGAATCTGGCGGAGAGAGGGGGATTCGAACCCCCGAAGCGCGGTTTAGACGCTTACACACTTTCCAGGCGTGCTCCTTCAACCACTCGGACACCTCTCCGGGTCCCGGAGCCACGGCGCTGGGCAGCGGCCTCGGGGTCGCAAAGTCTAGCCTTCGCGGCGCTTGCGAACAAGTCGCGCCACGCTGTGGCGCCCATGGCGTTGCTGGGGGCGGGCGCCGACTCGGCGCTGGAAAGCGCGCCAACCTTTGAAATGCGCCAGTCCAGCCGTTCAACGCGCGGTCGCCACCGCGGCGGATGCGGCGTGGCGTGGCGTGGCACAATGGGATGAGTCCGATCACCCGATCCGGCGCGGGGCCTTCGTGGCCATGGCGCCCGAGTCGCCGCACTGCAAAGGATCCGATGTCCTACCTCGTCCTCGCCCGCAAATGGCGCCCCAAGCGCTTCGCCGAACTGGTCGGGCAGGAGCACGTGGTCCGTGCGCTGACCAACGCGCTGGAAACCGGCCGCGTGCACCACGCGTTCCTGTTCACCGGCACCCGCGGGGTGGGCAAAACCACCATCGCCCGCATCTTCGCCAAGTCGCTGAACTGCGAGCAGGGCACCTCGTCCGACCCGTGCGGCGTGTGCGCCACCTGCCAGGACATCGACGCCGGCCGCTTCTTCGACCTGATCGAGATCGACGCCGCGTCCAATACCGGCGTGGACGACGTGCGCGAGGTGATCGAGAACGCGCAGTACATGCCCAGCCGCGGCCGGGTGAAGGTCTACCTGATCGACGAAGTGCACATGCTGTCGAAGGCGGCGTTCAACGCGCTGCTGAAGACGCTGGAAGAGCCGCCGGGGCACGTGAAGTTCCTGCTGGCCACGACCGACCCGCAGAAGTTGCCGGTGACGGTGTTGTCGCGCTGCCTGCAGTTCAACCTGAAGCGGTTGGACGAAGGCCAGATTACCGGGCAGATGAACAAGATCCTCGACGCCGAAGGCATTGTGGTGGAGCCGGGCGCGATTCGCCTGCTCGCGAAGGCCGCCGACGGCAGCCTGCGCGATGGCCTGTCGCTGCTGGACCAGGCCATTGCCTACACCGGCGCGAACAGTGGCGGTGGGCAACTGGTCGAGAGCGGCGTGGCGACCATGCTGGGCTCGGTCGATCGCACCCGCGTGGGCGCGTTGCTGTCGGCGTTGGCCGACGGCAATGGCGACGCCCTGCTGGCGGAAGTGACCGCACTGGCCGAATTCTCCCCTGACTGGGGCACCGTGCTCGATGCGTTGAGCGACGCCATGCACCG
Organism: Lysobacter olei; assembly: GCF_054777355.1. Taxonomy (NCBI): domain Bacteria; kingdom Pseudomonadati; phylum Pseudomonadota; class Gammaproteobacteria; order Lysobacterales; family Lysobacteraceae; genus Lysobacter; species Lysobacter olei. Next base: position 46,770 of record NZ_BAAHAT010000001.1, on the reverse strand, counting down.
CATCCAGGTGCGCCAACTGGTGCCCGGGGCGCCGGTCGAGGCCGACGGCGTGGACATCGACGGGCTGGCCGCGCGCATCCGCGCCGAGGTGGTCCAGCTCTGGTATCAGATGGCGCTTAATGGACGTCGCGATCTGCCGCTGGCGCCCAGCCCGCGCGCGGGATTCGAGATGACCGTGCTGCGGATGCTGGCGTTCCGGCCGGCGGAAAGCGGCGGCGGTGGCCGTGCCGTGGCATCCGAGTCCGCGGGCGTGCGCAGTGCATCGCCGACGGGGGGCGCCGCTGCGGCAGCGCAGACTCGACCCGCCTCGATGGATCCCGGCGCGGCGCACGGCGGGTCCACACCGCCCTCAGTCAACGCAGTCAAGGCGCATGTGCAATCTGGCACCAGCGATAGCCGACGCGCGGTGGACGTGCAGGGCGCGGCCAGCCCAGTCGAGACCAGGGCGACTTCGGCTACGCCCACTGAATCCGAAGACGACGATGTTCCGCCTTGGGCCGAGACCACGGCGACGCCGGTCGCCCGCATCGCCGCGGCTCCTGCCGCACCCGTGATCGCGCCACCGATCGTCGTGGAACGCAATCAGCCGCCGCGCACCGTTCCGCCCGCACCTCGCGAGCCGGTGGCGGCGCACCCTCCCGCGGACGCCAGTGCACCCGTGCGCGAAGCGGCAGGGGTGCCGGCGATGAGCCCCGCCACTGTACGTCCCGTCCCGTCGGGCGCTGATCTGGCCGTCGGGATCGCCGACGCCGACGAGTGGCACGACTTCGTGGCCGCGAGCGACCTCAAGGGTCCTGCTCGCCTGTTGGCCGAGCACGCGGTCTTCGGTGGCTACGCCGATGGCGTGCTCACCCTGGCGTTACCCGAGGCCGACCAGCACCTGGGCGTGCCCAACCTCGTCAACTTGGTGGCCGAGGCCCTGGTGCCGCGCCTGGGCGTCGCCCCACAGATCCGTTTCGCCGCCGCGACCGCCGGCGAATCCATCCGCGAGCGCAACGAGCGCGCGCGGGACGAGCGACAGGCCGCCGCCGAATCCACTTTCATGGACAACGCCGACGTGCAGCGCCTCATCGCGCAGTACGGCGCCCGTGTCGTCCCCGATTCCATCCGCCCCCTGGAAGACTGAAACATGCGTGGAAACATTGCCCAATTGATGCAGCAGGCGCAGCGAATGCAGGAAAACGTGCAGCGCGCGCAGGAAGAACTGGCCAAGATCGAGGTCACCGGCAACGCCGGTGGCGGCATGGTCAGCGTGACCCTGACCGGTCGCATGGAGTGCCGCAAGGTGCGCATCGATCCGAGCGTGATCAGCGATGCCGAAATGGCCGAAGACCTGATCGCTGCCGCGTTCAACGATGCGGTCAACAAGATCAATGCCGAGTCGCAGGCGAAGATGTCGGCTGCCACCGCCGGCATGCCGTTGCCGCCCGGCATGAAGATGCCGTTCTGATCGGACCGGGCGGGGCTGCGGCGGGTGCCTGCCTGCCGCGCCTGCACCGGTATCGTTTTTGATGAGCACGTCGCTGCTGGAACAATTGATTGACGCGTTTCGCGTGCTGCCCGGGGTTGGGCAGAAATCGGCGCAACGCATGGCCTACCACGTGCTCGAACGCGAGCGCGAGGGTGGGCAGCGCCTGGCGGACACGTTGGCCAAGGCGGTCGAGCGCATCGGCCACTGCCAACGCTGCCGTGACTTCAGCGAGACGGAGGTGTGCGCGACCTGCGCCAGTGCCTCGCGTGATGCGCACCAACTGTGCGTGGTCGAGTCGCCGGCTGATCGCCTCGCCATTGAGCAGGCCACCGGCTACCGCGGCCTGTACTTCGTGCTGCAGGGGCGCCTGTCGCCGCTGGACGGCATCGGCCCGCGCGAACTGGGGCTGGATTCCCTGGGCGCGCGCTTGGCCGAAGGCGAAGTGCAGGAGTTGATCATCGCCACCAACCCCACGGTCGAGGGCGAGGCCACGGCCCATTACCTGGCGCAACTCGCGCGCCAGCATCAGGTCAGGCCCAGCCGCTTGGCGCATGGCGTGCCGCTGGGCGGCGAACTGGAATACGTGGACCGCGGCACGCTGTCGCACGCCTTCGGCAGCCGCAGCGAAATGCCTGATTGAACGGGGGCGGACAGTCGGCGTCGGAGTTTCCTGCCAAGGCATCCCGTACCGCCCCCCATCGCCCCCACTGAGGAAGAATCGATGAGCGACGACACCATCTTCCATAAGATCATCCGGCGTGAAATCCCCGCCAAGCTGGTCTACGAAGACGAGCATCTGATCGCGTTCCATGACATCGCGCCGCAGGCTCCGGTGCATGTGCTGTTCGTGCCCAAGGTGACGGTGCCCACGCTGAACGACCTGCAGCCGTCGCAGGCCGAAGTGGTCGGGCGGCTGGTCACGGCCGCGGCCGACTATGCCAAGCGCGAAGGCTTTGCCGACAACGGCTATCGCGTGGTGATGAACTGCAACGGTGACGCCGGCCAGACCGTGTTCCAGGTCCACCTGCACCTGCTGGCGGGGGCGCCGCTGGGGCGATTCGGCACGCCCCACTGAGCGAGGGCGTGCCGGGCCAGGTTCACCACCAGCCCCACCATGGCCACGGGGCGGGGTACTGCACCACGTCCACGCGCTCGCGCACGGGCCACAGGTACACCACCTCAGCTTCGACCACCGGGAGTCGGTAGTCGTATTCGCCGATCTTGCGCGATTCATGGCCCGTCACGCGGCCCGTGAAGGTCACCTCGCGGTTCGGTTGGAACAGCGCCGGATCATAGAAGCCGGCGCGGCACGCGAGGAAACGACCGCCCGTGTCGTCGCTGGACGCCAGCGGGCGGCCGGTGCCGCCCAGACGCGTAGACATCATCTGGAAGCAGGTGCGGTTGCTCTGCGGCTCGACCTCGACCACGCGCCCGCCCCAGCGCACCAGCGCGCCGGTGCGGTCGGCGGCGACTGCATCCTGCGGCGTGATCTCGGCGAAGGTGCCCTGCAAGGGTTGCGGCTGCGATGCGCAGGCGGCCAGTACGGTCGCGGTGCCCACTACGAGGGCGGCGGTGCGGAGTTTCATCGGTGTTCTCCTGGCGTACTTGGGCGGTGGGCCAGAAGCGCGCGGACCAGGTCACGCTGCTCGCGCGCCGCCGATCGCCCGGCTCGAGTCCCAGCGTAGCGCCAATTGTTGAAACGGTGGCTGAGTTCCAGAAGTCCGGGGGCGCCCCCCGGCTGGGTGGTCGCCACCCGCCGCGCCCAGTCACCGGCGGGCTCGTGCGGCTCGCGTCCGAGGCCCACCCGGGCATAGCGACGTCCCAGGTGGCGCCAGGCGCGGATCACGGGGTTACGCTCGCGCGGACCCTGCGTACTGAGCCACAACATCCACAGCAGGGCCAGTCCGCCGGCCAGTCCGAAAAGGGCAATCAACCCGCGGCTGCCCCATCGGTCCATCCCCAGGGGCTTGAGCAGGTCCTGCTGGCGCGTGGCATTGAAGCCCAGCACGAAATCGTTCCAGCCGCGGCGCAGCCAGTCGGTGACATTGAGCACGGGAGTGATGCCGCCCGCGTCGCCAAACAGCCCGGCCCCGGGGGCACGGTCGGCCAGTGTGTCGTAGATGCGCTCGGGCGCCACCGCGGCCGTGGGATCCACGCGGACCCAGCCGCGCTCGGGCAGCCAGACTTCGGCCCAGGCATGTGCATCGGAGCGGCGTACCAGCCAATAGCCGCCATAGGGGTTGCGGTAGCCGCCCGCATAGCCGGTGACCACGCGCGCCGGAATGCCAGCACCGCGCATCAACACCACGAACCCTGAACTGAAGTGCTCGCAGAAACCCTGTTTGAAGTCGAACAGGAATTCGTCGACGGCATGACGCCCGGGAAGCGGTGTGGCGAGGGTATAGACGAATTCCGCACGGATCCACGCCAGCGCGCGCCGCACCACGGCGGTGTCGTCCGGGCCGGCTTCCGCCCGCCATTGCCGTGCGAGCGCGAGCGTGCGCGGATTGAAGCCCGGTGGAAGCTCCAGGGCGGCCCTGCGCAGCGTCTGTGGCAATTGGGTCTCATAGCGCCGCGGTGGCGCGGACTGCATCCGCCACCGGCCCAGCGAGGACTGCGGACGCTCCGCCCACAAACCGTGGTCGATCGAAAGTCGCGTGCCTGCCGGTGCCGCCATCGGCAGGTCGAGGGCGACCAGCTGGCGTCGATCGGTGGGCTCGAATTCCATCTCATAGTCCCAGCGCGGGGCGGCCGGCTCGACCTCGGCCGGCGGCAGGTTGCGGAACCAGCGCGGCTGGGTCCAGCTGCGGCCGTCGAAGTTCCACAGCACTGGTCCACGCCAGTACATTTCCTCCTGTCGCGGCGTGGCACCGAAGAAGCGCACGCGCAGCGTCGGCGTGTCGTCGTTCATCAGCTCGACCCATTCGCCGGGCGTCATCGTGTCGGAGAGGCCGGGGCGGGCCAATGCGCGCTCCGGCACGCCCCACATGGGTGCGGACATGCGTGGGAAGAGCCAGAACGCGGCTAGGGCCAGTGGGATGCCCGTGCCGAGCAAGCGGCCGATGGCTGGCAGTCTCTGGCGGATGGGGATTACGCGCAGGTCGCCCGATTCCATATCGGCAAAACGCTGCAACGCACCCAAAGCCACGATGGCGGCGATGAGGCCGAGCGCGAGTGTGAGCGGCCCCTGGTCAAGCAGGAACGTCGCAAACGGAGCGAACAGCGCAAAGCCGACGAGGCTGCGTGCATCGCGCAGCGTGGCCGTTTCCGACGGTTTGATCGCCAGCATCGCGGCCAGCAGGGCACACCCGGTGTCGCGCCCCAGCGAGAAGCGGGTGAGCACCAGCACCGTGCCCACCAGTGACAGCGCCAGCAGCACCCGGATCAGCCCGTGCGCCGGTTGTCGCCAGGCCAAGGCGGCGACCGCGATGGCACAGACGGCCACGGTGGCGGCGATGGTGCCAGGCAACTGCAGCAGCATCGGCACCAGCGAGGTGCCACCGGCGGCGAAAGCCCAATGCCGGCTGGTCGGGTCGAGTGCAGAGCGGATGCGGGTGTCAGCCATGCGGCATCAACGCGAGTGCGCGCAGACAAGTGTGGCGGTGATGCGGCCCATGCCCCGGACCCAGCACGGGCTGCCCGGGCAGGACCAGCCGATAGCGGCGGCCGGTGCGTTCCGCTGCATCCACCCAGCCTGCCAAGCGACTGATGCGCGCCTCGTAAGGCAACGCTCGCAGCGCCAGCCAATCCAGGGTGACTTCCGCGCCCTGCGGCTGTTCGTACTCCCGGACGATGAGCTGGTCGCGCCGCGCCGACGGCTTCCATGCGATCGCGCGCCGCGCATCGCCGGCACGGTAGCTGCGCAGGTGGTGCACATCCTCGCCGGCCGGGTGCAGGCGACTGTGCGCCCGGTCACCCGCGCCTTCGGGCAGCGGCGGCCCCGCCGGCTCCGGTGCCGGATAGACCAGTACCGGCGGCTCGGGCCAGAGGTATGCCCACGCACGGGCCAGACCCAACGGCCGGGTCGTGGCCACGACCAGTCGTGGCACATCGAGCCAACCGCGCTGTCGGGTAGGGAGGACCAGGTCGACTTCTCCGTGCCCCTGTTCCACGTCCAGCACCGCGCGCGTCGCGGGCGCCTTGGCAAAGGCGACTTGCAGGCCGCGCCGCATCCGGTCGGTGGGTGCCTTCGCATGGATACGCACCGTCATCACCTGGCCTGCCGCCACCGGTTCCGCATCGACTGCCAGGAACTCCAGCCCGGTCAGTTGCAGGTGCGCCGACACCAGGCTCGCGAGGCCTGCGCCAGCCAGCAACAGGGCCAGCAGCAACGCCGGGTTGTTGTTGTAGTTGAGCGCGCCCAGCAGCATCGCCAGCAGTAACACGGCGAAGAACAGGCCGAAGCGAGTCGGCAGCACGTACACGCGACGGCGGTCCAGACTCGCGGGGAGCGGTTCGGGCGCTCGCGGCCGTGTCAGCGACAGGGCGCGATCGCGCAGGCTGGCCCGCCATGCGGCTGCCACGGGATCAGTCGACCGCGACCGAATGCAGGATCGACTTGGCCAGAGCGGCGGGGTCGCCTGCATCGGCATCAATCGTCAGACGGTGCGCCGCCACGGCGCCAAACAGTGCTTGCACGTCCTCGGGCAGGACGTGCTGGCGGCCCAGCAGCAACGCATAGGCACGCGCCGCGCGAAGCAATGCGATGCCAGCGCGCGGCGACAGACCCACGCGCACGCCCGGGTGATGGCGGCTGCGGGCAAGCAACGCCTGCACGTAGCCGATGAGCGCGTCGCTGGCGTGTACCGCATTCACGGCCGCACGCGCGGCCAGCACGTCGGCGGCGTCCAGCTGCGGCAGGCTGCGGGCAATGAGGTCGCGTCGGTCGCTGCCCGCGAGCAGGTCGCGTTCGGCAGCCTCGCTGGGGTAGCCCAGTGCCAGGCGAAGCAGGAATCGATCCAGTTGCGAGTCCGGCAGCGGATAGGTGCCGGAGAGATCGACCGGATTCTGCGTGGCAATCACGAAGAAGGGTGACGGCAGGGCATGGCTGACGCCGTCCACGGTCACCTGGTGCTCCGCCATCGCCTCCAGCAGGGCGCTCTGGGTGCGGGGGGGCGCACGGTTGATTTCATCCGCCAGCAGCACTTGCGTGAACACCGGTCCGGGATGGAATTCGAAGCGTCGTGCCTGCGGGTCGAACACGGACACGCCCACCACGTCCGCCGGCAGCAGGTCGGAGGTGAATTGCACGCGCTGGAATTCCAGTCCCAGCGTGGCTGCAAGGGCGTGGGCCAGCGTGGTCTTGCCCAGCCCCGGCAGGTCTTCGATCAACAGGTGGCCATCGGACAACAGTGCGACAAAGGCAAGCCGCACCTCGTGTGGCTTGCCCAGTACCAGTTGATTGACCTGCGCCTGCGCGCGGTCGAGTGCCTGGCGCAGGGCATCAGGTAGCATGCTCGCGCTCGAAGGGGATGCGGCCATCGTGGTTCTCCCGTATTCAGGCGGAGTGTAAGAGGTCTGGCTTCGATGGTGGATGTGCGGCGGTCACGCCTGGCGTTCCTGGTCCTGTTTGCGGTGGTGCTGCTGGCCAAGGTGCTGGTCGCGGCACGATTGCCGCTGTTCGTGGACGAGGCGTTCTACTGGCAAGAGGGCCAGCATCTGGCGGCCGCCTATTCGGACCTGCCGGGGCTGACGGCGTGGTTGGCGCGGCTGGGTGTCCAGTTGGCCGGCGAGAGCGTGCTGGGCCTGCGGTGGCCGTTCCTGTTGCTGGCGGCGGCGGTGCCTTGGCTGATCGTCGTGATGGCGCGCCGCGAATTTGGTGCCGCCATGGGTTGGCAGGCCGGCAGTCTGGCGTTGCTGTTGCCCCTGGCGGGCACCCTGGGGTTGCTGGCCTTGCCGGACGTGGCCATGGCCTTGGCGACCGTGCTGTGCCTCGATGCCGGTACACGGCTGGTGCGGCGCATGCACCCGGGCGCAGCGCTTGAACTGGCCGTAGGCCTCGCGCTCGGGGCCCTGAGTCATTACCGCTTCATCGCGGTGATTGGGGTGGGGTTCGTCGCCCTCCTGTGGCTGCCCGAAGGCCGGCGCGCGCTGCGCAGCGGCTGGACCTGGGCGGCCATCGCCATCGGCGCGATCGCCTGGCTGCCGTTGCTGGCTTGGAACATCGAGAACGCCGACGCCGGGTTGCGCTTCCAGTTGGTGGAGCGACACCCGTGGGCGTTCCACTTGGATGGCCTGTGGTTCGTGGTGATCCAGGCCCTGCTGGCCACGCCGCTGGTGCTGGTCGCGATGGTCGTTGCCTCGCGGCGAGGGACCGGCGATCCCCGGCCGGCGGCGCGCTACCTGGCGCTGAGTGGCGGCCTGCTGGTACTCGGCTTCTTCGTGCTGGGATTCGTTGCCGACAACGAACGCGTGAGTTTCCACTGGCCATTGCCCGGATACCTCGCGTTGTTGCCGCTGCTGCCCGCCACGCTGGCGACGTGGTCGCCTGCGCTGCGTCGTGCCGCCTGGGCGATGATCGCAGCGGGGTTTGTCGCAGTGCTGGGTTACTACGCGGCCGTTTCCAGTCCAGCACTGCGAACTCGCGCCGCAACAGGCAAGGCCTACCCGGAAAATTTCGCCGGGTGGGACGCGCTTGTCGATGCGGTGCGCCGTGAGCGTTCAACCCTGCCGAAGGGAACGCCGTTGCTCGCCGACAACTTCAAGATCGGTGCGGAGCTGGGGTTCGCGCTGGGCGATCCGCGGATTCCCGTGCTCGACCATCCGCTCAACCACCACCACGGCCGCGCACCGCAGTTGCACCTCTGGGGCCTGCACCGCGACGCGGCCACGGGTCCGGGCGCAAGGCCGGCGCTGCTGGTCGTAGGGGCCACCGATGTCCCGTACAAGGCGTTGCTGGCGCGCTACCACGCGCTGTGCGCAATGGTGGGGCCGCTGCCGGCACCGCGCGTCGTCAACATCGACCACGGCCGCCGCCGGTTCCTGCTGTTCCGGTTGGGCGACCGGTTGCCCGGCCCCTGCACGACCCCGGCGATGGCGTGGCTGGACACGCCGGAACCCGGTGCCACCATCGCCCGCCAGTTGGAGGTGCGCGGCTGGGCGTTCAAGGACGGCGTCGGCCTGGATCGGGTGGAGGTGCTGCTTGATGGCCGACCGGTCGGAGAGGTGGCCTACGGGCTGCGCAATACCGGCGTGGCCGCGTTCTGGAAGATTTCCACGGATGCGTCCCACCCCAACGTGGGCTTTGGCGGCCTCGTCGATCTGGGCGACGTCGCACCCGGCGAGCACTGGCTGGGCCTGCGCCTGCACGGCCGAGATGGCAGCGTGGAGGAGTGGGCCGAGCAGCCCGTGCACGTGCGATGAAGCGCGGCCGCCGCCCTGCGCAAGGCGGTTAGCAGGGTTTGTTCAGGATCCGTCCTCGCGCTTGGCGGCGATCAGGGGACCTGATAGCCGGCCTGACGCAGCAGCCGCGCGGTGGCAATCATCGGCAATCCGATCAGTGCGGTCGGATCGCTGGATTCGATGGCGTCGAAGAGGCCGATGCCCAAGCCTTCGGACTTGAAGCTGCCCGCGCAGTCGTAGGGCTGCTCGGCGTCGACGTAACGTTGGATTTCCGCGTCGGCCAGCACCCGGAAGCGCACCGTGGTGGTGTCCAGCAGTGCGTGGGCGACGCCGTCCGGCGTGACCACACAGAGCCCCGTCCGGAACAGCACTTCGCGCCCCGACATGCCGGTCAACTGACGGATCGCGGCCGCGCGGTCACCCGGCTTGCCCAGCGAATGGCCGTCCAGTTCCGCCACCTGGTCGGAGCCGATCACGCAGGCACCGGGGAGGGCGGTGGCTACGGCCCGGGCCTTGGCCTCGGACAGGCGCAACGCCACTTGGGTGGGTGTTTCCCCCGGCAGCGGGGTCTCGTCGGTCTCGGGGCGGGCGGTTGCGAAGGGCAGGCGCAGGCGGGACAGCAGGTCACGCCGGTACACCGACGTGGAGGCCAGGATCAACGGAGTCATTGGGCGTCAGGAAGCCGTGTGCGGGCGCGGTCGATGCGCGAAAGCTGCTGGTCGATGCGGGCGCGGGCGGCATCGATCGAGGCGCGGACTTCACCCAGGCGCTCCAGCGAGGCATCCTGCCCATGGTCGCGCAGCCACATGCGCTGGCGCAGCATCTCGCGCATGGCCTCCCGGACCGGGTCCTCGCCCTCGTCGCCGGCGACCGCCTCGATTTCCGCGCGCGCCGTGCGCAGGCGGGCCTCGAGGGCGTCGGCGGCATCGAGCAGTTCGCGGACGGCCCGTTGGTGCGGGGTGACGCCGCGCCGCAGGAAGGCCAGCAGGCCCACGGCCACGGCCGCCAGGAGGAGCAGAAGTAGGGCTGTGGTCACGGCGCGAACGGGCGAGGGCGGACCCGCAGTCTGAACCGGCCACCCCCGGCGGGGCAAATCACCGCCCCGCAAGGGTTTTCCGGTTTGACAGGGGGGCTTTCACCTCCTAACATTCTGCAGCTTATGTCCGCAGACGCACCCCGATCGTCGGTTTCCGAAATGCTGGATGCCTGGCGCATGGTGGCGGCACGGCGCGGTGTTCAAGGCCGCCTGCCGCTGTCCTCGCTGGACCGGTTGCGTGACAGTCTGGTCGATACCGAAGGCGAGGTGAGCTACTCGCTGGAGTTCGACACGGACGAACTGCAGGTGCAGTATGTGGAAATGCGCATCGATGCCGGTCTGCCGCTGCTGTGCCAGCGCAGCCTGCAACGTTTCGTGTTTCCGGTGAACATCGTGCAGCGGCTCGGCCTCATCCGTGATGAAGCGGACGAAGCCGCGCTGCCGCCCGGGTATGAACCGCTGCTCGTCCCGTCCGACGGGATGTTGCAGGCTGCCGAGCTGGTCGAGGATGAACTCATCCTGGCCATCCCGGTCGTGCCGACGATGCCCGGCACGGAGGCGATGGAGCGTGACTGGCCGGCCGAAGAGGCCGAGCAGGAGCGCGCAAACCCCTTCGCGGCGTTGGCGGCATTGAAGAACAAATCGAACTGAGTTTCCTTGGAGCAAGACCATGGCTGTCCAGAAGTCCCGCGTTACCCCGTCCAAGCGTGGCATGCGCCGTGCGCACGACGCGCTGTCCAGCAAGCAGCTGGCCACCGACCCGACCACCGGCGAGACCCACATCCGCCACCACATGACCGCTGACGGTTACTACCGTGGCAAGAAGGTCATCGACGTCAAGTCGAAGGTCGTCGACGCCGAGTAATCGCACCGCGGCGCCTCGCGCCGCGTGCATTGCTGTGGGGCGGCGGCCTGGCCACCGCCCCGCGGAGTCGCCGGCCGCTGGCTGGCGCTCCGGTGCAGGGATGCGGCCTTCGGGCCGCAATCTTTTTCTGGGTCGGCGTTGTGGCTTGGCGTGCGGGCCCGCCCGCGGCGCGTCGGTGAGACCGGCGGGCCGCCCCGTCGAGGTGTCCCCCCTGGCATGACCCAGTCCATGACCAAGCAAGTGTTCTCGCGTATCGCCGGCACCGGCAGCTACCTGCCGGAAAAGGTGCTCACGAACGACGACCTGGCCAAGCTCGTCGACACCAGTGACGAGTGGATTGCCGCGCGTACCGGCATCCGTGAACGTCACATCGCCGCCGAAGGCGAGACCACCAGCGATCTTGCCTACCAGGCCGCCCTGCGCGCGCTGGAGGCGGCTGGCGTTGATGCCAAGGACCTCGACCTGATCGTCCTGGGCACCACCACGCCCGACGTCATCTTTCCGTCCACGGCGTGCCTGGTGCAGGCGCGACTGGGCGCTGCAGGCTGCCCGGCGTTCGACGTGAACGCGGCCTGCTCGGGCTTCGTCTACGCGCTGACGGTGGCCGACAAGTTCATCCGCTCCGGTGCCGCGAAGACCGCGCTGGTGATCGGCGCCGAGACCCTGACCCGCATGCTCGACTGGAGCGACCGCGGCACCTGCGTGCTGTTTGGCGACGGTGCCGGCGCCGTGGTGCTGAAGGCCGACGAAGAGACCGGCATCCTCAGCACCCACATGCACGCTGACGGCACCAAGAGCGAGCTGCTGCACAACCCCGTGGGCGTTTCGAAGGGCTTCAAGCCCGACGAGAAGAACGCCGGCGTGCGCGTGCTGATGGCCGGCAACGACGTGTTCAAGCATGCAGTCAAGGCGCTGGACTCCGTGGTTGAAGAGACCCTGGAAGCCAACGGGCTGGATCGCCACCAGCTGGACTGGCTGATCCCGCACCAGGCCAACCTGCGCATCATCGAGGCCACGGCCAAGCGCCTGGACATGCCGATGGAGCGCGTGATCGTCACCGTGGACAAGCACGGCAACACGTCGTCGGGTTCGGTGCCGCTGGCACTGGATCACGCGGTGCGTTCGGGCAAGGTCGAGCGCGGCCAGTTGCTGCTGCTGGAAGCCTTCGGCGGCGGCTTCACCTGGGGCTCGGCCCTGATCCGATACTGACCTCTCCGCCCTTGGGGCGGAGTTGGATGTGTCTACGACGCCCCGGCCTGCCGGGGCGTTCGCGTTTTGGGGCTCGTGCTCCGGCGGGAGCAGGGTGCAGGGCCCAACTGCGCTTAATTTCGGTCAATGGTTTCAAACGCCCGACTGTACGGGCGGGTACAGACACGTTAGAGCTTTCACTCGTATCATGGCGCGTTCGATTGCACCCAAGGCATCCGCGTGACCGCATCGCTCCCCCCCCAATCGCAACTGGCATTCGTTTTTCCGGGCCAGGGCTCCCAGTCGCTCGGCATGCTGGGCGAGTTGGCAGGGCTGGATCCGGTGGTGCAGGCGACCTTTGCCGAGGCCAGCGAGGGCGCCGGCGTCGACCTGTGGGCGCTGAGCCAGAACGGCCCGGAGGAGCAGCTCAACCAGACCGAGTTCACCCAGCCGGCGTTGCTGGCCGGTGGCGTGGCGGTGTGGCGCCTGTGGCAGGCCCGGGGCGGTGCACACCCGGCGCTGCTCGCTGGGCACAGCCTGGGCGAATACTCCGCGCTGGTCGCAGCAGGCGTGCTGTCGCTGCACGATGCCGCCAAGCTGGTGCGCCTGCGCGGCCAGCTGATGCAGGCGGCCGCGCCCGCCGGAACCGGTGCGATGGCCGCCGTGCTGGGGGCTGAAGATGCCCTGGTGCTGGACGTTTGCGAAGCCGTGTCCGGTGACGAGGTCGTGGTGCCGGCCAACTTCAATTCCCCGGGCCAGATCGTGATCGGTGGCCATGCCGCGGCCGTGGACAAGGCGCTGGCGCAGCTGGCCGAGCGCGGTGTGCGCAAGGCGGTGAAGCTGGCCGTGAGCGTGCCATCGCACACGCCGCTGATGCGCGAGGCCGCCAATCGACTGGGCGAGGCCATGAACGCGCTGTCCTGGCACGCGCCGACGCTGCCGGTCATCCAGAACGTCGATGCCGAAGTGCATGAGGGCGTCGAGGCGATCCGCGATGCGCTGGTGCGCCAGCTCTACCTGCCGGTGCAATGGACCGGTTGCGTGCAGGCGTTGGCGGCACGCGGCGCCACCCGCATTGCCGAGTGCGGGCCGGGCAAGGTACTCGCGGGCCTGGTCAAGCGCATCGACAAGTCGTTGGATGCGCGCGCCATCGGAACGCCGTCGGATTTCGAGTCCGCGCTGGCGGACTGGCAGTAAGCGATTTCGCCCGCGGTCGGGCATGGCGCACCCGGGTGCGCTGCCACGCTCGCGGTCCCAACCCCACTTCGAGGTAATACACATGGCCAACGGTCCTCTTTCGGGCGAAATTGCCCTCGTCACCGGTGCCAGCCGCGGCATCGGTGCCGCGATCGCCGACGAGCTGGCGGCCCAGGGCGCCACCGTCATTGGTACCGCCACCAGTGAGTCGGGCGCGGCGGCGATTGGCGCGCGCATGGCAGCCAACGGCGGTCACGGGCGCGTGCTCAACGTCACCGAGCCGGGCGCCATCGAGGCGTTGGTCGACGGCATCACCAAGGAGTTCGGCGGGATCTCGATCCTCGTCAACAACGCGGGCATCACCCGCGACAACCTGCTGATGCGCATGAAGGACGAGGACTGGCAGTCCATCCTCGACACCAACCTCACCAGCGTCTACCGCAGCAGCAAGGCGGTGATGCGCTCGATGATGAAGGCACGCAAGGGCCGCATCATCAACATCGCATCGGTGATCGGCGTGACCGGCAACGCCGGCCAGGCCAACTACGCCGCGGCGAAGGCCGGCATCATCGCCTTCAGCAAGTCGCTGGCGAAGGAAATCGGTTCGCGTGGCGTGACCGTCAACGTGGTCGCGCCGGGCTTCATCGACACCGACATGACCCGTGACCTGCCCGAGGACGCGAAGACCGCGATGCTCGGCCAGATCGCGCTGGGGCGTCTGGGTGAGCCGGCCGACATCGCGCGCGCGGTGGCGTTCCTGGCGGGTCCGTCGGCGGCTTACATCACCGGCGAGACCTTGCACGTCAATGGCGGCATGTACATGCCGTGACCATCGTACGATGGTGGTAAAGATTTGATACAAAAGGCTTTTGCACAATACTGGCGAAGGCCGGCGATTCCACTACACTATCCGTCTGATATCCCGATCCCGGGAGGAGTGAGCAGAAATGAGCAGCATCGAAGAGCGCGTCAAGAAGATCGTCATTGAACAGCTGGGCGTGAAGGAAGAGGAAGTCACCAACAACGCTTCGTTCGTTGACGACCTCGGCGCCGACTCGCTCGACACCGTCGAGCTGGTGATGGCCCTGGAAGAAGAGTTCGAGTGCGAGATCCCGGACGAAGAGGCCGAGAAGATCACCTCGGTGCAGCAGGCGATCGACTACGTCAAGGCGCACGTCAAGGCGTAATTCGCTTGTGGGCGCTTGCGCCCCGGGGAGGCGTTGCGATTTCGACATCGCCCTCCCGCGATTCAGACCGGGGCCGCTTGCTGCGGCCCTGTGTCTTTGGGCGGTGATGCCGCCCGTGGGGCACCGTACGGCGCCCCTGTTCCCTGCAATCGGTTTGGCCCGCTGTATCTCTTGGGCCGCCCGCACATATTCCCGCCGGCGTCGTGCCGGCAACACGGGTGGCGATGCGGCAGACGCGTCGCGATCCGCAGGCTGACAACGGAGTTTCCATGGCTTCCCGTCCCGCTTCGTCCCGACGCGTCGTCGTCACCGGTCTTGGCATCGTCTCTCCGCTGGGCAACGACCTGGCCAGCAGCTGGGACGGCATCGTCAATGGCCGCTCGGGCATCGGCCCGGTCACCCATTTCGACACCGAGGGCTACACCACGAAGATCTCGGGCGAGATCCGTGACTTTGACGTGACCCAGTGGGTAAACGCGAAGGACGCCAAGAAGATGGACCCGTTCATCCATTACGGCGTGGCCGCATCGCTGATGGCGATGCAGGACGCCGGGCTGGAAGTGACCGAGGCCAATGCCGAGCGCATCGGTGCGCTGATCGGCTCGGGTATCGGCGGCATCCTCGGCATCGAGGAAACCGCGGTGAAGCTGCACGAGGGCGGACCGCGCAAGGTGTCGCCGTTCTACGTGCCCAGCACCATCATCAACATGCTGCCGGGCCAGGTGTCGCTGATCACGGGCATCAAGGGGCCGAACTTCTCGGCCGTGTCGGCATGCGCCACGTCCAATCATTCCATTGGCATGGCGATGCGCATGATCCAGTACGGCGACGCCGACGTGATGATCGCGGGTGGCGCCGAACGCGGTTCATCGCCGACGTCCATGGCCGGCTTCTGCTCGATGAAGGCGATGTCCACCCGCAACGATGACCCGACGCGCGCCTCGCGCCCGTGGGACAAGGACCGCGACGGCTTCGTGCTGGGCGACGGCGCCGGCATCCTGGTGCTGGAAGAGTACGAGCGCGCGAAGGCGCGCGGCGCGCGCATCTATTGCGAGCTCGCCGGTTTCGGTGCTTCGTCCGATGCGTACCACATGACCGCGCCGAGCGAGAACGGCGAAGGTCCGGCGCGCTGCATGGCGGCGGCCTTCAACGACGCCGGCGTCAACCCGGACCAGATCGGTTACCTCAACGCACACGGCACTTCCACGCCGCTGGGCGACCTGGCCGAAACGCTGGCGATCAAGCGTGCGCTGGGCGACCACGCGTACAAGACCATGGTCAGCTCGACCAAGTCGATGACCGGCCACCTGCTGGGTGCCGCGGGCGGCGCCGAAGCGATCTTCTCGGTGATGGCGCTGCACACCGGCATCATCCCGCCGACCATCAACCTCGACGAGCCGGGCGAAGGCTGCGACCTCGATTACGTGCCCAACGTGGCGCGCGAGAAGGCCGTGGACGTGGTGGTCTCCAATGGCTTCGGCTTCGGCGGCACCAACGGCACGCTGGTGTTCAAGCGCATCTGAACCAAGCGGCCCGTGAATCGTCGCCGGCCGAACGCCGTGCGACGACGACCCGGCAGCACCTGTACGGCGGTAGTGCGACTCCATGCTGGTAACGCGTTCCCTTCCATCCGCCGTCGACTTTCTGGACCTGCACCGTCTGGCGCCTGCGCGCTATCCGGCGTTGTTTGAATCCACCGCCCACGGCACGGCCCAAGGCCGATGGGACCTGCTGCTGGTCGCCAATGGCGGATCGCTGGCGCTGGGCAATGACGGCGTGACGCGTGACGAGCGCGGCGAGGCGGTCGAAGGAGACTTCCTTGCGGCCCTGGATCGCGCCTGGCGTGCCGAGCGCATCCCGCGCGATGAGCCGCGCTGGCCCTTCCGTGGGGGCTGGGCCTTGTTGCTGGCCTACGAACTGGCGGCCCAGGTGGAGCCCGTCCTGCATGTGCCGTCCGCGCCCGGCGGCTTGCCGGTGGCCTGTGCGCTGCGTTGTCCTGCCGCGGTGTTGCGCGACCATGCAACCGGCGAATGCGTCGCCGTGGCCGAGGTGGGCCACGAGGCATTGCTGGATGTCATCTGCGAAGACGTGAGCGCGATTGCGTCGCTTTCGGACTTGCCGCAGTGGCAGCCGCCGGCGGCGTTGGACGAGGACGCGCCCACCCGTTTCACGCAGGGCGTGCAGCGCGTGCTGGAGTACCTTGCCGCAGGCGACGTGTTCCAGGTCAACCTGTCGCGAGGCTGGCGCGCGCGCTTTGCGGCTCCGCTGGTGCCGGCCGCACTGTTCCAGCGGCTGCGGGACAACAACCCCGCGCCGTTCGCCGGCATCTTTGCCGGTTCCAAGCTCCCTGCCGATGCGAAGCAGCCGGGCCATGCCGACTGGGCCGTGGTCAGTGCCTCTCCAGAGCGGCTCGTGTCAGTGCGCGGCGAGGTGGTCGAAACGCGCCCCATCGCCGGCACGCGCCCGCGCTTCGCGGGTGACGACGACAGCGCGCGCATCCGTGAACTGGTCGGCCATCCCAAGGAGCGCGCCGAGCACGTCATGCTGATCGACCTGGAGCGCAACGACCTGGGGCGCGTCTGCACGCCCGGCAGCGTGGAGGTGGACGAGTTGATGACGGTGGAGAGCTATGCCCACGTCCACCACATCGTCAGCAATGTCAGGGGCCTGCTCCGCGAGGGCGTCACCCCCGGCGAGGTGATTCGGGCGACCTTCCCGGGTGGCACCATCACCGGGTGCCCCAAGGTCAGGTGCATGCAGATCATCGCCGAGCTGGAAGGCGAGGGGCGCGGCGCGTATACCGGCGCAATGGGCTGGCTCAACCGCGACGGCGACCTGGACCTCAACATCCTCATCCGCAGCGCGGAAGTGGAGGGCGACACGGCCCGTTTCCGCACGGGGGCCGGCATCGTTTTCGACTCCGTGCCTGAGCGAGAGTTGGACGAAACCCGAGCCAAGGCACGCGGGATGTTCCGCGCGCTGGGAGTGGAGGGGTGAACGTGCGCGTCTTCGTCGGGACGCAGGCTGTGGATGCCGTGCCCCCCGATGATCGCGGCCTCGCTTACGGCGACGGGTTGTTTGAGACCATGCGCGCGCACCGGGGCGAGGTGCCGTGGTGGCCCGCGCATTGGGCGCGTCTGGTTGCCGGTGCGGCGCGGCTGCGGATTTCGTTGCCTGATGAATCGCGCGTTCGGGCGGAAGCCGGCGCGTTGCTGGATGGCGCGAACGGCGTCCTCAAGCTGCTGGTCACCCGCGGGAGCGGGGGGCGCGGCTACGCGCCGCCAACGGCGGCCGTGCCGACCTGGCTGCTATCGCGTCATCCGCTCCCTTCGACGCCCGGCGAGGGTCTGGTGCTGCGCTGGTGCGACACGCGCCTCGCGATCCAGCCGTTGTTGGCGGGCCTGAAGCACTGCAACCGGCTTGAACAGGTCATGGCGCGGGCGGAGTGGTTGCCAGCGCAGGGGGGATGGGCAGCGCCATCCAAGCAGCCTTCTGATCAGGTTGCCCCGCCGGATCGTCCACTGCCCGCCGAATCACCCGTGGCCGACGATGGCCTCATGCGCAGCACCGAGGGTGACGTGATCTGCGCGACGTCGGCCAATGTCTTCATTCTGCAGCGGGATCGCTGGCTGACGCCCGCGGTGGACCGGTGCGGTATCGCCGGGGTGTGCCGGCGTTGGGTCATGGCCACGATTGACGCCACCGAAGTCAGGCTCGAGGTGGCCGACGTCGAGGCGGCCGATGCGGTTTTCCTGTGTAACGCCGTGCGCGGTATCCTGCCGGTCGCACGCCTGGGCGAACGCACCTGGGCGCCGCACCCGCGGGTGGCCGCGCTGCAGCAGCGCCTGGCCGCCGAACACCCCGCCTTCGCACCGGAGTCTTCGTGAGTCGCAAGCGTTCGTCCGGCAAGACCGGCCTGCTGGTCCTGATCCTGCTCATCGCGGCCGTGGCCGCCGCTTTCTGGGGCTGGCAACGCTATACCGGATTCGCCGACGCGCCGCTGGCGGGCGCCGGTGCCGACAAGAGCATCGTGGTGAAGTCGGGCGATTCGTTGCCGGTGGTGGTGCGCAAGCTGACAGACGCGGGCGTGGAAACCGGCGAGGCCATCGAATGGCGCCTGCTGGCCAAGCGCCTGGGGGCCGCGGGCAAGCTGCAGGTGGGCGAGTACGCGTTGCCCGAGGGCATCACCCCGCGGGAACTGCTGCAGGCCATGCGGGATGGCAAGGTGATCAGCCACCGCTTCACCATCGTCGAGGGCTGGAACATCCGTGAGCTGCGCGCCGCGATTGCCAAGGCCCAGCCACTCACTCAGCAAACCGCCAAGCTGGACGATGCCGCGCTGATGAAGGCCGTCGGCCAGCCGGGCCAGCACCCCGAAGGGCGCTTCCTGCCCGAGACCTATGTTTACACCCGTGGCGACAGCGACCTGGACGTGCTCAAGCGTGCGCATGAGGCGATGACGAAGGCGCTGGCAGCGGCCTGGGCCGAGCGCCGCCCCGACACGCCGCTGAAAACGCCCGACGAGATGCTGACCCTGGCCTCCATCGTGGAGAAGGAAACAGGCATTGCCGAAGAACGACCGCAGATCGCGGGCCTGTTTGAGCGCCGCCTCAAGATCGGCATGAAGCTGCAGACCGACCCCACGGTGATCTACGGCATGGGCGCTCGCTACGACGGCAACATCCGCAAGCAGGACCTGTTGACCGACACGCCCTACAACACCTACACCCGCACGGGCCTGCCGCCCACGCCGATTGCCATGCCTGGCGTGCACGCGCTGCAGGCGGTGGCCAAGCCGGCGCCGGGCGAGCACCTGTACTTCGTCGCGGTCGGGGATGGCAGCGGCCGCCACCTGTTCGCCGCCACTTATGCCGAGCACCAGGCCAACGTGCGCAAGTACCTGCAGAACTATCGCAATGCACAGGCAAAGAACACGCAATGAGTGATGCCGTGCCATCGCTCGAAACGCGCGCCCGCTTCATCTCGCTGGAGGGCGGTGAAGGGGCCGGCAAGTCCACGGTGCTGGCGGCATTGCGGCATGCGCTGGAGGTGGCTGGGCAGTCGGTGACCTGCACGCGCGAGCCCGGCGGCACGCCGCTGGCCGAGCAGATCCGCGGCCTGCTGCTGGATACGCACCACGAACCCCCGGCACCCGAGACCGAACTGCTGCTGATGTTCGCCGCGCGCGCGCAGCACGTGCGCGAAACCATCCTGCCGGCGCTGGAGCGTGGCCACTGGGTGATCAGCGATCGCTTCACCGACGCCAGCTACGCCTACCAGGGTGCGGCGCGCGGCGGCGACGTCGCCTTCATCGCGCAATTGGAGCAGCGAGTGGTTGGCATCCAGCCGGCCATGACCCTGCTGCTGGACGTGCCCGTGGCGATTGGCTTGCAGCGGGCTCGGGGGCGTGGTGCCACCGACCGCATCGAAGCCGAACGCGAGGACTTCTTCGAGCGCGTGCGCGAAGGCTATTTGGCACGAGCGGCGGCCGAGCCTGGTCGCTTCCGCGTGGTGGATGCGAGTCAATCGGTCGATGCCGTGGCCGATGCGGCCGTGGCCCACCTGCGCACGCTGATGGGGGCCGGCGCGTGAGCGCGTTCGCACCCTGGCAGCAGCGCATCTACGAGCAGGCCGCGGCCGCCATCGACGCGGGACGCCTTGGCCATGGCCTGTTGTTTTGCGGTCCGGAAAAGCTGGGCAAGCGTGAGGTTGCCGAGCGACTGGCGCAGCGGCTCCTGTGCGGCGATCGCCTGCCCAACGGCGAGCCGTGTGGCCAATGCCGCAGTTGCCGGCTCTTCGCCAGTCGCACCCAGGCCGATCCCCTGGAATTGCGCCCCGACGGCTCCCTGGCGCACCCCTTCGGGCGCAGCGGCCATCCCGACCTGCAGTTTGTCGGTTACGAGTGGAACGAGAAGGCGCGGCCGCCGCGCCTGCGCACCGAACTGGTGATCGAGCAGATCCGTGCCGTCTCCGAGGAGATGGCGCTGACACCGCAGTTTGGCGGGGCCAAGATCGCGATCATCGACCCGGCCGAAGCCATCAACCACGCGGCAGGCAATGCGCTGCTCAAGACGCTTGAGGAACCGGTGCCCGGCCGTTACCTCTGGCTGGTGTCGTCGCAGCCGGCGCGGTTGTCCGCCACGATCCGCAGCCGCTGCCAGCGCCTGGAGTTCCGCCTGCCACCGCGCGACGAAGCGCTGGCCTGGTTGTCTTCACAGGGACACGCGCCCGGCGCTGCGGCCGAGGCCCTGGACGCCGCACGCGGCCATCCGGGCTTGGCCCACGAGTGGCTGCAGGGCGGGGGCCTCGCGTTGCGCCGCGCTGTCGCAGACGATCTGGGGCGCCTGGCGCGGGGCGATGCGATCGCCACTGACATCGCCCAGTCGTGGATTGGTGACGACCATTCCGCTTTGCGCCTCAGTGCGGCGGCGGACCTGGCCTTGGCCGAGGCGTCGCGCTTGACCGACCCGGCCCGGACGCGCAGTCTGGCGGCATGGTTCGACAAGGCCAATGGCGTGCGTGACCTGTTGCGGACGACGATCCGCGCCGATCTGGCGGTGGCTGAATTGCTGTTGGGGTGGCGCGCCGCGGTTGGCGCGCCTGCCAAAGGAGGACGTAGGGAATGAATGGAGCGACACCGGGCGGCGCACGGCAGGGCATCCTGTCGCTGGCGCTGAAGGACAAGGCCGCGCTGTACAGCGCCTACATGCCGTTCATCCGGCATGGCGGCATCTTCGTGGCCACGCCCAAGCGCTATTTCCTGGGGGACGAGGTGTTTCTGCTCGTCACATTGCCGGACTCCAACGAGCGCCTGCCGGTCGCCGGCAAGGTCGTGTGGGTGACGCCGGTCGGGGCGCAGGGCAATCGTCCGGCGGGCATCGGCATTCAATTCGCCGATAACGCCGAAGGCGAGGCGGTGCGCGGCAAGATCGAGGCCGTCCTCGCGGGCCTGCTGAACGCGGACAAGCCCACGTACACGATGTGATGCCTTGGCATCGACTGTGATCCGGAGAGTGGGGCGCCGGCGATGCTCCGGGCCAGCGGCCCGAAGACCGGCGCGGCACGGGACCTGAGGGCCGAAGCGCGGCACAAACAAGAAAGGCGCACCGATTGGTGCGCCTTTCCATTTTTGCGAGATGCAATGTGCAGCGTCAGCGCAGTGCCGGATTGTCCCAGCCCGGACGCGGTGCGAACCGGTCGCCATAGCGCTGCTGCAACTGCTTCAGGCGCTCGACCAGTTTGTCCGGACCCACCGCGCGCACGTGCGCAATCGGGCCGCCGCGGAACGGTGCGAAACCGGTGCCGAAGATCACGCCGGCATCCAGCAGGTCCGCATCGCTGACCACGCCATCGTGCAGGCACGCCACGGCCTCGTTGAGCAGCGGCAGGATGAGGCGATCCTCCAGGTCCGAGGGGGCCTGGTAATCCTTCGGCAACTCGGGCTTCACCGCCTTGCCGTTCTCCCACTTGTACAGTCCCTGGCCGTCCTTCTTGCCGCGCTTGCCAGCCTCCGGCGGTGCGGACAGCGCCGCGGGGATCGGCAAGCCCAGGAACGGCGCCAGCTCCGCGCCGACGCCCGCGGCGACGTCCAGGCCCACGGTATCAATCAGCTCGATCGGGCCCATCGGCATGCCGAACTTGACCGCGGCCTTGTCGATGGCCGGGCCGGGAATGCCTTCGGCGAATGCGGTGGCCGCTTCCAGCATGTATGGGAACAGCACGCGGTTGACCAGGAAGCCCGGCGTGCCCGCCACCGGCACCGGCAGCTTGTCGATGGCCTTGCAGAACGCGGCCAGGCGCTGCTCGGTTTCCGGGGCCATGGCGTCGTGGCGGATGATCTCCACCAGCGGCATCAGCGCGACCGGGTTGAAGTAGTGCAGGCCGGCGAACTGCGCCGGGCGCTGGATGTGCTCGCGCAGTTCGGTCAGTGGGATGGACGAGGTGTTGGTGGTCAACAGCGCGTCGGGCTTCATCTGCGGCTCGACCGCGTTGTAGAGGTCGCGCTTGGCCTCGGGCTTTTCGATGATCGCCTCGATCACCAGGTCGGCCTTGGCCGCGCCTTCGCCTTCCAGGTCACCGCGCAGGCGCGCGGCCACGGCCGGGCGCTTGGCCTCGTCCTTCACCTTCTTGGCGAACAGTTCGCCCGCGCGGGCGAGGGCGCCGTCGATGAAGCGCTGCTCGCGGTCGGCCAGCGTCACTTCGAAGCCCTTGTAGGCCGACCACGCCGCGATGTCGCCGCCCATCACGCCGGCGCCGACCACGTGCACGTGCTGGATGCGGTGCTCTTTGCCGCCTTGCGCCTTCAAGCGCTCCTGCAGGAAGAACACGCGGATGAGGTTGCGCGCCGTCGGCGTGGAGGCCAGCTTGACCACCGACTTGCGCTCGGCGGCCAGCAGCGCCTTCGTGCCGCCACCCGCGCGTTCCCACGTGGAGATCAACGCAAACGGCGCTGGGTAGTGTTCCTTGCGCGCCTTGCGCGCCACCTGTTTGGCCAGCATCGGCGCCAGCAGCTTGCGCGCGGGCAGGGTATTGGTGGCCCACGCCATCGCGCGCTGCTTGAACGGGCGCTGCGTCCCACGCAGGGCCAGCGTCACGGCCGCTTCGACCAGTTGTGACGGGTCCACGACCTTGTCCACCAGTCCGATGCCACGCGCGGCCGATGCCGACAGCGAGCGCCCGGTCAGCATCAGGTCGAACGCGGCCGGCGCACCCACCAGGCGCGGCAACCGCACGCTGCCGCCCCAGCCGGGGTAGATGCCCAGCTTCACTTCCGGCAGGCCAATGCGGGTCGAGGCATCGTTGCTGGCCACGCGGTAGCGGCAGGCCAGCGCGATCTCGGTGCCGCCGCCCATACAGAAGCCGTGGATGGCCGCCACCGTGGGGCAGGGCAGCTCGGCCAGCCGCTGGAATACCCGCTGGCCGCGGCCGATGGCATCGCCCACCACGCCCTTCTCGTCGAAGGTCTGGAATTCCTTGATGTCGGCGCCGGCAATGAAGCCCTTGTCCTTGCCCGACCGGACGACCAGACCCTTGGGCGGGTCGATGGCGATCCGCTCCAGCAGGCTGTCCAACTCGATCAGCACGTCCTGGCCGAAGGTGTTGACCGGCGCCCCGGCGCGGTCGAACACCAGTACCAGCACGCCATCGGCGCGGGGCTCGGTGCGCCAATGCTGCAGGCGCAGCCCGGCGAAGTTGTCTTGTCCCTGGAGGCCAGCGGTCATTCCGGAAACCATCCGTTCACGTATGGAGGATCCGCCTATCATCCCGAGGACCTTTGCCCGCAGTCAAATGGGTGTTTGGAATGCCCGGCGCGATCGCCCGGTCCAGCCCGCGAACGGTCACCGTGATTCCCGGGCATCCGGCCACCGGAAGGAAGAGCCGGCCTGCGTGACGCACGGCAGTTGCGGCCGACCGTCAGGCGCCCCATTTAATATCCCGAACCCGCGTCGCGACGCGGAGTGAACTTTCCCCCGACAGGGTTGTCTCAGTGCTCGGCAATGGCCGAGCTGACAGGAGTGCCGGCAAGGCATGGCCGAAAACATCGTGTCCCAAGAACTGGACCTGGACCAGGAGCTGGTCAGGCGCGTCCAGCGCGGCGACAGTACGGCGTTCGATGCCTTGGTACGGAAGTACCAGCACCGGATCGTCGGGCTGATCGGGCGCTACGTGTCCGACTGGAGCGAATGCCAGGACGTAGCCCAGGATGTCTTCATGCGCGCCTACCGGGCGCTGCCGAACTTCCGCGGCGACGCCCAGTTCTATACCTGGTTGCATCGCATCGCAGTGAATACCGCCAAGAACCATCTGGTAGCGCAGAACCGCAGGCCGCCGACGGACGACATCGACGCGACGGACGCCGAGCAGTTCGACGTGGGCATGCGGTTGCGCGACACCGACACGCCCGAGCACGAATTGCTTCGACAGGAAATCGAACGCACCGTGATGCATGCGGTCGAAAGCCTGCCGGAAGACCTGAAGGTCGCCATCACCCTGCGCGAGGTTGACGGCCTGAGTTACGACGAGATCGCGCAACGGATGGGGTGCCCGATCGGCACGGTGCGCTCGCGGATCTTCCGCGCCCGTGATGCGATCGACGCGCAACTCAAGCCTCTGTTGGATACCGACGCCCGGGAGAACGCCCACCCATGAGCTCCTCGATGACCCCCAATGACCGCGAAACCCTCAGTGCGCTGTTCGATGGCGAACTGGAAGGCGACGCCGCGCGCTTCGCGCTGCGACGCCTGGACCATGACGCCGGCTGGCGCGATGCCTGCAGCCGCTGGCAGTTGGCCGGCGACGTGCTGCGCGGACAGGCCGCAGGCCTGGCGCCGTCGGGGTTCGCACAGCGGGTCTCGGAAGCATTGGCGGCCGAAACCGCGCCCGTAGCCGCAGTGGCCGGAGAGACGCGTCGTGCGCCCGCATCGGCCGTGGCGCAGGCACAGTCGCGGCGGTGGTGGGGGCGGGCCGCGCTGGCGGCATCCGTGGCCGTGGCGGCCCTGTTCGTGACCCATCCTTTCTCTGGCCTTGGCACGGGGGACGATGCGGGTGCTGCAACCGGCAGTCCGGTGGCCGTGATTCCCGCAACCACGGATGAGGGCAACGCCAGCCTCCCGCTGTCTGCGCCGGATTCCGCTCCTGCCGCACCCCTGGGAGGCGCCGAAGTCGCGGCGGTCGCGGTCGCTGTCGCGGATACTCCGCGCCGCGTGGCCGAGCGCCGCAACCGTTCCGGGGTTTCGGCCGTCACGCGCCGCGACGCTAAGTCGACCCGGACGATGGCGCTGGCAGCCGATTCGGCACCGCGGGCCACTACCGCCGGCGTGACCGACCCCTTCAAGCCGCAGGCCGGTGACCTGGTCGCCCGCCCGTGGCCACGGGCCGTGCTACCGGGCTCGAGTGCGGCGGGTGCCTTCACGGCCAGCTATGGCACGACCCAGGCATCGCCGTCGTTTTATCCGTTCGAGCCGGATGCGGCCGATGCGCCCGCCTCCAATGCTGACGCCACCCCCCAGCCCTGACCGATGACAGGCGCGGTACCCGCCGCGCCGTTGATGGACAACCTTTCCCCCGAGGCCGATTCCATGAACCGACCCATCCACACCCTTGCCCTCGCTTCCGCCCTCGTCGCGTTGATTCCGGCGGCCTGCTCCGCGCAGGCACCGACCGCCCCGATCGCGCCGCCGCCCGCGGCCACGCCGGCCGCGCCCCTGGTGACGGGGCTCCCCGATTTCACGGCCCTGGTGCAGAAGGTGGGACCGGCGGTGGTCAGCGTGACCGCCGAAGTGGGCATGCGCCGCAACGCGCGTGACGACGCCGGCTCACCCGACATGGAGAACGTGCCCGACATCTTCCGCCGCTTCTTCGGCCCGGACATGCCGTTCCCGGGTGGCCCGCAGGAGCGCCGTGGCATCTCGCAGGGCACCGGCTTTTTCATCTCGCAGGATGGCTACCTGCTGACCAACCACCACGTGGTGGAAGGCGCGGACACTGTCCGGGTGCGCCTGAATGACCGCCGCGAACTGACCGCCAAGGTGATCGGCAGCGACCAGCCGTCCGACGTGGCGTTGCTCAAGGTGGACGCGAAGGACCTGCCGTTCCTGCGCGTGGCCAACGCCGCCAACACCAAGCCGGGTCAATGGGTCGTCGCGATCGGTTCACCGTTCGGCCTGGACCATTCGGTCACGGCGGGCATTGTCAGCGCGGTGGGCCGCACCACCAGCCCCGAACAGCAGTACGTGCCCTTCATCCAGACCGACGTCGCCATCAACCAGGGCAACTCCGGCGGGCCGCTGCTCAACACCTCGGGTGAAGTGGTGGGCATCAACTCGCAGATCTTCTCGCGCTCGGGCGGCTACATGGGCGTGAGCTTCGCTATCCCGATCGACGTGGCCATGAACTCGGCGGAACAGCTCCGAGCCACCGGTCGCGTGAGTCGCGGTCAGCTGGGCGTGCAGGTGCAGGCGATCACCGCTGGTTCGGCCAAGGCGCTGGGCTTGCCCAACAATGCCGGCGCGCTGGTCGGTGACGTGGTGCCGGGTAGCGCGGCCGCCAAGGCCGGCATCGAGCGCATGGATGTGATCCGCTCGGTCAACGGGCGGCCGGTCAATACCAGTAGTGACCTCCCGCCGCTGATCGGTGGCTTGGCCCCGGGCTCCAAAGTGAAGTTGGGCGTGGTGCGCGACGGCCGGGAGCGTGAGGTGACCGTGGTGCTGGGGGCGCTGGATGCCACGGTGGCCGCCAACGACGACGGCGATGCACCCGCCACGCCGGGCACGCCCTCCCGTGGCAGCAACCCGCTGGGCTTCGCCGCCCAGGACCTCGACGCCGCCCAGCGACAGCGCATTGGCCTGGAAGCGGGCGAAGGTGTGGTGGTGGCGCGGGTGACCGGCGATGGCGCCGCCGAGGCGGGCCTCAATCCGGGCGACGTGATTCTCGGCGTCGGGCGTCAGGCCGTGGGTTCGGTAGCCGCGCTGGACCGCGCGCTGGCCTCGGTGAAGGCCGGTGACACGGTGATGCTCCTGGTGCGCAGCCGGGGCGGCACGCGCTACGTGCCGGTGACGGCGGACAAGGGTTGACGCGGCCCGGGTGGCAGGACACGCGGCCGGCCTTTGACGCCGGCCGTTCCCCCGAGCCACCCATGCACACTCCAAACGCGGGCGATCCGAAGGGGCGCCCGCGCTGCGCACGTCTGGAGGGGGTGTCGCCCAGCGGCCAGCCCCTGTTCATGCCGGACCACCGGGCCTGCCGGCCCATGCCATCCGCTGTGCGATAATTGACCGTTAACCTTTCAGGCCTACGCGGTCCCCACGCCGCGCCCCCGCATGCAGCAGATCCGAAACTTCTCCATCATCGCCCACGTCGACCACGGCAAGTCGACCCTCGCCGACCGCATCATCCAGATCTGCGGCGGCCTGCAGGACCGCGAGATGGAAGCGCAGGTGCTCGATTCCAACCCGATCGAGCGCGAGCGCGGCATCACCATCAAGGCCCAGTCCGTATCCCTGCCGTACAAGGCCAAGGATGGGCAGACCTACTTCCTGAACTTCATCGACACCCCCGGCCACGTCGACTTCAGCTACGAGGTCAGCCGCTCGCTGGCCGCGTGCGAAGGCGCGCTGCTGGTGGTGGACGCCGCGCAGGGCGTCGAGGCCCAGTCCGTGGCCAACTGCTACACCGCGGTGGAGCAGGGCCTGGAAGTGGTGCCGGTGCTGAACAAGATCGACCTGCCCACGGCCGACATCGAGCGCGCCAAGGAAGAGATCGAGGCGGTGATCGGCATCGACGCCGAGGACGCCGTGGCGATCAGCGCCAAGACCGGCCTGAACGTGGTCGACGTGCTGGAAGCCATCGTGCATCGCATCCCGCCGCCCAAGCCGCGCGACACGGACAAGCTGCAGGCGCTGATCATCGACTCGTGGTTCGACAACTACCTGGGCGTGGTCTCGCTGGTGCGCGTGATGCAGGGCGAGATCAAGAAGGGCGACAAGCTGCTGGTGATGTCGACCGGCCGCGCGCACGAAGTCGACAACGTCGGCGTGTTCACCCCCAAGCGCAAGGTGCTGGACAAGCTCGGCGCGGGCGAGGTGGGCTGGGTGACCGCGTCGATCAAGGACGTGCACGGCGCACCGGTCGGTGACACGCTGACCAAGGCGGCCGACCCGGCGCCGTCGCCGCTGCCCGGCTTCCAGGAAATGCAGCCGCGCGTGTTCGCCGGCCTGTTCCCGGTTGACGCCGAGGACTACCCCGACCTGCGCGAGGCGCTCGACAAACTGCGCCTCAACGACGCCGCGCTGCGCTTCGAACCGGAGAGCTCCGAGGCGATGGGCTTCGGCTTCCGCTGCGGCTTCCTCGGCATGCTGCACATGGAAATCGTGCAGGAGCGCCTGGAGCGCGAGTACAACCTCAATCTGATCTCCACCGCGCCCACGGTCATCTACGAAGTGCTCAAGACCGACGGCACCACCGTGCCGATGGACAACCCGGCCAAGCTGCCGCCGGTCAACCAGGTCGACGAGATCCGCGAGCCGATCATCCGCGCCAACATCCTGACGCCACCGGACTACATCGGTGCGGTGATCAAGCTGTGCGAGGAAAAGCGCGGCGTGCAGATCGGCATCACCTACATGGCCAGCCAGGTGCAGGTCAGCTATGAGCTGCCGATGGCCGAGGTGGTGCTGGACTTCTTCGACAAGCTCAAGTCGGTCAGCCGCGGCTATGCGTCGCTGGACTACCACTTCCTGCGTTTCGAGGCCGGCCCGTTCGTGCGCGTGGACACGCTCATCAATGGCGACAAGGTCGACGCGCTGAGCATCATCGTGCATCGCAGCCACGCCGACCGGCGCGGCCGCGAGCTGACCGAGAAGATGAAGGACCTGATTCCCCGGCAGATGTTCGACGTGGCCATCCAGGCCGCCATCGGCAGCCAGGTGATCGCCCGCACCACGGTCAAGGCGCTGCGCAAGAACGTGCTGGCCAAGTGCTACGGCGGCGACATCACGCGCAAGAAGAAGCTGTTGGAAAAGCAGAAGGAAGGCAAGAAGCGCATGAAGCAGGTCGGCCGCGTGGAGATTCCGCAGGAAGCCTTCCTGGCGGTGCTCTCGGCGGACAGCAAGTAAGCCCTGCCGGGCGTGCCGGCCACAGTCGCCGCACCCGGTGGGTAGCGGCGCCTGGGGCGGGTTGGGGAGCGGCATCGCCGGGGTGAAGCGGCATTGGCGACGGGGGCCGTGACTACGGACCCATGGACGCCGGGGCAATGTGCATTAAGGTGGCAAGCTGGCGGCACCCTGACGGCGCTGCATCCGAGAACGTGCGGCGCAAGGAGAAAGCATCACGATGATCTGGTTTGAAACCGCGCTGGTCGTACTCACCCTGTTCACCGGCCTTGTCTGGCTGCTGGACAAGTTCGTGCTGGCCAAGCGCCGCGCCGCGCGCGAGGGCCTGCTGGACGAGGCCGCCGAGCCGGTGGTGGTGGACTACTCCAAGGCCTTTTTCCCCATACTCGCGGTGGTGCTGATCCTGCGCAGCTTCGTGGCCGAGCCGTTTCGCATTCCGTCCAACTCGATGATGCCGACCCTGCTGACGGGCGACTTCATCCTGGTCAACAAGTTCAAGTACGGCCTGCGCCTGCCGATCAATAACCACAAGGTGGTGCAGATCGGCGAGCCCCAGCGCGGCGACGTGGTGGTGTTTCGTCCACCGCATCATCCGGAACAGGATTGGATCAAGCGCGTCGTGGGCCTGCCGGGAGACCGCATCGCCTACCGCGACAACCAGGTGTTCCTCAACGGTGAGGTGCTGCCGTACGCACTGGTCGGTGCGTATCAAGGCAAGGGCAACGGCGCGGAGATGACCGGCGCCGAGGAAATCCGCGAGAACCTGGCCGGTGTGGAGCACAACGTCCTCGAACGGACGGATCTGCCGTTCAATGATCCGGGCGAGGGCGAGTGGGAGGTCCCGCCGGGGCACTATTTCGTGATGGGCGACAATCGCGATAATAGCGAGGACAGTCGATACTGGGGTCTGCTGCCGGAGAAGAATCTGCGGGGCAAGGCGTTCCTGGTCTGGATGAACTTCGATGGGGGCGTTGATTTCTCCCGCATCGGCACGAGCATCCAGTGACAGGCCGCCGTCGGATCAGGTCAACCGTGACAACTTGGGGAGTGAACGGATGAAGCGTACGCAGCGTGGCATGACCCTGATCGGGTTCATCATCACCTTGGCCGTGGTCGGCGTGTTCGTGTACATGGGCATGAAGACCATCCCGATGTATTCGGAGTTCTACGCCGTCAAGCAGGCCCTCAATGGCCTGGCCACCGAACCGGGCGTGACCGACAAGGATCCGGCCAAGATCAAGGACCTGTTCTTCCGCCGCCTATACATCAGCTACGCCGACAACATCAAGGCCGAACATGTGAAGGTGGTCCGCAAGGACGCCGGCTACCTGATGACGGTCGAATACGAAGTCCGCAAGCCGCTGATTGCCAACCTGGACGTGGTGGGCAAGTTCAAGGCCGAGAAGGAGCTGCGTCGGGGCGGCGTTGAATGACCTGATCGGCCACCGCTTCGCGGACGCAGCCCTGCTGAGCCAGGCGCTCCGTCATCGGAGTGCGGGCATGCCGCACAACGAGCGGCTGGAGTTCCTGGGCGACGGACTGGTCAACCTGTTCATCGCCGAGGCGCTGTATGCGCACTGGCCCCACGCCGACGAGGGCGCGCTGACCCGCGCGCGTGCCGAGCTGGTGCGGGAGTCCTCGTTGGCGGCCATCGCCCGCCAGTTGGAGCTCGGACCGCGCCTGGTCATGGGACCGGGCGAAATGAAGTCCGGCGGCCATCGCCGCGATTCGATCCTGGCCGACGCGGTCGAAGCCATCGTCGCGGCCATCTACCTCGATGCCGGTTACGAAACCTGCCGGACCGTGGTGATGCCCTGGTTCGAGGCGGCCATCGAGGCCCTGCCGCCGGCCCACAAGGTGGGCAAGGACGCCAAGACGCGTCTGCAGGAGTGGCTGCAAGGCCGGCAGAAGCCGCTGCCCGCGTATGAGTTGCTCTCCGAATCCGGCGAGGAGCATGCCAAGACCTTCCACGTCAGTTGCACCCTGAGCCAGCCGGCCGTCCGCACCGAAGGGCAGGGCAGCTCGCGCCGTGCCGCCGAGCAGGTGGCGGCCGAGGCGGCGCTTGCGCAGGTCGAAAGTCTGCGTCGCTGATCCCGTTTTCGCGCCACCGCGCCCGCAACTGCCTACAATTCCCCCATGAACACCCCCTACCGCGCCGGCCATGTGGCCGTCATCGGCCGACCCAACGTCGGCAAGTCCACCCTGACCAATGCGCTCGTGGGCGCCAAGGTGAGCATTGTCTCGCCGCGTCCGCAGACCACGCGCCACCGCTTGCTGGGCATCGCCACCTTCCCGGAAGGGCAGCTGGTCCTGGTGGACACCCCGGGCCTGCACCGTGACCAGGGCAAGTCCACCGCCACGGCCATGCACCGGTGGATGAACCGCGCCGCGCGTGGCGCGCTGGAGGGCGTGGACGTGGCCCTGCTGGTGGTGCGTGCCGGCCAGTGGGACGAGGCGGACGGCTTTGCCTATGAAGCCCTGCGTGGCGCGGGCCTGCCGGTGGTGCTGGTGGTGAACCAGGTGGATCGCCTCAAGGACAAGTCGGCGCTGCTGCCCTACCTGGCGCAGGTCAGCGAAGGCCGCGACTTCGCCGCCATCCACCCGGTCTCCGCGCTCAAGCGCACCGGCCTGCAGCCGCTGGTGAAGTCCGTGCTGGAGCACCTGCCGGAGCAGGACGCGCTGTACGGCGAGGACGAGATCACCGACAAGAGCCAGCGCTTCCTGGCCGGTGAGATGGTGCGCGAGCAGCTCATGCGCCAGTTGGGCGAGGAACTGCCGTATGCCACCACGGTGGAGATCGAGCAGTTTGAGGTCGATGGCACGATGCTGCGCATCGGCGCGGTGATCTGGGTCGAGCGCGACGGGCAGAAGGCCATCGTGATCGGAAAGGGCGGCGAACGCCTGCGCGAGATCGGCGCGAAGGCGCGCATCCAGATGGAGCGGCTGTTTGGCGCCAAGGTGTTCCTGCAGACCTGGGTGCGCGTGCGTGAAGGCTGGTCGGACGATGAGGCCGCGCTGCGCGCCTTCGGCTACCACGACTGAGTGATCGGGGCGGCGACGCCTTGCGGGCCGCCCGTGAACCCCTGGATTTGCCACTGGCTGAACCCGTGAGGGAGGGCCCATGCAGCTGACCGCCGAGCCCGCCTTCGTCCTGCATGCACGGCCGTGGCGGGAAACCAGCCTGCTGGTGGAAGTGCTGACGGCCACGCACGGACGCGTTGGGCTGGTGGCGCGTGGCGTGCAGGGACCCAAGCGCCACGTCTTGCGCGCCGCGCTGCAGCCGCTGCAGTTGATCCGGCTGGATGCGCTGCTGCGCGGCGAGTTGGCGCGCCTGACCGCCGCCGAAGCGGTGGACATCGCGCCGCGATTGGGCGGCAACGCCATGCTTGGCGCGTTCTACCTCAACGAATTGACGCTGCGGCTCGCACCGCGATTGGACCCGGCCCCTGAATTGTTCGTGGCGTATGCGGTCGCGCGCGAGCGACTGCGCGCGGGCGAGCCGCTGGCGTGGACGCTGCGGCGTTACGAGCGCGATCTGCTGGATGCGCTCGGCTTTGGATTCGACTGGAGCTGCGACGGCGACGGCATGCCCATCGACGCCGCGGCACGCTACCGCATCGAGCCGGAGCACGGTCCGTGGCGCGTCCTCAGTGACCGGGGACACGGCGACCGTTCGACCGCCGCGACCGGACGCGCACTGCTTGCGTTGGCCAACGATGTGCTGCCGGAAAAGGATGACCTGGCGGGACTGCGCCACGTGCTGCGTGGCGTGCTGGCGCACCATCTGGGGCCGCGTGGTCTGAAGTCGTGGGACATGCTGGCCGCGTTGCCGCGGGCGGAGGATCGGCCGATGTCGGGCAACGCGCGCGCGTCCGCCAACGAGGCGGCGTCGCCCCTGGCACCGGAGTCGACCGCGCCGCCAACTTCGGACCGTGCCGGCGACTGACGCGTTGTCGCTGTCGTTGCCTACGGTCCCCCGGCCTCAAACGCCTGCGGGGGATGTAGTGCTTGCCCGCCGATGCAGCGGTGGCGTGTCGAGCGTGTCTTCCACGGCCTGGTCGAATCGCAGCAGTGCGGCGGGTTCGGTGGGCTGCGTGCGCAGCTGGGCGGCCGCGGCTGCAAGCCGGGGCGCGCCCACGAACCCGCAACTCGCCCTGAGTTTGTGTACTTCTTCGAGCACCGTGGTGGCGTGCGCATCGCGGCCTGCACTGGCAATGCGGTCGCGCGCGAGCGGCAGCTCGGCCAGGAAAAGATCGCGGAGCGCCGCGACATGGTCGAGGTTTCCGCCCATCGAGCGCGCGGCGTCGTCGTCATCCCAAACGGGGAGCTTGCCGGGTAGCGCGGTGGGGGCATGCAGGTGGGTGTCCCCCAGCGTGTCGAGCTTCAATGCGCGCCGAATGGCGCCGGCCACCGCCTGTGCCGGCAGCGGCTTCACCAGCACCTCGTCGAAGCCGGCCTGCTGCAGGGCGTCCAGTTCGTCGCGCAGATGCGATGCGGTGTGCGCGATCGCCGGGGTGTCCGGCTGGCGTTGTTTCAGTGCCGCCAACAGCGCCTCCCCGCGCCCGTCGGGCAGGTTGGCATCGATCAGCCACAGGGCATGGCGCTGATGTTCGGCGCGCCTCAGTGCCTGCGCCACGCTGCCTGCGCCGTCGACCGACACACCGGCCGATGCCGCCGCCGCCGTGAGGAAGGCGAGGGCCACGGGGTCGTCTTCGACCAGCAGGATGCAGGGAGCGTCGCCGGATTTCATGAGCAGTTCGCGCGGGCTGGTTATGCTGCGGCCATGGAGCCCCGGATGGTACGCCTGCGAACGCCCTCAGTGCTGCTGCTCATGCAGTGCGCGGTGCTGTGCGCGCTGCTACTGGCCGCGGCAGGGGCGCATGCGCGGGCGATGACGGCGCGTATCCAGCGCGTGACCACGGCGGCGGCGACGCTCCAGGATGTGCAGGTGCGGCTGGAGTGGAATGACGATGCCGGGCCCGGTCGGCTGCATCTTCGGGCGGGCCGCGCCGATGCCCCCGAGCTGGGATACCGGCTGAAGAACGTGTCGTGGCAGTGTCCCTTGCGGCGTGATGGACAAGGCGGCTGGCGTTGCGAGGGCGACGTGCGCGCCGCGGGCGGTCCCCCCTTCCGCCTGGCGGTCGCGCTGGGCGTCGCGGTGACCGAGGCGAGTCTGGTGCGCGGACCTTCGCGCCTGCATCTGCTGCGCAATGCCGCGACGCCCGACGTCACCCGCATCGACCTGACGGACGTGCCGTTGGCCTGGACCCAGGCGCTGCTGGCAACGGCGTGGCCCGCGGCGCGCCTCAACGCGGGTCAATTGTCTGGGCGCCTGGACATCGACAGTGCCGCGGGTCAGCCGTTGCGCGTCAGCGGCCCGCTGCGATTGCGCGGCGTCGCCATCGACACGCCTGACGGCACGATTGCCGCGGAGGGTCTGGGCGGCGACCTCGATGTGCGTGCGGCGTTCGCCGACACCGACACCGTGAGTGTGCGGGGGCAGCTGCGGGGTGGCGAGATGCTCTTCGGCACCACCTACGTCTCGTTGCAGGACCGACGGGTCGGGCTGCGGGTGGCCGGGCAGAAGCGCGGCGAGGGTGGCTGGGACTTCCACGACCTGCACTGGCAGGACGACGGGATCCTGGTCGCGTCGGGCCGCGCGTCCCTGACGCCTGAGGGCTCCTTGCACTCGGCAACCTTGCGCCTGGAGAGCGGGTCGCTGGCACCTTTGCGGGACGGTTACCTGTCGGGTTGGTTGGGCCTCGCGGGCCTGGGCGACCTAGCGTTGTCAGGCGCAGCGGACGCCTGGGTCGATGTGGCCAACGGGCAACTGCGGGGCGCATTGATGCGCCTGCACGGCGTCACAATCGACGACCCGCAGGGGCGCTTCGACTTCAACGGCCTGGACGGCGACGTGGCGTTTTCCGGCGGTGCACCGGTGCAGAGCGCGTTGCAGTGGCAAGGCGGCGCGCTGTACGGGCTCGCTTTCGGCCCAGCCCGCCTCCCTTTTGCCAGCGAAGGCGGGGAACTGCGCGTGGCCGCACCGGTCACTCTGCCGGTGCTGGGAGGCTACGCCCGCTTCGATGACGTGCGCATCCGGCCGCCTGCGGCCGATCGCGGACTCGAGGTCGAGTTCGGGCTGGCGCTGGATCGCGTGGACATTGCCCAGTTGTCCAAGGCGCTGGACTGGCCGGCATTCACTGGCAATCTGAGTGGCAGCATTCCGCGCGCGCGCTACGCGAACGACCGGCTGGACTTCGATGGCGGCCTGGACATGCAGCTGTTCAATGGGCGGGTGCGCGTGTCATCGCTGGCGATGGAGCGACCCTTCGGCGTGGCGCCCACGCTGACGGCCGATATCGACATCGATGACCTGGACCTGGAGTCCACGACCGGCGTGTTCGGTTTCGGCAGCATCACGGGCGCGCTCGACGGCCGGATCAGCGGGTTGCGCCTGGTGGACTGGCAGCCGGTGGCCTTTGACGCGCAATTGCGCACCGAGCGCAAGCGCGGCCTGCGCCAGCGCATTTCCCAGCGCGCCGTGCAGAACATCTCCAGCGTGGGTGATGCTTCGTTTGTCAGCAGCCTGCAGGGGCAGCTGATTGGCCTGTTTGACGACTTTGGCTACAAGCGCATTGGCATCGCCTGCCGGCTGGTCGATGAGGTTTGCACCATGGATGGCCTCGGTTCAGCCGGGCAGGGCTTTATTATCGTGGAAGGCGCGGGGCTGCCCCGGCTGACCGTGGTGGGTTTCAACCGTCGGGTGGATTGGCCGACCTTGCTCGAACGCCTCGCGGCGATTGGCAAAGGCGACGTCAAGCCCGTCGTGGAGTGAACGCAGCACCGCAACGTACACACAGGAGAGTTCGCATGCGCCGTTGGATGGGTATTCCGGTTGCCGCCGTCATGTTGACGGCGTGCGTGACGATCAATGTCTACTTCCCGGCCGCCGAGGCCAAGGAAGCGGCCAAGGAGTTCGTCGAGAAGGTGATTGGCGACGAGGCGAAGGCCCCGGCGTCGCAGGAAGGCAAGCCGGGCGGGCAGAGTGCTTCGTTGTCCCGGCCGATGACGCCGGCGGCGCTCGCCTCGCGCATCGACTGGCTGTCGCTGGTGGGCATCGGCAGCGCGCACGCGCAGTCCGCGCCGGACATCACCATCAAGACGCCGGCCATCCAGGCGATCCAGGCGCGCATGGCGTCCCGCTTTGACGCGCAGCTGCGCGCGGGCTTCGATGCCGGCGCGCTGGGCTTTGCCGGAGACGGCACCATCGTGGTGCGCGACGCGTCCAAGCTGGCGCTGAAGGACCGCGTGGCGGTCAACCAGGCCGTGGCCGACGACAACCGCGACCGCAAGGCGGTGTACCGCGAAGTGGCGGTGGCCAACGGGCACCCGGAGTGGGAAAACCAGATCCGCGACGTGTTCGCCAAGCAGTGGATCGACAGTGCGCGCTCGGGCTGGTGGTACCAGTCGGGTGGGGCCTGGAAGCAGAAGTAACGCCTTCCACGGCCGGAGCGCCACTGGCAGAGCAGAAGGGGTGGCCCGATCAGCCACCCCTTTTCTGTTGTCGTGCAGGAGCGGCCCCTGTTTCCCGTATCTGCGACAATAGCCACCCCCTGAAAACCGGCCGTCACCGTGGCGCGAATCGACCAGACCCCCTTCGAAGCCGAGATCACCGGCCTGACCCATGACGGCCGCGGCGTCGCCCGCCGGGAGAACGGCAAGGCCGTGTTCGTCGCCGGGGCCCTGCCGGGCGAGCGGGTGATGGCCAGCCAGACCGGGCGCAACCGCAACTTCGACGAGGCCAAGACCGTCGAGGTGCTGGTGGCCGCACCGGAGCGCGTGGAGCCGCGCTGCGCGCACTTCGGCGTGTGCAGCGGCTGCGCCATGCAGCACTACGCCGAGGACAAGCAGATCCTCGCCAAGCAGAACGTACTGCTGGAGAACCTCTCCCGTATCGGTCACGTCACGCCGGAAACCGTGCTGCCGCCGCTGACCGACGCGTCGTGGGGCTACCGTCGCAAGGGCCGCTTCTCGGTGCGCCGCGTCGACAAGAAGGACAAGACCCTCGTCGGTTTCCGCGAGGTTGATCCGCGTTTCGTGGCCGACGTGTCCTTCTGCCACACGGTCATCCCAGAGATCGGCGACAAGGTGGCGGCGCTGGCGACGCTGGTCGATGGCCTGCAGGCGCGCAAGGACATTCCGCAGATCGAGTTCATCGCCGGCGACCCGCAGGCCGAGTTCAGCGGCATCGCGTTGACCATCCGACACCTCTCGCCGCTGTCGGACGCCGACAAGGCGGCGCTGGTCGCCTTCGGCCAGCAGCACCGCTTCGCCATCTTCCTGCAGCCCGGTGGCGTGGATAGCGTGCACCCGCTGTGGCCGGAGCAGGTCAAGCTGGCCTTCTCGCTGCCGGAGTGGAACCTGGAGTTCAAGTTCCGTCCGCTGGATTTCATCCAGGTCAATGCCGGGCTCAACGGCAAGATGATCCGCAGCGCGCTGGACCTGCTGGACGCGCAGCCGGACGAGCGCGTGCTCGACCTGTTCTGCGGATTGGGCAACTTCACCCTGCCGCTGGCGCGCACCGTGCGCGAAGTGGTGGGCGTGGAAGGCGAGGCCGGGCTCGTGCTGCGCGCCCGCGAAAACGCCGCGCACAACAGCCTGCCCAACGCGCAGTTCCACGCGGCCGATCTGGGCAAGGACCTGTCGGGGCACACCTGGATGCGCGAAGGCTTTGACAAGCTGCTGTTGGACCCGCCGCGCTCGGGCGCGGACTTCGTGTTGACGCAGCTGCCGCTCAAACAGTTCAAGCGCATCGTGTACGTGAGCTGCCATCCGGCTTCGCTGGCGCGCGATGCGGGCTACCTGGTCAATGAGCGCGGCTGGAAGCTCAAGGCTGCTGGCGTGATGGATATGTTCCCGCACACCGCGCACGTCGAGTCCATCGCCATGTTCGAGCAGGCCTGAGCCATGGGTATCGAAATCGAACGCAAATTCCTCGTCACCGGCGACGGCTGGCGCGCCGCCGCACACAAGGTCGTGCCGATGGCGCAGGGTTACCTCAACGACCTAGCGGCGATGGACACCGGCGCGATGAAAGCCTCGGTACGCGTGCGCATCCAAGGTGAGGAGGCCTACCTCAATCTCAAGTCGCGCGAGCTGGGCCACACCCGCCAGGAATTCGACTACGCCATCCCGGTGGACGACGCACGCGGCTTGCTGGCGCTGAGCGTGGGCGGGCTGGTGGACAAGCGCCGCCATTACGTGACGTTCGAAGGCCACCTGTGGGAGGTGGACGAGTTCCTTGGCGAGAACGCCGGGCTGGTGGTGGCCGAGATCGAGCTGGCCTCGGCGGATGAAGCCTTCGCCAAGCCCGACTGGGCCGGCGCCGAGGTCACCGATAGCCCGCGCTACTACAACCTGGCGCTCGCCACGCGCCCCTATAGCCAGTGGACTGATGCCGAAAAGGCCGGGCAGGGCTGAAGCCGCCCGACCGCGCTGCGTGGCAATGCGCCCCGCTGCCCGGCCATGCGCTTGCGGCGTTGGGCCTTGCCTAGTGTGCGGCCTGTTCAGCCCCATGGGCTGCGCCCGACCCGGCATCTGCGCCACAATCCCCTGACCCCGCGGCGCAGTGGCGCCGTCATCCGAACCCTGGAGTTTCCCGAATGCTCGTTATCGGCGTCGCCGGCACCGAACTCACCGCGCAGGAGCGCGACTGGCTGCAGCATGATGCGTGCGCCGGCGTGATCCTGTTCTCCCGCAACTTTGCGTCGAAGGCGCAGGTGGCGGAGCTGTCGCAGGCCATCCGCGAAGCCGCCCCGCGCCCGCAGCTGGTCTGCGTGGATCAGGAAGGCGGCCGCGTGCAGCGCTTCCGCGAGGGCTACAGCGCGCTGCCGCCGCTGGAGAACTTCGGTCGCCTTTATGCACAGGACAAGGCTGCCGCACTGGCCATGGCCGAAGAGCACGCCTGGCTGATGGCCAGCGAGGTGCGCGCCACCGGCGTTGACCTCAGCTTCGCCCCGGTGGTGGACCTCGGGCGTGGCAACCGCGCGATCGGCAACCGCGCCTTTTCTGAAGATCCTGCCGTCGTCGCCGACTTCACCCGTGCCTACGTGCGTGGCATGCACAGTGCCGGCATGGCCGCCACGCTCAAGCACTTCCCGGGCCACGGCTCGGTGCTGGAAGACACGCATTTCGATGACGCCATCGACCCGCGCCCGCTGGACGAGATCCGCGCGCTGGACCTGGTGCCGTTCGTCGCGGGTATCGAGGCCAAGGCCGATGCGGTGATGATGGCGCACGTGGTCTACCCGGCGGTTGCGCCGGAACCTGCCGGTTTTTCCAAGGTCTGGATCGAGGACATCCTGCGCAAGGAGATGGGTTTCCGCGGTGTCGTCTTCAGCGATGACATCGGGATGGCGGCCGCGTTCTCGGCCGGCGGCATCAAGCAGCGCGTGGACTTGCACCTGGATGCGGGTTGCGACGTCGTGCTGGTCTGCCACCCGGAGCTGGTGGAAGAGTCGCTGGATGCCATCAAGGACCGCAAGCTCAACACCATGGCGCTGACCGGCCTGATCGGTCGCGGCCCCATGGGCTGGGACGGCCTGCTGGCCGATGCCCGCTACGGCGCAGCCCGCGCCCGCCAGGAAGGAATTGCCTGATGACCGCCGACACGCGCCCCGCGCTGGCCGATGCCCTCGCCAACGCTGAAGTGGTGGTCGACCGCGCCACCATTGACGCCGGCGTCCGGCAGATGGCCGCCGAGATCCACCGCGACTTCGCCGGCACGGTACCGGTCTACCTGACGATCATGCACGGCGGCCTGCCGTTCGCCGCGCAGCTGGCCATGGAACTGGGTGCACTGGGCCTGGACCTGGAGTTCGACTACCTGCACGCCACCCGCTACCGCGGCCAGACCACCGGCAGCGACCTGGTGTGGAAGCACCGCCCGGCCACGCCGCTCGCTGGCCGCCGCGTGATCCTGGCCGATGACATCCTCGACGAAGGCCACACCCTGGCCGCCGTGCGCGACTGGTGCCTGTCCGAAGGCGCCGCCGACGTGCGCATCGCCGCGCTGTCGGTGAAGGACCACGACCGCTGCGTGCCCGGCATCTGCGCCGACTACGTGGCCGTGACCGTGCCAGACCGCTATGTCTTCGGCTACGGCATGGACTACCACGAGCAGGGCCGCAACCTGCCGGACATCTACGCGCTGAAGGATTGAGCGCATGACCACGCGAGGGAGCGTCGCAGGGTGGATGTCGATGCTGATGGTCCTGGGGCAGCTCGGGGTCAGCGGGATCAAGTATCTGCGCGAAAGCGGTGACGCCTCCGCATTCCTGGGATATGCCCCTAACCTGGTTGCGGCGGCCACGATCCCGGGCTTGATCGTCGCCGTGCAACTGCTGCGCGGCGCGGGGTCAGCAGCGCCTTATGCGTGGTCACAGCTGTGGCGCGAAACGCGAACCCACGCTTTGGCCCTCCTTTTCAGCGCGGGCGGATTGTTGGCCTGGGAATTCGTGCAGGTGTACCGGCCCAACCGCACGTTTGACCTGCAGGATGTCCTCGCCACCGTCGCGGGCGCGGCACTGTGGGCTGCGATTGTCGTGGTGGGGCGCCTGTCGACCGAAGGCGCGCACCGTCGCGCCGATACCATTTTGACTGCTGGTACCGAGAGCACCTCACCGTGAGCACCATCGAACTCGCCATCATCGGCGGCACCGGCCTCTACAAGCTGGCCGACTTGCAGGACGTGACCACCCACGAGCCCGAGACCCGCTACGGCATGCCCTCCGGGCCCGTGCGCGTGGGCATGCTGGACGGCCACCGCGTCGCGTTCATGGCGCGCCACGGCGAAGGCCACTCGGTGCCGCCGCACAAGATCAATTACCGCGCCAACCTGGCCGCGTTGCAGGCACTGGGTGCCGAGCGCGTGCTGGCGCTGAACACCGTCGGCGGCATCACCGAACGCTTTGGGCCGCGCGTGCTGGCCTGCCCGGACCAGCTCATCGACTACACCTGGGGCCGGATCTCCACGATCTGCGAGGAGGAGGGCACCGAGGTGCTCCACGTGGATTTCGGCGAGCCCTACACCCGTAGCCTGCGCCAGTCGGTGGTCGCGGCGGCGGTCAAGGCCCACGTGGCGCTGGTCGACGGCGGCTGCTATGGCGCCACGCAGGGCCCGCGGCTGGAGACCCGCGCCGAGATCGTGCGCATGCGCCGCGACGGGTGCGACCTGGTCGGCATGACCGGCATGCCCGAAGCCGGCCTGGCCCGGGAAATGGATCTGGATTACGCCTGCCTGGCGATCGTGGCCAACTGGGCGGCAGGTGCCGGCCCTGACCCGGACGAGGTCATCACCTTGCAGGATGTGCTCGACAACGTGGCCGCTGCATCCGCCGGCCTGCCGGGCTTGCTGAAGGCATTGCTGGCGGGCTGACCCCGGGGCGAGCCTGGGCGGCGCTACTGTGGCCGACCGCCGCCTCTTGGGGAGGGGGCGGGCCAGGATGATTGTAAAGCCGGCGTTCAGTTTGCATACTCGGGGCGCGCGCTTGCCGTCATCGGGCGGCCGTGCGCTCAACGCACCCAGCATGAGGTCATCAAGGATATGCAGTACGGCACCGTGAAGTGGTTCAACGACGCCAAGGGTTTTGGCTTCATTTCGCCTGAGGATGGGAGCGCGGACGTGTTCGTGCACTTCTCGGCGATCAACGCCAAGGGCTTCCGCAGCCTGCAGGAAGGACAGCGCGTCAGCTACGAGCTGACCCAGGGCCCGAAGGGCGCGCAGGCATCGGGCGTACAGCCTGTCTGATTCAGTGACCTGTTTCGGAACCCCGCGCCTGGCGCGGGGTTTTTTTTTGCGCGACACCCGGCCGGTGCCGGCGCACAATCGGGGCAGGGTCACCGCCGGAGCCGTGCATGGACCTGCCGCCGTTCGACACCCACCGGGTCGACAACCAGCCGCCCGAGTTCGCCTCGCGGAACCTGTGGGCCGATGACGTCGCGCTTCGCGATGCGGTGGGCCGCGAAGGCGGGGCTGCCTTCGCCCAGCACCTGGCCGCTTATGGCGCGCTCGCCGGTGACGAACTGTACGCGCTGTCCTTCGATGCCCACCGCGACCGTCCGCGCCTGCGCACGCACGATCGCTTCGGCCACCGCATCGACCGGGTTGAGTTCCACCCCGCCTACCACCGGCTGATGGATGCGGCCATCAGGCATGGTGTGGCAGGCCTGTCATGGACCGCCAATGCCTCCGGCGCCCACGTCGCACGCGCGGCGCTGAGCTACCTGCACCATCAGGCGGAGC
Organism: Lysobacter olei; assembly: GCF_054777355.1. Taxonomy (NCBI): domain Bacteria; kingdom Pseudomonadati; phylum Pseudomonadota; class Gammaproteobacteria; order Lysobacterales; family Lysobacteraceae; genus Lysobacter; species Lysobacter olei. The sequence goes on along the minus strand of NZ_BAAHAT010000001.1, from coordinate 4,573 downwards.
CAGGCACCAGCTGCCCGCTGACGATGACGCATGCCGCCCTTCCCGTGCTGCGTCGCGAGCCCGCGCTGGCCGAGTGGCGGATCAAGGCGGTCGCACCCCACTACGACCCACGCGAGGTGCCCATCGGGCAGAAGGCGGGCGTCACGCTCGGCATGGGCATGACCGAAAAGCAGGGCGGCTCGGACGTGCGGGCAAACACCACCCGCGCCGAGCCGACGGCCGCGGAAGGGGAGTACACGCTGGTCGGGCACAAATGGTTCATGTCCGCGCCGATGTCCGATGGATTCCTGGTGCTCGCGCAGGCGCCCGCTGGCCTGACCTGCCTGCTGTTGCCGCGCCTGTTGCCCGATGGTCGCCGCAATGCGTATCGGGTGATGCGCCTGAAAGAGAAGCTCGGCGACTGGTCCAACGCGTCCAGTGAGGTCGAGTTCTGCGGTGCATGGGCACGTCGCATCGGCGAGGAAGGGCGTGGCGTGGCAACCATCCTGGAGATGGTCATGCTGACGCGGCTGGACTGCATGCTCGGCTCCGCCGCCGAGATGCGGATGGCGTTGGCGCACGCGCTGCAGCACGCGCGCCACCGCCGCGCCTTCGGCCGCGCGCTCCTGGACCAGCCATTGATGCGCAACGTGCTGGCCGACCTCGCCTTGGAGGCCGAGGCGGCCATCGCGTTGGCAATGCGTGTGGCCCGCGCCATCGAGCAAGCGGACGCAGACCCGTTGGCCGCCGCCTTGGCGCGCATCGGCACCGCCGCAGGCAAATACTGGGTGTGCAAGCGCGCGCCGGCGTTCGTCAACGAGGCGCAGGAATGCCTCGGTGGTGCCGGTTACGTGGAGGAGTCCATGCTGCCCCGACTGTACCGCCAGGCGCCGCTCAACTCGATCTGGGAGGGCAGCGGCAACATTCAGTGCCTGGACGTGCTGCGTGCATTGTCGCGTGAGCCGGTGCAGGGGCAGGCGTTGTGGCAGTGGCTGGAGGCGAGCGGTGCGATGGGCGCCGAGGGCGGCGAAGCCGTGGCGACCACCCTGCACGGAGTGCTGGCCGAAGGCCGTGCGGTCCCGGAGGTGCATGCGCGCTGGCTGGTGGAGCGGCTGGCTGTCTCGATGCAGGCCGCCGTGCTGCGCCAGGCTCGCAGCCCGCTGGCGGATGCGTTCCATCGCAGTCGCGTGGCGGGGCAGCACGGCATGGCATTCGGCACGCTGCTGGAGGAGCGCGATATCGAGGAGGCTCTGGGGCGAGTGTCGACGGCGTCAGTCGGGCGTGCGGATCCGTCCAGTCGTTGATGTGGCATCAGGGTAACGCCGACTGCCAAGCTCACGAATCACAGCGCCCGCCAGCGCCGATATCGGCAGGGCGACGACCTGGCCGAATACCAATGCCAGACCATCCGTGCTGCCGGAATCCCCCAAAACAAGATGCGTCAGGGTGATATGAGCAAGCGGGCCGAGAAGCGCAGCCAGCGGAAGCGCAAGCCAGAACCAGCGGATCGCGTAGTGCGTGGCAAGCGCGACAACCATACAGGTGAGTGACAACCACAGCCAATCCATCGTGAGTCTCCTTGGGGCAGCACAACTCAAGAGATATATGGGGCGACGACGTGATGCCGATTTTGATTCTGGAAGGGCGGCATTGCGTTGCCTGTAAATCAGGTTCGATAACTGTCGCAGCTTCAGATGGATTGAGCCGTTAAGGCTTTTTTGGCCGGCTTGTTATGGCGCGCCACATCGCCGCGAGGACCGCAGCCACCAAGATCATCATTAGGCCGCCGGTGGGGATCCCTCGAGTCCGGAGGTAAGGTGCCGCCACAAATGCAACACCCAGGGCGCCTGCACACGCCATCACCGCGATGAGGTGGCGCATTGGCATTTTCGCTTCAACCCGCGGGGGTGGATTGGCGGGCTTGAGCCCGGACAAGGAAGCCGCCGAAAACGACGCCAAGCAGGGTTGCGCCCAGCGTCGCGCCAAGCATGGGCGCGTTCACCCAGGCGAACTCTCCGAACTCCCTTGGCACTGCTACCCGTTGCAACTTGTAGCCGACTGCCATGGATGCAATGACAGACACGCACCAAAGGGCGAGTGCGGGCCGCAGAAAGCTGCCTCGCGCCACCCATGAACCGACAGAGACAGCGAAAAAGACGATGCCAGCACTGATGAAGGCGAGCAGGCGCATGTGCTCGTCGGGATCGGCGGTCAGTTCAGGTTGCGGCGTAAACCAGCTTCCAAGCCGCTCAAGGGCGACATAGGCGAGAACGGTTACTGCGACGGCCACCAGAATACGACGATTCATTTCGCGACTCCTTGTCCCTGTTGTCTTAGCCACAAGGGGCAGCGAGCCCACTGCAGCGTGTATGGACTTCAGCGGCTTGCGGTACTAGGCCTTGGGTTTCATGAAGCGGGGGGCCACGTAGCGGCCGGTCAGTGCGCCGAGTACGGTGCCAACCAATGAGGCCGGAAAAATGTTGTCAAGGAGCAGACCACCCGCAAGCATCCCGAGCCCAAAGCCGATGAGGCTGCCGCTGCTGACGGTGCGCTGGTAATGCGGGGTGGCCGCGTGCCGCGCCCTGGTGGGTCTGTTTGTGCGTTCAATGTCCATCAGGACATTGGCAGCGGAGTTGGCTTGTTCTTTATCCATGTGCTGAAGACTCCCTTTCCGCCCATATTGCCAGAACCAGGGGGGAGCATGAAATGTCCTCGGCTGGGGCCTTTGACTACCGCGGTGGCTTGGCTGATCAGTATCGTCGCCCTTGATGGCTGAAACGCGCTGCTTCTAGCAACCGCACGTGCCAACCCCAGAGTAGCGGTGTTTGCTTGTCCCCCGGTGGGATGCGCAGGACGAGATGAGAGCAACAAGGAGAGTCAAGAAAAGTGTCCGTACCACAAATTCTCCAGAAGAAATCTGTGGTGCAGTGCGCCCCAACGCCTGAATTAAGCCGAGCCGCGAAGCAGCTTAGGCTTGAATGAATCGTTAGGGCCACGAATATACGTGAGCCCGAAAGGCTTGGCGCGGAAGGCCTGGGATACTGAGCTTGGTGCGGTGTCGGCAGTAGCAGGATGTATACATGCCGGAGGACGACAGGTATTTGGTTCGGACGAACAGGTGGCTGCCAAGACGCTGGACCGAAGCGGAGTGCAGGGTAACTGCACAGTTCTCTGGCTGATCTACGACCAGTTGATACGCCGAGCCAGACCAAGCGCCTTGAACGGTAGTCTCCGTCGATTGGGAGTCATCGCAAACGTCAGCACTGATTTGAACTCCAGGCAGGGCCAGCGGGGCACGCCAGAAATAGAAGGTTGCAAGAGCAATGCCCGCAACCGAGGCTAGAAGCGCTGCTTTTGAACGAAGTCGCATGTATGGGCCTAACACTTGAATTAAGTCGAGCAGCGAAGCTGCTTCAACTTGAATGAATTGTTAGGGCGCATGCTAGCGCGAACAGCCGCCGCGAGTAGTGGCTCACGCTGCAGTGTGGCGTCATGGACGCTGCCGCCATAGACGACCAGTTGGACATGAGGCGGCCTGCCAAGTCCAGTTGGCAGGAAAGCCACCCGCTCGTGCACGGCATTGTCTCTAACACCATAGAACCAAGCGATGCGACCAACTGACGTCTTGGAGAAGCCAGCGAAGCGACTGTCGGTCGGCAGCGACCAATGACCACCTACGCGCAGCTCGGCGGGAAGAAGCCCAGGCCGAAGCGGGGTAAGAGTGCAAATTGTGTAGTCGGGGCCAACCCGCCCCTGCACCGAATAGCCTGAGTCACTGGGGAGGTAAGGGCAGCTATAACTATCGAATGCCGGCAATAACGGCATCGCTGGCTCTATCGGTCCTGCGCAAGCACATAAAGCAAGCAATATGACGGCGAAGATGTGTCTCATGCGGCCTAACACTTGAATTAAGTCGAACCACAAAGTGGCTTTGACTTGAATGAGTAAAAAGGAGACTTCCCCTCCGACGGCATTGCCGTTCGGCCTCGAGGGCCATGATTGGGTTGCGACTCAATCAACGCAGAGGAGAAGTCTCCCATGGGCACTATAACCATTGGCATTGATCTGGCGAAACTGGTGTTCTCGGCCTGCGAGTTGGACGCCACGGGGCACGTCCGGCAGCGCCGCGACCTGCGGCGGGACGCCCTTGGGGTTTGGTTGGCACAGCTGCCCTCCGGCACCGTCGTGGCGATGGAAGCATGCAGCGGCGCCCACCACTGGGCCCGGTATTGCCGGGACGTGGGGCTCGTCCCCAAGCTGATCGCTGCGCAGTTCGTGACGCCATTTCGCAAGAGCCGCACGGCAAAGAACGATCGGAATGACGCCGAAGCCATCGCGACCGCAGCGCGGCAAGGCAATATGCGATTCGTGCCGATGAAGTCCGTCGACCAGCAGGCTCGGCTGGCAGTGCATCGGGTGCGGGAGGGTTACAAGGCCGAGGCCTTGGCCACCAGCAATCGACTGCGTGGGCTACTGGCCGAGTTTGGCGTGGTCGTCGTGACCTGCCCCCGGTTTTCAGGGCCACCCTGACTTAAGTAGAGTCCGTTCCCAAGAAGAGGACGGACATGAAGAAGCGCTTCACCGACGAGCAGAT